>CBINBI010000016.1:0-47186 GCA_966248875.1 uncultured Rhodanobacteraceae bacterium
TTGACCACTTCCGATATCAAACCAATTTTGGTCCGGAAAGGTTAGGAATTACCTTTTTTTTCGAGCAAAATGTCTGCATTCTGCGGAATACCGCGCACTTTGCAGCCTCTAGGCACTGCCTTCTGCAATCCTATGCGGCCGACCGCGCCACTGATTAGCAGTCACTCCAAGGGGCCGCCAGCCCTACGAGAAAAAAAGGCTTGGACCGCTACTCAGTGGGTCCGCTGCACGACACGCCTTCAGCATCTGGCATGTGCGGATTCGCTCTCGGGAGAGGTTTTATCGGGAAATTGATATGAATTACGGCATCGTGACCTGAGACGTTTCATCACGGCTTGACAGCCGCACCCCGGTCGGCGGAAATGGCACGATGCCGCCGACAGATTGCTATCGCTTCGGCGACTTCCTGCTGTGCCCTTCGACCCGGGAGCTGCGGCGCGGCGGCGAGCGTATCGCCCTGCCTGCCAAGTCGTTCGAATGCATCGTGTATCTCGTCGCGCACCGCGAGCGCGCGGTCGGGCGCGACGAACTCGTCTCGGCGGTCTGGGGGCGCGCGGAAGTCGGCGAAAGCGTGCTGAACCAGACCGTCCTGCACGCGCGCCGTGCGCTTGGCGACGCGGGGCGTGCGCAGAACGTCATCCGCACCGTCGTCGGTTTCGGCTATCACTGGGTCGCCCCCACGGAAGCCGTCGTCGCACCGCCGGACGATCGCAGCGCCGGCGAATCCGCTACGAGCGCGACGCCGCCGAAGACCGACAACAAGCAGCGCCGCGGGTATCGGCTGGCCGTTCTGTTCGCAATGCTCGCAGCGACCGCGATCGCCACCATCGTGTTCGTCGCGATGCTGCCGGGCAAGGATCGCGCAGCTGCGCCGAAATCGCACGATGCGGTCGTCGTGTTGCCGGTCGCCTCGGCTGAGGCAGCCGACACCGCGTGGCTTCGCCTCGGCATGATGGATCTGATCGCGAACCGGCTGCGCGAGAACGGCGCGACGGTCGTGCCGAGCGACAACGTCGTCGCGCTGGCGCGCGCGTTCGACACGCACGACCGCGAAGATCTCGATCGGCTGGCGGCCGCGGTCGGAGCGCGACTCGTCCTTCAGCCCCGCGCGACCGAGACGCAAGCCGGCTGGGAGGTGGAGCTTGCATCCGCGCGTGGGCCCGCGCTTTCCGTGCGCGCGAATGCGAGCGATCCGCTCGATGCGGCGCTTGCCGCCACCAACTTGCTAGGCGCAAAGCTGGGCCTTTCACGAAGTGCAATCACGGCCGCGGATGGCGAGCCTTCGCTGCGCACGCTGATCCAGCGCATCAAGGCAGCGACGCTGAGCGATGATCTCGACGAAGCGCGTCGCCTCGCGGCGCAGGCGACGCCGGAGCAGCGTGCCGATCCCGAGCTCCGCTTCCGCATCGCGAAGGTCGACGCGCAGGCCGGCCGCGCTACTGAAGCCGAAGCGGCGCTGCGCACGCTGCTCAGCCAGGTCGGTGCCGAGCACGATCCGCGTCTGCGCGCGCGTATCCTCGATGCGCTCGGCGTGCTCGCGCTGCAGCGCAATGCGCCCGCGGCGGCGGAGAGGCTGCACGACGAGGCGATCGATCTCCTCGCCGCCAGCGGCAACGAGGGCCAGCTCGGCAAATCGTTCGGCAACCGCGCTGCGGCACGCTTCGCGCAGCACCGTGACGAGGATGCGATGCGCGACTTCGCTCGCGCGCGCGGCGCACTCGAGAACGCGGGTGACACGCTCTCGCTGACTTTTCTCGATGCCAACCTCGGCGCGATGGACATGCTGCGCGACCGCTATCGCGAAGCCGCGGAAATATTCGAGCGCGCCGCTACGCGGCTCGAGGCGATGCGCGTCTACTACGCCGCGCTGAACGGCTGGGACGCTGCGGCGCAGTCACGGCTGCTGCTGCTCGAGCCCGCGGCCGCGGCGCGCATCGAGCCGCGGCTTCGCGACCTCGCGGGGCGCGTCGCCGATCCGCGGCTTCGCCTCGGCGCGGCGCTGACGCGCGCGGAAATCCTCGCGGCGAACGGGTCCGTGTCCGAGGCGCGGACGCTGCTTGCACAGTCACGGGCGGAGCTGGAACACGCGGACGTTCCGCCGTCGCTCGCCGGGCGCGCGGATGCAATCGCGGCACGCTTCGAGCTGGCGGCGTCGAACGCCGCCGGAGCCGCGGACGACGCCGCGGCGGCATTCGACAGGCTCGTCGACGCCGACGACGCCCGCGAGCGCGTGCGCAACTGGCTCGTCCTGGTACGCGCCGGGATCGCAAGCGGCGATGTCGATGCCGCTGCGGCGAGCCTGCGACGCATCGAGCAACGACGCGACGCCGCGCCGACGCACGCCGCTCGCATCTACGCTTCGATCGCCGCGGCCGAGCTTGCGCTCGCACGCGGCGACGAGGCAACGGCTCGCGCGGCGTTCGATGCGGCGCTGGACGACGCCGTCGAAGGCCGCGTGCCGATCGACATCCTGGAAGCGGCGGGCGCGCTTGCCGGTTGGTTGATCAAGACGGGCGATCTCGCGGCGGCGAGCGCCGTCGTCGAGCGTGTGACGCCCTGGGCCGGCCAGAGTTACGAAGCCTCGCTGCTGCAGCTGCGCCTCTATCACGCGGCCGGGCTCGCATCGGCATGGGCGACGGCGCTCGACCGCACGCGCGGACTCGCCGGCGAGCGGCCGATTCCAGCCGCCGTTGCGACACCGCCCGGCTGACGCGATCCGGAGGCGCGTCAGTCGGACGCCATTCCTCGCTAACCGTCGAAGCCGTCCGCGAAGATCGCGTCGGTCGCGGCGGGCGTATTGAGGAGCCGCACGACCGCCATGTCCGTCAGCGGCGGATCGAAACTCTCGACGGCGCGACCGGCCAGCACGATGCGGCCGTCCTGCTGCAAGGTCAGCGCGCGAAGATCCGTCGGCATGCCGGAAGGCGCGAGCACGAGCCGGAAGATCCCGGCGTCGGCGAAGCTCGCGTCGAGCAGGCCATCGCCCGTCGCTCGCAGCGCAAGGAACTGCTGGTCTTCCGCCGAGGAGAAATACGTCAGCGCGACGACCGGCTTGCCGTCGGGCTGGATCGCGAGCGCGCTCGCGTTCATCGAGCGGACGTCAGGCACGCCGTCGAAATAGAGGTAGCCGGGCGTCGTCGCGTCGCCGAAGGTCGCGTCCGTGCTGCCGTCGGCGGCGAGACGGCCGAGCACGGCGCCGCGAACATTCTTGCCGGCCGCGTGGTATCCGGCGAACACGATACGCCCGTCGGGCAGCAGCGCGAGCCGGTCGATGCCGTTCGTCATCGACGTGCCGGATTCATCGTGGAACACGCGCCAGCCGCTGCCGCCGAACGCCGTATCGAACGAGCCGTCCGGTGCGAGCCTCGCGATCGCGAAATCGCTGTTGATGCCGGGACCGTACGCCGCGAAGCGCCCGCCGACGATGATGCCGCCCTCCGCGGTGGGAACGATGTCGGAAAGATACCCCGCCTGCGCGGGATCGGACCACGTGATCGTGACGATGCCGTCGTCGCCGAACGCCGGGTCAAGTGCCCCCGCTGCGTCGAAGCGCACGACCATGCTGGTGTTGAGATGATCGAGCAGCTGCTCGCCGCAGGCCACGATGCGGCCCGCGGCGTCGACCGCAACGGCGTGCAGGTTGAGGTCCGGCAGCAAGGCGATGCCGCCGTTGCCGAACGTCGCGTCGGGCACGCCGTCCGGGCCAAGCTTGACCACGAAGCCCTGCGTGGGTGCGTCGGCGACGCCGTAGCCGACGCCGACGATGGAGCCGTCGTCGAGCCGCACCATCGCATCGACGGACTGGATGCGCGTGCCGGGCACGAGATCCGGCAGGACGACGACGCCGGGCGTCGACGAATTACCGAAGCTCGCATCGGCGCTGCCGTCCGCGTTCATGCGCATCAGCATGCCGCGGATCTCGGGCTCGAACGGGGGATTCTCGGGCGGAAGATAGTGATGTGCGCCGGAAAACAGCAGTTTCCCGTCCGCGAGCGCGAGCGCCCGCATCGGAATCAGCGCGATCGTGCTCGTGCCGTCGGGCACGATCGTCGAGACGCCGCCCTCGCCGAACGCGGGATCCAGATCGCCGTCGGCCGCGATCGCCACACCTGACGCCAGAACGGCCAGAGCCGATCCCAGCATCGCCATCTGCCATTGCCTGCGAACCATCATGCACCTCGTGCCGGAGAAAGGCGCGAGTCTGCGGCGAAAGCGCCGTGCACGTGTTCGGATCGCCTAAAATCCGTGTTCGCGAAGCATCAAATGCACGAATCCCGTCGCTTCGGCGAACTGAATCGTTCAGGCTACGGGTGCAGCCATCCCGATTCACCGTCGGCGTAGTGTTCGTTCTTCCAGATCGGCACGCGCCGCTTCACCTCGTCGATGATCCAGCGGCAGGCCGCGAACGCCGCATCGCGGTGGTCGGCGCTGACACCGACCCAGACGGCGAGATCGCCGAGCGCGAGCGCGCCCACGCGATGCACGCAACGCGCGGAGCGGATCGCGAAGCGGGTCGTCGCTTCGGCGAGGATGGCTTCGCCCTCGTCCTCGGCGAGCGGGCCGTAGGCCTGGTAATCCAAGCGCGTCACGGTGCGATCGTCGTTGTGATTGCGAACCCAGCCTTCGAACGTGACGCAGCCACCCGCGGCCGGGTCCTGCAGCGCGAGCCGCTGCGCGGCCGCGTCGATCGGCGTCTCGCTGAGCCGGAACCGCTTCATCCGCGCGTCATCCGCCCGACACCGGCGGCAGGAACACGACCTCGTCGCCGTCGGCCAGCGCATGGTCCCACGGCACCAGCGCACCATTGACGGCGACGCGCAGGCGCTCGATCGGAAACGGGAAGCCATGCGCCTTTGCCATCTCGGCGTACAGCTCGCGCGGTGCGCGCGCGTTCGTTTCCAGCATCTCCTCGGCGCGGCCGGCGCGATCGGCAAGGCTCGCGAAATAGAGCAGCCTCAACTTCACCGGACCACCTTTCCCTTCCGCACGCGGCGCCGGCCGCCGCTCTTGTCGAGGAGACGTACGCCTGTGATCACGATTTCGTGCGACAACGCCTTGCACATGTCGTAGACGGTGAGCGCCGCGACGCTCGCGCCGGTCAGCGCTTCCATCTCGACGCCGGTCCTGTGCGTAACCGCCACCGTGCAGCGGATAGCGAGCTCGCTCGCATCGGCGAATTCGATCTCGAACGAGCAGCGCTCGATCGCGAGCGGATGACAGAACGGAATCAGCTCATGCGCGCGCTTGGCCGCCATCGTGCCGGCAATGATCGCCGTGTCCACGACCGGGCCTTTGGCCGAGTGGAGTCCCTCTGCACGCAAGGCCGCCGCGACGCCGACAGGGAAGCGGACGCGTGCTTCGGCCGTCGCCTCGCGCCGCGTCGGCCGCTTGCCGCCGACGTCGACCATGCGCGGGCGGCCGGAAGCATCGACGTGCGAGAGCTTTCTCGCCATGCCTCAGCCCCCGATCTCGTACATCTCGACGCGCTCGCGGCCGCCGGCGCGCAGCTCGCTGCGCCGCTCGCTGTAACGATCGGCGCGTGCGCCCCAGACGGCGCGGATTAGGCCGGCCAGCTCTTCGTCGCTCGCGCCGGCGCGCAGCGGACCGCGCAGATCATGGCCGGAGCGCGCGAACAGGCAGGTGTACAGGCGGCCATCCGCCGAAAGGCGCGCGCGCGAGCAGTCCCCGCAGAACGGCTCGGTCACCGAGCTGATGAAGCCGATCTCGCCGCCGCCGTCGGCGAACGCGTAACGCCGTGCGACTTCGCCGCCGTAATTCGGTTCGAGCGCTACCAGCGGCCAGCGCGCGTCGATGCGCTCGCGCAGCTCCGCGCTTGGCACGACGAGATCGCGCTGCCAGTCGTTGCAGGTGCCGACGTCCATGTATTCGATGAAGCGGACGATATGACCGCTGCCGCGGAAGCGCTCGAGGAGATCGAGCACCTGCGTGTCGTTGACGCCGCGCATGACCACCGTGTTGATCTTGAGCGACGAGAAACCTGCGTCCTCGGCCGCGCGGATGGCCTCCAGCACGGTCTCGACGTCGCCGCGCCCGCCCGACATGACGCGGAACGTTTCCGGATCGAGCGTGTCGACGCTCAGCGTGACGCGCTTCAGCCCCGCGTCGTGCAAGGCGGCGGCTTTCGCCGCGAGCAGGCTTCCGTTCGTCGTCATCGCAAGATCGATCGCGCCCGGAATCGCGGCGAGCTGGCGCACCAGCTCGGGCAGGTCGCGGCGCAGCAGCGGTTCGCCGCCGGTCAGGCGCAGCTTGCGCACGCCGAGGCCGACGAAGACGCGCGCCAGCCGCTCGATCTCCTCGAAACGCAGACGCTCGGCCTTGCTGAGGAATTCGTGATCGCGCGGATACTCGTCTTCCGGCATGCAGTACGGACAGCGGAAATTGCAGCGGTCGATCACCGAGATGCGCAGGTCGGACAGCGCGCGGCCGCGCATGTCATGAGGCGCGGTCTTCAGCAGGAGCGGAATCGAACGGCCCATCAGCCGAGCGCCTCCTGGGCAACCGCGAGCTTGCGCGGCGATGCGAGCGGCACGGCCTCGCCACCGCGTGCGACGCGATAGCCGCGTTGCACGAGCTCGGCGGCTTCGGCATCCGTTCCGTAGTGGTAGAGAATCATGCGCTCACGCAGCTCCGGCGGGTACTCACGCGCGAGATCGTCCACGCCGGTGTGCGAGGGATTGCCGTGCAGCGCGCAGTCGTGCGCGACGAGCTCGCCGCCCGCGGCATGCTGCGCGAGCATTTCCGGAATCGGTCGCGTGTCGCCGGTCCAGACGAAGCTTGCAGGCAGCGCGAGCCCGAACGAGGTGCCGGGCGCGTGATGTCGCGTCGGAAACACGTCGAACCAGAGGCGATCGTGCCAGAACCCGCGCGACACCGGGATCAGCGCGAACGCGTCCCAGAAATTCGCCCCGCCTTCGGCGACGACCTCGGGATAATCCGCGACACGCGCCTGCAGCAGCGGCACCAGTGCGGCGTGCGTGTAGAGCCGCACCCGCCCGCGCAGATGCGCGTCGAAATAGATCTTGTAGAACAGCCGCTCGAGGCCTCCGACGTGATCCATGTGGGTGTGCGTGACGTACACCGCGCGCGGCGGCGCACCGTAGCGTTCGAGGAAGGCGCTCAGCGCTTCCTGTCCGCAATCGATCATCAGCACCGGTGCTCCTTCGTGTTCGAGCACGGCGGAAGCCGAGCCGAGGACGGGCGCCGCCTGCGCGTTGCCGACGCCGAGGAAGCGCAGCGCCCAGCTCATCGTCCCGCTCCGCGCACCGCGTGCGCCGCGGCCGGATCGGCCAGCGCCGCGTGATAGGCGGCGAGCAGCGGATGCCAGAAGCGCGTCTCGAAGTCCGCCATGCGCCCGTGCGCGCCGAGCTTGACCAGTGAACGCCGCAGCCGCGCGAGATTCGCCTGCTGCCACACGAGCGAAGGCGGACGCAGGCGGCCGCGATCGAAATCGATCAGCGAAACGAGATCGCGTGCATCGAGCAGGATGTTGTGCGCGTTGAGATCGGCGTGGCAAGCGCCGTACGCGTGGAAACGCGCGATCGTCGCGCCGATGCGGTCCGCGAGCGCCGCATCGATCGCCCCCGCCGCGAGTCGCTCCGCCAGCGTGTCGACGGAGGGAATGCGGCGCACGATCAGGTCGGCCTGGTAATACAGTCCGCGGCGCACGTAGCGCGCGGCGACCGGTGCCGGCACCGGCAGACCTGCCCTCGCGAGGCGATCGAGCAGGCGGAACTCGCTGAACGAGCGGGTACGGCGGGCGCCCGTCCAGAGATACCGGTCGGCGCTGACGCGGGCCGCAAGACCGCCACGATGGTAATGACGCAGCACGCACGCGCCCGCCGGCGTCTCGACATAGGCGACGCCGCCACGCCCGCCCATGCGGGTCTCGGCACGGCCCAAAGCCGCCCAGTGCGCCGGATCGAACCAGGCGGCATCGGGACGCCCGCCGTTCAGCACCGTCGCATCGAACAGGATGGCGCCGTCGGCCGTTGGCTGGACTTGCGCGTCGCTCATGCCTCTGCCAAGTTCTCGCGTTCTTGTCCCGAGATCGGGGCATTCCGGAAGTCTAGCAAGTCCCGCATGGACCCGACCCCGCCGACCGCACCGCCCGCCTCGCTCTGCCTGCTGCGCACCTCGGCAATCGGCGACGTCACGCACGTCGTGCCGCTCGTACACACGCTGAAGCGGCACTGGCCGGAAACCGCGCTGACCTGGCTGATCGGTCGCGTCGAGCACAAGCTCGTCGGCGATCTTAACGGCGTCGAGTTCGTCGTGTTCGACAAGCACGGCGGGCGCGCCGCGTACCGCGCGGTGCGCGAGCGGCTTGCCGGGCGCCGCTTCGATGCTCTGCTGCTGATGCAGGTGGCGCTGCGCGCGAATCTGCTGAGCCGCGCGGTCAATGCGCCGCTCCGCATCGGCTACGACCGCGCGCGCTCGAAGGATTTGCACGGCTTCTTCGTGAACTGCCGCATTCCGGCGCGCACCGGCGAGCACGTCCTCGACGCGATGGCGAGCTTCATCGAGCCGCTCGGCCTGAAGCAGACCGAGGTGCGCTGGGACATTCCGATTCCCGACGAGGCGCGCGAATTCGCGGCCCGCCACATTCCAGACGCGACGCCGACGCTCGTCGTCAGCCCGTGCTCCAGCCATCGCCTGCGCAACTGGCGCCCGGAGCGCTATGCCGCGGTCATGGATCACGCCGCGCTCAAGCACGGCTGGCACGTCGTGCTCAGCGGCGGGCCGACTCAGTTCGAACGCGAGTTCGCCGACGCGATCCTCGCGCGCATGCACGCACGCCCGCTCGATCTCGTCGGCAAGGACACGTTGAAGCAACTGCTCGCGCTGCTCGAGCGGGCGACACTGGTGCTCTGCCCCGATTCGGGACCGATGCACATGGCCAACGCCGTCGGCACGAAAGTGCTCGGCCTGCACGCCGCGAGCAACCCGCGCCGGTCCGGGCCGTATTCCGACATCCGTTGGTGTGTCGACCGCTACGACGCCGCGGCCCGCAAGTTCAAACGCAAGCCTGCGGAGGCACTGCCCTGGGGCACCAAGCTCGAATACCGCGACGTGATGGACCTGATCGACGTCGACGATGTCATCGAGCGCTTCGAGGCATTCGCAGGCGCGTGGCCGGAGGTGCGCGGCGCGGATGTGCGCTGATGGTCGGCGCAATCTGGTCCGGATGTCGGCGCTGCTCCGCGCAGCACGCCTCTATAGCGTCGAGAACCACAGTGTCGCACTACGCGAAGGGCGGCCCAAGGCGAAACGCGTACGCCGCGCCCTGGGCCGCGTTGCTGCCGACGTCCGCACCCCAGGCGGCAACCAGCGCCGTGTCGTGGTTGATCGCGCTGTAGTAACCGAAGACATCGCCTGGCTGGCTGTCGTTGGCGCTCAGCCGTCGCTTAAGCGTCCAGAAGCCCGTGCCCGAGGCGGGTTTTCCGAAGATGTACGCCGCGCCGCGATAGTTGTTGACGGCGTAGGCGCCGATGAGGACGTTCGGGCCTGAAACGTCGACGGATGCGCCGAAAAGATTGATGGCCGTGCCTTCCTGCACGACCAGTTCCTGCTTTTCGACCCAGCGGTTGTCCACTTCCTCGAAGCGATACACGGCACCCTGACTGACGTTCCCATGCACCGTGGTACCCGGCGCTCCGACGAACACGGTCTTGCCTTCCATTGCCACGGCCACGCCGAAATTGGCCCGCGGTCGCCCGTCGCTCGCAATGAGCTTGTCGATCTGGTTCCAGGTGTCGCCCTGTCGCCTGAACGCATACACGACACCCTGACCGAGGTTGCCACCGACGGTGGCTGCGTAAGAGCCAACCATGATCGTGTTGCCGGCGAGCGCAATCGGAAAGCCGAAGTAGGCGGTGGCATCCGCCGGATCCGGCGCCATGATGCGTTGCACTTCTTTCCATGCGACGCCGGTGTAGCTGCGCTCGAAATCGAACACATACACCGAGCCCGGCAACGGCACATTGTTGATCGAAACGCCTCCCGCACCGACGAATGCGTGTTTCTCGTCGAATGCGATCGCCTTGCCGAAGGTTCCGAACGCCGTCGCGTCGCTCGGCGTCAGTTTCTGCGTCTCCACCCATGTGCTGCCGTTGAAGGTAAAGACATACACCGCTCCGACCCACCGGTTGCCGTTCACCGTGGCGAACGGCGCAGTGATCATCATGGTTTTTGACCCGAGCAGCGCAATGGCTCGACCGAACTGATCGAACGCAGCGCCGTCGCCCGCGACCAGCTTCTGGGACTGTTTCCAGGCCCCGCCGACCCGGTTAAACACATACGCGGCGCCTTGCGCATCGTTCCCGCTCACGGCTGCGTCCGGCGCGCCGATGACCGCGACGTCCTCGGACAGCGCGACTGCGCTGCCGAACCAGTCCCTGACCGCCCCGTCGGAGGCCACGATCTTCTGTACAGCGAGGTTGTTTGGCATGGGAATCGCCGGCTCGGTTGGTATCTTTTTTAGAGTGCCGCTAGTGAGTGCGTGTGCACACAGGCATCATTGCACACCACTCTCAAGCGAAAGTAGCTTAGGGCATAGCCCGGTTCCATGCTATCGAGCGGGAAGCCCGGGCAGGCGATCTCATCCGTACACGTACACGACTAAAGAAATCAACGATATCGTGTCGGGAACATTTCTACGGTCGAGCAGTCGCCCCCGGCTCAAGGTTGCCGTAATCCTCGTACGATTTTTCTTCGATCAGCGCCGAGCCTAGTTTCTCGTTGATGACGCGCTTGATGGCGGCGCGCTCGTCATTGCGGATGTAGACCGAGCGCGCCAGCTCGACGAATTCGCTGTCAAACGCGCGGGCCTTTTCCTTGAGACGGATGCGGTCCTCGATGTCCCACAGCGCCTCGTTGACGCGGCGAAGGCCGGTTCGTTCGGCGGCGATGTCGGTGCGCGACGCGGCGTCGGCGCTCCAGGTCGCGTTCAGGAGATCGAGCTCGGTCCTGACGTTCGCGAGTTTGGCGGGATCGCGGATGCGCTCCGACTTGATCTCGAGAATCGTGATCTTGTCGATCAATTCGCCGTAGGAAATCGGGACGGAGATCTGGCTCATGCGGCTAGCGTAGCCAAGGCTCGGGGTGGACGCCAGCCGCCGGCGCTTTTGCCGCTCGGCACCGCTTTGTGGAAAAAAGGAAGCGTCCGCTCAGTCGACGAGATGCTTGCGCATCGCATAGCGCACCAGCTCGGCGCTGTTGCGCACGCCGAGCTTGGCCAGCACGCGGCCGCGGTGGTTCTCCGCCGTCTTCGTGCTGATGTCGAGCTTCTGCGCAATTTCCTTGATCGTGTGGCCGTCGACGACGAGGTGCAGCACTTCGCGCTCGCGTGCCGACAGCGCGCCATACGGGTCCTCGGGCAGCTTCTGCGGCTGCTGCAACTGCTCGGCAAGCACACGCGTCGCGTAGGGGCCGAAGTACACGCCGCCCGCGGCCACCGCGCGGATCGCTTCGAGCAGCTCGGATGTCGCCGCGTGCTTGATGACATAGCCCGACGCGCCGGCGCGCACGACCTGCAGCACGTACTCCTCTTCCTCGTGCATGGTCAGCACGAGGACGCGCGTGCGCGGCAGCGCGCTGGTGAGGCGTCGCACGACTTCGATGCCGTTGAGCCTCGGCATCGAGATGTCGACGATCGCGACGTCGGGCCGCACCGCGTACGCCTGCTCGACGGCGCTGATGCCGTCGCCCGCTTCGGCGACGACGAGGCAGTCGCCGGCCGCCCGCAAAGCCGTCACGAGGCATTCGCGCAGGACGGTGTGATCGTCGGCGATCAGGAGCCGGATCATGCGCGCGATCCCCCGCCCTGCTGCGGCAGGAGAAACTGCACGCGGACCGCGCACCCGGCGCCGGGCCTCGATTCGACGCCCAGCACGCCGCCGAACAGCCTCACCCGATCACGCAGTCCGCCCAGGCCACTGCTGCGTCCCTCGCTTGCGGCCGAGAGTGCAGCGTCGGGGTCGCAGCCGCGGCCGTCGTCACGGATCTCCAGCGCGAGCCTGGAGGCGCGCCGGCGCAGAGCAATCGCGACGCGTTGCGCTTTCGCGTGCCGCGCGACGTTCGATAGCGATTCCTGCGTGACGCGGAAGATGAGGGTCGCGAGATCGCTGCTGATATCGGGAAACGGCTGATCGAGGTCGAGCGTGACGTCGATGCGATGGTCGTCATGGAACGAGCGCGCGAGCCAGCGCAGCGCCGCTTCGAGGCCGAGATCATCGAGAATCTGGGGGCGCAGCAGGCGCGACAGCGCGCGCGTCTCCTGCAAGGTCGCCTGCGCGACCTCACGCGCACGCGCGAGGCGCTCGCGCGCTTCGTCGGGCCGCTCCGCCAGCGCGTCGTTCGCCTGCGCGACGAGATGGATCAACGCGGTCAGGCTGTGGCCCACGCCGTCGTGCAGCTCGTGCGCGAGGCGGCGCCGTTCTTCCTCCTGAACGCGCCAGACCGAGCGTGCAAGATGCTGGAAATAAGCCTGCCCCTGCTGAAGGCGCTCGATCAGCTCGCGCTGCTGCTGCAGCACGTCGTCGAGCTTGCGCTGCAGGCTGGCGCGGCCCTCGGCCCTGTCGTTCGTCTCATTCTCCATCGCCGGTGTCCTGTTGCAGACGCAGGTCGAGCTGGCGTTCCAGCGCAGCCTTCGACTCCGGAGGCGCGCCGGCGAGAAGCTCAGTGCGCGCGGCGGATGATGCCGCACGAGCAGCGCCGGCATCAGGACCACTCGCGGGCAGCGCGCGTGCACCGAGCGCGTGCAGCGTCGCCGCGCCGGCGAAGCGACTGGTTTCACGCAGCAGCGGCAGCGCCTCGCGATAGCGGTTGATTGCATCGTTCCTGTGCCCGGCGCGAAGCGCGGCGGCGATCTCCAGCTCGATGAGATCGAGATGCAGCGGAACCTGGCCGAGCAGAGTCGTCTCCGCGCGCAGCCCCGCGAGCAGCTTCCCCGCCTCTGCCAAGTCGCCGCGAACGAGCGCGAGGCGCGCCTGTTCGAGGCGGATGCGGAAGCCGAGCACGCCGGCATGCACGTCGGCGGCGGCTTTCGCGGCCTCGTCGAGCTGCTTGCCGGCTGTCGCTGCGTCGCCGCCAAGCATTGCCTGGCGCGCGCGCGCCAGCAGCAGCGCGGTGCGCTGCTCGCCGCCGATGTCCTGCTCGGGAATCGCATCGAGCGCCGTGCCGGCCGCCGCCGCGTCGCCCACTTCGAGCGCCGCGCGCGCGATCAGAAGGTTCGCCTCGGCCTGGCCGCGCAGATCGGACCGGCGCGCGAGCAGCTGCCGGGCGCGCTCGGCGTCGCGGAGCGCGTCGGCGTAGCGCCCCTCGGCGAGTGCGAGCTCGGCGAGATGGATGTGCGCGACCGCAGTCTCCTCGGGCAGCTGGGAGGCTTCCGCCGCAGCGAGCGACGCGCGCAGGCGATCTCCCGCGGCCGCGAAGTGGCCGCGCGCGATGTCGAGCAGCGCGATGCTCTGCTCGATGTGCAGCATGCGGTTTTTGTCGTCGAGCTTTTCATAGAGAGAGCGCGCCTGCTGCCAGTAGACGAAGGCATTGTCGAGCTGGCCGAGCTGGAACGCCGCGAAGCCGACGTTGTCGAGGCTCTCAGCGATCAGCGCGGGTCGTTCGAGCTGCTGGCGGATGGCAAGCGCCTCGCGATAAGCACGAAGCGCCGCCTCAAAATCTCCGCGCTCCTCGGCGACGACGCCGCGATCGTTGTAGAGATCGGCGAGGCTCGCCCGATCGCCGAGATCCTTCAGGAGGCCGGCCACCGTGTCGAGGTGGCTCTCCGCGCTTTCGCGGCGTCCCTGTTCGGCTTCGACGATGGCGAGATTGCGCAGCGACTTCGCCTGCCCCTCCTTGTCGCCGAGTGCTTCGCGCATCTGCGCCGCACGCGCATACTGCTCGGCCGCGGCATCGAGATTGCCAAGGCGCTCGTAGCCGACGCCGAGCGCGTTGCGCGTCTCTGCCTCGGCGGCCTTGTCGCGCGCGCGCGTGTTGAGCACGATCGCGCGGACGAGATATTCGTCGACCGCCGGCTGCGCCTGGCCCTGCACGATCGACGTGCGCCCGAGCAGGAACCACGCGCGCGCATCCTGATCGTCCTCGCGGACGATCGCCTGCAGCGCCGCGATCGCCTGCTCGCCTTCGCCGCTCCGCGCCAGCACTTCAGCGCGCTGCATCGCGAGTTCGGGATCGTGCGGGTCGGTCTTTAATGCCTGCGCACGCTCGTTCGCGGCTGTGGCGGTGGCTTCGTCGTCGGGCACGCGCGCCAGCGCGAGCAGGCTTCGGGCGGCGGGGCTCGGATCGTTCGCGAAACGCCGCAGCACGCGCTCGCGCGTGTTCTGCGCGGGCAGGTCCTGGCGCGCCTTTTCTTCCGCGGTGAGGAGTGCGAAGTCGATGAGCGCGCTTGGCGGCTTCGCATCGGCCAACTTGGAAAGCTCGGCCGCAGCCTGCTCGGGACGGTGCTGGTCCAGGGCGACGAGGCCGCGCCCGAATGTCTCGAGCGAGCCGGCCGGCAGCACGGGCGGTGCCGCGACGCGGACCCGCTCCGGCCGCAGCGCTTCCGGCAATTGCGCGGTGTAGGCCGCGAACAGCGCGGCGGCATCGGCGCCCTCGACCGCCACCCGGCGCGGCGGATCGCCGCCGGCCGCGTCGGCCCAGGACAGCTCCAGTGCGAGCCCGCTGCGTGTGCGCTTCAGAGTGCCGCTCAAGAGCTCGGACGCCGACGCCGCCCGCGCGACGCTCGGCAACTGGCGCACCAGCGCTTCGCCGTGAAGATCGGCGGCGGCGCGCGCGAGGGCGTCCTGCACGCGGGCGCGTGTGACGACCGCGAGCGCGGGATCCGTGCGCAGCCATGCGTGCACGTGCGACTCGAAGGCGCGTGCGAGCGCGGCAAGCTCGGCGTCGCCGTCGGGTGCCGTGAACGGCACGACCGCGACACGCGGTGTGGCCGGGGCGATCGGCGCAATCATCTCGCGCAGCGGCAACGGATGGCGCCAGAAATACGTCGCCGTCGCACCGACCGCGACCAGCAGCAACGCTGCGGCGAAGAGAGCGCGCCGGTTCAGAGGCGGCCGCGGCACGCGCTTCGTATCGAGCGCGTGCAGCGCTTCCTTCGCCGTCTGGAACCGGTGGGCAGGGCTGACCTTGAGCAGACGATCGCTGAAAGCGTGCAGCCAATGCGGCAGATCCGGGCGGGCTTTCGCAAGCGAAGGCGGCGGCCGCACGATGCGCTGGATGACGGTCTCGGCCGGGGTGCCGCCCGCGAACGGCAGCGCGCCCGTCAGCATCTCGTACAGGATCAGGCCCGCGGTGTAGAGATCGCTGCGCGCGTCCGCCGGCTCGCCCCGCGCTTGCTCGGGTGAGAGATATTCGGGCGTGCCGACGATGATGCCGCTCTGCGTCATGCCGGTCGCGCCGAGGCTGCGCGCGACGCCGAAGTCGGTGATGTATGGATGCCCGGACTTGTCCAGCAGCACGTTGGCGGGCTTGAGGTCGCGGTGGATCACGCCGCGCTGGTGCGCGGCGGCGAGACCTTCGAGCAGGCCGCGCGTGATCGACAGCGCGCCGTCCGGCGGAATCCTGCCGACGCGGTCGCGGAACGCTTCCAGCGACTCGCCGTCGATGTAATCCATGCTGATGAACCAGCGGCCGTCGTGTTCGGCGATGTCGTGGATGCGCACGACGTGCGGGCTCGACACCTGCCGCGCGAGCAGCAGTTCGCCGCGGAAGCGCTCCAGCGCGCCGGGCCGGCGCGCGAGCTCGGGCCGCAGCAGCTTGAGCGCGACGTCGATGTCGAGCGAGAGGTCGCGGGCGCGGTAGACGACGCCCATGCCGCCGACGCCGAGCAGCGCCTCGATGCGGAAGCGGCCGCCGAGCAGATCGCCGGAGCGCAGCTCGCTGCTCGCGATATGGCCGGTCAGCGTGGGCGCGCCGGACGTGTCCGGCGCCTGCACCGCGGCGTCGTGGGTCATGCGCGCACGATAGCGCGTCGGCAACCGATCGGACAGACGGTGCCGTCGCGGTTGGCGCGCCGGGCGTGGGTCAGCCGGATCCGGAGGGCGGCTGCGGCGGACGCAGATCGCTCCACAGCGGCGCGCGCAGGCCGACGTCGGCCGCCGATCGCACGATGTCCGCGACGTCGCCTTCGAGGCGCGCAGCTTCGAACGCGGCCGCGGCGTGGCGGGCGACGTTCTCGATCAGCTCCAGATCGAGCTCGGTCACGGGCGGACCGGGCTTGCGGCTGTCGGCGTAGATGACGCCGATGGACTTGCCGGAAAGCCGGAGCGGCACGCAGACCAGGCCACGGATGCCGCCCAGGCGCACGCTGGGCCGCACGCCGAGCCAGGGCGACTCGGCCGCGTCGCAGCAAACAATACTTTTCCCTTCTGCCAGCGCGCGGTCGACCGCGGCGGCGCTGCCGGCGAAGTGCGAGCTGGAGATGTCGTCGACGGCGAAGCCCCGGCTCGCGCGCACACGCAGGGGGGCGTTCTCCTCGGCATACAGGACGAAGCCCCGCTCGAGGCCGGAAAGTTCCAGCACGACATCGAGCGTCTGCGGCATCAGCGCACGGATGCCGAGCCCCGGCACCAGCTGCTGCGACAGCGCCCGCGAGGTCGCGCGCCGGGTTTCGCCCTCGGCGCGGAAGCGCTCGGCCGCCGCCGCATCGAGCAGCTCGAACCAGCAGTACACGTCACCGATGGAGAACCAGGCCGACTTCTCGAACTCGGCGCGCACCGCGAGGTGGCCGTCGACGCGCAGGCCGTTCTTGCTGCCGGTGTCGCGCAGCGACCACTTGCCGCCGGCGCCGGTCAGCTCGGCATGGAACCGCGAGACCGACCAGTGATCGATGCACAGCTCGCAATCGGCCGAGCGGCCGATGCGGTACAGGACGTCGTCATCGAGCAAGCGGACAAGTGCCGCGGCGTCAGGCACGTAGGCGTTGAAGCGGGCAGGCATGACTCAAGGGCTTGCCGAACCCGCGATCCGTGACATCGTGAAGCGCAGCGTCTGCGCGAGCTCGTCCATCTCGCCCGCATCATTGACCAGATCGCGGTGCGCCGTCCAGACATTCGCGATGTTGACGCCGGCGTTCAGGTCGATGAGGTCGATGAGACTGTCGAGAGCGGAGAGCGCACCGGTAAGATCGATGAGGAGCAGCGCGTCGACTTTCGCCAGCAGCGCCAGCAAGTCGAGGCGCAGCCCGTCTTCGAGCGCGGCCGCGAGGATGCGCAAATGCAGTTTCGGAATCTTGTCCAGCAAGGCGACGGTCAGGAGCGCGTTGCGCGTGTCCTTCGCGACGACGAACTGCGAGAACGCGCCGCCGCGCCCGCGCGCGCGCATGCTGCCCTTGAGGACGTCGTTGGTGATGTCATAAAAGGCGCCACCGACCGGTGCCTTGAACAGGCGGTACGGGCTGTTCTGGGTGTATTCGAGGTCGTGTGTGTGGACCTCGATCGAATACGTGTTCTGGAACGAAAGATCGCCGGATCCGTCTTCGTCGCCGTCGAATCCGCTGGTGAAAAGCCATGGATAATCAACAGGTTCCACGGTGATCATCACCGGGAACGCAGGATCGACCGCGACACCTCCGAAGAGATCGTTCGGAGGCAGGCGTGAGTCGATTGCCGCCGGGTCAACCAGCTCGGCGGTCAGATTGAGGCTTTGCGGCGTCAGATTCAGCGGCGTATCGAAG
This sequence comes from uncultured Rhodanobacteraceae bacterium, assembly GCA_966248875.1. Lineage (GTDB taxonomy): Bacteria > Pseudomonadota > Gammaproteobacteria > Xanthomonadales > Rhodanobacteraceae > Dokdonella_A. The sequence continues at coordinate 17,708 of CBINBI010000016.1, forward strand.
ACGATGGTGACGTCCGCTTCGTAGCGGTTCCCGCCGTTGTCCTCCAGCGAGATCGTGGCGTAGGCCGTATCGCCGTCCACCGTGACGACGACCTGCGCGCACGCGGCCGCCGCGAGCGCCAGATACAGCACCCCCGCGTAAGCCCAGCACGACCACCGCCGCCACCGAACCTGCATAGATCCCCCGTAGTCCGCGCTCACTGCGCAGCACGAACCATGCCGCCGGCGAAGAGTCGTGCGCGGAGTGTTTGGGAAATGTGAATGAGCTCGTCCTTGAGGGATTTTCCCCTTTTGCCCCGGGAGAATGCGAATCCTGCGGGATCGACCGCGAAGCCTGCGAGCCGAATGATTGCCGGGCGTTCGTCCGCGGCAGGTCGCATTTTGCCGAAAAACGCATGACGAGGCGTGCCGCCGGTGCTAGCGTGGCATCGACGAAGACGCTCGTGGATCGGCCATGGTCGCGACGGCGATGCTGGCGCTCATGATCTCAGCCGCGGTGCCGCACGGCCCCGCCCGCCTGCGCGGTCTGTCTCCGGATGCCTTCGATGCGGGCGAACCGGATCGTCGCGCTGCCATCGAGGCGCGGCTGCGCGAGCGTGCGGACAAGCTTTCGCTCGACGACGGCTCTGCGGGAATCGCGGCCGGCGCCGCCGCACTGCAATGGCCGCTGCAACCCGCGCCCGGCTTCACGCCCTTCGGCTATCACGGCACCGGTTATTTCGTCGATCACGACCCGCGCTATCCGGGACTGGTGCAGGACTACACCTGCGGCGAGCGCAGCTACGATCTCGCGACCGGCTACAACCACAGAGGCACGGATTACTATCTGTGGCCCTATCCGTGGCTGATGATGGATCTCGAGCAGGTGCGGATCGTCGCGGCAGCACCGGGCGTCATCATCGAGAAGATCGACGGCAATTTCGATCGCGACTGCGCGATCCAGGGCAACAGCGGCTTCAATGCCGTGTTCGTCCGCCAGGACGACGGCCTCACCGCGTGGTACCTGCACATGAAGAACGGCTCGACGACGTCGAAGGCGGTCGGCCAGCGCGTCGAGGCCGGCGAGTTCCTGGGCCTGGTCGGAAGCTCGGGTCCTTCGAGCCTGCCGCATCTCCATTTCGAGCTGCACGACGGCGCCGGCAACCTCGTCGATCCATACCACGGCGCGTGCAATGCGGGCCCGGATCGCTGGGCGGTGTTCCAGCCCTACGAAGCGCCGCGCATCGACACGCTGAGCACGCACTCGGCGGAGCCGGTTCTCGTCGACTGCGGCATCGAAGACGGCCAGCCGGTGCATGAGGATCCGCACTTCAGCGACCGCTTCGCGCCGGGCGACACGCTCTGGGCCTTCGCTTCCTACAGCGACCATCGAAACGGCGAGATCACGCATTTCAGCGTGCTGCGTCCCGACGGCGCGTTGCTGACGAGCTGGGACTTCGATCTTGCCAGCGAGAACCTGCCGAAGCCGTTCTATTCCGGTACGGCCTGGGACTGGAGCGTCACCCTGCCCGCCGACGCCCCGCCCGGCCCCTGGATATTGCGCGCCGAATTCGCGAACGCGGTGTACGAGCACACCTTCGAAGTGGCGAATCCGGCCGCCTTGCGGCGCCCGGGCCACAGTCACCACGCGCAGCCGCCGCGTAAGACTTTCCCCGCCTGCGCGAACCCCTCAGCGGCGAATTGCGCGGGTGTCGACGTGCGCTGATGCGCGTCGAAACCGATGGCAGACCGTGTATGAACCTGCGCTGGCGCTGTCGCACAGACATCAGTCCTTCCATCGGCTGACATTCAGGCGTGTTGCGTACATTGACTCGTGCACCGCGTTTCCTTCCCCTGAACCGGTGCGCGGGCGTGAGCCCCCACTTGCCACGGATGAAATCGGAGCCACGGACGGCCATATCACGGAATGTCCTTATAGCCGGTCGCCGTTCAGGTGCCGGGCCGACAATCGCCCCTCGTGGAAGTCGTCGCTCTCAACACCAAAGACGTGCGCACCGCCGCATTCGCGTCGCGTCTGCGCCGCTTGCGCATCGCCTATCACAGCGGGCTCATCCGCGATTATCTCGACATTCCACCAGCGCTCTTCGCCGCGCTGATCCGCAGCGAGGATCCAGAAACCTTCCTGCGCGAACGCGTGGCGGGCCGGTATCCCGCCGAGGACATCAGAACAGCGTAGAGCGGCGCTCCGACGGTCAGACCGCGAGCTGCACATCGCCTTCCACGATCTGCTGCCGAAGCTCCGGCCGCTCTCCGGGCCGCCAAAGAGGCGCGCGGTGGACGACGCGGTACGCGAGCGGCCCGCCGTCCTCCGAATCACTGCGTTCCATCGGACGCGGAATGCAGACGAACTCCGTTTCGAGCTCGCCGGCCGATGCGCGGACCGTCGCGTAGCCGTGACCGCCGAAGTCGGCGAACTTCAGGTTCGGCGAGACCTCGGGATTGCGCGCCGCGCGCGCGAGCGCCGCATCGTTGGTCTCTCCCAACGTGAGCGAAGATCGCACACCGTGCAGCACCGTCATGTTGAGCGCGCACTGCATCGTCCCGTCGAGCGAGTCATGAATGTACAGCGCACGCAGCGGATGATCTTTCGGCACGATCGTTTCCATGACTTCGGCGAGCCCCGGCGCGGAAATCGATCCGGTGATGAATTCGATGCCGACTGGCTCGAATGGCCGGGGCGGCAGGTGCTTGCACGGATAGCCCGCCCAGAACGAGTGCTTGTCGCCCGCGACGATCGCGAGGCCGGTGATGCCCTCGTCGCGCACCATGTCGAAGATCTCGGCGTGCTCGACCGCGAAGCCCGCATTGAGCACGCCGAATCCCTCGCCCGGCCACGACGCACGCAGCGGGTCCGGCAAGTTCTGCAGGTCGACGCGCCAGGTCAGCGTGCCGAACGAGTGGCCCCAGATCTTCCACGGCGCCTTCGACGAGCGCAGTCGTTCCTTGAGCCACGCCATCTGCTCCAGACCGAGATACGCCTGCGGCGGAGCATCAGCCTGTGCGTTCGCGATGTCGCTGTCGCCGAAGCGGATCGTCGCCGGCGGACGGCCGCCGTCGTACTCGCGCCCCTGATCGAGAATGTCGTTCGCGGTCTCGTCCGTCATGAACGGCACGGCATCCGGAGAAAACGGCCCGGCGTCGGCGGGCGGCGACATGTACGAGCGATTGTCCGTCAGGATCATCTCCGCGTTTTTGCCGTAGCGGAACGCGCGCCGGATGTCCAATGCGCGAATCGCCGTCAGGTTGTTCGGCTCCTGCCCGACGCCGCGAGCATCGAGCGCCGTCAGCGGCACGTTCTCGACAGCCGGCGCCTCGAAGCGATCGCCCGCGCCCGGCTTGCGGACGCGCGCGGGCTGATACTCGTACCAGGCCTGGCTCGCCGCGAGCTTGATCCGCTGCGCAGGCCGCGGAGCGCCGTCGAAGAACTGCTGGCTCTGATAGCCCCGCCAGGAGAATTCGTGATTGTCCCAGACCGGCACGAAAGGCCAGCGCGCACGCGCGTCCTGGAGATCGGGATCGAGCAGATAGCCGCGATAGGCCGTGCGGTAGTCCTCGAGATCCGTCGGCAGGTGGAAGTCGCGCATCTTCTCGCCGTGCGGATAGCGCACGACGTCGCGCAGCCGCCGAGCGCGCTTGCGTCCGTTCGGGCTGTCCTCGGGATACCAGACCACTTCATAGAAGAAATCGCCGAGGTGCAGCACGAAGCCGAGCTGCTCCTCGCGCGGACGACGCAGATCTTCATAGATCATGCGCCGGTATGCATTGCACGCGCCCTGCGTCACGTCCTGGCAGCTCACGAACGCAAAGCGGACGGGGCGATCGTCGTTTTCGTCCGGCGCCGTCAACGTGCGGCCGACGCGGCTGGCGAATCCCTGCTCGTCGACGAAGCGATACCAGTATTCGCTGGCGGGTGTGAGCCCGGCCGCTAGAAAGCGGCAGGTCCAGTCCGTGTCCGCGGCGACGCTCGCTTCGACCCGTGCGACGATGTCCGCAAAGGCGGGATCACGCGCCACTTCCACCGTCAGGCGATGCGCGGCCGCGCCCGCGTCAGGCACGCGACGCGTCCACAGAATGACGCTGTCGGGCGCAGGATCGCCCGAAGCCACGCCCTGCGGATACAGGTCGCGCCGCTCGACCGGTGCCCGCTTCACGGGTGCGCAGCCGCGCCCGAACGCGAGCGCGGCGCCGAGCGCCGCGGCCTGGGCCAGGAATTGCCTGCGCGTCATCTGGACGTCGCTCATAGGGATTGGCTCCGTGGCTGACCGAATTCCGCGCCGAAGCTCCGCACGGAGGAGCCCAGATAGACAATGTGCCGCCGCGGCGCAAGTGAGATTCGGGCCAGCAGTCCCACTCGGCAGCGACAGGCCGTGACGGCGCCGGGACGAAGCGCGTGGTCAGTTCGAGCTCACGGTCATCGGCGCAGCCGGAGGGCGCCCGCGCGGCGCTGCGCGCGAGTATCCCGGCCGGCGCGTCAGCCCCGTCGCGCCGCCTCGATGGCGGCGATGTCGATCTTGACCATCTGCATCATCGCGTCGAACGCGCGCTTGGCACGCCCGCGGTCGGGATCGGCAATCGCCTCGACGAGTGCGCGCGGCGTGATCTGCCAGCAGATTCCCCACTTGTCCCTGCACCAGCCGCACGCGACTTCCTGGCCTCCGTTGCCGACGATGGCGTTCCACAAGCGATCGGTCTCGGCCTGATCTTCGGTGATGATCTGGAACGAGAACGCTTCGCTGTGCTTGACGCCGGGACCTCCGTTGAGCCCGAGGCACGGAATGCCTGCTACCGTGAACTCGACCGTCAGGACGTCGCCCTGCTTGCCCGCGGGATAATCGCCGGGCGCGTGATGAACGGCACCGACGGCGCTGTCCGGGAAGGTCTCGGCATAGAACGTGGCTGCTTCCAGCGCGGTGCCATCGTACCAGAGGCAGATAATATTCTTGGGCATTCTCTTTTTTCTCCTTTGTCCACCACGTGCACGTGGCCGAGCCTACCCGACCGGCGGACCTGTGTCGCGCCCGAACATGAATGATGCGCGCCCTCGGATGCTTGCGCGGGCCGCTCGGTTCGGGGTGATGCGGACGTGTACGGCAGCGCCTACTGGCCCGGCGGCGGCTCCCACAATTCCACCTTGTTGCCTTCGGGATCCATGACCCAGCCGAACTTGCCGTACTCCATGTCTTCCGTCCTGTCGAGAACATTGCAGCCTTCGGCGCGAAGCGCCTCGAGCAGCGCCGCCAGGTCGTCGACGCGGTAATTGATCATGAAGGGCGACGTGCTCGGCGCGAAGTGATCGCCGCCGGCCGCGCTGATGCACCAGGCCGTGGTTCCGTTCACGGGATTCCCGTCGGCATCGGCCCAGGTGAACGCGGCCCCGCCCCATTCCTGCACGTCGATGCCGAGGTGCGTCTTGTACCAGGCGCGCAGGGCGACCGGGTCTCTGGCGTGGAAAAAGACGCCGCCGATTCCGGTGACTCGCTTCACGGGTGCTCCCTCCGGACGATGGAGGCCGTAGCGTAGCCTTCGCGAAGCCTTTCTGCACGAGAGCTGTGGCGGGGGTGGCTGCGATGCGATCCGCTGCGCCCCCATCTCGCGCATCATCCGGATTGTCGATTTCGCCGCGCCTCGTTCGACGTCCTGCCAGGAGCGGCGACGGGTCGCCGATCCATGTGCCAAGACTTAAGGAGACAACGATGCGATTTCTTTCCCTGATCCGGGTGCAGGAAAACACCGGCAAGCAGCCCAGCGAGCGGATGATGAGCGAGATGGGCAAGCTCCTGACCGAAATGAAAGGCAACGGCAAGCTGCTCGACACCGCCGGCCTCGCGCCGACGGCCAACGGCAAGCGCGTGCGCCTGCGCGGCGGCAGGATCAGCGTCGTCGACGGTCCCTTCACGGAAACGAAGGAGGTCGTCGGCGGATATGCGATGCTGAACGCCGAGAGCCTGGAAGAAGCCATCGCGCTGACACAGCGCTTCGTCGAGCTGCACGTTGCCGACGGCTGGGAGCTGGACTGCGAAGTGCGGCAGGTCTACGAGCCGAACTTCGGCTGAGCACGTCCGCTGCTGCGGATAACGTGTCGACCATGGCGCAACCGGCGCGAGCGCGTCCGGTTGCACCGTGCCGGCGACTCGTGCGCAGATCCGTGCCCTTACATCCGATCCTGAAAGTGTTTGCGAAAGCGCCGGCTCAGAGGCAGGCGGACTCCGGAGTGCAGCACGACCTCGTGCTCGCCGTTGCTCTGCAGCTCGAGTCCCCGGACCCTGTCCCGGTTCACGATGATCGAGCGGTGGATGCGTAGGAAGACCTTGTCATCCAGCTCCTTTTCGAGTGCCTGCAGGCTGCGGCGCATGATGTGCGTGACGTCGCCGACGTGCAGGCAGACGTAGTAGTTCGCGGCCTCAATCCAGTCCACGTCCGATGTGTTCAGGAAAAGCGTCTGGCCGCGGCTCTTGACCACCAGCCGCGTGATCGGCCGCCGGCCGTCCATCGGTTCGAGGGCGAGCCTGCTTTTGGCGCGCTGCAGCGCACGATCGAATCGCGCGTCGTCAAACGGCTTCAGGAGATAGTCGAGCGCGCCCGTATCGAATGCGCGCAGGGCGTATTCATCGTACGCCGTGACGAAGATGACGGCCGGCGGCATGTCGGGACCCATCAGCTCCAGCACGTCGAAGCCGTCGCATTCCGGCATCTGCACGTCCAGAAAGAGCATGTCCGATTTCGTGCGTCTCATCTCTTCGATGGCGGCCTGGCCGGAATCGCACTCGACAATTGCGCCGATGTCGGGATCGCGGCGCAACAACACGACGAGATTGCGGCGCGCGATGGCCTCGTCGTCGACGACCAGGACTCGGAACGGAGCCATTCAAGCTTCCTGCAGCGGCAGCTTCACGATCACTTCCACGCCGTCATCGCCGTTGCATCTGAGCGCGAGATCGGACCGTTCGCCGTGGAGGATCTTCAGACGCGTACGCAGATTGCCCAGCCCGACGCCCGTGCGCGTCGCATCGAGATCTTCCTGCGTGCACGGACCATCGTTCGACACGCTGAGCCAGAGCGTACTCGCCTGCCCCGCGCCGCGGATCTGAATCCTGCCGCCGGATACCCGCTTCGAAATGCCGTGCTTGATGGCGTTCTCGACGAGAGGCTGCAGCAGCAGGTTCGGCACCCTGGCGTGCAGCAGGTCGTCAGGAATGTCGAGATTCACGAGCAGCCGGTCGCCGAAACGGAGCTTCTGGATCTCGAGGTAGCGCTGCAGGTATTCCACTTCCTCCGCCAGCGTCACCTGCGCGCGGTGCGAGTCTTCCGAGGCGCGGCGCAGGAACTCGCTCAGCCCCACGATCATGTTGACCGCCGCCTGATTGCGCTGGTCACGCACGAGGCCGGCGATCGCGTTCAGCGTGTTGTACATGAAATGCGGCTCCAACTGCCGGCGCAACGTCGTGAGCTGGGCCTTGGTCAGTTCCTCATTGAGCCGCGCCGCCTCGGTCATCTGGCGCGCGATGCGGTCTCGCGCATCGACGAGGTAGGTGACGGCAAGTATCAGCGCGTAAGCGATGACGAAGGTGAAGACCTGGTAGGTGAGCGACGTGCTCCACGTATCGACAAAGGTGGGCCAGCGCCGGTTGGCCCACGGGTTGTAGAGCACCTGAAGCCAGGCGGACCACGCCTCGACCAGCGCGCTGAGGGCGGCAAACGTAGCGAGATGCACCACCAGCGCGCGCAAGGTGGCGCCCCGATTGAGCGGATACTTGCGCGCCAGCTCGATGATGAACGGCGTCGCCAGCGCCCACGGCAGCCACAGCGCAAGCTCGATCACGAACAGCGGCAACCAGGAATGATGCCGGCCCTCGAGACGCATGACCGCCACGGTCTGGCTCGCGTCGAACAGCGCACCCGCGCCCCAGGCCGCGGCAATCCACAACCAGCGAGCCTGCTCCGCACGGGTTCGAAAGCCGATCATGCCGGGCACGATACATCAGCCCGCACCGCCGGGCCGCGTGTCGTGCAGTGAGCGGCGGGCAGGACGCTGCGAGCGGTCTCGCTTCGGTGCGGCTCGACTCCTACGCTGGCAGTCCGCTCACATCGCGCCAACCGAGAAGGAGATGCGACAGATGAAAAGGCTCATCGCTTCGGTTCTATTGGCTTCTGCACTCACGCTTACTGCCTGGACGGTGTCAGCACAGCAGCAGCGCGAAAGCTCATCCGATATCGATGCCGTCAAGCAGATCGGACAGGACATGGGCGATGCCCTGATCGCGCTCGACATCGAGAAGCTCGACCGGATGTTCGGCGACGACTGGATGACGATCGGACTGTCCGGCGGCGTCTACACGAAAGAGACGCTGCTGCGGGACGTCAAGGCCGGCAAGAAAAAGCTCACGTGGTTCGAACTGGGTCCCATCGATGTCCAGGTCTTCGGCGATACCGCCATTGCGCAAGGCCGCGTAGCCGAGAAACGCATCATCGACGGCAAGAGCACCGACATGGACCTCGTCTACGCCGATATCCTGAAGAAGCGCGATGGTCGTTGGGTGGTCGTGCGGAGCATGGGGGCGGCGATAGAGTGAGAGGTGCAGCGGAACGCGCCGGCTTGCGCCATCCAGGCTTGATCGTCGGATCGAGCCCGGCTTTCTGAATTCCTCCGTCGGCCGTCCTGCCGTCGACCACGCGCACGCGCCATGCCACTTCCGTGGCGTCGGTGAACACTCGTGCGGCTTCGAGCGACTTGGCGCGAATCGCGGCAGCTACAATCCGTCAGGATGAAACCTCGACATCCGACCAGGAAACTCCGCGAAGCCGTGCATCAAGTGGCTGCAATCACATTCGTCGCACACTTGGCGCTCATCGGCAGTCTCGTGACTTTCGCAACGGCGGTCGGATCAGACCCGCAATCGCCAACCCGGCCCGTTGCGCTGCCCTCGCCGCCGCAGTTGCCGGTGCCGCAGGATCGGCCATTTGCGGGCACGATCGAGCTCGCAGTCGACGCGACGGACGTCGATCACCAGATCTTCGTCGTGCACGAGACGATTCCGGTGCAGGCACCAGGCGATACGGTACTTCTGTATCCCCAATGGGAGCCGGCAAGCCACGCACCAACGGCAACGGTGGCGGAGCTGGCCGGCCTGCGCGTACAAGCCGACGGTCGCGCGTTGTCCTGGTCCCGCGACCCCGTGAACATGCACGCGTTTCACGTCGATGTGCCCGAAGGTACGCGCGCACTTTCGATCGATTTCCAATTCCTCGCGCCGATGACCTCGCATCTTCTGCGAGCGGACATGGTCATCGTCCCGTGGCATCGCGTGCTGTTGTACCCCGCCGGCTGGTTTGTACGGAATATCCCCGTCGCAGCGACGCTCACGCTGCCGCCCGGGCTCGCCGCCTACTCGTCGCTGAACTCGCACGCCGGCCACGACAACATGCTGGTGTTCGACTCCGTCACCCTGGACCGCCTCGTCGACTCGCCCGTGTACGCAGCCCGGCACGCGCGCCAGATCGTTCTGAGTGATACGGCCCCTCGTGTCGTGCTTGACGTACTCGCCGACGCTCCCGAGGACCTCGCCGTTCGCAAACCGCAGGTCGAGCGCCTCGAATCACTCATCGAACAAGTGGGCAGGACCTTCGGCGAGGCGCCGTACCGCCGCTACGATCTCATCGTGACGCTGAGCGATGTCCTGGCGCCCGGCGGCAGCGGAGGTGGTGTCGAGCATTTCGAGGAAGGCGAGATCAACCTTCCGCGCACGTTCTTCACCGATCCCACGAGGCAACTCGAGAATGCCGACCTGATCGCGCATGAATACGTGCACGCCTGGAACGGACTTGCGCGCACGCCGGCCGATCTCTGGGCACCGACGTATAACCAGCCGGTCGCCGGCTCGTTGCTGTGGGTCTACGAGGGACAGACCGAATTCTGGGGGCGCGTCAAGGCGGCCCGTGCCGGTCTTCGCGACAGGCAGCAGACACTGGACATGCTCGCGATCGACGCGGCTACGGTCGCGAGCCGCACGGGCCGGCGCTGGAAGGATCTGCAGGACAGCACGAACGACGCCATCTACATGGCGAAGCGCCGCATCGTGTGGCGCGACTGGCAACGCCGCGAGGACTACTATGCGGAAGGCGTACTGCTCTGGCTCGATGTCGACGCGCGCCTGCGCGAGCTGAGCGGCGGGCGTCGCGGGCTCGACGACTTCGCGCGCACGTTCTTCGTGAGCGACACGACCCTGCAAGTGCGCACATACACGTTCGAGGACGTGTGCGCTGCGCTCAATCGGGTCGCCGCCGATGACTGGGCGTCATTTCTTCTGAAGCACCTGCGCACGCACTCGACGGACGAGGCGCTCGCCGGCCTCGCCCGAGCCGGCTGGAAACTCGTCTACGACGACACGCCCAGTGAAACGTTCCGCCAGGCCGAAGCAAGCGCCGGCACATCGAACCTGAGCGCTTCCATCGGGCTCACCATCGACGAGGACGGACGAATCGACTCGGTGATGTGGGACGGGCCGGCATTCAAGGCCGGACTCGCGCCAGGCATGCACGTCATCGATGTCCAGGGAAAGCCGTTCTCGATTCCGTCCCTGCTTGCAGCGACCCGTGCTGACGTCTCGCAACCGCTGATTCTGACTGTGAAAGGCGACACCTATCCCCGCACCGTTGAGATCGACGCGCACCATGGCCTTCGGTATCCGCACCTCCAGCGCGTTGCCGGCAAAAAAGATTACCTGTCTGATTTGCTGACGCCTGTGGCTCCATAAGTTCCATCGAACCCGCTCGTAAAAATGTGCTCGGCACAGTCCGGATCGCCACCGATGACAAGCGCCGAACAAATCCTCGTTGCTACCGCGATCGCGCCAGCCAAGGCGATAGCGCCGTCCCTCATCAGCGTCGCTGACCTGCGAGGAGTGGCCATAAGCCGAAAAGTCCCATCAGCGCGATCAGCGTAGCCAGTGCCGTCGACGATAGCGTCGGCACTGCTGTTGTTGCCGTGCTCTGCATCGCACGGAGCAGGGTCACGGTCGCGGAGTTATTGCTTGGATCGAGATCGACAAAGGGGGCCGACGAGAATGTGAGCGGAAATTCCGGCGGCGCCCGCGGTGTATACGGAAGGGAGAAATAGCAGTACCGCGTCTCGCCGACTTGCATCGGCGGATCACCCGGCAGCAGGACGGCCCACGTGTAGGTGTAGTAGAAGCCGTCTTCGAGATCTGTAACAGCAGGATCAAGCGGGAATTACAGTTGATGGTCGCGCTGAGCACGTCGAGCTCGTCGTAGATCGGCGAGCTCCCCAACGCGAACCGATCCACCGGGTCCATTGTTCGTGATCGAGATCGTGAACGCGACGAAGTCATCTGGATGCAGCTCGGGCATTGGGCTCGGCCGACAACGACACCGCAAGGTCCGACGGGATGAGGATCGGGCCCGCTTCAAGCGATGTGGAAGTGCCGATAATCAGCCCGATCAGCAGCGTTCGCAGTGCATGCATCGAGGCACCTATTTCGAAGCCGTTGGCGAAGATACGTCCTACGCTCGGCCGATACTATGCTGGGTCGGCGCAATTTCCACGAGACGACGCGCGTTGTCGCGCTGGTTGGGTATGCCAGTGTGGAACCATCCATCGATGATTACGTTGGGATTCGAGTAGTTGAGAACCCGAGGACACGGCGTAACCTTCCCATCATCTGACGCACCGATCGATGTGTCAGATGAGGGGAAGGTTACGCAGAGACTTCAGCAGGACTTCGAACAATAGTCGGGTTGTGCTCGCGAACCTGTTCGGACCCCGAAACGCAGAATCGCGCCCCAAGAGCGCGATTCACGTGATCTATCGAGTCTCTGTCTCCGATAGGACAGGACGATGGCGGTGTGCGCAGTCGTGCGAGAACCCGTCTCCAGGCCAATTCCCGCGAACAGGGTAATTAACAGCGAACTTCGGGCGTCTCCCGGCCTGCCCTCCGCTTGAAAGCCAGAGACGACGCGTGTCCGGAGGCCTTCGGCGACCGAAATCGCCACTACAAAACAGGGAAAGCATCAGGGAGTGAGCAGGGAACAAACAGGGGGTGGAACAGAGACATGTCGTTCGCCCTGAGGGCCGACGCGCTGAGAACGCGTCGCCGGCGTACTGTCAACCGTAATTTTTTACAGGTGACGGCATGCATGTTTTCCACAAAATCGTGTGCGCCAACCTGTCGTTGGTATCGAGATAGGACTTGTGCGATGAACTCTTTAAGTAGGAATCTTGCGTTCATGTGCCTGGCCGGCCTTTCATTCTCGGTCTATGCCCAGAAGCCGAACTCAGACACATTGACGATGGACCAGGCAATGCGCGTCGTCGCCGAAAAGCAAGGCGATCAAGAGCTCGCCCATATTGTTTTAGCGCCGATCCGGTCGCTGGCCGACCTTCGGCTCTACATGCAGAATAACCCCGTGAACCCTCTGAACGCGCTAGCTCCTCGGTCATTGGAAAAGTTCATTGATAGCCTCACATTCAATGCGCGCGGTCTCACAAGCTACAGGACAGCCGAAATTGAGGCGGAATTGACGCCTCGCCAAGCCTACGCAATCCTCAGCCTATTCGGAGTTCAGGACTCGATCGGACAGCTGCGTTTCAGCGGGGCAACGGCCGACGAGGTCCAGGCCCTACAGGCTCTCGGCCCGACCACGATGGATGGCGACCCCGGTGACTACCCGGGTTATCGTTGTGTCCCACCCGCTACGTGTCTAAGGGCTGTGGATTCGATTTGCATCGGGCGCAACTGCACAGGCGGCAACCCCTAAGCCAGACACACATTTGTCACGAGAGCGGCAGCAACGCTGCCGCTCTCTCTGGAACGGTCACATGTTCTTCGTTCGATCCAGCGCAATCGCAGTGTTTCTACTGTTTTCCGTCCCTAGCCTGGGGGCGACTCTCCTCGCGGACGATGTCAAAGCCATCAACAAGATTGACCGTGACGTGATAGATCCCAAGGAGAAGGTCCCTCAGCTACGGCGGCAGTACGAACGCATATCAAATCTGGTGGCGCATGTCGGTCTAGAAAAACTAGACGACGACGATGTGTCCGATTTCTACGAAGCATCGTTCAAGTTGGCGTTCTATACGCTTGAGCCAGCTGACGTCCGCAAGATGCGGGGGGCATTCCAAGAGCTTGAAGCTCGCCGGCTCGCAACGGCTCGCAATCGCGAGGATATGTTGACCACCTATGTCGCCGCCAGGATGTTTGAGGAGGCGCTCGCCTTTAGGAAACTGCCAGAGAACGATGCCCTTAGCCAGACGCCAGAGTTTGAAGACGAGACCGACGGGGCGCGCCACTCCTCGCCGACTTTGTTGCGCGTTTCGAAGGAAGGTCTGTTTGTAACCAGGCACGCGCACCCGATAGGCGATGGAGTCCAAGTCATCGTCGTGAGTTCGCCCTCCTGCCACTTTTCTCGAGAGGCGGTAGAGGCTATCTCCAAGGACCGCGAACTTTCAGCGAAGATGGCTCGCGCTTCGACCTGGATTGTTCCTCAGGAAAACGTCGAGAATTTCTCGTCGATCGCTAAGTGGGCCGAAAAATACCCGAATGCCCATATGGAGCCCGTCTTTCGTCAGTCTGAATGGACATTCGTCCCCAACTGGCAAACGCCTGGCTTCTATTTCCTCAAAGATGGAAAGCTCGTTGATTCAGTAGTCGGATGGCCGAATGATCAGCAGATCAAGAAGCTCAGTGCTGCATTCCATCAGGTTGGCATGTAGGGTCTGGTCGCCGCTCGCGCCAAGAAGCCCGGCCTGACGACGCTAGCAGGCTGTTGAGATTCCCCGCTTTCGACGTCGAAGCGCATCGGGCGTGCGTTTATCGCGTCGACGAGACCGCTATACCACTCGGGCAGGTCGTCGACCGACTTGTTCTTGCGGTGCCGGGAGACTGGACCGTATAAGGCATAACGACCACACATGGTTTGGATCCATAAGAGCACACGATGCGAGCGATAGCCACCTTCTCTCGCACCATCGATCGCGCGGAGCATTGCTTCGGTCCATGTAGGGCGACGCTCTCCGAGCCGGATGGGGCGATCAACTGCCGCGGCGGTGACGCAGAGGACGATCGTCAGGACAGCGACGTCCTGTTCCAACTCCGTGATGCGTGCTGATTCGTTGTTGTGCTGTTCGCTCATCGTGACCTCGCTGCGATTTCCTTGATGCGCTGATCGACGCGACGCGCGACGAGGTCGCCGAGCTGATCGACGGCTGCTTTGTCTCCGCTCAGCAGGACGACGTTGAGGACGCTGGAAATGCTCGGTACTGCCTGCGGTGCCGTTGCTAACGGAATGCCATCGCCGCCCCCGTTGCCGTTCCCAGTGCCGCCCGCGTTTCGGTTCGTCTGATTGCCGCTCGCATTGCCGGCTGCGCGCGCATCGTTCTCCGCCTTGATGCGCTTGAGGTTCGCCTCATTGATCTGCTCCTCGAGCTGCTCGAGCTTCTTGCGCTGCGCAGTCGAGTGGTCCGTCTCGGCCTCGATGTCGGCGATCTTCTTCTTATGGCGAAGATCCTCGACCTGGACGTCGTCGCCGTTCGCGCTCGCGAGTTGACTCTACAGGTCGTTGAGCTCGTCGTTGAACCGGCGCAGAGCTTCCTGCTGCTTCTGCAGAGCGACGTCCACACCGCCGAGCGCCGCGATCACCCTCTGCGAGTATTCCTCGCCGCTGATCGCGCCGGAGAGGAACTCCTGGCCGACCTCACGCAGGAGTCGGAGCTGCTCGTTCGTGAGGAGCGCGACGCCCTGCAGACCCGTCGCGAGCGAGCCGACGTTCGCGCTCGCGGCGCCGGCGCCAGAGCCGAGCGCATCGACTCCGGTCGCCGCAGCCGCCGCGGAGGTCGCGAGGTTGTCGGCCGCATCGGAAGCGCCCTGGATCGATTGCGAGGCCTTGGCGAATCCCGCCGCGGTATCCGCGCCCGCCTGCGCGCCTGCCTTCCCTGCGCTCGTCGCCGCGTCGGTGAACGAGCCCCGCCGCCTCTGCGGTCGACATGCATCCCGTGTGGCCCGTTGTCCGCTAGTCTCGACGCTCAGGCGCGGAGACTACGGTTAACAGCTTAACAATCGAGAATGGCTCGCTGCGGAGTCCGGACTTGGGCAATTCTGGGCTGGAGACTTCTGCTCGAAATCGAGCAATAGTCGGATAATGCCCGCAAAGCAGTTCGGACCCCAAAACGCAAAATCGCGCCACAAGGGCGCGATTCACGATACCTATCCAGTCTCTGTCTCCGATGGGACAGGTCGATGGCGGAGAGGGTGGGATTCGAACCCACGTTACGGTAGAACCGTAAACCGGATTTCGAATCCGGCGCATTCGACCACTCTGCCACCTCTCCAGAGCGGGCGCGCATGATACGAAGTGGCGGCGGCCGAGACAACCTCCGCGGTTGGGCGCCGCGGCGCGAGACCACGCGATGACGACAGACGACCCGCTCGCCCGCCTTGCCGACGGTTTCCATCGCGTGACGCTCGGCGATGGCCGGCGCGCTGTTGCCAAGGTCCGGCGCGGTGCCGCAACGGGTTTCTTCGCGGCGGAGGCGCGCGGGCTGGCGGCATTGCGGGCGTCGCACACGTTGCGCGTGCCGGAGGTCTTCGCGGTCGCGGAACACGGCATTCTGATCGAGGACCTCGGCGCCGGCCGGCCGAAGCGTGAGGACTGGGAGCGCGCCGGCGCGAATCTCGCACGCATGCACCGCGTCGCATTCGATGACTTCGGTTTCGACGCGGACGGCTGGTGCGGCGACAGCCCGCAGGACAACACGCGCTCGGCGAATGGCCACCGCTTCTTCATCGAGCGACGCCTCGATCCGCAGGCGCGGCGCGCACGCGCTCGTGGGCTGCTTGGCGATGCCGACATGCAGCGGCTGGAACGCCTGTGCGGGCGGTTCGCCGATCTCGTCCCGGCCGCGCCGCCCGTGCTCGTGCACGGCGATCTGTGGCTTGCGAACCTGCACGCCTCCGCGAGCGGCGAGCTCGCGCTGATCGACGCCGGCGCGGTGCACCACGGCTGGGCCGAGGCCGATCTCGCGATGCTGACGCTGTTCGGCGAGCCGCCGCGTCCGTTCTTCGCGGGCTACGAGGCGGAATCAGGCACCGGCGCAAGCTGGCGCGAGCGCGCGCCGATCTACAACCTCTACCACCTTCTGAATCATCTCAACCTCTTCGGCAGCGGCTATCTCGCCGGCGTACGCGACGTGTTGCGCCGCTACGGCTGACCCGCGCCGCCGCCGCAGAAATGCCGGCGCACGTTTTCGGCTTCGGGCATCCAGGCGTTGAGCTGCTGGATGCGCGTCGTATCGGACGGATGCGTCGATGCGAATTCCGGCGGCTTCTGCCTCGCGAGCGCACCCATGCGCTCCCAGAGCTTCGGCGCCTCCTCGGGGTTGAAGCACGCCGCTGCGGCGAGCAGCAGGCCGACGTGATCGGCTTCCGATTCGTGGCTGCGCGAGAACGGCAGCAGCACGCCGTACTGCGCGCCGGCGCCGAGCGCGGCCATCACCATGCGCTGCTGTTGCGGATCCATGTCGCTCACCGACATGCCGGCGGCCAGCGTGCCGAGCTGCACGAGCTTCTGCTGCGCCATGCGCTCGCCGCCGTGACGCAGCAGCGCGTGCGCGATCTCGTGTCCCATCACCACCGCGAGCCCGTCCGAGTTCTGCGCGACGGGCACGATGCCGGTGTAGACCGCGATTTTCCCGCCCGGCAGGCAGAACGCATTGACGTCGTCGGAGCGCAGGACGTTCACGTCCCACTGATACGCGCTCCAGTCCGTCTCGGCGGGCACGTTCTTCGTCTCCGCGTAGTATTGCTCCACCTTCGGCGCCGCCTGAATCAGCCGCTGCGCGATGCCGCGCACCTGCTGCGGCAGCGGCCCGTCCGTGACGACCTGGGATTGCGCCAGGATCTCCTGGTACGACTGCAACCCGAGCGCCGCTTCCTGCTGCGGCGAGGTGTCGATCAGCTGCTTGCGGCCGGTGTACGCCGCCGTGCCCTGGTGGCTGAACCAGTAGTACGCGAGATAGATGCCGAACAGGAGGACGGGCCAGAGCTTGAGGCCGCGCCGCCGCGCACCGCCATACGAATCGCCGTAAGGACCCATGGGCTTTCCCCGTGATTCGCCGCGAGCCTGCTGCGGCTCGCGACGAATCGTACCCGACCTGTGCCTGCGTTCAACGCATCCGGGCGGTAACGGTTCAGGTGGGCTGCGGCTGTCCGAAGGTCGGCCAGGCGGCGACGAGCAGGCAGAGGAAGCCCAC
The DNA here is from genome assembly GCA_966248875.1 of uncultured Rhodanobacteraceae bacterium. Taxonomy (GTDB): domain Bacteria; phylum Pseudomonadota; class Gammaproteobacteria; order Xanthomonadales; family Rhodanobacteraceae; genus Dokdonella_A. The sequence goes on from CBINBI010000016.1 coordinate 34,967, forward strand.
TACGGCGATCGCCGCATGAACCAGCACCAGCCATTTCGGCAGCGGCAGCGCCTTCCAGTGATAGTTGAGATTCATGACGACACCGCCGATCGCGGCGATGACGAAGAGCACCGTCGCGGTCAGCGCCAGGCTCGGCAACCCCACCGTGCACGCCGCATAGATCAACAGCGTCAGCGCCGCGGCGGAGAGGAAGCCGTGCAGCATCGCCAGCGCGATCGGCGGATGCGGCTTGCCCGCGAAGCGCATGCCCGCCATGGCGATGCCGCCCAGCGCCGAGATCGCGAACAGCACGACCGCCGTCTGCATGACCAGATTCGGTTCCATGACGTTTCCCTCGATGATTCGATGATCGGCCTCGCGGCGGCCGGATGGCCGCCGGCACATCATCGTGGGCGCAGCGACAGGGCAGCAAGCTCAGCGATGTCAGAGATCGCGCGCGATGCGGAATCCGACCCGCGCGCTGCGCGTGTCGGGCGGCGCCGCCGTGCGGAACGCCGAGCGCACCTGCGACGGATCGCTGCCCCACGAGCCGCCGCGCACGACGCGGCGCTCGCAGCCCGGATTGACCCAGGCCGTGCTGTCGCGCGGCGCGCGCACGTAGTTGTCGTGCCAGCAGTCCTCGACCCATTCGGACACGTTGCCTTCCATGTCGAACAGCCCGAACGCATTCGCGGGATATTTCTGCACCGGGGCCGGTCCCCAGTAACCGTCGCCGTAGTTCGGAAACGCGAGCGACCAGCTGCGCTTGGAGGGCGAGCGGTCCTCTTCGCCGGTGAAATTCCCGACCGGCTTCTGCGGATTGCCGTCGCCCCAGGGATAGCGCGTCGATGCGCCGGCACGCAGCGCGTACTCGAATTCCGCTTCGCTCGGCAGGCGGTAGCGCTTGCCGGTGTGCTGCGAAAGCCAGGCGAGATACGCCTGCGCATCGTTCCATGAGACGTGCACCACCGGCAGCGACGCGTTGGCGTGCTCGCCATGATAGTCATCACGCCAGGTGGCGCCGCGCCGATCCACGATGCGGCCCGTGCCTTCGTCGTAGACCGCGCTCGCGCCGAGCCGCTCCGCGTCGGTGACGTACTTGCTGTTGCGCACGAACTCGCCGAACTCGCCTACCGTCACCTCGTCGCGCCCGAGCGCGAAGCCGACGTCGATGCGCACGCGCCGCTGCGGCTCCTCGTTGTCGGCGTGGCCGCTTTCGTCGGCCGGCGAGCCCATGACGAACTCGCCGGTCGGAATCACGACCAGCGCCGGCGCCGTGCCGGCGAGATCGAGGAAACGATCACGCAGCACCTGACCAGGCTTGAGGCTCGCGTACAGCCGCGCGTTGCGCAGGCGCGTCGAGAAGTCGTCGAGCCCGTCGAGATCGGGGCTGATCGTCTGCGCGCGCCGCGCGAGCTGCTCGGCGAGATCGGCGTTGCCGGCGTCGAGCGCCGAGCGCGCCTGCGCCAGCACGGTTTCCGCGCGCTGGCGGCGGATGCCGCCGATGCGCGCCCGCGTCTCGAGCAAAGCCGGCGAGCCCGGACGTATCGTGGAAGCCTGCGCCAGCACTTCGTCGGCGCGGGTGAAATCGTCCTGCGCCGCCGCGTCGAGCGCACGGTCGAGATAGCCGCGCTCGATCTGCGCAAGTCCGGCGTCGGCGAGATGGTTCTCCGGATCGAGCGCGAGCACCTTGCGATACGTGATCAGCGCGTTGTCGTCGGCCGGCTCCGTCGCCTTGCCGGCCTGCAGCAGTTCCGCCGCGTGCGCGAGCAGCGGCATGACCTTGTGCAGCGTTGCCAGGCGATCGCGCAGGTCGCGCAGCTCGCCCTCCTCGTGCGGAATGCCGGCGAAGGCGTTGACGTACCGTTGCGCAGACGCTTCGTCGCCGCGCTCGACCGCGGCGAGCGCCCAGTCGCGCAGCGCGCCGGCGAGGCGCTTCAGCCCGTAGATCGCCTCGTCGTTGTTCGGATCCTGGGCCAGCACGTCCTTGTAGAGCGCAATTGCGTTGTCGTCCTTGGGCTCGAGCACCTTCCCCTCCTCCTCGGCCGCGCGCGCGCGCTTGAGGAGATTCGCGATGACCTTGGTCGTCGGCGCGGGCGGCCCCATGCGCACGGCATCCTCGAACGAGGTGCCTTCCGGCTCGTTCGTCACCGGTGCGGTCGTGGTCGCCGGCGGCGCCTGCACGGCGACCCAGTTCGGCGTCTGCCCGCGCGGCGCGGGTGCGGTGGTCGCGACCTGCTGCGGCCGTTGCGGCTCGAGATGGAAGACGCCCGGAAAGAAGCGGTACGTCAGCGCGAGTGCGAGTGCGAGAATGCCGGCTGCGCCGCCCAGCGCGTGCTGCTTTCGTGCGATTTCGGTGCCGGGCATACGTGAGGGATGTGTTTCGTGCCGGTCGCGCGGCATTACGCCGCGTGCGGGCTGACAAGCCCGCCGGCTCACCTTAGGCTATCGGCGGCTCGCCCTGCAACAAAGCGGCCGACACCGTTCAAGCTCGCCTCCAAAGGACTGCACTTGGCCGACTGGATCGATCGCACCGCCCCGCTCGAGGCATGGATGTCGCACGCACCGGCGACGTTCGGCCTCGATACGGAATTCATGCGCACCAGCACGTTCTTCCCGAAGCTCGCGCTGGTGCAGCTCGCCTTCGGCGACCAAGTGGCGTTGATCGATCCCGCCGCCGAGATCGGCCTCGACGCGCTCGGCGACGCGCTGGCCGATCCCGACCACGTCGTCGTGATGCACAGCGCGAGCGAGGACCTCGACGCGCTCGCGACCCGACTTCCGCGCGGCATCGCCCGGCTCTTCGACACGCAGATCGCAGCCGCGTTCGCCGGGCTCGGCGCGGGCCTCGGCTATCAGAAGCTCGTGCGCGAGATGCTCGGCGTGGACCTGCCGAAGGCGGAGACGCGCTCGGACTGGTTGCGCCGTCCGCTCTCGCCGCAACAGATCGAATACGCCGAGCACGACGTCGTCCATCTGCCCGCTCTGCACGACGCGCTGACCGAGCGTGTCGCCGCGCGCGGCTACTCGGCGTGGCTCGCCGCCGATTGCGCGCGGCTCGTCGAGCGCGCGCGCCAGCGCGAGCCCGATCCCGAACCGCAGATCGCGCTGCGCACGGCGGCCGATTGGCCGCTCGAACGCCAGGCGTTGCTGCGTCGCGTGCTGCGCTGGCGCGATGCGGCCGCACGACGCACCAACACGCCGCGCCCGTGGATACTCGATGACGCCGCTTCGCTCGATCTCGCCGCGCGACCTCCGCGCGAGTTGTCCGAGCTCGCCGAACGCACGAAAGGACTGCGTGGCCTGCGCAGCGCGTTGCGCACCGAGCTTTTCGAGCTGCTGCGGCGGCCGCTCGAGGACGACGAGCTGCGCTTCGAACCGATCCCGCGTTCGCCGTCCCCGCAGGAAAAGGCGGCGCTCGCCGCGCTCAAGGATGCGGTCGCTGCGCGCGCACGCGAACTCGATCTGCCCGAGGGACTGCTCGGCTCACGCCGGCATCTCGAATCGCTGCTCGTCACGCGCCGCTGGCCGGCGGCGCTCGAAGGCTGGCGGCGCGAGGTGCTGCACGACGCGCTGGTCGAGCGGCTGCCGTGACGTCATGACACCGGAGGCGACCGCCTTTGCGCCCGCCAGCGTCGGCAACGTCGGCGTCGGCTTCGACATCCTCGGCCACACGATCGAAGGTCCAGGCGACCGCGTGACGGTACGCCGCATCGGCGATCGCAAGGTGCGCATCGCCGCCGTGCGCGGCTGCGACGTTCCGCTGCCGACCGAGCCCGCGCTCAACACCGCGGGTGCTGCGCTGATTGCGCTGCGCGATGCGCTCACGCTGCCGTTCGGCTTCGAAGTCGTGGTCGACAAGGGCATTCCGTACGGCTCCGGCATGGGCGGCTCGGCTGCATCGGCCGTCGCCGCGCTGGTCGCGGCGAACGCGCTGCTCGACGAGCCCCTGCCGCAACACGCGCTATATCCGTTCGCGCTCGACGGCGAAGCCGTCGCGAGCGGCGGCCGTCACGGCGACAACGTCGGCGCGATGCTGCTCGGCGGCCTGGTGCTGACGACCGCCGACCGGCTGACCGCGATTCCGGTGCCGCCGTCGCTTCGCTGCGTGCTCGTCCATCCGCATACGGTGCTCGAGACACGCGCGGCGCGCGCGGTGCTCGACGTGCGCTACGAGCTCGCCGATTTCGTCGCACAGAGCGCGCATCTCGCCGAGTTTCTGGCCGGCTGCTACACCGACGATCTCGACCGGGTGCGCAGCGGCCTCGACGACGTCCTGATCGAGCCGCGCCGCAGCGCCCTCATTCCCGGATTCCGCGCCGTCAAGCAAGCCGCGCTCGAAGCCGGCGCACTCGGCGCCAGCATTTCAGGCGCGGGACCCAGCGTGTTCGCCTGGTGCGATGGCACAGCCATTGCCGATGCCATCGCCGAGGCGATGCGCAAGGCGTTCGCGGATGCCGGATTCGGCAGCGATGCATGGGTTTCGCCGGTGTCCGGACCTGCCGCAACGGTGATCGCATGCGCTACCTGAGCACGCGCGGCGGTGTTCCGCCCGAAACACTTTCCAACGCCCTCGCCGCCGGCATCGCCGGCGATGGGGGCCTTTTCATGCCCGAAGCGCTGCCGGTGTTCCGCGCCAACGCGTTCAGCGGACGCGAGCCGCTGCCCCCGCTCGCGGCCGGGCTGCTCGAGCCGTTCTTCCGCGGCGATGCGCTCGCGGCGCAGCTGTCTGAAATCTGCACGGAATCGCTGGATCTCCCGGTGCCGTTGCGCGCGCTCGCGCCGCACACATGGGCGCTGGAGCTGTTCCACGGACCGACGGCCGCATTCAAGGACTTCGGCGCGCGCTTTCTCGCCGCCTGCCTCGCGCGCATGCGCGCGCACGGCGCGCCCGCGATGACCGTGCTCGTCGCGACGTCGGGTGACACCGGCGCCGCGGTCGCCGCGGCGTTCCATCGCCGGCCCGGTTTCCGCGTCGTCATCCTGTATCCTGACGGGCGCGTCTCGCCGCGGCAGGCGCATCAGCTCGGATGCTTCGGCGACAACGTGCGCACGTTCCGTGTCTCAGGTTCGTTCGACGACTGCCAGCATCTCGTCAAGCGCGCGCTCGGCGACGAATCGTTGCGGCACGCGGTGGCGCTGACCTCCGCGAACAGCATCAGCCTCGGCCGCCTGCTGCCGCAGATCACGTACTACGCGCACGCGGCGCTCGCACACTGGCTCGCGCACGGGCGGCGGCTCAATTTCGTGATTCCGACCGGGAATCTCGGTAACGCGCTGGCCTGCGCGCTGGCGCGCTCGACGGGCCTCCCGGTCGGCGACATCGTGCTGGCGACCAATGCGAACCGCGTGCTGCCCGACTATTTCGCCGGCGGCGAGTACGCGCCGCGGCCGAGCGTCGCGACGCTCGCCACCGCGATGGACGTCGGCGCGCCGAGCAACTTCGAGCGTCTGCGCTGGCTTTACGCCGACGACGCGAGACTGCGCAAGGCGCTCTCGGCCGAGGCTGTCGACGATGATGAGATCCGCGACGAGATCCGAGCCAGCCGGAGCCGCTACGGCGCGCCGATCTGTCCGCACACCGCAACCGCCATTCGCGTGCTCGCGCGCCGGCGCGAGCGCGGGGACACGCGCGATTACGCCGTCGTGGCGACGGCGCATCCGGCCAAGTTCGAAACCGTCGTCGAGCCGCTGATCGGCGCGAAAGTCGACGTCCCGCCCGCGCTCAAGGTGCTGCTCGACCGCCCGGCGCGCACCGAACCGCTACAGCCCGACTACGCAGCGCTGCGCGTGCGCCTGCTCACGCCGGACACCTGAACCCCGCGTCGATGCGCGCCGCGCCGCATCCCACCGCCGCGACTTGGCGATCCCCGCCTCACACGCTATGATGCGCGCCCTCGTGTGGGGCGGTAGCTCAGCTGGGAGAGCGTCGCGTTCGCAATGCGAAGGTCGGGAGTTCGATCCTCCTCCGCTCCACCAGACATTCCACAGGTGCCCTGGAAGCCGGCCGCGAGCCGGCTTTTTTGTCGTCGCAAACCCGAAACGTCAGCCGGCCTATTGCCCGCTGTGCGTTTTCACTGCGACCCGGGCGACGTTCCCCCTCCGCCGGACGGCAGCTCCTTCGCCATCTCGAGATGCTGCTGCAGGGTCGGCAGTGTCTTCGCGGCGAACGCCTTGAGGCCGGCATCGCTGCCCGAGGTCGATTCCTTGCGGAAAAGCTCCACCGCTTCCTCGTGGTCCTTGACCATCTGCCTGGCGTAGGCCTCGTCGAACTCGGCGCCCTGCATCGTTTCGAGTTGCTGCCCGGCGGCCTTCTGCTCGGGTGAGGTCGACGCCGGGACGGTTGCGCCGCTCTTCGATGCGACGGACTTGAGCTCCTCGTTCGCCTTCGTATGGTCCCTGACCATGCGCTGGCCGAATTTCTTGACGGCCGGGCTCTCACCCTTGCTCGCGGCGAGCTTGCCGGCGGCTACCTCGGCCATGCCGGCCTGCGCCGCCTTCGTCACGAAATCGGCATCGGTCGAAGACGATGCCGCGAAAACGGGAGCGGCCGAAACGGCCGCGACGATCAGTGCTGACAGGACTTTCATGTCTCGGCTCTCCTTTTAGATGGGGGGGATACGGCTTTGGCCGCATCCGGCACGTCCCTGGTGGGCAACAGGGCGTGCGAGGGATTAGCAAGAATGCGACCGGGCCGGGACGGCGGCAGCGGCCGGACACGGCGGCTGCCAGGCGGCGGAACTTACATTTCGGGCAGTATTTTTTTTGGCTATCCGGAATCTAGTGTGGGATCCGAAGTTCTGCTGGAGGCGGGCCCAAACTCTCGCGATGTGGGATCGACGCTGGTCTGAGCGCGCGGCAGGTGTCCGGAATTTGTTGGTTGGTGCGTCCAATTTACCCATCGGTTTTGTTGTTCGTGAGCAGACAATCCGATGTCGTGAACGCTAGGTACGACGCGCTGCCCATGTCGCTGGCGACGCACGTGTGAGGGCACGGTCGTCAACAGGCTGGCCGCCGTCCACGGACGAAATCAACGCGACGTGTCTCTGATCTGCCTGGCGAGCGCGGCGCGACGAAGCGCCCAGGCTTTCGTGTGCGCCTCCTCGGTGACCACGCGCCCCTCCTCGAGATCCATTAGACCCTCTTGCACCTGCGCGCGAAACCACGCGTCGTGCTCCGCTGCGGCATGTACGCGTTTGAGCGCAGCCTTACGATCCGGTCGAGCGGGCCGCGTGATTGGTCCCGTCTCGAAATTCGACGCGTCGACGTCGAAACACGATAGGCCCAAGCCACTCAGATAGCGCACTAGAGTCTTGAAGTTCCGGAATACGCGCACATGCCCGGAACGCTGCGTCGCGAGAATGCGTTCGACCCTGCCGAACCGGACCAGGACTGACCAGCCGCCCGCTTGTCCGGTGACGCGTACACCACGCACCGCTCCAAGCTCGACCAGCTGTTTGACGATCCTGTGCGTAATGGGTCCCGGCATCCCCGGTTCTCCTTGGCCGCTCGGCGCATATCGGCCTGGGAGCGAACTCTACGCGGTTAGGGCGAGCGGTCGACAAGGGGCCGTGACGGGCGCGCAAGAGGTCATCGAGCCCGGGCAAGGACGGCTTCGCTCAGGACCCGCCTAGTCGCGCCGCAAGTGGAGAATATCATTGTGGAATACGGCTCTTACATCCCAACGCCCGCGAACCCGATACCCGCAAAGTCGGGGACGACAATCATCCCGATTGAGCCCGAGCCGATTCGCGCTATCGTGCGACATCGTACTGGCACCCAGTTCGACGCTAATCAGATAAGGGGAGGCAAGATGGAGTGGCTCTTAATCCTCTACTTCGCAATCGGGTTGTTCCGCGCGATCACTAAGCTGTCGAAGGATGCGGCCTCAAAGCCGCTATGGATGGCTACGGAAAAATCGATCGGGAAGTGGCTTCCGCTTTTCATCTTTTACGTAGCCGCGTGGCCCATCACCTTGATGCGGCCTCGCTAGAGCGATTGCATCAATTTCTATTGAAAGGAGATCTCGATGGCGCACCCCGTGACGAAGATGACCTCGGCTCAGCTCGATGTCCTGCAGAAGCGCATTGACCTTCGGCGCGAGCAGATCAAGCTCGAAGCCGTTGCCGCCGCGCGGCGGAAGGTCGAAGCGTGGCTCGCCGAATCGGATCTTTCGTTGCAGGACATCTTGCCGGGACGGGCGGGACACAAGACGTCGCGACGCCGCACATCGCGCCAGCCGGCTAAATATCGCAATCCCGCGAATCCGGCGCAGACCTGGAGCGGGAAAGGAAGGCGCCCTGTGTGGTTTCTTGAGGCGGAGAAGAAGGGCGTGAAGCGCGAAGCCATGGAAATCCGCACGCGAGGAGGGAAGTAGTTTCGACCCGGAGTCGGTGAACCTTCCAGATGGCCACCGCGTTCGGTCGACCCTGTAACTTCTTACAGGATTGACCGCTCTTCCTGAGGCCGCTGAGAATCCGTTTCGTAAGGGGCCGGCGCATTGCCGCCGGATCGTTATCGGCTCAGGGGGAGATGCCGATGAACACTCGGCTTGCTTTGGCAGCCGTTCTCGCGCTTGCGGGAATGGCGAACGCTTGGGGCAGCGTCGCGCTCCAGTCTTTTGGCATCTCGCCGTCACAGCCAGGACCGCAACTCTTCACGTCCGTCGGTGCGCAGACCGCGCCGGGTCCGGGCAGCAGCGCTACCGCCGAAGCGGCGTGGCCCGTCACGATCAACTATGCCTGGATCGACACGTTACCGACGACGATCGAAGTCAATTTTCCCGATCGCACCCACGCCACGTTGACGAAGACGCTGGGCGAGTCGCGCGTCGGAGGTTGGATCTGGACGGGACAAGGCCATGGGTGTTTCGCGGTGTTCAGCCGCTTCGCCTCGGTCTTGCGCGGCACGATTTCGTGCGGCACCTCACCGTATGCGATCGCGCACACGCCTGGAACGACTGCGCAATTTCTGACGCGGCACTCCGGCTCCGGCATGACGGCCGCTCAGGAGGTACTGCCGGGCGCACTGCCAGGCACGCCCCCGGCGACGCCACAGACCTGCACCGGCCCGGACACGACCGTGGATGTGCTCGTACTCTTCAGCGCAGACTATGTGCCGCTCGGGGCCTCGATTTGGGAGGACGCGCAGTTTGCGATTGACCTGGTACGCGGCGTCATGCACAACAGTCTTGCCACAGCGAACATCCGGCTGGCTGGTGCGGCGCGGATCTCGCGGACGGGGCCGGGATTTCCGCCTGTCGATCTCGACGATGTGCCGGCTGATCCACAGGCACGTGCGTTACGCGACTATTGGGCTGGCGACGTCGTGATGTACCTCGCTTCGGGCACCGCCTACCAGGCTGCTGGTGTACTTGGCGCAGCAAACATTCCGCAGAATCAAGGCCTGCCACCTCCGGGTCCACAATTCGCGAGCATCGCCTACGCCGCGCTGCTCGGTAATTACGCCACTGATCCGGGCTTCTACACGTTCGCGCACGAGTTCGGCCACACCTTCGGTGCGAACCATGCGCGCGGCGACGATTACCCTCAGCCGGACAATCCCACGCCGGTCGAGCCGTGGGCGTTTGGGAAATGGGCGGCGATGACGCACCAGCAAGCTCAGAAGAATCGCTACGGCGCACATGACATCATGGCCTACATGAACCAGTGCGTTGCGGTCGTGCTCAACAACGATCCCGACAATTGTCAGATGGTCCCGTTCTATTCGAACCCTGCGGTCACAGTTACGACGGAGTACCTTACGGATGCCGGTGATCTGTGGACTTTCACCACAGGGTCGCCGCACAACGGCGGAAATCCGGCCGACAACGCCGCCGTGATCAGCGAGTTCGCGCCGTGCTCGGCGCAGTACAGAGCACGCACGGATCGCATCTTTGCGGACCCGTTTGAATAGGCACCCATGCTCGCTCGCACGACTTGCGCGTTGGCTCTTCTATTGGGTTCCGCCTATGCGGATCAGGTCTTCTGTGGTGAGATCCCGCTTCCATCCGACGTATCGGTTTCGCTGACGGCCGAGCCGAACACCGGGCTAGAAACGGGGGACACCATCACATTCGGTGTTTCGGTGACCAATCTCGGACCGGAGCCAATCGACGCGTTCGTCGTGTCCAGTTCGTTCTTCCACGATGAGTTCGATGTGTACTCGTTGACCGTCAAAGAATGCGAAGGGGGGCCTTTTAGCGCGGTTGTTGTGGACTACATCGGCGGTGGTTGGGACTACTATCTCCATTGGTACCCCGCTCTTCCACCAAGCCCAATGCTGGATGTCGGCGAGACGCTCAGATGCAGATTCAGCCTGTCTCTGACCGACACGGCGCCCGCGGTCTATCCATTCTCGTTCGATCTTGGCGGATCTTTTGTAGACCTAGACCCTTCCAACAACGCCGCCACCGTAACGCTCCGACGTGCGGCCCCAGCAGGCGCTGCAACACCGGTCCCCATGCTTTCGCCGTTGGCGCTCTCGATCTTGGCGACCTTACTGGCAGGAATGGCTGGGCGTCGCAGACCACGAGTGTTACTCGGTTACAGAACCGCACCCGTCAATCGAAATAGCCCTCTTCCAAGAGCTTCGTCAACGTCGGGATATAAGGCCCGTATTCGACGACGCGCTGGACTGTCTTCTCGCGACGTGGTTGGCCGCGAACATCAGTGACAAACCCCATCGACGGCTTGCCGTCGTCCTCTTCGGGCTTGCGCTCGGTGACCACCTGTGTGCCGTCCTTTCGCGCCTTCTCGTCGTAGAGCATGCGCGCCCGAATCACCTCGAAGCTGTATCCGCGTCCCATTCGATTCATGGTCTTCACCAGGCCGTTGACTGCCTCAGTGTAGGCATTCGTGATCGGCTGTTCAAAATAGGCGAAGATCTCGTCGCGCCAGTTCGTCACTGCTGTCGTTAATGGCTTGAAGTCCGAGATCAGCTCGGACGCCAGGTTGCCGGTCCATAGGTCGTACGCCTTCTCCGCATCCGAGCGCGTGCGCTGGTCCCAGATCGAGAGGAAGCCTTCCTTGGACGCGTGCGCCTCGGCCAGCAGCGGGAATTCGCGGAACCAGGCGAACAGGCGATCGACCTCGCTCGGCTTCAGATCGTGCTGACGCTTGAGCAGCAGGAAGCGTTCGTCCTTGAGCTTCAAACGCTGCCGCTGCGGCAAGGTCTTGCGCACACGCTTGCGCAGGCGCTCCAGCACCTCGTTCGCCATACGCTGGATGTGGAACTTGTCGACGATGATGCGCGCCTCGGGCAACGTCGTCCGGATGACCTGCCGGTAGACATGGTACATGTCCATCGTGACCCAGCGCACCGCTTCCCTGCCGCGCAGCCGCCGAAAGTACGGCAACAGGTCCGCTTTGGCTCGGCTTTCGCGCATGTCGAACAGCGTCCGCCGCTCGACGTTCGTGATCATGGCCCGGTAGGCGCCGATGATCTTGATCTCGTCGATGCCGAGGTAGCGTGGCGTCTCGAAGTGGACGCGCGCCTCGCATTCGGCGATGTAGTCGTCGAAGATGTGCCTGATTGTCTTCTCGTCGAGGCCGACCTCGCGCGCCAGCGCGGCGAACGTCTCACGCAAGCAACGACTTCGGACGTAGGCCACCAGGCGGCGCGTGGCGAGGCGTTTCGGGTCGAGGTCCGGGATCGCGTCAAAGCACGTCTTGCCGCAAGCCTGGCAGCGAAAGCGACGTCGATGCACCGTAATCTGCACAGCCTTGCCGTGGGAGGGCGTATCCCGATAGCTCTGCGGCTGCGTGCCGTGGCCATGCAGCCGACCCATCCGGCACTCCGGACACGCCGACGGAAGCACCTTGCCTTCCGCCTCGACCGTGTATTCGCTGCCCTGATCGTGGACGGCCAGCACTCGTAGGTGCGGCAACAGAAGAAAGTCGGTCACTGGCGGCGCCCCCTCGACCCCACAGTGGATTCCGGCTTTACTCTAGCACAACCGCCCTATGAGCCCACACTAGAATCCGACTTTTGAAGCGACGCTTACGCGAGGTTGGGAACCCTCAACCCACACTAGATTCCGGATAGCCTTTTTTTTCCGATGGAACGCAAGGGACACTTGGCCGCTTCGATAAGCCGGCGCGGTTCTCGTTTCCCGTTCAGGTTGCGCTCCGGTCAGCCCGTTCCCCGCGTGTTATAAAGCTGGAGAACTATCCGGAGATCTTTCGGCATGCCCGTGAGCGCAGCGGCGGGGCACGTTCTCGTCGTCGATGACAATCCGGAG
>CBINBI010000017.1:0-46475 GCA_966248875.1 uncultured Rhodanobacteraceae bacterium
GGCCGAGGTACGCGTCGAGTCCGCGCCGCGCCGCGTAGATCAGCGGAGTCAAAGCAATCGCCGCGACGAACTTGTAGATATAGTTCACCGTGCCGACGGCGAGAAACAGCGGAATCGGCCAGTGCTGCGGCCCGATCACGAAGGCGATGTAGAGCACAACGAAGCTGTCGATGAACTGCGAGACCAGCGTCGATCCGGTCGCGCGCAGCCAGATGTGCTTCTCGCCGGTGCGCTTCCTGATCGCGTGGAAGATCGACACGTCGATGAGCTGGCCGATGATGAACGCGGTGATCGATCCCGCGATCGTCCACATGCCCTGACCGAAGATCGCCGCGAATGCGGTCTGCAGGTTGTCGACGCCCTGGCTTCTGCCGGCTTCGACCCACCACGGTGCCGGCGCGAGATGGATTGTCGCGTAGGCGAAGAAATACGCGTAGATGATCAGCGCGACCGCGAGCCACGAGATCATGCGCACGCCCCGGCGGCCGAAGTATTCGTTGATGACGTCGGTCATCACGAACACGATCGGCCAGAGCAGCACGCCGGCGGTGAAGTTCAGCGACCCGGTCTGCCCGAACAGGTTCCATTCCAGCGGTGCGATGTGCAGCGTGTCCTCGAGCGCGAAGATCTTGACGCCGATGAACTCGGCGATGATCGCGTTGGCGACGAAGAAGCCGGAGAGGACGATGAAGAGTTTTTCGGCGCGCGGGCTGCGCTCGGGCGCGTCGGTGGTCGCGATCATGCCTGGCCCCTGAAAAAGCCGCGATGGTAAGCCATCGCGCGGCGGCGGACGTGACAGCGGTGTTCCATTTCCGGCACAGGCCGGCTTCCTTGTACCGCCGCACGGGAGCGCGGGGCGGCGCGGGAGCGTCTCGCGCAGCGGTCCGGCACAGCCGTCCGCGCCGGTCCGGCCCTTGCATCATCTCGCTTTTCCGCCAACGAGGATCGATGCAATGAGAGCACTCAAGGTGATCGCGTTCGCGCTGTTCGCGGGAGCTTCGTTCGCGGCGTTCGCCGCGGCGCCGGTACTCGAGGTCAGCAAGGAGGTCGCGATCGACGCGCCGCCTGACAAGGTCTGGGAGAAGGTCAAGGACTTCGATGGGCTCGGCACCTGGCATCCGGCCGTCGCCAGCGACGAAATCGTCGCCGGCACGAACAACGAACCCGGCGCCGAGCGCCTCCTCACGCTCAAGGACGGCGGCACGATCCGGGAGAAGCTGCTCGGCTGGGACGCGAAGCAGCGCTCGTTCAAGTACACGATCCTCGAAGGCGTGCTGCCGGTCAGCGACTACACCTCGACCGTCAGCGTCACCAGCACCGGAAATGGCCAATCCAAAGTGACGTGGTCGGGCGCGTTCAAGCGCAAGGACACCAGCGACACGCCCGCCGCGAACGCCGACGACGCGACCGCGACGGGCACGATCAGCAACGTCTATCAGGCCGGCCTCGACAACCTCAAGAAGATCGTCGAAGGCAAATAGCCTTCGCGAGCGTGGAAGCCTACGCAGCCGGCGGCGCCGGCTGTGTGCGCTCCACGTCGAACGGCAGCGTGTCCGGCGCCGCCGCGCCTGCGGAGAGAATGAACGCCATCGCCTGATCGACGGTCCAGTCGGTCGCGACCAGGCGTTCAATCGGCACGATCTCGAGGTAGCCGCCGGTCGGATTCGGCGTCGTCGGCACGTACACCGCGGCGAGCTCGCGGCCCGCCGCGTCCTGGAACACGCGCGTGACGAAGCCGACGGATTTCAGTTCGGGCGACGGAAAATCGATCAGCACGACGCGCTGCGTGCCGGTTGGCTTCTTCTGTAGAAGGCTCATCAGCTTCTTCGTGCCGCCGTAGATCGTGTGCGCCAGCGGAATGCGCTGGATCAGCGCCTCGAACATCGCGATGATCCGCTTGCCGAACACGTGGCTCGCCGCCCAGCCGGTGAGGTACAGCGCCACGATGGTCACGACGAAGGCGAGGATCGAGACGAGCCAGCCCTGGTTGAGCCGGCCGATCGATTCCGGAAACTCGCCCGCGAGCGCGGAGAACAGCGCCGCGACCCAAGGCAGGTTGATCTGCGAGAGCAACGAGAAGATGAACTTGAAGACCGCCCAGGTCAGCCAGATCGGAATGAACGTCAGCAAGCCGGTCAGCAGGTAGCGCTGAATGTAGAGAGGTCGCATGCGAGCGGCGGGTCGGCGTCAGTGTCTGGCGAGCCGCGCATTATCCGCTGAAATCTCGCGCAGCACACGAAAGCCGACCGTGGTGTAGCCGATATCGGCGACGCTGGTCTCTTCGCGCCAGACTTCGGCGGGATCGCGCTCGTCGCGCCACGACAGGCCGCGGATGACGCGCGAGCGGCATTCGCCGTCGGTCGGCGGCACTGCGCAATCGGCCGTCCACACCGCGACGTTGCCCACCACGTCGTAGAGGCCGAAGCGCGTGGCCGGGAAGCGGCCGACCGGCGAGGTGTTCGGAAAGCCGTCGTTGCAGGATTCGGTGCCGAAATTGCCGCCGCCGCAGCCGCTGGCGACGACGATCGCCTGCGCGACGTGCATCCATTCCTGCTGCGTCGGCAGCCGGTAGTGCTCACCGGTCCGGCGCGAGAGCCAGTCGGCGTAGGCCTTCGCGTCCTGCCAGCTCACGCAGACGACGGGATGATCGTCGGTCTGTTCGAAGCCGGGTGCTTCCCAGCTGAATTCCCTGAACCGCGCGAAGAGGCTCTGCGATTCGCGGCAGCGCGAGGGCGGGCGGCCCGTGGCCTTCGCGAAACGCGCGTAGGCGCCGCGCGTCACGTCGGTGACGCCGAGGGCGTAGGCGTAGTCGAGATGATCGCCGTAGTCGGAGCGGACCGGGATGACGGCGAGCTCGGGGCCGCCGGGGTCGTGAAATTTCCCGCCGTTGCGCAGGAGCTTCATCGGGCGATCGAGATCGGCCTTGAGCTCGTCGGCCTGCCTGCTGTCGAGTTTCTGCAGCGCGGGAATCAGCCCGGAGAGCGGCGCGAGCTCGCCGGCATCGAACGGGCCGTGCCCGCGTCGGCGACGGCGTTCGATCGCGTCGGCGACAGCGTTGCGATAATGCCCGAACGCCTTGCTCTTGCGCAGCTTCGCGGCGTCGGCCAGCGACAGCACATGCTCGATCATCGTGCTCGCGCCGTCGGTGTCGGCTTTCGCTATGGCGTCGCGGGTCGCGGTCGCGAGCGGCGCGAGAAGGCTTTCGATGCCGCGAACCGCATCCTGCCGCGAGGGATCCATGCGCAAGGCCGCTAGATAGCGATCGCCCGCGTTGCGCCCCTTCGGCGAAACCAGTCGACCGTGCTCGGCCAGATCCTTCGCCTCGGCGAGCAGCGCATCGACGGCGGCGGCATCGATCGGAGGCGCGCCCGCGTCCTGCGCCTCGGTCTCTTCGGCTGCGCCAGACGTAGCTTCGGATGGCGTCGATGGCGCGACGCCCTCGGGTGCCGCATCCTGATCGGCAGCGGCTGCGACGTTTTCCAGCGGCGGTGCCGCAGCCGGCGGTGCGTGCGGCGCCAGCACGATGAGGCTTGCGAGCGCCGCGGTGATCAGAAGGCCGATCGCGAGCGCGCGCGTGCGGCGCGGGATCGCCGCCGTGCGCTCGGCGATTTCGCGCCACCAGCCCGCCGGTCCGTGCAGCGGCGGAGCGCTGATGCGCTGCTCGATCGCGTCGAGCGCGGCGAGCACCTCTTCGGTGTTCTGGAAGCGCGCCTCGGGCCGCTTGGCCATGGCCTTGTCGATGAACGGCTGCCAGACGCGGCGCATGGTCGGCAGGCGCGGCACCGGATTCTCGATGTGCGCGAGCGCGACCGAGAGCGTGTCGGGCCCGCGGAACGGCATCTCGCCGGTCAGGAGCTCGTAGCACAGCACGCCCAGGCTGTAGATGTCGGAGCGTCCGTCCAGCGGCTGGCTGCGCGCCTGCTCCGGGCTCATGTAGCCCGACGAGCCAATCGTCGCACCTTCGCGAGTGACGCGCGGCTGGTGCGTGTCGCTGAGCGCGATGCCGAAGTCGGCGAGCAGAGGGCGGTCTTGCTTGTCGAACAGCACGTTCTCGGGCTTGACGTCGCGGTGCACGATGCCCTGCTCGTGCGCGTAGCCGAGCGCGCTGGCGAGCGCGCGGATGATCGCGAGGATGCGGGCCGGGTCATCGCGCAGGTTGCGAGCAGCGAGATCGCCGTTCGGCAGGTACGGCATCGTGTAGTAGATCTGGCCGGTCGACGTGCGGCCGACGTCGAAGATGCTGACGATGTGCGGATGATCGAGCCGCGCGATCGTGCGCGCCTCGTGCTCGAAACGCTTGACCAGCTCCTCGCTGTGCGTGTGGTCCGTCGCCAGCACCTTGATCGCAACCGGCCGGCCGAGCGAGCGCTGGATGCCGAGATAGACCGTCGCCATGCCGCCGAGCCCGAGACGGCGCACGATGCGATAGCCCTCGATCTCGAACGGGAGCTTGAGATTGGTCATGACCCTGCCTGTCACGGCCCGATTCTAGCCAAGCATCGCGGCGATAAGCGGCAGCGCGCCGTCCCGGGCATTCGGAAAACGTCGGATTGGCCACAGTTTGTGGCAGGCTGGGGCGACGCCGGAACGGATGATCCGGGGGAAGCGGCCGAGCGTGCCGAAGCCCGGCCAGTGCAGTGGTTTCGCTGGAGGAGGCATGGGCGCCGACACGCCGGGCATGCGCCCGGGCTCTCTCGGACAGCCGGCACCAGGCTCATCCGGCCGTGCGGGCGTGCTCATCGTGCCGCTGATCGGCCTTCCGGGAGCCGGCAAGAGCACGATCGCGCTGGCACTCGAGCGCGAGCTCGGCCTGCGCCGCGTCTGCCGCGATGCGATACGCCACGCGATGTTTGCGCGCGGCGGTTACAGCTTTCTCGAGAAGCGCGCCGCGTTCCGCGCCGTTCTGCTCGCCACGGAGATCAACGGCCTGCTAGGCGAGTCGAGCGTCATCGATGGCATGACTTTCTCGCGACGCGCGGACTACCGCCAGCTCGCCGAGCGCGCCGGCCGGCACGGCTTCGAGCTGCAGCCGCTTTTCATCGATTGTCCTGCTGCGCTGGCGCGCGAGCGCATCGCGCGCGATCTCTCGACGAAACGACATCTCGCGGAGGATCGCAAGCCCGATCTCGTCGATGCGGTCGCTGCACGCTTCGACACACCACCTGCGGAGGCGGTTCGCATCGATGCGACGCGCAGCGTGGGGGACATGTGCCGGATCGCCGTCGCGGAGGTGGCGGCGAAGCTGGGTAAGGTGCAGGGTGATTCCGGGGCGGTTTGAGTGCAGCGTCCGAGCTGCTTCGATATGTCCGGTATCGACAGGAGCGATATCACACTCCAGTTTGTCGCTTGTCTCGGCCTCTAATCGTCTCAATGTGTGTTAGGCAGTTGCGTAAATCTGTTTTCAGAGGTGCGATAAAGCACCGTTCGACAAAAGGCACGACATCATGACAAGAGATATCTTCCCCCAGACCACGCCGGCCATCGCTGCAAAACGCAAGCAGCTCGCGCCGGACATTCACGATGCTTTTACGGCCTTCAGCGAACGCGTGTTCGCGCCGGGTGCGTTGCCCACCAAGACCAAGCAGCTTGTCGCCGTCGCGGTCGCGCACGTCACCCAGTGTCCGTATTGCATTCGGGGCCACACCAAAGCGGCGCTCCGAGCCGGAGCAACCGAGCAGGAACTCATGGAGGCCATCTGGGTCGCGGCGGAGATGCGTGCCGGCGGAGCTTATGCCCATTCGGCTCTGGCGATCGATACGATGGAACAAGCAACCATTCCGCGGGGAGCCTAGGCCATGGACGGTGCTCGCCTCGGAAAATCGCCACCATGCATCTCAGACGCGCCTACGCTCCCAAGATCGAACCGGATGGCCTGCGAGCGTGACGCAGCTGTCGCGTCGTAGCGTGGTGACTCGAGCAGGTTTCGCGACGAAGGGTCTCTACTTCTCCTTGAGCCGCGCTCCCTCGAAGTACCACACGCGCACGTCGAGCCCTCGCGGACTCTTGCCGATATAGACAAAGGGCGGTTTCGGCCAGACGGCCATGCGGCCCTTTTCCTTGAAGCGCGCGTTCTCGAGCTCGATCAGGATGCCGATGGCGGGATAGCCGTTGTCGCGTGCGTACTCCTCCAGCAGCGCGGACGAGCGCTTGATCAGCTTCATGACGAGCGTGGTCGAGCGCCAGGTGCGGCCGATGAAGGTGCGCCAGTAGTAGACCGGCTGCGCAAGATGCGGCGGTGTCGTGAGCACGGCGGTGCAGACGCCGGCGACCTCGCCGTCCTTCGTCCGCGCGTGCATGACGATCTGCGGCAGGCGCGCCGCTATCTGCGTCTCGTCATTGAAGGCGCCTTCGCGCAGCCAGAATGCGCGGACGGCTTCGCGCGTTTCCGGCGAGGGGGAAGGCCAGTCTGCGATGAAGTCGAAGCGCGGCTTGGTGTCGACGCCATTGGTCTTTGCGAGTGGTGTGCTCATGCGTGCGAACCCGGAACAGTCGTTTCCGCGATCGCCTCGGCGGGTGCTGCGGACGCGTAGCCGATCGGGTCGGGCGGCCTGGTGAAGCCGACTTCGCGCAGCGCGTCTTCGGGCAGCGCGTACGAGGCAGCGAGGTGCTCGCCTTCGTGGATGATCTCGGGGAACAGGATGCCGGGCAGCGCCTGCACGGCGAAGATTTCCTGCACGCCGCCGGTGAACTTGAGCAGGCCGATCGTGTTGCCGGTGCCGATGTGCACGCACCAGACGCCGCTCTGGCGATCGCGGTTGTCGTCGGTGATCTCGATGTCGGTGAAAGCGTTCGTCTCGCGCAGCTGCGAGAGGCCGATGAACGCGACGGGTCCGATGAAATCGAGCCCGCGGGCGAAGCCCGGCACGCTGGCGACGTCGGTCTTCTCGCCGGTCTTCGGGTCGATGGTGACGAGCTTGCCGCGACCCGATTCCAGCACCCAGAGCCGGTTGTCGTACCAGCGCGGCGAATGCGGCATCGAAAGGCCGCGGGCGATGATGCGGTCCTGCGCGATGTCGAACAGGATGCCGCCGTCGCGCTTGTTCTCGCGCCAGCCCTGCGGCTTGTTCGATTCGCCGAGCGCGGTGAGATAGCGCGGCTTGCCGTCGCGCATGCCGAGCCCGTTCAGGTGGCAGCGGTCCTCAGGCGCGTAGTGCGAGACGAAGCGCGGGCGCCAGCGCGGCACGAAGCTCGATTTCATGTCGAGCGTGCAAAGGCACGAGAACAGCGTGTTGACGAACCAGAGATCGCCGTACTTGTCGAAAGCCATCTCGTGGATGTCAATCGCGCCGGTGATGTGGCCGCGGCGCGCGAGGTAGACCGCGTCGTGGCGCGGCGGATCCTGCAGCCGCTTGGCGACGGCCGGCATGTTGCGGAATTCGGCGATCTCGATGTGCGCGCCGAGCGCGAGGCGCTCGCCGTCGGCGGCCATGCCCATCGGCCGGTTGAAGCTGCGGAAGTGCGTGTTGATCGTGTTGCCGTCGGGCCGCAGGATCACGAGCTTGCCGGCCTGATACGTGCTGATGACCACGCAGCCGCGAAGCTGGCGCAGCAGGTCGGGGAAATTCGTCGTGTGCACGCTGCCGAGCACTTCCTGCACGGTGGGCTGCTTCGGCTCCTGCGAGCCGTCCGCCGGCGTGCCGGCTGCATTCGCGCCGAGCGCGACCGAGGCGCCGTCGCCCGTTTCGGCCGGTCTCGCAGTGGAATCTTCAGGATTGTTCATGGCTGCACCGTCGCTCGTCAGATGAGAGCCGGCCCACGACTGGACGTCGCCGGCGATCCGCACACGGTCTCATCGTAGCGAAAAACGCCGTTTCGTCGTCGACCCGGACAGCGGCAGCGGCGTGCTGGCCCTCCCGGCAGAGCGGCCGCCGTCGCGCGAAGGCAGTTTCCCCGCCGCCCGAGGCACCGGCGGAGGTCAGTCGAACCCGTCGGCGAAGATCAGATCCAGATCGAGCTCGAATGCGCCGATATCCGTGTTGGCGCCGATCACGCGTGGGAAGCCTGGCCCGCGCTGATCCACCGACAGGCCGGTAACATTGTTGCCGGCGTCGATGCACGGGCTCGTCGGCTGCAAGGCATGGGTTGGGGTCAAGCCTCCGTTGTAGGACAGCGAGGCGAGGTACGGATTGCCGTAAAGCGTGCCGGGTGGCGCCACGAGCGGCGGCACCACGAATTCCGTCGCATTGTTCGAGCCGGTCAGCACGCCGTTGCCGCCCATGTCGTCGGGCAGAGGCCCGTACACACTGTGCTGCAATGTGTTGCGGGCGACGATGGAACTTTGCAGCTCGACACTGCTATTGGCGGAGAAACCGGCGCCGTACCTGTAGTTGCCATAATTACTCTCGCTGTTGAACGCGATGGTGCTGTTGCTGACCCTGGCCGGGTAATTCCTGAAAAGAAGGCCTCCGAAAGCCAATGCCGTGTTGCCCGATACGGTGCTGTTGGTCAGCGTGATCGGCGCAGCCGCACCGGTGCCATCCAGCAGCGCCGCGCCGCTGAATCCGGCACGATTGCCGGCGATCGTCGAGTTCGTGATGAAGACGTTGCCCCTCCCGTACGTGCCCCCCGCCACCCCGGCTTCGTTGTCGAAAACCGAGCTGTATTTCATGTACAGGCCATCCCTGGCGAAAACGCCGCCTCCGGCATCCCTTGCGAAATTCATTCCTATCCGGCTGTACGCGATCGTCGCGTCGCCGGGCGTGTAGACCGCGCCACCCGCGGAAACACCGGCTCCGCCCGCGTCGGAGAGAACGATATCGGTGTCGACCGCGATCACGCCCTCCCTTCCGTAGACGGCACCACCAAAACTGTAGTCGTTCGGGTCTGCGGTCTCGGCACGGCAATATTTGAGATACGCGCCGACCAGCGTCGCCGTGCCGTGCGAATAGATGCAACCGCCTTTCGCATCGGCGGTGGACGAGTACTTGCGGCCGTCGACGATGCTGAGATCGTGGATTTCCAACGCGCCGCTGCCTATGTGACGAAGCGAGTAGGCGCCGTTGCCGTCGATGATGAGCGAGCGGCCCGGGCCCTGCAGCGTCAGGTCGGTCTGGCCGATGAAGATCGAGCCCGTGGTCAGCGTGATGGTGCTGCATCCCGTATGGGTCAGATCGATCGTGTCGCCACTGACCGCGACGCTGTCGATGGCGTCGCGCAAACTGCCCGGGCCGTCGTCATTGCAGTTCGTGACCGGCACGATGTTGCCGGTCGGCACCGCGGGATGACGCCGGCCGGGACGCACCGGTTCGTGCAGCGTCACGACGCTGGGCTGCCGCAAAGGCGGCCTGCGGACCGCATCCAGCGGTCCGAAGCGTTCGATCACCTGATCGATCGCAGGATGGAACGTTTTCGCGTGAGCTGCCGGGAATGCGCCGGAGCCGAATGCCAAAGCTGCGGCAAGACAACCGGCGAGCGGCGTCACGCGCGGCTCGCCCACGCGCCGTGCCATGGGTCTGTTCATCGTCACCCTCCCCTCGGTGTTCGCAACATCGGTAAACAAACCGATGCCGCAAATACGAACACCGAAGACGGGCAGGGCGGCTTCCCGTAAAGCTGCGGCGGCAGTTCCGCCGCCGCAGCCGGGTCGCCTTGCTTCGGAGACGGGTCGAGGTCAGTCGAAATTGTCGGCGAAGATCAGATCGTCCAGGTCGAACTCGAAGGCGCCGATGTCTGCGCTGGCGCCGATCACGCGTGGAAAGCCTGGCCCGCGTTGATCCACAAACAGGCCGGCCGCATTGTTGCCGGCATCGATGACGGGGCTCTCGGGCTTGAGCGCGTGCGTGGCCGTCAGCCCTCCGTTGAAGGACAGCGGAGCGAGCTTCGGGTCCTCGAACAGCGTACCAGGCGGTGCATCGAGGGGCGCCAAAACCAAGCCCATCGCATTGTTGGCCCCGGTCAGCACACCCGGTCCCCCGAGATCGTCGGGCAGAAGTCCGGACACGCTGTGGTTCAGCGTGTTGGTAGAGACGATGGAGCTTTGCAGGTCCAGGGTGTTGCTGGTGTAGATGCCCGCGCCGTACTTCGTGTTGCTTGCGTTGGTTTCGCTGTTGAACGCAATGGTGCTGTTGGAGATCTCGGCCGAGTATTTGAGACCGAGGCCTCCGATCGCGCCTGCCGTGTTGCCCGACACGGTGCTGTCGACCAGCGTGATCGGCCCGGTGGCACCGACGCCACCGAACAAGGCGCCGCCGGCAGCTCCGGCGTCATTGCCCGCGATCGTCGAATTGGTGATAAAGATGTTGCCTGCGGCGTACAAGCCGCCGGCCACGGTGCCGGAGTTGTTGACCACCGAGCTGTATTTCATGAAGAGGCCGCCGGGGGCGAAAACGCCGCCCGTGGGTCCGCTCGAGTAGCTCAGACCTATCTGGCTGTACGCGATCGTGGCCATACCCGGCGTGTACACCGCGCCGCCTGCGGAAAGGCCCGATCCGTTTGCGTTGCCGAGAATGATCGTGCTGTCGACCGCGATGACGGCCTCCCTG
The DNA here is from genome assembly GCA_966248875.1 of uncultured Rhodanobacteraceae bacterium. Lineage (GTDB taxonomy): Bacteria > Pseudomonadota > Gammaproteobacteria > Xanthomonadales > Rhodanobacteraceae > Dokdonella_A. The sequence continues at coordinate 10,482 of CBINBI010000017.1, forward strand.
CCGTAGACGGCACCGCCGAGGCTGGCGTAGCTCGAGTTTGCCGTCGCCGCGGTGCAATACTTGAGATACGTGCCGACGAGCGCCGCGGTACCGAACGAGTAGACGCAGCCGCCCTTCGCATCGATGTTGTACGAAGCGTCGAGATACTTGCGTCCGTCAACGACGGAGAGATCGTAGATCGCGAGCGTCCCGCTTCCTGTATGACGCAGCGAGTAGGCACCGTTGCCGTCGATGATGAGCGAGCGGCCCGGGCCCTGCAGCGTCAGATCGGCCTGGGGCATGAAGATCGAGCCCGTCGTCAGCGTGATCGTGCTGCATCCGGTGTTGGTGAGATCGATGGTGTCGCCGCTGACGGCGAGGTTTTCGATCGCGTCGCGCAGACTGCCCGGACCGTCGTCGTTGCAGTTCGTGACCGGAATCGTGCTGCCCGTCGGCACGGCGGGCCGATGCCGGCCGGAATCGGCCGGTTCGAGCAGTGTCACGAGGCTTGGCTGCAACGGGAGCGGCTTGCGAACCTGGTCGAGCGGTCCTAAGCGCTCGATCAGCTGGCCGATCGCGGGACGTTCGGTGAAAGCCTTCGCGTGTGCCGGCGAGAACACGCCGGAGCCGAAGGCGAGAGCCGCCGCGAGGCAACTTGCGAGCGGCGCCACGCGCGGCGCGCGCACGTGCCGTGCATTACATGTTTCCATTTGTTTACCCTCCCATCTATTTCCGATGTTCGTAACACCGGCAGGAAATGCCGATGCCTCCAATACGAACACCGAAGCCGCCAGGGCGGCTTTCGCCAGTACACCCCTGTTGCCGCATGCGGTCAAGCGGCGCGAAGGCGAAACGAGATCACTGAACGCCGACGTATGCTTGCGAGAAGCCGATTCGTTTGTTGCCGGTGAAGCGAGCGTGAAGGATCGGTGACGGCACCCCGCCGCCCGTCATGCACGCTGCTTGCGGCGAACGTAGAGCTGCTTGCGCACGCGCGCGACGACTCTGCCGTCGGCAGTCGTCACGTCGCTCTCGAACCAGTCGAGATATTTCTCGCCGTTCGCAGTCGCCTTGCGGATCGTGGCGATCGCTTCGTCGGCGATGCGAAAATCCGCGTAGACCGGTTCGCGCGTCGCCTCGACGAAATCGATCTCAGCGGCCTTGTCCCAGACGATATAGTCGCGGCCTAGAATGTTGAGAGTCAGCACCATCCAGAACGGATCGGTCATAGAGAACAGGCTGCCGCCGAAGTGCGTGCCGACGTAATTGCGGTTGTACCAGTGCCGGCGAAGCGTGACGCGAGCGTGGCGCCAGTCGTCGGAGATGTCGAGCACTCGGATGCCGGCGAAAAGAAACGGCGGCCAGAGATTCATCACTCGCCGCAGCGTGCGCGCGGACGGCATGCGCATGGCGCGCCTCAGAACAGCAGCGAGGACATCCGGCGCCGGTACGTGCCGACGAGGTCGGCATCGTCGAGGACGTCGAACGCCGCGATCAGGTGCTTCCTTGCCTGGCCGTCGTTCCAGTTGCGATCGGCCTTCAACACGTCGAGAAGCTGCTCGAGTCCGGCGGCCGGGTCGCCGTCCAGCAGAAGGCGCAAGCCGAGCAGGTCGCGCGCGGCATGGTCGCCCGGATCGCGCTCGACACGACGCCGCAGCTCGTCCACCGGGGGCGCATCCTTCAGCGCCTTGGCGAATTCGAGCTGGCCGCGCACGCGACGGGCGCGGTCGTCGGCGGCGAGATTGGCCGGGAGGGCGTCGAGCTCGGCCTCGGCGGCCGCGGTATTGCCTGCGCGCATCTGCGCCACGGCGAGATCCAGCTTCAGCTCGGCCTTGTCGGGTTGCGCGGCGATTTCCTGCTGGATGCGCGCGATCGCCTGCTCCGGCGTCTCGGATGGGCTCGGCTCGGATTCCTCAGCGGCGGGGGGTTCCGCCGCTGCCGCGCCCGGCTGCACGTGCCGCGCGAGAAACTCGCGCAGCTGCGCTTCCGGCAGCGCGCCGGTGAAGCCGTCGACGAGCTGACCGTCGCGCACGAGCACGACCGTCGGAATGCTGCGCACGCCGAACACCGCCGCAAGCTGCTGCTCCTTGTCGCAATCGACTTTTGCGAGCTTCACCGCGCCGCCGTGCTCGGCGACGATCTTCTCGAGCAGCGGTCCGAGCGCCTTGCACGGCCCGCACCAGGCCGCCCAGAAGTCGACGAGCACGGGCTGATCGAACGAGGCGTTGATGACATCGGCCTCGAAATTGGCCTGCGTGGCATCGAAGATGAAAGTCGAAGTGGGGTCTGGCATTGGGGGCTCCGGAATCTCCTGCCGCAGATTGTGCCAGCAGTGCGCGAATCCAAGACGGATTCCGCCGCTCCGGCAGGGCTGTCGCTGCCCGTCAGTTCCGGAGCAGCCGCTCTCTCAGCGATTGGGCGTCGAACGGCGCGTGCACCTTCATGTCATTGTCGAAATAGCAATAGACGTCGCGCCGCGCCCGGCGTGGCGCCTCGCGCGACGAGGCGTGCTCGGCGTCCGCGGGCTCCCGTCCGCGGCGCCATGCGTCGATGCGTGCCGCCCAGCGATCGAGCGCCTGCGGCGAGTAGCCGCTGGCGTACAGTTCCTGGTCGCCATGCAGGCGCAGATAGACGAAATCCGCCGTCACGTCCTCGAGGTAAGGCCAGCGGCCTGCGGTATCCGCGACGACGAGCGCGATTCCGTGGCGGCGCAGCAGCGCGATGAAGCGCTCATCGCGGAACGTGTCGCTGCGGATCTCGACGGCGTGACGCAGGCGCTGCTTCGCGACACGCGGCAGCGAGGTGGCGCGCACACGCCCGTCATGCCGCCGCGCCATCGCGAGCGCAGCCGTGGTGTCGCGCGGCAGCCTTTCGACGAACGCCGTCCAGCGCTCAGCGTCAAAATGCATGTTCGGCGGGAACTGCCAGAGAATCGGCCCGAGCTTCTCGCCGAGCTCGAGCACCCCGGAGGCGAAGAAGTTCGCGAGCGGAGCGTCGATCTCGCGCAGGCGGCGCAGGTGCGTGATGTAGCGGGGCGCCTTCACCGCGAAAACGAAGTCGTCCGGCGTCTCGGCGTACCAGCGCCGCCAGCTGTCCGGATGCTGCAGCGAGTAGAACGAGCCGTTGATCTCGATCGTGTCGAAGCGGCGCGAAGCGAACTCGAGCTCGCGGCGCTGCAGGAGGTCCTTCGGATAGAACACGCCGCGCCAGGGCGCATAACGCCAGCCGGAGATGCCGATGCGCACGCCGTGAGAAAGGCGCGGCACCGATTTGCGCGCACGGATCGCCATGCGCGCATCGTGGGAGACGCGCGGCAACGTCGACTGAAAGTCCGCCGTCATCCCGGCGAACGCCGGGATCCATCTTGCTCTTGAGCAAAAAGTCAAAAATGGGTCCCCCGCTTTCGCCGGGATGACGGCCGGGGGATCAGTAGCCTGAGAGCTCCTCCCCCAGAGCGATCGGCATAGGTCGCTCCTTCGCCGCGGCGGCGAACTCGACGGGCCTCCCGTCCTCCTTGTAGATGGCGCCGTCCTTCATGACGAACGTGACGTGCTGCATCAGCTCGATGTTGTCGAGCGGGTCGCCGTCGACCGCGATCACGTCGGCGAGCTTGCCGGCCTCGACCGTGCCGAGATCCCTGGTCATCTTGAGAAGCTCCGCGGCGTGGGTCGTCGCCGCCTGCAGCACGAAGGCGGGCGGCATGCCGGCCTCGACCATGTACTTGAACTCCTTCGCGTTCTGCCCGTGCGGGTACACCGCCGCGTCGGTACCGAACGCGATCTTGACGCCGGCCTTGTACGCGCGGGCCGCAGTCTGCTGGATGATCGGGCCGACTTGCTTCGCCTTCGCGGCGATCTGCGCCGGGTAATAGCCCGGAATGCTCGCCTTCTCCTCGACGTACTTGCCCGCGATGATCGTCGGCACGTACCAGGTGCCGTGTTCCTTCATGAGCTTCATGTCGGTATCGTCCATGAACGTGCCGTGCTCGATCGAATCGACGCCGCCGATCACGGCGCGGCGGATCGCCTCGGTGCCGTGCGCGTGCGCGGCGACCGTGAAGCCGTAATCGTGCGCAGCCGCGACCACGGCTTTGATCTCCTCGATCGTCATCTGCGCGTTGTCGACGCTGGAGCTCTCGTCGAGCACGCCGCCCGACGGCATGATCTTGATGACGTCGGCACCGTCCTTGTAATGCTGGCGCACGGCCTTCCAGGCGTCGTCGACGCCGTTGATGATGCCGACCTTCGGTCCCGGATCGCCGGCGAGATCCTTGCGGTAGCCGTCGGTACCGTCGGCGTGGCCGCCCGTAGAGCCGATCGCCTGCGCCGCGGTGAAGATGCGCGGTCCCGGCACGACGCCGGCGTTGATCGCGTTGCGCAGCGCGATCGACTCGCCGTCGTTGTCGCCGAGGTTGCGCACGGTCGTGAACCCCGCATCGAGCGTGCGCCGTGCGTAGACCGTCGAGCGGATCGCGTAGTCCGCGATGTTCCAGCGGAACTGGTCGGTGTAGCCGGTCGGGCTGGTCTCTCCCGTCAGATGCGTATGGCTGTCGATGAGGCCGGGCAGGCAGGTTGCGCTGCCTAGCTCGATCATCCGTGCGCCGGCGGCATCGGCGCGCCCTGGCTCCACGTCCTTGATGCGCTTGCCGTCGGTGACGATCGTCGTCTCACCGAGGAGCTTGCCGGCCCTGGCGTCGAAGAGGTGGCCGCAGTGGAGGGCGATCTTCGCTGCGGGCGGGATCGCCGCCGTGGTCGTCTCAGCCCCACTGAGGACGGGCACTGCGACGGTGACAAGGGCAACAGCAAGCATGGCTTTCATTGCGTCCTCTCCCCAGGTGGAAGCGGGGCATCTTAGTCGCAGAGCGCATGCCGACGGCGTGCCATTCGGCATACGCGGGTCGGCTGGAGTTGGCGCCTGCCGATGGGCTGCGCTAGTCTGCCGGACCCCATGATGTGCCGCGCCGCGGCCGCGTCCTGCCCCGATGCAAGAAGCCTACGATCCCAAGGCGGTCGAAGCCGCCGCGCAGAAGTACTGGAACGAGACCCGCGCCTACGTCGTCGACGAAAAGTCGCCGAAGCCGAAGTTCTATTGCCTTTCGATGCTGCCGTACCCGTCGGGCGCGCTGCACATGGGGCACGTGCGCAATTACACGATCGGCGACGTGATCAGCCGCTACCAGCGCATGCAGGGGCGCAACGTGCTGCAGCCGATGGGCTGGGACGCGTTCGGCCTGCCGGCCGAGAACGCGGCGATCAAGAACGACACGGCGCCGGCGAAATGGACCTACGCGAACATCGAGCACATGCGCGGCCAGCTCGCCGCGCTCGGCTACGCAATCGACTGGTCGCGCGAGTTCGCGACATCGAAACCTGATTACTACGTCCACGAGCAGCGCATGTTCGTGCGCCTGTTCAAGAAAGGCCTCGCCTACCGCAAGGAGTCGGTCGTGAACTGGGATCCGGTCGACCAGACCGTGCTCGCCAACGAGCAGGTCATCGACGGCCGCGGCTGGCGCACCGGTGCGCTGGTCGAGAAGCGCGAGATCCCGCAGTGGTTCCTCCGGATCACGGCCTACGCCGACGAGCTGCTGGACGGCCTCGATGCGATGCCGGGCTGGCCCGACGCGGTCAAGACCATGCAGCGCAACTGGATCGGGCGATCCGAAGGGCTCGAGATCCGGTTCGACGTCGAAGGCGAGAGCGAGCGCCTCGCCGTGTTCACGACGCGGCCCGACACGCTGATGGGCGTGACGTATCTTGCCATCGCGGCCGAGCATCCGCTGGCACTCAAAGCCGCGGAGACGCGGCCACTGGTCGCTGCGTTCATCGAGGAATGCCGGCGCGGCGGCACGGCCGAAGCCGACATCGAGACACAGGAAAAGAAGGGCATCGACACCGGGCTCGTCGCGCGGCATCCCGTCACCGGCGAGGCGCTGCCCATCTGGATCGCGAACTTCGTGCTGATGGGCTACGGCACCGGTGCCGTCATGGCGGTGCCTGCGCACGACCAGCGCGACTGGGAGTTCGCGACGAAGTACGACCTCCTCATCAAGATGGTCATCGTCAGCGACGCGGTGCGCGACGCGATTGCCGAGCTCGGGCGCGATGCCGTCAAGAATCCCGACGCGATGAGCGCCGCGCTCGGCGAGAGCCGGGCGATCGACGTCTACGAGCCCGCCGCCGCCGAAAGCATCGTCGCGGAATTCGAGCGCCGCATCATCGAGGAAGGCGCGTACACCGAGCACGGCTGGCTGGTGAATTCCGGCGAATACGACGGGCTCGATTACCGCGGCGCGTTCGAGGCGCTCGCGGCGCGTTTCGAGCGCGAAGGCCGCGGCTGCCGGCGGGTGAACTACCGCCTGCGCGACTGGGGCGTCTCGCGCCAGCGCTACTGGGGCTGCCCGATCCCGATCATCTATTGCGCGAAGTGCGGCGCGGTGCCGGTGCCGGAGGATCAGCTGCCGGTGGTGCTGCCGGAGAACGTCGAGTTCACCGGCGTGCGTTCGCCGATCAAGTCCGATCCCGCGTGGCGCAAGACCACGTGTCCCGAGTGCGGCGGTCCCGCCGAGCGTGAGACAGACACGTTCGACACCTTCATGGAATCGAGCTGGTACTACGCGCGCTACACGAGCCCCGGCGCCGCCGACATGATCGATGCGCGGGCAAACTACTGGCTGCCGGTCGACCAGTACATCGGCGGCATCGAGCACGCGATCCTGCACCTTCTGTACTTCCGCTTCTTCCACAAGCTCCTGCGCGACGAAGGGCTCGTGCAGTCGGACGAGCCGGCGACGAATCTCCTGTGCCCGGGCATGGTCATCGCCGAGACGTTCTATCGCGAGGAGAGCGACGGCTCCCGGACGTGGATCAACCCGGCCGACGTGGAGATCCGCCGCGACGAACGCGGACGCGTCGTCGGCGCGGTGCTGAAGGCCGACGGCAAACCGGTCGAGATCGGCGGCACCGAGAAGATGTCGAAGTCGAAGAACAACGGCGTCGATCCGCAGTCGATGGTGGACAAGTACGGCGCGGATACGGTGCGGCTCTTTTCGATGTTCGCCGCGCCGCCGGACCAGTCGCTCGAATGGAACGAGGCCGGCGTCGAAGGCATGGCGCGCTTCCTGCGCCGCTTCTGGCGCGAGGTGACGACGCACGCCGCCTCGCTCGACGGAAAGGCGAAGCCCCGTGTCGACGCGGCGAGCCTTTCGCCCGCGCAGAAGGCACTGCGCCGCCAGGTTCACGAGACGATCCAGAAAGTCTCCGACGACATCGGCCGCCGCTATGCGTTCAACACCGCGATCGCCGCGCTGATGGAGCTCTTGAACGCGGTCGGCAAATTCGACGACGCGAGCGAGCAGGGCCGTGCCGTGCGCCACGAAGCACTGGAGACGATGGTGCTGCTGCTGAATCCGGTCACGCCGCACATCTGCCACGCGCTGTGGCAGGCGCTCGGCCACACGATCGGCCCGGGGCCGCTCGACGATCATCCCTGGCCCGTGGCCGACCCGGCCGCGCTCGCCCGCGATTCGGTGACGCTCGCGGTGCAAGTCAACGGCAAGCTGCGCGGCACGATCGAGGTCGGCGTCTCTGCCTCGCGCGAGGAGATCGAGCGCACCGCGCTCGCCGAGCCGAAAGTCGCCGATTTCGTCGGCGGCCAGACGCCGAAGAAGATCATCGTGGTGCCGGGCAAGATCGTGAATATCGTGGTTTGAAGAAAAAGGCAGGGCTGAGGGGCGAGGGCGGAGGGCTGAAAGCGGGCCTGAGCATCCGAGCGACCGCTTCTCCAGCCTCAGCCCTCAGCCCTCAGCCTCCGCCCTCAGCCCTTACTCCCCATGCTCCCCATCCTCTACTGCCACCGCGAATCCGGACACAGCTACAAGGCCGCGCTTGCTCTGACGCTGATGAGCGTGCCGTTCGAGCAACGTCCGGTCGATCTCAACCTGCCGCGCGAGCAGCGGCCAGAGGATTTCCGTCGTGCGTCGATGTTCGGCGAGGTACCCGCGCTGATCGACGAGGACGGGGTCGCGGTCTGCCAGTCGAACGCGATCCTGGATCACGTGGCGCGGCGCCATGGCAAGCTCGACGGCGACACGCCGGCAGCGCGCACGCGCGTGCGCGAATGGCTGTTCTGGGAAGCGAACCGCATCGCCATGAGCCTGCCGCACCTGCGCTTTTCCCGCCGCTTCACGCCGGCGGGCGAGGCGCTGGAGACGTACTGGACCGGCCGCATGCACGCGGATCTCGATTGCCTCGACCGCACGCTCGACAAGAGCGCGTTCCTCGTCGGCGCCGCGCCGACCATCGCCGACATCGCCTGCTGCGGTTACCTCTACTGGGCCGACCAGGCGGAGGTCGATCTCAGGCGCTGGCCGGCGGTGATGGCATGGCTCGACCGCATCCGTTCGCTGCCGCGCTGGCAGGCACCGTATGATCTGCTCGAGGATCGCTATCCGATCCGTCCCGGGACCCGCACATGATCCTGCGCCGCTCGCTGTCCGTCCTCGTCGCCACCGCTGCCGTGCTGCTCGCAGGCTGCGGATTTCACCTGCGCAAGGAGGCCGAGCTTCCGCCGAGCATGAAGCGGGTTCACATCCAGATCGCCGATCCGTCGAGCGCGCTCGCAAAGGATCTCGCGCGGGCGCTGCCGCGCTCAGGCACCGAGGTCGTAGACGCGATCGAGCCCGGCGTCGCGGTCATGAACATCAGCGCGAACTCGTTCTCGACCGACGTGCTTTCCGTCGGCGGCAACGCGCGCGCCACCGAGTATTCGCTGCGCTATCACGTCGAATTCGACGTGCAGGACGCCGCCGGCACCGCGCTGCTGCCCCGACAGACGATCGAGCTGACGCGCGACTTCACGTTCGACCGCAGCCAGGCGCTCGGCGTCGCGGCCGAAATCGATCTTCTGACCGGCGAGCTTCAGCGCGACATGACGCAGGCGATCCTGCGAAGACTCGAAGCAATCGCGAACGCCGAATCGAAGTAGGCGCTGCTTTCCCTCTCTCGCACGCGGGAGAGAGGGAAGAGCCGCCGTACAATAGCGCCATGCCTACATCGCTCGCCGCGTTCCGCAAGCAGCTCTCAGCGCCAGAGCTCGCGCCCGTCTACCTGATCGCTGGCGCGGAGCACCTGCTCGTGCTCGAAGCGGCCGACGCCTTGCGCGCGCGTGCGCGCGAGCTCGGTTTCGCCGAGCGTGACGTACTCGACGTGGAGAGCGGCTTCGACTGGAACCGGCTGGCCGATGCGGGCCGTGAGCTGTCGCTGTTCGCGAGCCGCAAGCTGATCGACCTGCGCCTGCCGACGGGCAAACCGGGCCGCGAAGGCAGCGCGGCGATCGCGGCGTACTGCGAGTCGCCACCGCCCGACACCGTGCTGCTGATCACTGCGAACGACTGGAGCAAGTCCCACGAAGGCGCCTGGGTGAAGGCGATCGAGCAGTCCGGCGTCTTCGTGCCGGCGTGGCCGCTCAAGCGCGAGGAATTGCCGGCATGGATCGGCGCGCGCATGGCGAGCCGCGGCGTCGCGGCCGAGCCCGAAGCGATCGCCTGGCTGGCCGATCGCGTCGAAGGCAATCTGCTCGCGGCGGCACAGGAGATCGACAAGCTCGCCTTGCTCACCGGCGGGCGCACGCTCGATGTCACCGCGCTGGAAGCTTGCGTCGCCGACGACGCGCGCTACGACGCGTTCCGCCTCACCGACGCCGCGATCGCGGGCGATGCGGGACGCGCGCTGCGCATCGTCGCTGGCCTGCGCGCCGAAGGCGAGGACCTGATTCGGCTGCTGGGCTGGGTGCTGAACCAGCTTCGCGTGCTGCAGCGGCTGTCCGCGGCCGGATCGAATCTCGCCGCGGCGTTCCGCGGCGAGCGCATCTGGCCCGCGCGCGAGAATCTCTATCGCCGCGCGTTGAAAAACGCCGGCGCCGCGCACTGGGAGCGCTGCCTCGCGCAGGCCGCACGCATCGACGTCATTGCGAAAGGCCAGCAGCTCGACGCCGCCGGCCGCTCCTGGGGCGACGGCTGGCGCGAGCTCGAGCGGCTGATCGTCGCGATCGCGACGCCCCGCGCGGCAGCCGGGCTGCTCGCGTGAGCGCGGCCCCGATGCGTCCGCTCGCCATCTTCGGCGGCACCTTCGATCCGGTACACAACGCGCATCTGCGCGTCGCGTGGGAGGCGTCCGAGCAGATCGACGCCGAGGTGCGGCTCGTCCCGGCCAACGTGCCGCCGCATCGCGATCCTCCGATCGCGAGCGGAAGCGAGCGCGCGGCGATCCTGCGCGCGGCGCTCGCGGGTCAGGATCGCCTCGTGCTCGACGAGCGCGAGCTCCGCCGCGAAGGACCGTCGTGGACGATCGACACGCTGATCGAGCTGCGCGACGAGATCGGCGATGAACGCCCGCTGGTCCTCCTCGTCGGCGCCGACGCGTTCCTCGGCCTGCCTTCGTGGCATCGCTGGGGCGAGCTGTTCGACTACGCGCACATCGGCGTGCTGACGCGGCCGGGGCACGAGATCGGCACGCTGCCGACCGAGCTTCGCATCAAGATCGCATCGCGGCGCTGCAACGACGCGGCCGCGCTGGCGCAGACGCCGGCGGGGCGTGTGCTGACCCTGCCGGTCACGCCGCTCGAGATTTCGGCGACGCTGATCCGCGACGTGCTCGCGTCCGGCAGCGAGCCGCGCTATCTGATGCCGGACGGGGTGCTCGCCGATCCCGCGCTGCTCGCGCCGTATCGCGGCTGATCCAACCAGGCTCTAGCGTTTGCGCGGCTTCGCGTGCGGACGCTTCGGGCTGGCGAATCCCGAGCTTCGCCGCGGCGCTTTCCCGAACCGTTGCGACGTCGTCCGCGCACCGGATTCCGATGCATCGCCGCCGCGCGTGATGCGGAGCTGCCGTCCCGCCACCCAGACTTTCTTCAGATGCTTGAAGACATCGGACGGCATGCCTTCGGGCAGGTCGACGAAGCTGTGATCCTCGCGGATGTCGATGCGGCCGATGTGTTTGGCATCGAGCCCAGCCTCGTTCGCGATCGCGCCGACGATGTTCGCCGGCTTGACGCCGTGATCGCGACCGACCTCGACGCGGAATGTTTCGAAGCCTTGTTCGGGCTCGCTGCGCGGTGGCTTGCGCTCTCGCGGCCGTTGTTCGCCGCCACCCTCGTCGTTCCCGCGAAGGCGGGAACCCAGCGCCTTTTCTTCGGATCGCGCAGCAAAGTCGCTGGGTCCTCGCCTGCGCGGGGACGACGGAGCGGGTGCGTCGTCGCGCGCCCGAGGCCCGTTATTCCGGCGAAAGCGGGAATCCGTTTTGCCCGGACGCCCCGGTCCCGCAGCACTCGCGTCGCGCTCGACGCGCTCGCGCCTTTCCGGCGCGCGCAGCAGAAACGGCGCATCGCCCTGCACGAGCCTCGCCAGCGCCGCCGCGATCTCGATCGCCGGCACGTCGTGCTCGTTCTCGAACTGTTCGATCAGCTGCCGGAACACGCCGAGCTCGTCCTCGCGCGCGAGCGCATCGACGATGCGCTGCTTGAACCGCGCGACGCGGCGGTCGTTGACGGCTTCGACGCTCGGCAGCTGCATCTCGGCGATCGGCTGGCGCGTCGCGCGCTCGATCGTCTGCAGCAGCCGTTTCTCGCGCGGCGTCACGAACAGGATCGCCTCGCCGCTGCGCCCGGCGCGGCCGGTGCGGCCGATGCGGTGCACGTAGGCTTCGGTGTCGTAGGGAATGTCGTAATTCAGCACGTGGCTGATGCGCTCGACGTCGAGCCCGCGCGCGGCGACGTCGGTGGCGACGAGGATGTCGAGCTTGCCCTCGCGCAGCTGCTGGATCGTGCGCTCGCGCTGCGCCTGCACGATGTCGCCGTTGATCGCCGCTGCGGCGAAGCCGCGTGCCTGCAGTTTCTGCGCGAGCTCCTCGGTGGCCTGCTTCGTGCGCGCGAACACGATCATCGCGTCGAACGGCTCGGCTTCGAGGATGCGCGTCAGCGCATCGAGCTTGTGCAGGCCGCTGACCCACCAGTAGCGCTGGCGGACGTTCTCGGCCGTCGTCGTCTTCGCCTTGATCGTGATCTCGACCGGGTCGGAAAGGTACGTCTGCGCGATGCGCCGGATCGGCGCCGGCATCGTCGCGGAGAACAGTGCGATCTGCCGCGTCGGCGGCGTCTTCTTCAGCACGGCCTCGACATCGTCGATGAAGCCCATGCGCAGCATCTCGTCGGCTTCGTCGAGCACCAGCGTCGTGAGGCGGGAGAGATCGAGCGAGCCGCGCTCGAGATGATCGATGACGCGCCCCGGCGTGCCGACGACGACGTGCGCGCCGCGCTTCAATCCGCCGAGCTGCGGGCCGTAACTCTGGCCGCCGTAGATCGGCAGCACGTGGAGGCCCGACAGTTTCGCCGCATAGCGCTGGAACGCTTCGGCGACCTGGATGGCCAGCTCGCGCGTCGGCGCGAGCACGAGAGCCTGCGGCTTCGTCTTCGCGAGATCGAGCCGCGCGAGGATCGGCAGCGCGAATGCAGCCGTCTTGCCGGTGCCGGTCTGCGCCTGGCCGAGCACGTCGCGGCCCTCGAGCAGCGGCGGGATCGTCGCGGCCTGGATCGGCGAGGGCGCTTCGTAGCCGACTTCGGTCAGGGCGTCGAGCAGCGCGCCACCAAGACCGAGATCGGCGAAGCGCGCGATGTCCGGGGTTTGTTCCTGCGAAGACGACATGCGGCGAACGAGGGCGCGCGGGAGTGCGAAGCCGCGAGTCTAGCGCGCGCCTGCCCGCAGCGCCCCTTCCGCAGCGGCCCGCGGCATTTCCGTCTGGCCCGCGCGCGGCGATGCTGCGCAACCCGCGGCGTGGCGGGGCTCAGCGTTCGCACTCGCCGTCGTCGCGGACGACGACCGAAATCCAGCGCGGCACGTACCAGGGCATTTCGCGCACTTCCGGCCAGAACTCGCGCTTGCATTCGGGCCGCGGCCCGCGTTTCGAGGAACCGAACGCGCTACCTTCGACGGGGTCGAAACCGTCCGCGAACACGATTTCGTGGCTGAGCTCGTCGTAGACGGCAAGGCCCGACACGCCGCCGGGTCCGCTGTTGAAGCTGCCGAGCTGCGCGCCGCTTGCGATGTCGACGTGATAGACGTTGCCGCTGAGCAGGCCGGCGGTCCAGAACGAGGTGGCGTCCGGATCGAGGTTCATGGCGAAGAGGCCGGCCGGATCGGTTTCACCGATGCTTTCGCGCGTGTACGTGTGGAGGTTGACACCGTCGGGGCTCACGCGGTGCACCGCATCCTGGCAGGCAACCATGACCTCCCGGTTCGGCCGCAGGCGTATCGCGTAGCAGTACGGCCCCGTGAGGTCGTCGATGAGATCGGGCAGCGGCGTGCGCGTGCAGACGTTGTAGCGTCGCACGGCCGTGTCTTCGGACGTGTAATACAGCGTGCAGTGATCGGCGCCGAGATCGATCCAGTCCGTGCCGCGCGTGCCGGTGGGCAGGACGTACGAATCGAGCAGCTCTCCGTACCGGTTGAACTTGCGCACCGGCACGTCCGTGTCCGGAGCCCCGCTTGCGCCGGCGACACCGATGTAGACGTTGCCCATCGGATCGAACACGCAGGATTCGTGTGTGTGCATGTAGACGTTGCCGCCGAACGATGTGTTCAGCCTCCCGCCCTGATGGCTGAACAGAATGGCGTTTGGAAAGGCGAACCGCGTTGCCAGCACATCGCCGTTCGGTGCGAAGCACATCCCGGTGATGATGTAGCCGGCTGCGTCGGGCATACCGTCGTCCCAGGCGTCGATGAAAGTGCCGGTGGTCGTGTAGCGGCGGATCTTGTTTTCGGACACGTCCTTTCCGACCAGCACGAAACGCGTACCCGCCGGCAATTCATCAGTAATGATCGTGCCGATTGCGAGGAGGCTGCCCGGAATGCCGTTGCCGACGGACGCGTTGACGAGCTTGTTGCGCTGCAGCTCCACTGTGAACGATTCGTCGGCCTCGACGACGGTGTCACCGTTGATCGGATACGTCTGCGTCACGAGCGTCTCGCCCGGTGCGAACGTGAATGTGAATTCGCCGGGAAACAGGTAATCGCCGTTCGGCGCGGGGCCGTCGACGGCGGTGCCCGAGTGCGGGCGAAGCTCGACGCTGATCAGCTGCGAAAACGGCTGCGACAGGCGTGCCTCGAACCTCATCGGGGTCGTGCCGCTCGAGCCTTCGACGACGCTCACGTTCTCGATGGTGATGCGCGGTCCGGGAAACACGTTGAGCGCCGTGGGATCGAAACGCGCGACGAAATCGAGCGCGTAGTTCGCATCGACGCGATGGAACGACGCGCCGGATGCCACGCTTGCGTACGTCATCACGGGCAGTGCCTCGCCGAGCGCCGGTGCGTAGCCGCCCACGAGATGCAGCAAAAGCACGCCGTTGCCCCCGAAATTCGTGTCGTAGCCTGCGCTGGCCTCGCCCGCGACCTGCACACGGTCATAGCTGCCGCTCGCGGTGCCACCCAGATCGAGCGCGATCGTGCCGGCGGGCCCGATCTCGAGCGCGCCGGTGATCACGAGCGTCCCGAACGGGGCTCCCGAAGGCGCGCCCGGCGCGAGCGTGCCGCGGAGCCGCACGTCGGCGTCGACGATGCCGGTTCCGGCCAGCGTCGATCCCGGACTGACCGGCATAAGAATGCCGCTCCCGCCCAGGTCGAGCGTCGCGTTGTCGAGCCGAGTGATCGAGCTTGTGCCACTTTCGTCGCCGACATCGTCGTAGCGGCACGCGTCGGACGCGGTCAGGTCGCAGACGACCGTCGCGTTGTGGACGGTAAGCTCGCCGAGCTGCCGGAACTGCGCGTTGGTGCCCATCGGCATATCGAGCGTGCCGGGACCATTGACGATCATCGTGCCCTTGTTGATGACATATGTCGTTGCGTTCCCGGAATCCGGCTGCCCGATGCGCGCGTTGCCGCTGATCGTCAGCGTCGCGCCTTCGTTGTTGACGAGCTGAGCGCTCGTCACGAGATCGAGTCGCGAGGCGCCGCCCGCCATCGTGATGGAACCGCCCGGCATGTTCCGCAGCTGGCTGGCGACCAGAAGCTTCAGCGCCGTCCCGTTCGCCGAGCCGAGCGCGAGCGTGCCGGAATTCTCCAGAAAGACCGCGTTCTCGAGCGTCGTCGGTGCAGTGAGCACGCCGGTGCCGCCGGCGTCGAGCTTGAGCGTCAGCTGGTTGACGCCGAGCACGTTCACCGCGTGCCCTCCCGCGAGGCGCAGCGCATCGATCACCTCCAGCGTCTGCGAGAAGCCGGTCAGCGACAGCACGCCGCCGGCACCGAGCTCGAATTCGCTCACGACGGGCGACACATCCAGCGTCGCAGTGCCGCCGGCGAGCACCGCGATGTCCCCCGGCCCCGGTGAGCGCGTCGACGGACCGCCCCCGTCGGCGCAGCCGGTCCAGTTCGAGGGAACGCTCCAGTTGCCGCTGGAAGCGTTCCAGGTACACGTGGCGGCGGACACGGTAAGCGGGAAGGCTGCAAGACAGAGGGCGAGGACGGTGCGCATCACGGCGTGCTCCGGTGTTTTGGAGAAGAACACCGGCGCGCGACATTCCGAACCCTCCGGTCGGACCGGCTCGCCGCAGGCCCGGCGCGCAGGCACGGGCAGCCGCGTTCAACGCCAGTCGCCGGTCGCGACGAATGCGGCCCAGTAATACGGATGCGTCGATGCGCCGTTCGCCTGCCGCCGCGCGAGCACCTCGCGTTGCGAGGTCCAGAGCGCATCGGCGATGCCGAGGCCGTCGCGCAGGAGCGCGCTGTACAGGGCCTCGCTCCACTCCGCCGTCGCGGCGTCCTCGACCGGCCAGAGGCTCGTCACGATCGTGCGTACACCAGCGAGCCGGAACGCGCGCGCGAGACCGAACAGGCCTTCGTAGTGATGCGAGGCACCCGCCGCCGTCGTGCACGCGGCCAGCACGGCAAGGCGCGTGCGGGAGAGATCGAGCGCGGCGATTTCCTGCGCCGTCAGCACGCCGTCATCGGACTGATTGCCGCCAGGTGCCAGCATCAGCGCCGCTGTCGCGCCCGGCGCCGTGTCGTCGCCGAGCGGCGCGTCTGTGGCCAGCGAGAAGCTGCGCTCGGCGAGCGGCGGATTCGTGCAGCCGCTGCCGAGTTCGACACCGTGCGTGGCGAAATGAAGTATGTCGGCGTTACCCGCGTCGGTGCGCACGCGCGCCTCATTCGCCGCGGCGCCTTCCAGAATCGTCACGGCGGCATCGGCGCCGAACCGCTGGCGCCAGAGCGCGCCGATCTGCTCGGCCTCGCGGCGCGCGCCGGGCAGAGCGGGCAGGCGCGTGCCGCGGCAGGCGCGCGTCAGCGCCGTGGTCGACGCCGGCAGTGCGGGGTCGGCGACGGCGAACAGGCGTTCCGTGTGCCGTTCCGGGCGTTCCGGAGCAAACAGCTCGCGTTCGTGGTTGAGCACGTGGAAGCGGTAACCTGCATCGACGAGAAAGCCCTCGCCATCGGGCAACGCGGCCCATGCGACGCGGTGCAGCGGGCCGGCAGGCACGACCAGCACGCGCCGGCCGGCAATGGCGTGCGCGAGCGGCGTCCATACCGCTTCGCGCAGCGCCTCGCCGCGCCGCCTGACCTCGGCGAGCGCGACGTGCGGATCGCTGGCCGAGGCGGTCCACGCATCGACCCGGCCGGCGAGTGCGTCCGCGGCGCCGAGGTTGACTGCGCGCACGGCGCCGTCGCCGGACGGCAGAATCCAGGCATGGATGTCGGGTGCGCGTGTTTCGGCCGCCGGTGACGAGAAATCCTCCGGCGCGCGCGGCTGCACGGGCGAGAACAGGACGAGCGACGTGTCGGCAGGAAGAGCCTTGCGCAGATCCGCGAACGTGCCGGGCGCGGGAGTGACGACTGCCGCCCACGACGTCGCCGCGGCTAGCGCACGCTCGGCGCGGTCGAGGTTTTCGCGCGCGTCGCGCAGGCCTGCGGCGTCCTTGCCAGGGGCCAGCTCTGCGAGCGCGAAGGCGGCGCTCGCTTCGCGCCAGCTCGCCCAGGCGGGTGCCAGTGCGGGATCGCCGGACGTGCGCGCGGCAGCCAGGCGCTGCGCGGTGATCGATGTGACCTGGTCGCGCGCCGACATCGCGAGCTGCCAGGCGCGTTCGAGCTGCTTGGGCTGGCCGCTGTCGGCAGCGATCGCGAGCGCGAAATCGAGACTGGGGAGCAGGTATTCCTGGAGATGGATCGACTGTCGCTCACCGAGGCGGCTTGCCGCGAGGCGCAGCGCGGCCTGGCGCGTCTGCTCCGCCGCGACGGCGGCATCGCACGCCTCGTCGAGCCGGCGCTGTCCCCAGAGGCTGGCCGAGAGTCCGATCTGCGCGAAGAGCGTGCTTGCCTCGCTGCCGGCTGCGGTGCCGCGCACATGCTCGATCGTTGCGTGGAATCCGGCCTCGGCCTCGGCATAGCGACCCTGCCAGACGTCGATCATCGCGATGTTTGCGAGCGGCAGGTAGTCCGCGGGGTCCTGGCTTTTGCGCGCCTGCGCGATCGCGAGCGCGCGCCGGTACATCGCGACCGCCTGGGCGTAATGGCCGAGGATCGCCTCCGCGTTGGCATAGTTGTTCAGCGCCTGCGCGAGCTGCGGCGACTCCGCGCCGAACGCGTCGGCGAACAGCGGAATGGCCTCGGCGTAAAGCTTCACGGCGCGCTCGTGCTCGTTCCGTTCGCGATACAGGTTCGCCAGGCCATGCAGGATCGCCGGCCGGAGACGGTGCGCGGGATCGGGCGCGCGCGCGTCGGCGGCAAGCGCCTGCTCGTAGCAGACGGCCGCGCGATCGAGATCGCCCGAGACTTTCAGTGTCTGCGCGAGGTTCAGCGTGACATTGGCGATGCGGCCGTCATCGGGCTCGTCCTGGGCACGCAGGATGGCAAGGCTCTGCTCGAGCGCGTCGATCGCTGCGCCCGGATTGCCGGCATCGCGCGCGGCCTGCCCCATCATGCGCAGCGGCTCGACGCGCGCGATCGCCTTCTCGCCGTGGTGTTCGCGCGCGACGCGGTCCGCCTCCGCGAGCGGTGCGAGCGCATCGGCGCCGCGCCGCTGCCGCAGCAGGGCAAAGCCCTGGTTCACGAGCGCGTGCGACAGCGTGTCGGCGTCGCCGGCCTCGCGAGCGAGCGCGATCGCATGCGTCGCGGCGTCGAAAGCAGGCCGGGCCTCGGCGCGCAGGTTGTGCAGCGACGAGCGTGCGTCGGCAACGCGCGCGGCGACGTCGGCGGGCCAGTGCGCCGTTGGGTTCTGCGTTTCGAGAGCGGCGATTTCGGCGCCGGCCTCGTCGAGCTGGTTGCGCTGCATCGCGCGCCGCACTCGTTCCAGCCTGACGCGGGCCACGTCGGCGCTGTCCGCACCTGCGAGCTTCGCGCGCAGCGCCAGCTCGCGCTCCAGCCATTCGCCGAGACCCGGCGTGTCCGGGCGACGGCATTCGAGCGCGACGCGCACGTTCCGCGCGAGCGCGTCGGCGACGGCGCTGTCGCCTTGCATCGTGACCGCTTTCAGCTCGCGCTGGGCGCTCTTCGCGGCGGCGCCGCAGGCACCGCGCGCAAGCAGTGCCTCGGTGTCGCCGGAGCGCGCATGTGCCGCGACCGCGATCGCGGCCAGCCCACCGAGCAAAAACGGACCGTGTGCGCTCCCCATGCGCCGTGCCTCCCTGCCGCGATTCTAGCGCCGTCCCCGGCGCCTGCATCGGGTCACTCGACCGGGTCGTCGTTGTCGTTGAAGTGCCACGCGCGCATGCGCACGCGCGACGCATCGGCGATTTCCTCGCGCAGATCGGCGAGCAGCGTGTTGAGATGCTCGCCGCTCAGGCGCAGATCGCCGGGCGGATCCGGTCGCGCACGCGCGACGCCGCGCTCCACTGCGGCGACCGGCAGCGCCGCGAGCTGACGGTCGAGACGTGCGAGCGGCACGCGTGACAGAAGCACGAGGAACTCCTCTCTGCCGCCTGTGCCGGACACTTCCCAGGAGAGGGTGCGGGCGCCTTGCCGGCCTGGCAGCGTCACGTCGCCCGACACGGGATTGGAAAGATCGAGGCCCGGCACCGGAAACAGCACGTGAAAATCGCCGCCGGCGTCCTCGTTGAGCACGTAGACCCAGGCTGGAACGCTCGTCGACACCGCGAGGTGGACACGATCCCCGATGCGCAGCCTTGCACCGTCGGCAAGAGCTTCGCTGCCGGTGTCGGTATGGCGCATGAGCGCGAGCTCGGACCGCCAGGCCCGGACGCCGGGATGTCGCGTGCCGAACGCGACAGCCGCTGCCGCCGCGGCCAGGCAGATTGCGACGGCTGCGAGCGCGAGCCGGCGCGAGCGTGCGGGACGCGCGGGCGCCGCCGCCGCCATGCTCGCACGCAACGCGTCCGCGAACGCGTGCGCATCGGTGAAACGGCGCGAAACGTCCGCGTCGAGCGCACGCTCGACGACATCGGCAAGTCGCCGGTCGATGTCCGGCCGCAAGGCGAGGATGCGGCTCGCGCCATTTTCGGGATAGGCGCCGGTCAGGAGGAAATGCAGCAGCACGCCGAGCGCGTAGAGATCGTCTGCCTTCGTGCGCGGCGCACCGTCCCTTGCCTGCGGCGAAAGATAGGCGGGCGTCGCCTGCGTGCGCAGCGAGGCATTGAGCGCATCGGCCCGCCCTGACGCGCCGAGATCCGTCAGCACGATGCGGCCGCCACGCGCCCGCATCGCGTTGCTGGCTTTCACGTCGCCGTGCAGCAGGCCGAGCGCGTGGATCGCGGCGAGGCCGGCGCAAAGCTCGACGCCGACATGCACGGCTTCCGCTTCGGCCATGGGGCCGTCGGATTCGACGATGGAGGCGAGCGTGCGGCCCTCGATCCATTCGCTCCAGAGCCCCGGCCGCCCGCAGTGCACTGCGGCGCCGTAGACGCGCAGCACGTTGCGCTGGCTGATCTTCGCGAGCAGGCGGCCTTCGCGCAGGAACTCCTCGTTGCGCAGCCCGGCCGCAGCGGCTTCGGGGCGCAGCAGCTTGAGCGCGACCACGGTCGCGAGGCCGGCGTCCCAGGCGCGGTAGACTTCGGCGCTGGCACCGCTGCCGATCTTTTCCAGGACACGCAGCGCGCCCCATTCGAACAGGCATCGTTCCGGCGGGCCATCGGTCGAGCCGATCCGGCGGTAGGCGCTGCGCACTGCCTCGAGCGTGTGCAGGGCATCGAGCAGCGGAGGGTCGGCGCCGGTGATGCGGTTCCATTCGACCGGATCGCCGTCGGCGAAGCGGTCGAGCAGGTCGCGCAGTGCGTCGCGCGGCATCACGCACCTCCGAGCAGGCGCGCCAGCGCTTCGATGGCACGGCGGATGGCCATGCGCACCGCATCGGGCGTCGAGCCGGTTTCGCGTGCGATGGCCTCGTAAGTCATGTCGAATTCCAGCCGCATGATCACCAGCTCGCGTGCGCGCGCAGGCATGGCCTCGAGCGCCGCCTCGTACATTTCGAGCCGCTCACGGCCGATCGCCTGTTCAATGGGCGAGCCGGCTTCATCGGCCGCGATCGCGTCGTCGAGCTCCTTGCTCTCGCCGCGCCGCGCGACGCGGCGGATCTCGTTGCGGAGCAGGTTCAGCACGGTGGAGCGCAAATAGGCGAGGAAGCTGCCCGTGCCGCCGTATTCGAAGCTCTCGATCTGCTTCAACACGCGCAGGAGCGTGACCTGAACAAGATCGTCTGTGTCGGTCAGGTCGCGCGTCGACGCCGGCAGGCGGCCGTGCGCCCAGCGGCGCAGGAGCGGCAGGTAGCGTGCAACCAGCCGCTCGCGGGCTGCCGTGTCTCCGCTGCGGACTCGCTCCAGCAGGAGCTGGGTGGTCTCCTCGGCCTGCATGGCGCGGCTTATAGCACGGCCTCCGCCCGGGCCTCCGCTCGCTGCGGCACGCAACAACATGCTCACCGAATTGAGCCTATACTGGCCGGGCGCCAATGACGGCGCATCCAATGCCAGAGGTCGCTTCCACTTGGCCACGTCGGAAAAGCGCGTCCGGCCGCGCAAGGCCGGAACTCCCAAAGTCAGCAAGACGCCCGCTGCCCGCAAGACTCCCGCTCGATCCGGAAAGCCGAAACCGGCACCGGTGAAGGCGCTGAAAACTCCACGAACCCGCAAGAAGCCCGCCGCGGCTGCCCAGAATCCCGCCGACCGGCTCCGCGCCGTCGTCCTTGCCGCCCTCGATGACCTCAAGGCCCGCGACGTGCGCGAGATCGACGTGCGCGACAAGAGCTCGGTGACGGACCTTCTCGTCGTCGCGAGCGGCACCTCGTCGCGGCACGTCAAATCGATCGCCGACGAAGTCGTGAAGAAAGCCAAGCAGGCCGGCCTGCCACCGCTCGGCGTCGAAGGCGAGCGCGAAGCCGAATGGGTGCTGGTCGACCTCGGCGACATCGTCGTCCACGTGATGCTGCCGCGCACGCGCGAGTTCTACGGCCTCGAGCGGCTGTGGACGGTCGGCGACCAGATGCCGACCGCGCTCGCAGGCTGACGTCGCCGCGCGATGCGCGCGCGGCTGATCGCCGTCGGCGAGCGCATGCCCGCGTGGGTCGCCGACGGCTTTGCCGAATACAGGAAGCGCCTCTCGCGCGAGCTGCCGCTCGATCTCGTCGAGATCAGGCTGGGCGCACGCGGCAAGGGCCGCGATTCCGCGCGCGCGATCGCCGAGGAAGGCGCCGCCGTCCGCGCCGCGCTGCCGAAGGGCGCGCACGTCATCGCGCTCGACGGCCGCGGCACCGCGTGGACGAGCGAACGGCTCGCCGCCGAGCTGAAACGCTGGCGGATGCAGGGCAGTGATCTCGCGTTCCTCATCGGCGGTCCCGACGGACACGCCCCCGACGTGCTCACCGCCGCGCATCAACGCTGGTCGCTCGGTCCGCTGACCTTGCCGCACATGCTCGTCCGCCTCGTCGTCGCCGAGCAGCTCTATCGCGCGGCCACGATGCTGGCGGGGCATCCGTACCATCGGGGGTAAGCAAATCCGTTGTCTCAATCTTTGAGATTTGCTTTTGGTTCACTTGTAGCATACTGGTTTCGGCTCTTGCGGCAGGGGGTTGTCCTCAAGAGCAGTCGAGGGGAGGAAAATGGGGGAAAGCCGACCGTTGGCGCATTCGCCCGGTCATCTCCTGGAGGAACACCTGCGCGCAGTGGCTCGCCTTGCGGAGTCGTTCGCGTCGCAATTCAGGTCGGGCGAATGCGGCCGGCTGGCGGGTCTCTGGCATGACCTGGGGAAGTATCGCCCCGGTTTTCAGCGCTACATTCGCCAGACGCCCGATGCGCACATCGAGCAGCGCGTAACAGGCAGCGACAAGACGCATTCCCTCGCCGGTGCTGTGCATGCGCTGCGGAAGCGGGGGGACGAGTTTGGACGAGTCCTTGCGTTCGTGATTGCCGGGCACCACGCAGGGCTTCCGGATCGGCAACCTGAGCCGGATGGCGCATCGCCGGGAGCGAGTCTGCAGGCTCGACTTTCCCACGCCGACGGCAAGCGCGAATACGAGGAAGCGATCGCCGCGGCGATCCCAGCCGATATTCTCGATGCCGAAGTACCGAGGAGCGATGTGCCGGGCGGCGAGGCCGGGTACGCACTTTGGGTGCGGATGCTGTTCTCGAGCCTCGTCGATGCTGATTTTCTCGATACCGAGGCGTATTTCGACAGCGAGAAAGGTGCGCTCAGAGGCCGGTATCCTTCGCTTCGGGACATGAAGGCTGCGCTGGATGCGCACCTGTCGGCCATGTGTGCCCGCGCGATGCTGGATCCGACTCCGATCCAGCGTCACCGTGCCGAAGTGCTGGCCCGCTGTCGTGCGGCCGCGACGTTGCCGCCCGGCTTCTTCACGCTCACCGTGCCGACCGGTGGCGGAAAGACCTTGTCGTCGCTGGCGTTTGCACTCGAACACGCGCTTGCGCATGGCAAGCGACGCATCGTCTACGCGATTCCGTACACCAGCATCATCGAACAGACAGCGGCCGTCTTCCGTGACGTCTTCGCGACGCTGGGCGACGGCGTTGTCATAGAGCACCACAGCAATCTCGATATCGACGAGCGAACGGAGGATCACGCAAGCCGTTTGGCAGCCGAAAACTGGGACGCCCCGCTGATCGTGACGACAAATGTGCAGCTGTTCGAGTCCCTCCATGCGTCCCGGACGAGCCGCTGCCGCAAACTGCACAACCTGGTCGGCAGTGTCATCGTGCTCGACGAGGCGCAGATGCTGCCGCGCGGTTTTCTTGCCCCGGTCTTGACCACACTGAAGCTGCTCGTCGCGCATTACGGTGTCACCGTGGTGCTGTGCACGGCTACCCAGCCGATGCTCGCTTCGCGCCGCGAGCCAGTGACGAACAGGAGGGTGCTTGACGGCATCGACGATGCTCGTCCAATCGTCAATGAGCCGGAGGCCCTGTTCAAGGCACTCGAGCGCGTGGATATCCACATGCCTGCGGATTTCAGCGCAGAACGATCGTGGGCCGAGATTGCCGACGAGATACGCCTGCACGAGTGCGTGCTCGCAATCGTCAACACGCGCCGGAATGCACGCGACCTGTTCGATCTGTTGGACGACGATGACGCAGTTCACCTGTCCGCGCTGATGTGCGCGGAGCACCGAAGTATGGCAATCGCCGCCATCCGCGAACGGTTGGCGGCAAGGCAAAACGGTGCGCCGACGCGTCCGCTGCGCGTGATCAGCACACAACTGGTCGAAGCGGGCGTCGACCTCGATTTCCCCGTCGTCTATCGCGCGCTGGCCGGGATGGATTCGATTGCACAGGCCGCAGGACGTTGCAATCGCGAGGGCAAGTTGGAAGGCAAGGGGCAGGTTCACGTATTCGTGCCTCCGCGCGGAGCGCCGCCAGGTCTTCTGCTTCAGGGCGAGCAGACGACACGCGAGCTAGCCAAGACCGGCCAGCTGGCCGATCCGCTCGCGCCCGCGACGTTCCAGAGATATTTCGACCTGCTCTACGGCAAAGCCGAACTGGACGAAAAGCAGATTCTCGATCTGTTGAAGCCTCATCGCGGTGCGTTTCGTACGGCGGCCGAACGATTCCGGCTGATCGACGATGACGGCGAAACCGTAATCGTGCCCTACACGCCCGGCGACGGTCTGAATGCTGCAAGCCCGGTGCATGCCTGGTTGGCTGCGCTCGCGAAAGATGGCAAGGCGGCGTGGGCGCGGCGCAAATTGCAGCGCTACACCGTCAACGTGCCGCGTCGGCAGTTCGACAGACTTCTGCAACAGGGGGATATCGAGGAGCGCGCGGGACTCTGGATTGCGCTGGACAGCCGTTACGACAAGGTCTTCGGCCTGATGCTCCCCGAAGACCATGGCAAACCTGCTGATTACATGATCTGAGGTGCCTATGGGAAAGCAAGGGTTCTGTCTGGAAGTATGGGGCGGCCACGCCTGTTTCACGCGGCCGGAGATGAAGGTCGAGCGCGTAAGCTACGACGTGATCACCCCCTCTGCTGCGCGAGCGATCTTCGACGCGATCCTGTGGAAGCCGGCAATCCGCTGGCAGATAACGAAGATCGAGGTCTGCAATCCGATCCGCTGGATTTCGGTGCGCCGCAATGAGGTCGGCGCCGTGATTTCGGCGCGGAACGTCGAAAGCGCGATGCGTGCCGGAAGCGGCAATCTGGCTCTGTACGTCGAAGACGAGCGCCAGCAGCGTGCGGGCTTGTTCCTTCGCGACGTGCGCTATCGCCTGCACGCGCGTTTCGAGCGAGTCGAAACTACCGCGGCGAAGCCGAACTATCCGCATCTCGTCGGCAAGCTTGATGACGTCGCGGATCGCCTGCAGGCGGATGCTCCGGAATCCGACGCGAAATATGCGGCGATGTTCGAGCGCCGCGCGCGCAAGGGACAGTGCTTCAACCAGCCGTATCTGGGCACGCGTGAGTTCTCCTGTTCGTTCCGCCTGATCGATCCCGCAGCCGAGCCCTTTGTGCCCCCCAGTGAATTGCAAGGCGAGCGCGATCTCGGCTGGATGCTCTACGACATGGACTTCGGCCCGCCGCCGTACGCCGATCCAAAACCGCTGTTTTTCCGGGCGCGGCTCCTCGACGGAGTCATCCACGTACCGGCACGGGACAGCGAGGAGGTGCGTGGATGATCCTGCAGGCGCTGAATGACTACTACGAACGCAAGTTCTCGCATCAGTCGAAAAATTCTGGAGCGGATGTTTCCATCGCCCCCCGAGGCTTCGAGAGCAAAGAGATTCCGTTCGTTATTGTGCTCGACGAGTCGGGCAAGCTGGTGCAGATCGACGATACTCGCGGCGGTGATGGCAAGAAGAAGCAGGCGCGTGTCTTCCTGTTGCCTCAGGGTGCGAAGAAGTCGGTCAATGTCGCGGCAAACCTGCTCTGGGGAAATGCTGAGTATGTTCTCGGCCTAGCTGATCAAAAAAAGCTTGCGGACAACCGCAGCAAGGGGACTGAAGCGCGCTATCGCAGTCGGTTGGACGAGATGCATCGGGCGTTCGTCGACCTGATACGGGAAAAATTGGCTGCTGTAGCGGATGATGCGGGCATTGCAGCCGTTCTCGCTTTCCTGAGAAATGTCGACTTCCCGCGGTTGTCCTGCGAGCCCGCGTGGCTTGAGATTGAGACTGCAAATCCGAACCTGACCTTCCGCCTCGCCAGCGATCGTAGTGATGTCCCGGTATGCGCACGGCCTGCGGTCGTCGATGTACTGCGGGAGTCCGCCTCAAAATCTTTGAGTGAGGTCGTAACACCGGGCGCGGGCTTCTGCCTGGTCCGTGGTGTAGCCGATCGCATCGAGCGGCTGCATCCGGCAATCAAAGGTGTTTGGGGTGCTCAGACCTCAGGTGCGAACATCGTTTCGTTCAATCTCGACGCCTTCAATTCGTACGGCAAGGAGCAAAGCTACAACGCCCCAGTCGGTGAGCACGCCGCGTTTGCATACACGACGGCACTGAATCACTTGTTACGAAAGGGATCGCCGCAGCGACTGCAGGTAGGCGATGCCTCTACCGTGTTCTGGGCTGCCGATGCGTCGCGCTTTGCAGATGACTTCGCCGCCATGTTCGGAACTCGTGCCGGTGACGACAACGATCCGGATCGCGACGCCCAAGCAGTGGGCCGACTGCTTCGGGCAACGCAGACAGGTGTATATCTCGAAGACGATAGCGACGCCCGCTTCTGCGTACTCGGGCTTGCGCCCAACGCGGCGCGCATCTCCGTACGCTTCTGGCAGATCGGGCCTGTCAAGGATTTTGCGCTCAACATCGCCCGACATTTCAGGGACATCGAAATCGCGAGGCCCACCTACGAGAGCGGGTATCTCCCGCTCTGGCGACTTTTGAGCTCCGTTGCTCTGCAAGGCAAATCCGACAACGTGCCACCCGATCTCGCGGGCGACACGATGCGCGCAATTCTCGCCGGTCTTGTGTATCCCGACATGCTGCTTCAAGCCGCCGTGCGGCGCTGCCGCGTCGAACGTGAAGTCGGCTATCCGCGTGCGGCGATCATCAAGGCATCGATCAACCGCCTGATTCGACATCGACAATTCCATGCAAGGGAGCTCGACATGAGTCTCGACAAGAGCAATACCGATCCGGGGTATCGTCTTGGCCGGTTGTTTGCGGCGCTGGAGCGCATTCAGGCCAAGGCTCAGCCGAACATCAACACCACGATCCGCGATCGTTACTACGGAGCCGCGAGCAGCTCGCCCGCGAGCGTGTTTCCCGTGCTCCTGCGGCTCAAGAACCATCATCTGTCAAAGATCGAGCAGACAGCGCTCGCGATCTGGTACGAGAAGCTGCTCGGCGAAATCGTCGATGGCATCGGCGACTTTCCACCGCAATTGAGTCTTCGCGAGCAGGGTCTGTTCGCGATCGGTTATTACCATCAGCAGCAGGACTTCTTCAAAGGTTCGAAGGAAGAATCCGGCAGCACATCTTCCCGCAATGATGGAGGCCAGTGACATGAGCTTGGAGAAACGCTACGACTTCGTTCTCTTGTTCGACGTGAAGGACGGCAACCCTAACGGGGACCCGGATGCCGGGAATCTGCCGCGGCTCGACGCGGAAACCGGACATGGCCTCGTCACTGACGTGTGTTTGAAGCGCAAAGTCCGCAACTATGTCTCGATCACGCGCGATCAGACCGAGCGCGATCCACAGCCTGGAGAGAAGCGATTCGAGATTTATGTGCGTGAAAAGGCAGTTCTGAATCAGCAGAACCAGCGCGCCTACTCCGCATTGAAGCTCGATGTGGAGGCGGTCGATGCCTCCGAATCCGACGATTCCGACAAGAAGGGAGGCAAAGGGAAAAAACGCAAGGGCAGTGGAGATGATGTTGTCAAGGCGCGCGACTGGATGTGTCAGAATTTCTACGACGTGCGGGCATTCGGCGCCGTGATGGGCATCAAGGTCAATTGCGGCCAGGTCCGCGGTCCCGTGCAGATGACATTCGGACGTTCGATCGACCCGATAGTCGCGCTCGAGCATTCGATCACGCGCATGGCTGTCGCAACCGAAGCAGAGGCTGAAAAGCAGAGCGGCGACAATCGCACGATGGGTCGCAAGTTCACGATTCCATACGGCCTGTACGTTTCGCACGGCTTCGTCTCCGCGCCCCTGGCCGCGCAGACTGGCTTTTCCGAAGATGACCTGAATCTCTTCTGGGAAGCCCTCGCAAACATGTTCGAACACGACCGTTCCGCAGCGCGGGGCGAGATGGCAACACGCGGCCTGTACGTGTTCGAGCACGAATCCAGGCTCGGCAACGCTCCGGCTCATGAGTTGTTCCGCCACATCAAGCCCAAGCTCAACGAAGGCGTCACGGCACCGCGTTCATTCGACGACTATACCGTCACCGTGGACGAGAACATGCCTCCGGGCGTCACGCTGTTGCGCAAGGTCGGTTGAGCGCTGATCTCGATGCTGATCGGGATATCCCGTGGAGGAAGAGGATGCCATTCCGATTTCGGCACTGCAGCACTGGAGCTATTGCCCGCGCCAGTGCGCGCTGATTCATGTCGAGCAGGTGTTTGCGGACAACGTCCATACTGCACGCGGCAACGCGGTGCACGCGCTCGTCGACGAGCCGCGTGCAGAGCGGGTGGGCACCGTCCGGATCGAACGCGGGATGCCGCTCTGGAGTGAGCGGCTGTCCCTTGTCGGCAAGGCGGATCTGGTCGAGTTCGACCAGGCGGGCACGCCGTATCCGGTCGAATACAAGCATGGCCAGCGCAGGCGCCACCGGCACGATGATCTGCAGCTCGCAGCACAGGCGATCTGTCTGGAGGAGATGACGGGGAAGCCGGTTCGTGAGGGAGCGATCTACCACTTCACATCCCGGCGGCGACGGGTGGTGGAGATCGATGACGTTCTGCGAACGGCCGTGGAACAGGCGATCCGCGCCGTACGCGAGATGCTGTCATCGTTTCGATTGCCACCACCCGCCAACGACGCCCGTTGCCGCCAATGTTCACTGATCGAGCTGTGCCAGTCTCGGCCGCTCAGCGAGCATCGGCGCTATCGAGAGTTGCTCGCCCACCTGCACTCCACGTCATGAGCTGGACACTCCTCAACACGCTTTACGTCATGACCGCAGGGAGTTACCTGCACCTCGACAACGAAACTGTACGCATCGACGTCGGGCGCGAGACAAAGTTGCGTGTTCCGCTGCACCATCTTTGCTCGATTGTCTGCAGTGGCGATATTCTGATCTCACCGGCGCTTATTGGCCGCTGTGCTGCGAACGGCATAGGCCTGACCTTGCTCGACCGCAATGGACGGTTCCGTGCGCGCATCGAGGGGCCAATCAGCGGAAACGTGCTGCTGCGCCAGGCACAGTTTGAAGCCGCGCGCGACGGTACACGCTCGCTGTCGCTGGCGCGCAACTTTGTCGCCGGGAAGCTCCGCAACGCCCGTAGCGTCCTGCAGCGCGGCGCCCGTGAAGCGAAATCGGACGAAGATCGTGCATCGCTTGACTCTGCAGTCGCAAAATTTGACGCATCGCTGCGAGCATCCAGCGCAGCCGGCGACATCGGCGTACTACGTGGAATCGAAGGTGAAGCTGCGCGCACTTACTTCGATACATTGGATCGCATTGTCCGCCCAGACGCCCGGGACGTCTTCGCGATGAAAGGACGCAGCCGGCGCCCGCCGCGCGACCGCATGAATGCTTTGCTTTCGTTTCTCTATACCCTACTGACGCACGACTGCAGGGTGGCACTGGAGACGGTTGGACTCGATCCGCAAATCGGGTTTCTGCACGTGTTGCGTCCAGGGCGTCCCGCACTTGCGCTGGACCTGGTCGAGGAATTCCGCGCCGTCCTGGCGGACCGCGTTGCGCTCACGCTGGTAAATCGTGGCCAGCTAAAGGCCGATGATTTCCGCGTTACGGAGGGGGGCGGCGTATTGATGAGCGATGACGCGCGTCGCACAGTCAGTCTCGCCTGGCAGGAGAAGAAGAGCGAAACGCTGACGCATCCTTTGCTTGATGCCAACGTGCCCATCGGACTCCTGCCTCAGATTCAAGCACGTCTGCTCGCGCGCACATTGCGTGGCGAGACAGAGGGCTACTTGCCGTTCGTGGCGCGCTGAAGTGCTCGTTATTGTCTGTTACGACGTCTCGACTGAAACGAAGGAGGGAAGACGTCGCCTGCGCCGTGTCGCAAGGGTTTGTGAGCGCTTCGGTCAGCGGGTGCAGAAATCGGTTTTTGAATGTCGCGTGGATCAGGTGCGATTCGAGGAGGTCGAGCGTCGGTTGCTCGACATTGTCGATGAACGTGAAGACTGCTTGCGCTTCTATCATCTGACTGAGCCTGTGGACTTGCACGTAAAGGAGTACGGCACATTCCGTGCTGTAGACTTTGACGCACCACTCGTCGTATGACGCGAACCCAAAGCTTTGCCGTGATCGTAGGAGGGTTCGCGCTGTTTGCAAACCCTTGAAGCGCACCGTTTTTTTTATTTGCGAATAGCCAATATGTTCTGCAAGATATCGTCTGCCATCGCGGTTCGCGCAAGCCTGTGGTTTTTTCCTGCCGCGCCTGCGGTTACCGTGGTGGAGTCGCCCGCTTCACACGAAGCGGGCGCGGATTGAAACTGCAGCTGCTCGACGTACGCCTCGGACTGGGCGGTCGCCCGCTTCACACGAAGCGGGCGCGGATTGAAACCGCGCCCCTGACGTGTGGGCCGCAGTCGGTAGCGTCGCCCGCTTCACACGAAGCGGGCGCGGATTGAAACGTGTGCACGCGCTCCGCCGCGACGACGCGTGTCGTCGCCCGCTTCACACGAAGCGGGCGCGGATTGAAACGGATTGGACCGTGCGGCGCTCGATCGCGACGCCGGTCGCCCGCTTCACACGAAGCGGGCGCGGATTGAAACGCTGCACGGGTTGAAACATCGCGGCATCACGGACAGTCGCCCGCTTCACACGAAGCGGGCGCGGATTGAAACATTCAGCTACGTCTTGGCGAACACCTGGGGCACGTCGCCCGCTTCACACGAAGCGGGCGCGGATTGAAACCCTGTATGGGCCGAGACGTGCGAGGCATGGCATCGCGTCGCCCGCTTCACACGAAGCGGGCGCGGATTGAAACCAGACTTGCCGGCCGCAATAGATAGGGTTCGCGAGTCGCCCGCTTCACACGAAGCGGGCGCGGATTGAAACCCTGTAAGGGCCGAGACGTGCGAGGCATGGCATCGCGTCGCCCGCTTCACACGAAGCGGGCGCGGATTGAAACCCGCTTGTTATCCTCGAAGTAGCGGATAAGGCTGGTCGCCCGCTTCACACGAAGCGGGCGCGGATTGAAACGGCGCCGTCGGTGCATCGCACGCCGACAATGGCGGTCGCCCGCTTCACACGAAGCGGGCGCGGATTGAAACATTCTTGAACGCGCGAATAAGCGCCGCCGCGAAGTCGCCCGCTTCACACGAAGCGCGCGGATTGAACACGAGATCATCGATGAAAGGCGACGTAGGTTCGGATTGCCTGCTTCACATGAAGCGAGCGATGCAGCCACGAACCCCGTGTGCGTTGCGCCTAGAATCATCAGGTTGCGCGCTGCGAAGATCCGTTCACCATACCCGTCAAATGATTTATTTGGCTTCCCAATCCCCCCGCCGCCGCGAGCTTCTGCGTCAGCTCGGTGTCGAATTCTCGATCCTCGACGTCGACGTGCCGGAGCAGCGCGCGCCGGGCGAGCCGCCGGAGGACTATGTCAGCCGGGTCGCGCGCGAGAAGGCGGCGGCGGGTCTCATGCAGGTGGTCTCCGTGCCGGGTGCGATCGTGATCGGGGCCGACACCGAAGTCGTGCTCGGCAACGACGTGTTCGGCAAGCCCGCCGACGCGGAGGATGCCGCACGCATGCTGCGGCGGCTTTCCGGTCGCGCGCATCGCGCGATCTCGACGGTGTGGTGCGTCAGCGCATCGCGCGAGGAGCACGCGACCAGCGATTCGCGCGTGGAGTTCATGCCGCTCGGCGAGGACGACATCGCGGACTACGTCGCGAGCGGCGAGGCCTTCGGCAAGGCCGGGGCGTATGCGATCCAGGGCCGCGCGGCCGCGTTCGTCGCGCGGCTCGACGGCAGCCATTCGGGCGTCATGGGCTTGCCGCTGCACGAAACGTCGCAACTGCTCCGCCGCTTCGGCGCATGGCCGCCACGTCGGGCGGGCCGGGCTTCATAGGGTGGGCTTTGGCCCGCCGTCACCCATCCGGCCTTTGGCCGACCGCTATCAAAGCGTATCGAAGCCGTCCGCAAAGACCGGATCGAGCGGGTCCGCGTCGACGAGGAACTCGATGTACGAATCCGTCAGGCTGCCGCCGCCGGAGAGCTCCGCGCCAAAGCGGCCCGGGCGGATCTCGCCGTTGTAAAGCTCGCTGTCCTCGAACGAATACGTGAAGTCGCCCTGGCCGGACCAGCCGAGATCGGCGCCGGTGAGCCCGATGTGCGTTTCCTGGCCGTCGAATGTCGGCACGTCGAACGTGAAATAGAAGTCCGCCGCGTCCTGGCTGCCGGTGGTCGTGTAGTTGATGACCAGCGTCGTCGCGAGGATGTGGCCGGTCGTCGGGCCGCGGTCGCCGCCGAAGTAGAACCAGCTCAGCTCGTAGTTGGCGATGTCGGGGAAGTCGTAGCGGATGGTGACGAGCTCGGCGCTTGCGGTGCTGCTGGCGAGCGCGAGCGCGCCCAGGAGGAGAGTACGGAGCATCGTTGGATTCCGGATTGAGGGACGGCGATTGCAGCGCGACGCGCCGCGGAAGTCATGACGGATTCCTGACGTGAACGCGATCAAGCGTGATTCCGCGCCTAGTCGCTCGCCAGCCAGGCCGGATCGAGGGCGAGCCCGGGCGAGTTGTGCAGCGCGTCGAGGCGCTTCTGCTCGTCCTCCGCGAGCGAGGCCTGGCCGGTGGCGCGCAGAGCCTCGATGCGCAGCGCGATCGCGTCCGGGTGCTGCTCGATCCAGGATGCCCACGCCGCGCGCGCCAGCAGCGCGTCGGCGCGTCCCAGTGCGAGCTGCCAGCGGCCGAGCTGGAACAGCGCCGCCTGCGCGACCGGAGCGGGCGGGCCGGGCATTGCGTCGAGCAGGCGGGCGAGATCGTCTGCCGCGCCCGCGGAATCGCCACCGACCCCGCGCAGATGCGCTTCGAGCAGTGGCAGCCAGGCCTGCCATTCGGCCGCGTCGCCGGCTGCCTCGCGGAACGCGTCGACGGCCGAGCGTGTCCGGGCGGCGTCGCCGGCTTCGTCGGCCGCTGCGGCGAGCTCCGCGAGCATCGGCAGCAGGCTGCGGGTCAGACCTTCGGCAGCATAGATCGCGCGGGCGTTTTCGAATTCAACGAATGCGTCCTGCCACGCATGCCGGCGCGCCGCCAGCGCGGCGAGCGCCCAGTGCGCTTCGGCCTGCGCGATGCGATCGTTCGCGGCGGCGCCGAGCGCGAGCACGCGCCGCGCCAGCGCGCGCACTTCGTCGGCGCGATCAAACGGCGCCAGCACCCAGACGAGCTGCGTGCCGATGCGCATTTCGAAATGCGAATCGCTGCGCGCTCGCGCCAGCGCGTAAGCCTGCTTCAGCAGCGCGATCGCATCGAGCAGATGGCCCTGGTTTGCCTCGGTTGCGCCGAGATTGCCGAGGATCGTGCCTTCGAGCGCCGCATCGCCCGCGGCACGCGCGGCATCGAGAGCCTCGCGCAGGCGCGCGGTGGCGCCCGCGGCATCGCCTGCGCCGTTGTCGAGGCTCGCCATGTTGGCCAGCACATTCGCCTCGCCGCGGCGGTTGCCGGTGCGGCGTGCCAGCGCGAGGGCTTCTTCGAAATGCGCGCGCGCCTTCGCGACTTCGCCGCGCTCATCCTCGATCGAGGCGTAGCCGACCAGAAGCTCGCTGGTTTCGAGCGGCTGATCCTGCGGCGAGACCAGCGTCAGCGCTTCATCGAGATAAGCCGCCGCGACGGCGAGATCGCCGCGGCGATAGGCCAGTGAAGCGCGCTGGCGCAGCGCGGGCACGAGCAGGTCGCGGTCGCCGCGTTCGCGCGCTGCGGCGACCGTCTGCGCGGCGTTCGTTTCGGCGGCGGCTTCGTCGCCGCTCGCGGCCTGCGCGACCGAGAGGGCGAGCCGCGGCCAGGC
Source organism: uncultured Rhodanobacteraceae bacterium (assembly GCA_966248875.1). Lineage (GTDB taxonomy): Bacteria > Pseudomonadota > Gammaproteobacteria > Xanthomonadales > Rhodanobacteraceae > Dokdonella_A. The sequence continues at coordinate 44,052 of CBINBI010000017.1, forward strand.
GAGCCCCGGATCGTGATCGAGGCAGATTTCGAAGTATTTCTTCGCACCAGCGTGGTCGCCGTGCGATTCGGCATCGAGGCCGCGCGCATAGGCTTCGGCGAGGAACGCGTTGGCGATGCCGCTCGCGTGTGTGTCCGGCAGCGGCGCGAGATCCAGCCAGCGCCGCACCCGCGCGACCGCATCGACGGCGAGCGGCGCCGGCGCGCTGCCGTGGAGCACTTCGCTTCGTTCGGCGGCGCCCGCCGCGATCAGGCGGATTTCGAGCTCGTACAACGGGCCGACGCGGCGGAGCTCTCCCGCAACGAAATGCGTCGCCCCGAGGGCGTGCCTGAGCCGAGCGAGATCGGCCTGGCTCGCACCCGACGATTCGACGGCGCGCACGTGCTGCGCCGGCACGATCTCGACGCGTTCCGACGCCGCGAAGAGCGAGGCCATGAGGCCCATCAGGCCTTCGCGCGTCCAGGCGAGATCGGCTTCGCCGGTGCGATCGGCGAGCGGCAGCACGGCGAGGCGGATCGGCGCCGTCGCGTCCGCACGCGGTGTGTAACGCAGCAGCGCGCCAGCGACGGCGACGAGCAGTGCGACCGCCATAACGGCGACGAAAGCGAGACGTCTGCGCCGGCCGGCTCCCGACGGTAAGGCAGCAGGTGCGACGCTGGTACCGGAGACCGGCCCGCCTTTCGTCGTTGCGAGATCCGTGCGTGCGGGGTCGGCGGCACCGGTTTCGACGACCTCGGCCACCCAGCGCAGCCCGCGTCCGTGCACGGTGCGGATCACGCGCTGCGCGCCGCCGTCGTCGCCGAGCGCACGCCGCGCCTTGCGCAGCTGCTGCGACAGCGCCGCGTCGGTGACCGGACGATCGCCCCATAATGCACTGACGAGTTCATCTTTGCGCAGCGCACGGCCGCGCGCGAGCAGCAGCAGCTCGATCAAATCGAAGACCTTTGGCTTCGACATCGACGCGCCGGCCGGCGCGCCGGATCTCGCGCGCGTCGAGGTCGATCTCGACGTCGGCGAAGCGGTAACGGCGGGATGTGGACAAACCTCTGCGTGCTTCCGGTTCGGGCATCCGGTGGACGCCGACACACCATTTTACAGCCTGGGCCGCTCTGCCGGCCTCCGCGCGGGGCATCCGGCAGTCGACAACGGCGGCGCGCGACAGCTATAAGTGACTTCAAGTCGCAGCGTTAGTCGCTTCAATGTCCGAGGAAATCCTCATCAACGTCACTCCCCGCGAGACGCGCGTCGCGCTGGTCGAGAACGGGATGCTGCAGGAGGTGCACGTCGAGCGCGCGACGCGGCGCGGCTATGTCGGCAATATCTACAAGGGCAAGGTCAGCCGGGTCATGCCGGGCATGCAGGCGGCCTTCGTCGAGATCGGCCTCGACCGCGCGGCGTTCCTGCACGCCTCGGACATCATCCGCCTGCAGTCGCCGCTGATCGCCGAGAACGGCGAGGCGGCGCCGACGCCGATGCCGTCGATCGGCGAGCTGGTGCGCGACGGGCAGGAAATCATCGTGCAGGTGGTCAAGGACCCGATCGGCACCAAGGGCGCGCGACTGACGACGCATCTTTCGATTCCGTCGCGCTACCTCGTGCTGCTGCCGTACTCGAAGGTGCTGGGCGTCTCGGTGCGCATCGAGGAGGAAGCCGAGCGCACGCGCCTCAAGGACATGCTCGGCGAGCTCATCGGCGAGACGCGCTTCGGCTACATCGTGCGCACCAACGCCGAAGGCGAGTCGCGCGAGGCGCTGGCCGAGGACATCGACTACCTCGGCAAGCTCTGGGGGGCGGTGCAGGACAACATCGCGAAGGCGAAGGTGGGCGAGCGTGTCTACGAGGATCTCTCGCTGCCGCTGCGCGCGCTGCGCGACCTGATGCGGCCGACGATCGAGAAAGTGCGCATCGATTCGCGCGAAACGCTCGATCGTGCACTGGCGTTCGTGCGCCAGTTCATGCCGGAGTTGGCCGAGCGCGTGGAACATTACCAGGGCGAGCGCCCGATCTTCGATCTCTACGGAGTCGAGGACGAGATCCAGCGGGCGCTCCGCAAGGACGTGCCGCTGAAATCGGGCGGCTATCTGATCGTTGACCAGACCGAGGCGATGACCACCATCGATGTCAACACGGGCGGCTTCCTCGGCACGCGCAATCTCGAGGAGACGGTGTTCCGCACGAATCTCGAGGCGGCGCAGGCAGCGGCGCGGCAGCTCCTCCTGCGCAACCTCGTCATCGAGTCCAACGCCGCGCAGGGCGTCGACATGTCCGCCTGCGACGTGACCGTCGATCGCTCGACGCTGCGCGGTAACCTCGGTGGCGGCATCCACGCGAGCATGGGCAAGCTCTCGGTCACCCGCTCGCAGATCGTCGGCAACGGCGAGGGTGGCGTCTTGCTCACCAGCTGCGACTTCTCGCTGGTGAACG
>CBINBI010000018.1:0-46279 GCA_966248875.1 uncultured Rhodanobacteraceae bacterium
CGGCCGACGGACGGATCCGGTGTCGCCGCCGGCGCGACGGCGCCCCGTGTCTTCTCGCCGACGGCGGGTTCCGGCGTCATGCGAAGCTCGACGAGCACCATGTCGGAGATCGCCTGGCGCAGCGGCGCGCTCCAGCGCTGCGAGACCAGCCAGAACGCAAGCAGCACGTGGATGGCGATGACGATCGCGGCCGACCACCAGGTCGAGCTGTCATGAATCCGGGAGGTGCCGATCGCAGGCGTGTGGGTCATGACCATCCCCTCCGAGTTGATCCGCGCCGCAGCACCCGCATCCGGCGCTGCGGCGCTACGGGCTACACATCACTGTCCGCAGGTTCCGACGCCGCTCTCGTGCGCCATCGCGCCGCCACCGCCGCCGGCGTTGACGATCCGGCTGCGCGTGCTGCACGCACTGCCTTCCGCACTGGACAACGCGCGCGACTGCGAAGACACCTGCCGGCGCTGCTCCTTCCTGGCAGCGGCCGCGTCGGCGCGCCGCTGCGCCATCGTGGCGACGCATTGCGCGAATTCGTCGGTGCCTTCTTCGAGGCCGCCGTACTTGCGGCAGAGAAGCTGATCGTGCGCGGCGCGACGCGCTTCAAGCTCGGCCTTGCTCTCGGCGCGAGCATGCGATGGCAGGAGGAGGCCGGCACCCAATACGGCGCAGATGAGGCAAGCCAGCCGAACGGTTCTCATCGCACGCCCCTCCCTGACTTTGAACCGACGATGCCACCGAACCGGCGGGGCTGCAAGCGCCTTCGGCAGGAGCCGCGAAAGTCAGCAAAATCAACATTGCGGCGAACGGCCCGAAGTTCCTGGAGGCTGCCGGGACAGAACCAGCGTCCGCAGCGGATCGGAGCGAATCAACACGTCATTGGAACCCATCGCTGAATATCGCATCTCCGGCCGTGGTGATCGTGAGGCTCGCGATACCATCGTTGGCGGCGTTGAACGAGGTCATGATGAAGCGATCGGACCCGGATCCGGCTGCGGAGAGGCGCGCGACGCTGGTCGGCGTCAGGAATCCCGTTGCGACGGAATCGACGATCTGATCCGTCACGGGGTCGATCACGTGGATTTCGTCGTTCAAGGAGAAGACGTACACCCGCGAGCCGTCTTCCGATCGCTCGAAATGAGTCGGCATGTTGAGCTGCGACCACAAGAACGGCGGAAATCCGAAATCAGTCAGCACGGGCACCGAATAGGACGTGATCGGCTGCATCGTGCCGGAGGCCGACCACACGCGGATGCCATGCACGCCCACGCCGCCCTCGCCGAAGTCGGGATCGGGCCAGACGCCGAGGTATAGCTTGGTGCCGTCCGGCGACAGCGTGAAATCGGTCAACGAGTGGTCGACCGCGCGCTGCTGCACGAGCGTGGACTGCGCGCCATCCACCGCGATCACCGACATCGCCGCTTCGGTACCGACGTACAGCCGCGAATCGTCGGCGCTGAATTCCATGATCTGGCCCTGCGCGCGCACAAAGCCGAGCTCGATGCTGACGAGCACCGTCCATGCCGCCTTGTCGACGAGCGTGATCCGGGTGGAGCTGCCGTCTTGCGAGCCTGAAGCGACGGCGAGGACGCCGCCGTCATGGCTCTGCGCGAACCAGCGACGGCTGTCGTTCAACGACGCCGAAAGAACGAGGACGTCGGAGTTGAAGCCGGTGAAATTCGGCACGAATGTCGGCAGAAAGGATATTGGCAGACGGGTCGCATCGAGCTGCTCCGTACCGAGATGGATGCGCGCGAGCTCGCTGCTGTCGGTTCCTATGTAGCCGAGCAGCGTGTAGGCGTAATCGCCCGTCGCATCGACCGCGAGAGTCTGCGCGTAGGCGTTCGCCGGCAACGGGAGATCGACGGGCGTTTCGCCGGAGCGGTGGGCGATCGAAAGCTGCGCGGCGCCGGGCACGGGGAGCCCTCCCGGTGCCGAGCCCGCGACGAAAACGGCCTTGTCGCCGTCCGGCACGAGCGCCGCGTCGGTTGCGTACTTCGGCGTCGCGACCCATTGCCGCGCGTGTGTCTGCATGTCCAGGAAGAACGCGTTGCTCGACTGCGGGTCGAACACGAGGGCGGTGCCTTCGTCGGCGGAAACCAGCACCTTTGCCGCCGCGTCTCCCTCGATGCCGCCGTCGCCTAGCGCCGAATGCACGAGCATCTGCGGGTTCGCGGGATCGAGATCGAGCAACGCGAGATCCTCGCTGATCGCAGTCGCATCGGCCAGCACGGCCTGGAAAGGATCCGCTGGCGATGTCGCCAGCATCTGCGTGAACACGGCGCTGAAGTAGCCGAGCTCCGGCACGACGAGCTCGGCAGCGCGGTTACCGTCCCAGTCGAAGATCTCGTAGCCGAGATCGCCCGCGCCCCAGACCCACAGCAGAAAATTCGTGCCGCCGCCGAGATTGGCCACCGGCAGCCAGGCCGGCGTAAATCCGAATCCCGAGATGTCGGCGGGCATCACCGTGCCCATTCCGATGTCGAGGATTTCCAGCCCGCCGACATTGTCGTTGACGACGACCTTGCTCCCATCCGGCCGCAGCAGCAGGTCGATGGCAAATGCCTGCTGTGGCGCGGAAAGAATCAGGAAATCCTCCACGGTCCAGTCCGACGTGTCGATCACGGCCACGCGGATGTCGAGGTTCCCCGTCTGGTAGCCCAGCGCCAGCCTCGATCCGTCCGGCGTCGAGGCGAGTCGGCCGAATGTCAAAATGTCCGACGCGATAGGCAGGAGCGTGCTGTCTCCGCTTGCGACATCGACGACCGACACGAAGAGATTCGGATATGCAAGGTACGCCGTCGCCGCCTGATCGCCGGCCGGACGGAGCACAGGCGCGTCGAGCACCGTGGACGATCCGTACGCCGAGATGCCGGTCATGCCGCCCATCTGGAACGGCCCGTCGAAACGCGCCGTCTCCGTGTTGGACACGAGATCGATGACCGACCATGGCACGTCGTGGACATCGACAAATGGACCGAGGCTCCCCTGGACCACGGCCATCGTGTCGTCGGGCGAAATCGCGATGGCTCCCGGGCGATCGCCGACCGGAATGACGGCGAGCTCGACGCCGGCCTCGTAGTCCACGACGGTGACGGTGTCGTCGTCCGGATTGACGAGGACGGCCCTAGGCTGCGTCCGCATCAGCGCAAACCCCGCCTTCGGCGCATGCGTCAGCGGAAACGTGCGCACCGGTGCGAGGTCGCTAGCGCGGTACACCGAAAGCGCGGCCGTGCCCGGCGCCTTGCCCGTGGCGGGCACGACGATGTACTCACCGTCCGGCGAGTACGCAACGCCCGCAGGCGCATCCACTTCGATGCCTTCGCCGTTGGGCTCGAAATCGAGCGTAAACGCGAGCGCCTGTCCGGCGGCCGGACGCACGGGGCGTGACGGTGACGCTCCCGGCAGGATCCCGCCTCGTGCCGGCAGCACATCCTGGACGGGAGCGTAGACCGAGTGCCCGGTATTCCGGACATGGACTTTGCCGGGCAATCGCTCTGCGCCGGCCGTGCCCGCGCGCAAGTCGGGAACGGCAGGAAAGATCCATGCCGCGAGTGCGCCTGCCAGTACCCATGAATCCGCCGCCCGACTCAGACGCCTCGCCATCGTTCGCTCCCCAGCCGTCGAGAAACGCGCGAACCTACAGTTGCCCGATCGCGGGCTGCAATCGCAAACCGTGAGCGTTCCGGCTCCGATGCGTGACGCTTGAATACAAGCGCCTGATCGGTCGCCGAAACTACGGATTTCCGGACAGCGCGACCGCGGCCTTGGGACCCGCCGACACCGCGGCTGGAATCGTGCGCTCGCCCGCCAGACGTTGCGCGTTGTCGAGCGCCGATCGCCACGCATCGCGCTGGCCCAGGGACTGGTACAGGCGCGCCACCAGGATCGCGGAGAAGAAATCCTGGGATACCCATCGTGCCGCGCGGCCGATCACGACGACCGCCGTCGGCAGATCTCCCGCATCCAGCAGCGCGTTTCCGTAGGACCGCGTCACCTCGGCGAGGTCGAGCGCCGTGCCCTGGCTGTCCGCGATGTCCAGAGCCTCCTGATAGAAGCGCGCCGCGTCGACGCGCTCTCCGGAAGCCCAGGCCTGCTCGGCCTGGGCAAGCCTCACGCGAAGCTGCGTCGCAGGCGCGCCGATGTGGCGTGTTGCTCTTAAAAGGCGCTCGCTCTGCTCCTTCGCTTCCTCGTTTTTATGCGTAGTGCGAAGGATGCGCGTCAGCACGAGCGACGATTGGGAAAGCTCGCGATAACCGTGCCCCAGCGTCATCACGGTCTCGATGCTGCGCGCGGCGAACGCCGCCGCGCTGTCGAGCTTGGTCGCGGCAAAGTCGATTTCCGCGCGCAGCCGAGCTCCTGCGGCGATTGCGTCCTTGTCCTTGTCCGTGTCGCTCGTTCGCAGCACGTCGTCGACGAGCTGGCGCGCCTCGCGCAGGCGGCCGTTGACCGCGAGAGCTTCCGCTCCGAACAGGCGAAGCCAGCGCCGCATGACGGGATCTTCCAGACGATTCAACCGGACGGCCGCATCCTCGTAGGCGGCAAGCGCGCCTTGCTGATTCAGCATCTCCAGATTGACCCCGATCCTGTTCAACAACGGGTTCGCGAGTTTGCTCAACGCGCCGAACCGCTCGAACACCTCCGCCGCGTGTTCCAGCAGAGGCAGGCTTTCCGCAGGACGGCCGCGCGCCTGTTCGAGGACCGCTTCGCTGTTGTCGACCTGCGCAGCCATGAGCGCGTCACCCGACAGGTCCGCGGCCGCGCGGGCACGCGCGAAGTCGGCGCGCGCCTCCTCGAACCGGCGCATCCACATCAGGACGACTCCGCGCATGCGGCACGCGCGCGCCAGGATCTCCGGATGATCGACGCTCTCCAGCAGGGCGATCGCTTCGCCGAGCCGCCGCTCGGCCGCGATGCGGTCGTCGCTCTGCGCCGTGCCGAGTTGCGTGAGAACCGCAGCGCGGAGCGCTGGATCGCGCTCGGCCGTCACCTCGTCAAGGAGGGGCAGCAGACGACTGACGGCCGACGATTTCTCGTTCATTGCGATGTCGATCCGAGCCAGCACGAGCTGGAGCTCGGGCGCGTCCGGGAAGGAAGCCGTCCCCGTCGAAGCAAGCCGGCGCGCGCCTTGGTAGTCGTCCACGAGCATGGCGCCTTCCACGCGGTGCAGCAGGCCGCTCAACGAGCGCTCGCCTTCCGCAGACGAGCTCCGATGTGGCGCTCTGCCCAGCGACTCCAGCAGAAGATCGGCAGCGTTGCTTGCCGCCAGCGTGATGTCGGCGGACCGCGCTTCGAATGAGCGCACGGCCCCGCGTTCGCCGGCGAGCTCGAGCTGCACGTTCCACAGGTCTCCGCGCCGGGTGACCGAAGGCACGACGACGCGGCCCGCTCGCACCACGGAGCGGACGCGGTCGATGAGCACCTGACCGCCCGCATCGTCGCGAGCCAGCACGACGATGTCGGAGCTCGGCACGACGCGAAGCGCAGCACGACGCAAATGACTTGCGATGAGATCCATGAGCCCGAGCCGGATCCACACGTCGTCGGGATCGCTCGTTCCCACGTTGACCGGCAGCACGGCGAGGACGCCGCGGACTCCGGAATCGGAAAGACCATTCGGCGCGGCGACGGAAATCATGGTCGCAGCCTCGCGGCTGTCGCCTCCGGCAAACGCCAGTACGAGGCAGAGGCACGCAACGGCGGCCCATGGAACTCGGCGAGTCAGCGTGAGGGCCGGACGTCGCGGCGGCGCGCCAACGCTGGCAGCGCGTTCCGGTTGCGGCGGCTCGCAGTGTTGGACGGCTGCGATCCAGCGGAATCCGAAGCGGGGTATTGTCCGAATCACACTTTGGCGGCCGCCGTCGTCCCCGAGCACCCGCCGCACCTTTCGCATGAGTTGGCGCAACTGGACGTCCGAGACGTCGGCGCGGCCCCAGACGACTGCCGAAAGCTCGCCATGTCCGACGGAGCGATCGCGGTGCTCCATCAGATAGACGATGCAGTCGAACACCTTGGGTGAAACGGTCCGCAGCTCTCCGCCGCAGCGAAGTTCGCGCGCGAGCACGTTCAGCTCGAACTGACCGAACCGCCGCCATTCACCCATGGGCGCGCTCCGCCTGCGGACAGGCCGACTTTACACGTTACGCCGAGGAGTTGGCTGGCGGCCGCCGCGGCGGCTCGGATTCCGGGTCGCCGCCGTGGGTCGCTTCGTACGGACTTAGAGCGGCGCGCGCTGCGCGACGGGCACTGGTCCGACGCGAGGTGCCGCGGGCTCGTGGAGTGCGGCTACGTCCTCGAAGCGCTTCCAGGTTTCCACATCGAAGATCAGGAGCCGCGGCGGACAGCGTTCGAGTTTCACGTAACCACTGATCCGGCCGTGGATGCGGATCATCACCGCGCCGGGTTCGAGCTCGACGCCGACGCGGCCGCCATGCAGCGACGCGAGCGTGCGCGGAATGGCCGGGCGGAACACACGCGGCAGCGGCACGCGAGCGCTCTCGATGCGATCGCCGTCGACGAGCACGAGCAGCACGTCGTGCCGGCGCCAGAACCGCTGCGGCGGCTGGAGCGGCATGCGCAGTACCAGCCCCACGTGTTCGGATGCGGCGGGCGCTGCGGCTTCCACATATTCGAAGGATTCGTCCGCGTCCGCCCATCGTTCGAGACGGCCGCGGCTGAGGCTGATCTGGCTGGCGTGCGCCCGCAGCGCTTCGCGCTTGCGCCAGTGCCGCTCGGCGTCGAGCGGCAGCCGCCACTCGCTCGCATCCGGCTCACGTCCGTGCACGGTGTAGCCGAGCCGCACGGCATTCGCGCGCGACTTCTTCAGCGCAAGCTCCAGCATGACGCGCAGTGCGCCGTGATCGGGATGGCGGTCGCCGATCGAGGGCATCGCGATGTGCGTGGGCGCGAACGCCTCGATCTCGGCGCGCAAGGCGTCGATCGTCTCGGGGTTCCGTTCCAGCATGCCGGTGAGGCCGAGATCGGGCCAGCCGAGGAAGCGCGTCGATTCGGAATCGACTCCGAGCGTCGCCAGCGCGGCCAGCGCTTCGCCGCGACGGCGTCGGCCCCATCGCTCGCGCTCGGCGGCGCCGATGCGCAGGCGACGCTCGCACCAGCGCTGCGGCCACGGATTGTTGTCCCCGTCCGTCGCGAACACGACGCGGACCGCGGCACCGGCGGCGGCCGCGAGCTGGATCAGCTCCCCCGTCGCCAGCGTCTCGTCGTCCGGATGCGGCGCAAAGACCAGAAGGCGGTCGGCCGGGCGGAATGTCAGCGTTCTCGTCATGGTCTGCGGCAAGCCGTCTGGTCCCTGGCCGTGATCCGATGATGCCAGCCTAACGCACTTCCGCTGTCCGATGCCGCAACGGGCCTGTCGGCCGGATCAGTCTGCTGCCTCCGCAGCGGTTTCGTCCAGCATGCGCCGCCGGATTGCGGCACGCCGAGCGACGCGATGCTTGCGCCCCGCGCCGACCGTTGCACCGTACGAATGTCATTGACGGTTGGAACTGGCATCGCGTCCGTGTCGTCGTACTCCGCGAAACCGCTCGTCGATCGCGATTCGATGCATCCTTCCGATACGCGATTGCCGCGACTCACGTCGAAGGAACCGCATCACTGTCACGCGCAAAAAGCAAGCGTCCTACAGCAAGCCTTACGAATATTTAGCAGGGCCGCGTATTCGTTCATCCGCGGTTGTCGCGTACGCTGCAAGATGCTCGCATTCCGATGAGTCCGATACCGATGACGACCGAAATCGCGGCCGCCAGCCCTTCATCGCGTTTCCACGATTACCGTGACCTGCCCGGCGACGACGTCTATCGCGCGCTGATCCTGTTCGGCTTTGCCATGGTCCTGTTCCTCAGTTGGGAGCTGGATATCTTCCACGGCGTGGTCGGCACCGCCCGGCACCACCAGTGGGGACGCTTCATCGTCAGCCCGGCAATCCTCTGGGCCGGCATGGGCATGCTGATGCTGCTGCTGCGCACCCTGTTGTGGTTCCGCTATCGCACGCCGCCGCTCGCGACGATGGCCGATGCGCCGACGCTGACCGTGATCATTCCCGCTTACAACGAAGGCGAGATGGTCGCGCGCTCGATCGAATCGGTGGCGCGTGCGCGCTATCCGCGCGAGCGGCTCGAAATCTTCGTCGTCGACGACGGCAGCACCGACGACACCTGGGAGCATATCGAGCGCATTGCGCGCTGCTATCCCGACATCGTCACGCCGCTCCGCTTCGCGAAGAACCGCGGCAAGCGCGCGGCGCTCGAAGCCGGCTTCCGCCGCGGCCGCGGCGAGATCATGGTGACGATCGACTCCGACAGCGTCATCGAATCCGACACGCTGCTTGCGATGGCGGGGCCGTTCGCGGATTCCCGCGTCGGCGCGGTCGCCGGCAAGGTCAGCGTCTACAACCGCCGCGACGGCGTGATTCCGCGCATGCTGAAGGTCCGCTACGCGCTCTCGTTCGACTTCCTGCGCGCCGTGCAGAGCACGTACGGCACGGTCTATTGCTGCCCCGGGGCGCTCGCCGGGTACCGCACCCGCGTCGTGCGTGAAGTGCTGGACGGCTGGGTGCGCCAGCGCTTTCTCGGCCGAGCCTGCACCTATGGCGAAGACCGCGCGATGACCAACGACATCCTCGGCCGCGGCTACGACTGCGTCTATCAGCGCGCCGCCGTCGTGCACACACTGGTGCCGACGACGTACAAGCGCCTCTGCAAGATGTTCCTGCGCTGGGATCGCAGCTACGTGCGCGAAGAGCTGCGCTTCCTCCGCTCGATCGTCTGGCGCCGCCCGCCGAAGGCGCGCGCGATCGCGCTGGTCGACGCCGTGGTCACCAATTCGCGTTACCCGATCGCCTGGGCGACGCTGGCGCTGCTGATGTCGCTCGCCGCGAGCCACCCCGAGGTGCTGCTGCGCTTCTGCTGCGCGATGCTGCTGGTATCCGCATTCAACATGCTCTACTACCTGCGCGGCGAGCGGCACTGGGATTTCGTGTACGGCATCGGCTACTCGTTCTTCTCGGCGTTCGCGCTGTTCTGGATCTTTCCGTACGCGCTCTGCACCGCACGCGCCCAGGGCTGGCTGACGCGGTAATCGCCTCGCGAAGTCGCTCAAACGCCATCGCTACCGAGAACGCGAACTAATCCTCGTCCTCGCGAAAGCGGGGACCAGCGCCTTCCGCATCCCGACTCAGCTTTCCGCCTTCCTCTCGCCGACGGCATCGAGACGCTTGCGCAACTGGCGCAGCCGAAGATCCGCCGCAGCGCCCGGCGATACGCGCGCGGCCAGGCTGTCCTCCGGTGTCCTGCCCTCGCCTGCCGCCGCACCCGATGCGGCGGCGTTTCGATAGGCATCGCGAAACGGCACACCCTGGATCGCAGCTTCGATCGCCACGTCGGTGGCGTGCATCGACGGCTCGATCGCGGCGCGCATGCGTGCGGGATCCCACGCCATCCGCGCCAGCAGATCCGGCAGCAAGGCCAGCGCCGCGAGCCCACGGCTGAAGCCGCGCACGATCGCGCCCTTGCTGATCTGCAGGTCGCGCTGGTAGCCGGACGGCAGCGACAGAAGCTGCTCGATCTCGGTGCGCGCCGCGGCGACGCTCGCGTAACTCGCGCGCATCAGCTCCACGACATCCGGATTGCGCTTGTTCGGCATGATCGAGCTGCCGGTGGTGTATTCCGGCGGCAGGCGCACGAAGCCGAACTCCGCGGTCGTGTACAGCGAAAGGTCCCAGACGAGGCGCCGCAAATCCAGCAGCGCGGCGCCGAGCGCATCGAGCGCGGCGATCTCGAACTTGCCGCGCGAAAGCTGCGCGCACACCGGATTGATCTGAAGCCGCCCGAAACCGAGCTGGCGCGTCGCGTGCTCCCGATCCAGCGGCAGGTTGACACCGTAGCCCGCCGCGGTGCCGAGCGGATTGGCGTCGATCCACGCGAGCGTGTCGCGCGCGCGCACGGCGTCGTCGATGAACGCCTCCGCGAAGCCCGCGAACCAGAGCGCCGTCGACGACACCACCGCGCGCTGCAGGTGCGTGTAGCCCGGCAGAGGCAGCGCCTCGCCGCTGGCGCGCGCGAGGCAGATTTCGGCCGCCGCACTGCACGACGCGATCAGCTCGCCGAGCTTCGCCTTGAGCCACAGCCGCGTCGCGACCAGGATCTGGTCGTTGCGGCTGCGCCCCGTGTGCACCTTGCGCCCGGTGTCGCCGAGCCGCTCCGAGAGACGCGCTTCGATCGCGGAGTGGCCGTCCTCGTAGCGTTCGTCGAGCACGAAGCGGCCGTTTGCGAAGTCGGCGTCGAGCATATCCAGCTCGCCGGTGAGCGCCGCCGCTTCCGCGTGCGTGATCACGCCGATCCGCGCGAGCGCCTCGACGTGAACCTTGCTGGCGGCGATGTCGTGAGCGAAGAACTCGCGATCGAGCACGACATCGTCGGCGGCAAGAAAGCGCATGATGCGCGCGTCGACCGCGACGCCGTCCTTCTGCCAGAGAAGGCCGCTCACGGCGGCGCTCCGGCGAGCCTCGCGAGCGCTGCATCCGGCGCGAGCCCGATGCGCTCGCTACCGGCGCGGCGTTTCAGCTCCACCACGCCGCTGGCGAGTCCGCGCGGCCCGACGACGAGCTGCCAGGGCAGCCCGATCAGATCCATCGTCGAAAACTTGACGCCCGCGCGCTCTTCGGTGTCGTCGTACAGCACGTCGATACCGGCGGCCTGCAGGTTCGCGTAGAGCTGCCCGCACATCGCATCCGCCGCCGCGTCGCCGGGCTTCAGGTTGACGAGGCCGACCTTGAACGGCGCGACCGGCTCGGGCCAGACGATGCCGGCGTCGTCGTGGCTGGCCTCGATGATGGCGCCGACGAGGCGCGAAATGCCGATGCCGTAGGAGCCGCCGTGGATCGGCCGCTCGACTCCGTCCGGGCCGGTCACGAATGTCTTCATCGGTTCCGAAAACTTCGTGCCGAAGCAGAACACCTGGCCGACCTCGATGCCGCGCGTGCATACGCGATCGCCGGGAGCGACCTCGCGCTCGAAGCGCGCGGCGTCGTGCACGTCCTCCGTCGCGGCGTAGAAGCGGGTCCATTCTGCGATCAGCGGGGCGAGATCGACGTCGTAGTCCACGTCCTCGCCCGGCACGGGCAGCTCAAGCACGCGCCGGTCGCAGTACACGGCCGATTCGCCAGTCTGCGCGAGCACGATGAATTCGTGCGAAAGGTCGCCACCGATCGGGCCTGTCTCGGCGCGCATCGGTATCGCCTTCAAGCCCATGCGTGCGAACGCGCGCAGGTACGCGACGAACATGCGTGCGTACGCGCGCCGCGCGCCGGCTTCGTCGAGGTCGAAGGAATACGCGTCCTTCATCAGGAACTCGCGTCCGCGCATCACGCCGAAGCGCGGCCGTTGCTCGTCGCGGAACTTCCACTGGAAGTGATAGAGGTTCAGCGGCAGATCGCGGTAAGAGCGCGCGCCGGCGCGGAAGATCTCCGTGACCATCTCCTCATTGGTCGGCCCGTACAGCAGCTCGCGATCGTGGCGGTCGCGGATGCGCAGCATCTCGGGGCCGTAAGCCTCGTATCGACCGCTCTCGCGCCAGAGATCGGCGAGCTGCAGCGTCGGCATCAGGAGCTCGATCGCGCCGGCACGGTTCATCTCCTCGCGCACGATGCGCTCGATGTTCTTCAGCACTGCGAGGCCGAGCGGCAGCCAGGCGTAGATGCCGGCCGCTTCCTGCCGGATCATGCCGGCGCGGAGCATCAGTTGGTGCGAGGCGATCTGCGCCTCGGCAGGCGTTTCCTTGAGCAGCGGGAGGAAATAACGGGAGAGCCTCATGATGCGATGCCCGTCGAGGGCTCGTCGGACGGTGCGAGCGGAATGCCGCAGAGCTCGTCGAAGCCGAGCGCGAGGTTGATGTTCTGCAGCGCCTGCGTCGCCGCACCCTTGAGCAGATTGTCGAGCGTGGCGACAACGACGACGCGGCGGCCGCCCGGGGCGACGGCGAAGCCGCCGATCTCGACGTGATGCCGGCCCGCGACGCGGCTGACCCACGGCGCCTCGTCAACGATGCGGATCAGCGGCTCGCCCGGGTAGAACGCGCGGTAGCGCTCTTCGAGCGATGCCCGCTTGGTGGGCTTCTGCAGCCAGAGATTCACCGTCATCGTGATGCCGCGAAAATACGGAGCGACGTGCGGCATCAGCTCCACCGGCACGCCGAGATGCCGCGCGATCTCGCGCTCGTGCACGTGATCGACCAGCGCGTACGGCATCAGATTGTCGCGCAGCTTTTCAGGATCGTTGCGGTCCGACGGCGTCGTGCCGGCGCCGGAGTAGCCGGACACGCCGAAGCAGGCCGGCGGCGCAGCGAGCTGATCCTTGAGCGGCGCGATCGCGAGCTGCGCCGCGGTTGCGTAGCAGCCGGGGTTGCTGATGCGCTTCTGTCCTTCGTACTTCGAGCGGGTCAATTCCGGCAGCCCGTAATGCCATGCCGGATCGAAGCGGTGATCGGCGGAGAGATCGATGACGAGGGTCGACGGCGCGGTCTCTCCGAGGAGGCGCACGAAGTCTTCCGACTTACCGTTCGGCAGAGCGAGCACGACCGCATCGGCCTGCCTCGCCGCGACGGCCTGCGCGTCGAGATTCTCGTAACGGAGATCGCCTGCGAATTCCGCAACGTGATCGCGGACCAGCCGGCCATCGAGCTCGCGCGACGAGACGAACGCGAGCTCGAGCGAGGGATGCCCGGCGATGAGGCGGATCAGCTCGGCGCCCGTGTGGCCGCGGGCGCCGACGATGCCGATGGTTTTAGTGTCCTGCTTCATGATCCGTTTTCGTGCGGTGGCCTGAAGCCCGCCCTTATGGACTTACGCGGCGGTTCTCTCATCGATGGGATCCTCGAGCGTCGCCGGCCGCGTGCGGCAATGCGCAACGCAACGTTCGATCGCCGCGAAGTCCGCGAGGCCGTACCAATACGCCTTCCAACGCGGCTGCCGGCAGCAGCCGTCGGATTCCGCGTCGTAGAACGCGTTGATCGCGTTATCGTGCCGCGAGCGCCAAAAGAGCCGCGGGTTCTCCGCACGCATGATCTGCCACGCGGCGCGGCCGAGCCCCTCGCCCTGCGCGTCGTCGGCGACGGCGAACTTGTCGAGATACGGAATGCCCTCTTCCATCGTCAGGATCAGCGCGGCGCGATAGTTCTCGCTGACGTAGGCCTTGTGTAGGCGCGTCCGCTCGAAATAGTCGGCCGCGAGCCTGCGCCCGAAGCTCGCTTCGATCAGCGCGCTGAGCCGCGGCGTATCGAGCGCGCTCCACCGCGTGTACACGTGGACGCGCTCGCCGCGCCGGATCAGCGTGCCGGAGCCCTTGTGCGTGAAGAGCTCCTTCGCAAGCTCCGCGGGCCTCGTGACCGATACCGACGACGCGAGCGGCAGCTTGTCGAGCAGGTCCTTGATCTGCTCGATCTTGAGGCGCATGCCGGAGTGGAGCCAGGGCTCGGCCATCAGCGTGTCGTACTCGGTCGAGAGATTGATCGAGTCGATGATCGCGCCGCTGCCGTCGAGCAGGCCTCCGGTGTCCGTCAGGAAGATGATCTTGTACGGCCTCAGCACGCGCACCAGCTCGTTCGCGGCGAAATCGGCGTTGATGTTCACGATCTGCCCGCCTGTCGTTTCGCCGAGCGAGGCGATCACGGGAATCGAGCCGGCGCGCAGCGAGGCTTCGATCGGCGCAAGCTCCACGCGCGAGACGCGGCCGACGAGGCCGAGCGCCTCGCGGTCGATGAGCTCGGACTCGAACACCCCGGACACGATCGAGGTTGCGCGCGCGTCGGCCTCCTGCAGCGCCTCGACGAGGCGGAGATTCTGTGCATGGAAGACGCGACGCACGACTGCCAGCGCTTCGGCGGACGTGACGCGCAGGCCGCCGACCGTCTCCTTGGCGATGCCGGCTGCCGCAAGCTCGACGTCGAGCTGCGGCCCCGCGCCGTGCACGACGATCGGCGTCAGGCCAACCTGCTGCAGGAACGCGAGCGACGAAGTCAGCGCATCGAGATCGTCGCGCAGCACCGCACCTCCGACCTTGACGACGGCGAAGCGCTTCGCGTCGAGCTGCGCGAAGCGTTTCAGGTACTGATCGATCTCGCGCGGGCTGGCCATGCTGGATAGCAGGCGCACGATGGTCTGGCGGATCTGAAGGTGCGTCGTCGCATTCATGCGTGTCCGTCCTCGAGGAGGCGGGTGATCGTTTCCGCGTACTGGTCGAGCTGCGACAGTGCGACCCATTCGTCGGCGGCGTGTGCCTGCGCGATATCGCCCGGTCCGTACACGAGCGCCGTGCAGCCAGCCTGCGAGAACAGCGAGGCCTCGGTCCAGAAATCGACCGCGTGACCGATGGGAAGGCCGAACGCGTCGGCCGCGTCGCGCGCGGCGAGTCGGCGCGCTTCGGCCTCGGCGATGTCGCCCGACGGCAACGCCGGCCCGCGGAACGTCTCGACGAATTCGATCGGTTCCGGGTCCGCAAGCCTGCGGAAATGAGCGAGCAGGACATCGGTATCCATCGACGGCAGCGGGCGGAAGCCGAAGCGCACTTCCGCGGCCGGCGCGATGACGTTTGCCTTGATGCCGCCTTCGATGCGGCCGATGTTGAAGCGAAGGCCGGTCATTCCGCCGAAGCGCGCATGCGCGAGCGACTGCACGTGATCGAGAGCGCGCGCGCTCCAGCGAACGGCCTGGTGCAGCGCGCTGTCGCTCGACGCATTCATGCCGGACGCATGGCCGGCACGTCCGCCGAAGCGCATCAGCACCGAGCTGATGCCGCGATGCGCGAGCACGGCCTCGCACCGCGTCGGCTCCGCGACGAGGACGAGCTCGAAATCCTTTTCGCGGCCGCGGTCGAGGAACGCCTGGATGCAACGCGCGTCGCCGCCCTCTTCGTCCGACGTGAACAGGAACGCCGCATCGCCGTCGCTCGCCGCCGCGGCGGCCAGCAGCGCCGCCGCCGCGCCCTTGATGTCACAGGCGCCGAGGCCGACCGCGCGCTCGCCGTCGACATGCAGCCCGAAAGGATTCACGCTCCAGTGCGGCGATTCCGGCACGGTGTCGAGGTGCACGTTGAACAGCCGCTTCGGCCGGCCGCGGGCGGCGTAGAGACTCACTGCTCCCGCACCGTGATCCGTCGTCTCGCAGGCGAACCCCGGCAGATTCGAGCGGACATATCCGAAGATACCGTCCGGGCCGATCGCGCGCGGCGGATTGCGCGTGTCGAATGCGACCAGCGCGCGCAGGTGCGTCAGCGTTTTGTCGAACAGCTCGCTCATGTTTCCCACTTCATTCCGGCGAAAGCCGGAATCCATCTTGGTCTTGATATCGCGCGAAAATGACGCCCGGCTGTCGCCGTCTCAGTTCCCTCGATTCACCTCCGCCCACAGCGTCGAGCTCATGCCGTACAGCCGGATGAATCCCTCGGCCTCCACGACGCCCCAGTCGGCGGCCTGCGCGTAGGTCGCGTTCGCGCTCTTAAGGATGTGCGGCGACTTCACCTCGATCGGATACACCGTTCCGCCGCACGTCTCGATGACGACGGTGCCGTTGACGTTCCGCTGCGTCGACGCGAGGAAGGCCTCGAGATCGTGCTTCAGGGGATCGTGATAGAAGCCCTCGTAGACGAGCTCCACCCACTTGCGCCCGACCGCGGGCTTGAACCGGTTCTGCTCCTTCGTCAGCACGGCTTCTTCGAGCGCGCGGTGTGCGGCGAGCAGCGCGGCGAGACCCGGCGCTTCGAACACGATGCGGCCCTTGAGCCCGATCGTCGTGTCGCCGGTGTAGATACCACGCCCGACGCCGTAGCGCGCGAACATGGGATTGAGGATCTTCAGGATCTCGCCGCCGGCGACGCGGCGGCCGTCGATCGCCACCGCCTCGCCACCCTCGAAGCCGATCGCGACGCGCAGCGGCTCCGAAGGCCATGCCTCGCGCGGCGCGCACCAGCCGACCGCGTTCCCGCCCGGCACATCCCAGCGGTCGATCTCGCCGCCGGAGATCGTCACGCCGAGCACGTTCTCGTTGATCGTGTACTGCTTCGCCTTCGCGCGGACGCCGAAGCCGCGCGCTTCGAGGCAGGCCTGCTCGTAGGCACGCACTTCGGCGTGATCCTTCTGGATCTCGCGGATCGGCGCGACGATCTCGTAATCGCCGAGCGCCCTGACCGCGAGGTCGAAGCGCACCTGATCGTTGCCCATGCCGGTGCAGCCGTGCGCGAACAGGCGCGTGCCGAGCTCGTCGCAGCGTTTCAGCGCCGCCTCGACGATCATGTAGCGATCGGAAACGAGCAGCGGATACTGGCCCTGATAAAGCTCGCCGGCCTGGATCAGCGGCTTGACGAATCCGTCCCAGATCGCCTGAGAGGCATCGACCGTGCGGTGCGAAGCGGCGCCGAGCTCCCTGGCGCGCCGTTCGATGTAATCGCGCTCCTCGGCCGAAACGCCCCCGGTGTCGGCGAAGACCGTGTGCACCGCGTAACCGCGCTCCTGGAGATAGGGAACGCAGAAGCTCGTATCGAGCCCGCCCGAGAACGCCAGCACGATGGCGGGAGAGCGGGGATTCGGGATTCGGGATTCGGGATTGAATTGCGATTCACTCATTGCCCGTCCCCCTTCCCCTGCTCTTCCCGAATCCCGAATCTCCAATCCCGAATCCCGGCTCTCCCGAATCCCTGCTCTTCACCAGCTCCGCCATCACCGCCTTCTGCACGTGCAGGCGGTTCTCTGCCTCGTCGATCGCGATGCACGCGGAAGAATCCATCACGCCGTCGGTGGCCTTGACGTTGCGGCGCAGCGGCAGGCAATGGCTGAACAGCGCGCCGTCGGTCAGCGCCATCTTGCGTTCGTCGACGATGAAATGCCGGTACGCATCGCGGATCGGCTTCTCGTCGGCCCAGCGGCCGAAATACGGAATCGCGCCCCAGCTCTTCGCGTAGACGACCTCCGCGCCTCGGTAGGCGCTTTCGGGATCGTGGCTGATCGTCAGCGAGCCGCCGTTCTCCTCGACGTTACGGCGCGCGAGATCCATGTAGCACCGATCGAGAATGTAGTCGGGCGTTGGGCACAGCAGCGTCACGTTCATTCCGTAGCGCGTGGCGATCTGCAGCGCCGAGTTCGCGACGGCCGTGTTCAGCGGACGCGGATGGTAGGTCCACGTCAGGAGGTACCTGCGCCCCGCGAGATTGCCGAGGCGTTCCTTCAGCGCCAGCACGTGCGCCAGCTCCTGGCACGGATGCGTGATCGTCTCCATGTTGATCACCGGCACCTCGGCGTGCTTCGCGAAGGCGTTGAGCACGAGGTCCTTGCGGTCGAGCGACCAGTTCTGAAACTTCGGAAATGCGCGCACGCCGATCAGGTCGACGTAGCGCGACAGCACGCGCGCGACTTCGGCGACGTGTTCCTCCTCGTCGCCATCCATCACCGTGCCGGTGCCGAACTCGATCGGCCAGGCATCCTTGCCGGGCGCGAGCACGACAGCGTGGCCGCCGAGCTCGTACGCGCCAAGCTCGAAGCTCGTGCGCGTGCGCATCGACGCATTGAAGAACAGGAGTGCGATCGACTTGCCGGCGAGATCGCGGCCGAGCCGCTCGCGCTTGAAGGCGGCGGCGCGCTCGAGCAGCGCGTCGAGCTCGGCGCGGCTCCAGTCCTGAGTGCTGAGAAAATGCCTGATCGACATTCGGGATCCCGTTGCTGTGGGTGGCTCACCGGGCCCGAAAACAAAAACCCGGCGCGAGGCCGGGTTTTTCGTCGAAACACGTGGAACGAGTGCGACAGCCTACCCGGCGCGGAAGGACGGCTCCGGTCGGCGCGCGCGCGAGGTCATGCCAGCGGCCATGCGGGCGCTGGTCAGGATGTCGGCGGCGAGGGTCGCGTTCATGATGGCGTGAAGGTATCCGGAATCGCTGTGCAGTGCAATAAAGGGATTGGGGATTGGGGATTCGGGATCCGCAAGCAGAGCCCTGTTCCGCCCTTGTTCTCAAATCCCGAATCCCGGCTTCTCGCAACTCACTCGGCCGGCGAGATGCTCACGCGCACTCGCATGCGCTCGCCGGGGTCATAGTCGAGCCGCGCCATGTAGACGTCGCCGCGGTAGCGATACTGCACGTCGTAGCCGACGATGCGGCGCTCTTCGGCGGCTTCCTGCACCATGTGGCAGTGTCGCTCGGTGCCCTCGTAGTAGCGGTCGTCCTGACGCGCGACGCCGTGGCCTACGGCACCGCCGACGACCGCGCCGGCGACGGTGGCGGCCTTGCGGCCGTCGCCCTTGCCGACCGTATTGCCGAGCACGCCCCCCACGATGGCGCCAAGCACCGTGCCGGCGGCGTTGTTGCCGCCGCTGTCGACGCGGCGCTCGACCGGGACGTCCTCGCATTCCTCTCTGGGCACGCTGGTCCGGACGCGGTCATACACGGGATCGACCCGCAGCACGTCCGCCCAGGCGTACTTGACGTTCTCCGCGGTCGCGCCGTCGAAGCGTCGATCCTGCGCAGACACGTTCATCGCGGCCAGGACCGCCGCGACGACCAGTGCAAACTTCCACTTCATGATGTTCTCCACGTCGGGGCGACGCGCGTGGGTGCCCGCAACGATCGTCTGAACTCCACCCGTGCCGGTGTCCCCCGGCTTCGCGCGTTCGTTTTTTCGTGCGGCGGATTAAAACATCGAATCGCTGAACCTTGGCTAAGGCCTTCCATTCATTGAAGAAAACCGCGGCGGAAGCAGCGGCCGGGCGCGCCCGCCTGTTATGCTGTTGCAGAGCACAAGGCCCGTTCCAGATGACTCTCCGCCTCCACAACAGCCTGACCCGCCGCATCGAAGACTTCGTCCCGCAGGATCCCGGCCGGGTGACGATGTACGTCTGCGGGCCCACGGTCTACAACTATGTTCATGTCGGAAACGCCCGGCCCTACGTCGTCTTCGGCCTCCTGGCGAAGCTGCTGCGCCGGCTGTATCCGCGGGTTGTCTACGCGCGCAACATCACCGACGTGGACGACAAGATCAACGCCGCCGCCAAGGCGGCCGGTGTCCCGATCGAGCAGATCACGACCGGCTACACGGCGGCCTTCTTCGAGGACATGGCGAAGCTCGGCGTCGATCCGCCGGACGTCTGCCCGCACGCGACGCGGCACATCGCCGAGATCATCGCTATGTGCGAGCGCCTGATCGCGTCCGGCCACGCCTACGCCGCCGAAGGCCACGTGCTGTTCGACGTGCCGAGCTATCCCGACTACGGCAAGCTCTCCGGGCGCTCCACCGACGAGATGATCGCCGGCGCGCGCATCGAGGTGGCGCCGTACAAGAAGAACCCGGCCGACTTCGTGCTGTGGAAGCCGTCGACGCCCGATCTCCCCGGCTGGGACAGCCCGTGGGGCCGCGGCCGGCCCGGCTGGCACATCGAATGCTCCGCGATGGCTGCGGCGCACCTCGGCGAGACGATCGACATCCACGCCGGCGGCAACGATCTCATGTTCCCGCACCACGAGAACGAGATCGCGCAGAGCACCTGCGCGCACGGCGGCCGCACCTTCGCCCGCTACTGGCTGCACAACGGCATGCTGACCTTCGGCGGCAAGAAGATGTCGAAGTCGCTCGGCAACGTGATGCTGCTGCACGAGCTACTCAAGCAGCACCCGCCCGAGGTGCTGCGCTATCTGCTCCTGAAGGCACACTACCGGCAGCCGCTCGACTGGTCCGATGCCGCGCTCGCCCAGGCCCGCGCGACGCTGGACACCTGGTACGGCGCGCTGCGCGATCTCGCCGATATCGAAATCTCCGGCGAGCCGGAGACGCCCGCCGACATCGAAGCGGCGCTGCTCGACGATCTCAACACGCCGGAAGCCCTCAAGATCCTGGCCGAGCTCGCGACGGCCTCGCGCCGTGCGACGACGCCGGAAGCGCGCAAAGCCGCGAAGGCTGCGCTGCTCGGTGCAGGCGCGATGCTGGGGCTGCTGCGACTCGATCCCGAAGCATGGTTCAAGCAGGGCGTCTCCGCCCAAGGCGAGACCGGCACGCCTGCGCTCGATGCCGCCGAGATCGACGCGCTGATCGCTCGGCGCGACGCCGCGCGCAAGGCGCGCGACTTTGCCGAAGCGGATCGCATCCGCGACCTGCTCGCCAGCAAAGGCATCGCCATCGAGGACGGTGCGCAGGGTACGCGCTGGAAAGTCGTGAATCCGAATGAACGCGCAGCTTGATACCGCGCCGACGGCCGACGCCGCGCAGGCGGCCATCGCCGACGAATTCGCCTTCTTCGGCGACTGGACCGAGCGCTACCAGTACCTCATCGATCTCGGCCGCAAGCTGCCGCCGTTTCCGGAGTCGCTGAAGACCGACCAGCACAAGGTCTCGGGTTGCCAGTCGCTGGTGTGGCTGGTGCCGTCCGGCGACGCGCACCGTCTCGAGTTTCGGGCGATCAGCGACTCGGCAATCGTTTCGGGCCTGATCGCGCTGCTGCTGCGCGTCTACTCCGGTCGCCCGGCCGAAGAGATCCTCGCCACCGAGCCGAAGTTCATCGAAGCCATCGGCCTCGCGAAGCACCTCTCGCCCACGCGCTCGAACGGCCTCGCCGCGATGCTCGCCGCGATCAAGCAACACGCGCGCCAAGCGCTCGCAGGCTGAAGGCACCGCGTTTCCGGCAAAGCGCAAGGCCGGGATCCGGTACAACGGATCCCGGCCCGTCGTTTCGCCGCCGGTCTTTCGCAGGCGGCACAAGCCCGCTAGAAGCCATCGCCGAAGATACGGTCGGAAGCGAGCTGCGCAGTGCCGAACAGGAGCGCGTTGCCGGCCGACGCGTCGTAGAGATAGCCGGTTGTCGCATAACGGCCGCCGCCGGTTGCGACGAGATCGGCGAAGACGGCGCCGCCCCAAGGCGTGCCGTCGGCGCGCAGCGGCGTGAAGCCGGCGCGCGAGAACTCCGTCAGTGCGCCGTCGGAGGTCCGCACGACCGAGAACAGCGGATCAGGTGTCGAGACCAGGTACTCGTAGCCGGACAACGCCAGGCGATCGCCGTCGAGCACCACGTGCGTGAGGAACGTGAAGACGTTGCCGCAACTTCCCGGGGTGCCGCCGATGCCGCGCGTTCCGCCGTCGCCCCAGAAGAAATCCGGCAGCGTCATCGTGCCTTCCGGCAAGGTCACCTGGGCGCGCAGCTTGGTTACGGCGCCGCGCTGGCCACAGGGTTCGGCGACGTCCGAAGCAAGATAGACGACGTCGTTCGCAGGATCTGCCGCCGGCGCAACAGCGACGCTGACGCCTCCGCTCGACCCGTCGAGGTAGTTCACATAGATGCCGTCACCGTGCCCGAAGCTGGCCGACAGGCTGCCGTCGTATCCGTTGATCGCCGCGACGAACGCGTTCGTTGAGCTGCCGGACGTCGCCGCAGTCCCGGTGAGGTAGAGCGTCGGCGATGCAGTGTCATCGCGCGCGGCGACGCCGTCTTTCACGGACCACGAACAGTTCGAGCCCGCATCGCAGAACGCGTCCGGCAGCGGCTGGTCCATGGCTCCGTTGCCGGACACGCCGAAGGTGTTGTCGACGTCGAGGCTGCCATCAACCGGGCTGACGACGAACCGCTTCATCGTGATGATCTGCCGGCCGGTACCCGACGCATAGGTGGCGACCGCGATCAGCATCTGCTGCGTGACCGGATTGCCGCTGCCGTCGAACGTGGGATAGGTGTATGGGATCAACGCGGCGCCCGTTTCGTCGAGCCCCGTCACGAACGCCGGCATGTCGTCGATGAAAGCACCACCGTCGGTGAAGATGGCGATGCGCACGTCTCGCTGCGCGCCGACGCTGTCGGTCAGCGCGTAGAAGCGACCATTCAGCGCGATGAGATCGTCGACCCAGCCGACGTTGCCCGTGGTGCTGTTCGGGTAGTCGACGTAACGGTCTTCGTAGAACACGAACTGCGACGACGGCGCGCTCCACGCCAGCCGTTCGCCGTTCGCACCGTAGCGCACGAGCCCGATGTTGTTCGCGGGCGGCGAGACCTGGAACGCCGCCGGCACGATGCCCGCGGCGACGACATCGCCGTTGGCCGCCCGCGCGATGTGCAGGCCGAGGAGATACGACGCGGTCGTGGTCGCCGCGAAACGGTCCTCGAGGATGAGCCCATAATTGAAGGCCGGGTCGTAGACGAACGGATCGTCGTCGAGCGATGCGAGCGCAGGCTTCGCGGACAGACCCGCCGCGAGCACGGCAAGCGCAATGGCGTGTGTCTTGAGCATGTTGGGTCTCCTGCTGCCTTGCCGATGACCGATCGGCCGGTTTGGTTCGGACCCGGCAGGCGCCGACCGGCCCGGACGAACAGGAGTTCGCAAAACGGCGCCGGCGATTACAGGCAGCCGGACGCTGCGCCATAATCCCGGCGGGAAGCCGTCGGAGGCCGCCTTGAGCCGCTTCGACACCACGCGCTGGAGCCTCGTCATGCAGGCCCGCGAGGCCACGCCGGATGCACACGGCGCGCTCGAGGCGTTGTGCCGCTCTTACCGCCCTCCGGTGCTCGCCTACGTGCGAAGCCGCGGCTACCCGGCCGATGCCGCGGACGATCTCGTGCAGGGTTTTTTCGTCAGCTTCCTCGCCCACGCCTGGCACGCGGCCGCCGAGCGCGAGCGCGGCCGTTTCCGCGCTTTCGTGCTGACGATGCTCAAGCGCTATCTCAGCAGCAGCGAGATCAGCGCTCACGCGCAGAAGCGCGGCGGCGGCGCTGCGCTCGACTCGCTGCAGGACGAGCGCACGGCCGGCGCCGACGAAGAGACGCCCGAGCGCGTGTTCGAGCGCGTGTGGGCCGTCACGGTGCTCGCCCGGGCGCTCGGGCGCCTGCGCGAGGAAGCCGATGCGGCGGGCAAGCGCGAGCTCTTCCATGCGCTGCACGAGTTTCTCGTCGAGCGGCCCGACGAAGCCGACTATGCGCGCGTCGCTGCGAAGCTCGAGCTGCGTCGGAACACGCTCGCGGTGGCGGTGCACCGGTTGCGGCAGCGCCTGCGCGAGCTTATCGAGGACGAGCTCGCCGACACGACCAGCACGCACGGCGATCTCGAAGTCGAGCTGCGTGATCTTCGTGGTGCGCTCGGCGTCGCGGCCGCATGACCACGCCGAACGCCGGCGCGAACAGGCGGGGCCGATTATGAGCGGTTCGGCGACGGTCGATCGGGGTTTTTCCGGCACTCGATGGTCGGCAGTCTCGCTCGCATCGGTGACCGGAGCGTTCACGCCCGCGCAAGCGTTGGCCGCGCTCTGCGCGCGCCATCGCTATCCTGTCTATGCCTTGCTGCGCCACCTCGGACATGCGCCGGCACGTGCGTTCGGCATCGCCTCGGCATTCCTGGAGGGCACGCAGCGCAGCGCCGCCGCGGAAGTGCCGCCGGCAGTCCCGCGTTTCCGGCAATTTCTGCTGGCCCGCCTCGAGGAATATCTTGCCCGCGAGCCAGCTTCCACGACGGAACGGATCGTCGACGATGCGGATGCGCTCGTGGCGCTCGAAGCGCGCTACGCGCAAGACGCCGGCCGCCACGACGTGCCGACGCAGGCGTTCAAGCGTGCATTCGCCGTCGACGTGCTGCTGCACGCGCTCGCGCGCCTGCGCGAGGAGGCGCAAGCGGCCGGCCACGACGCGATGTACGCGGCACTTGTGCCATTCCTCGCGCGCGAGCCGGAGCCGCACGAACGCGAAGCGCTCGCGCGCGCGCTCGGTGCGAAACCATCGATCATCGCGACAGCGCTCGATCGGCTCCGCCGGCGCCTGCACGAGCTCGCGAGCGAGGAGCTCGCCGACACGGTCTCCTCGTCCGACGAGCTGGCCGGCGAGCAGGCGGAAATGTTCGCCGCACTCGGCGGGAGCGGGTGACGTGATGGCATCGCCTTGCACATCGCTCGCAGCCGCTACGGACAGCGAGTCGCTTGCATGGATCGACGCTTCGGCTGCCGCGCTCGCGGCGCTCGCGTTCGGAAGCGGCGACGGCAAGATAACGCCCGACCTGACGCAGCTCAGGCATCTCGCCCTATTGCCTGGCGATGCACTCGATCTTGATCTCGACGATCCCACCCAGCGCCGGTTCGGCGATTACGAGCTGCTCGAGCTGATCGGCCAGGGCGGCATGGGTGTCGTCTATCGCGCGCGTCAGGCGAGCCTCGATCGCGAGGTCGCGCTGAAGCTCCTCGCGGCAGGCCCGTGGGCCTCCCGCGATTTCATCGAACGGTTCCAGCTGGAAGCGCGCAATGCGGCGCGCATGCAACACCCGAACATCGTCGCAATCTACGAAACGGGCGAAGCCGAAGGCCTGCATTTCTTCAGCATGCGTCTCGTGCGCGGCCAGAGTCTCGCCGCCGAGCTGAGCGCGAACGGCCCGTTCGAAGTCCGGCGCGCTGCGCGCATGCTGCGCACCGTCGCCGAAGCCGTCGCTTATGCGCACAGCCTCGGCGTGCTGCATCTCGATCTCAAGCCCGGCAACGTGCTGCTCGACGAGAACGGAACGCCGCTCGTCGCCGATTTCGGCCTCGCGCGCCGCGTCGACGGCGCGCTCGTGCTCGAAAACGAGGAGATCTCGGGAACGCCGGCCTACATGGCGCCCGAGCAGGCCGAGGCGCACACGGGGACGATCAGCGCGGCAACCGACGTGTGGGGCCTCGGCGCGATCCTCTACGAGCTTTCGACCGGCGAGCCGCCCTTCCGCGCCGCCACTGCATACGACACGCTGCAGCGCATCATCGAGTGCAGGCTCACGCGGCCGCGAGCGCTGGCGCCAAAGTTGCCCGCGGATTTCGAAGCGATCGTGCTGAAATGCCTCGCGAAGGATCCAGCCGATCGCTACGAATCCGCGCGCCAGCTCGCCGACGATCTCGGCCGCTTCGGCGAAGGCCGCGCCGTCGAAGCGCGCCCGCTGAATGCGCCGCAGAAGATCGTGCGCTGGATACTTCGCGAGCCGCGGCTCGCGCTCGCCTCGACGCTCTTGGTCGCGGCGCTCGTCGGAGGCCTCGTCGCGACGACGCGCGAGTGGCGGC
Organism: uncultured Rhodanobacteraceae bacterium; assembly: GCA_966248875.1. Classification (GTDB taxonomy): domain Bacteria; phylum Pseudomonadota; class Gammaproteobacteria; order Xanthomonadales; family Rhodanobacteraceae; genus Dokdonella_A. The sequence continues at coordinate 25,024 of CBINBI010000018.1, forward strand.
GCGCCGAAGGCAATGCCGAGCGCGCCGAAGCAGTGCGCCAGTTTCTCGCCGGCGTCTTCGAGCATGCCAGCCCGGACGAGAACAAGGGCCAGCCGTTTACCGCGCACCAGCTACTGGAAATCGGCGAGAAGCAGCTCGCCGCCGATTCCGGTGCCCATCCCGCGATCGAGGCCGACATCACCTCCCTGCTCGGCCGCCTGTACATCGGCGTGAGCGATTTCCAGCGTTCCGAGATCCTGCTGCAGCGCGCGCACGCGATGCTGGCGGATCTACGCGTGCCGGACGACGTGCGCGCCCGCGTTTTTCTCGGCATGGCGCTGATCGAGAACGAGAGCGGCAGCTACGACGCCGCGCTGACGCACGCGAAAGCAAGCCTGGCTCTGCTGGAGAGCGCCTCGACGCGGAATCCGCAGGACATCGCGAGCGCGCATCTCGTCACGGCGAGCGCGCTGGTAAGGAAAGGCGATGCATCCGCCGAGCGCTACCTTCGTGCCAGTCTCGCCGGCGACGAGAAGGCACTCGGCGCAAACAACCCGTCGGTCGCCGACCAGGAGGTGCAGCTCGGCAACCTGCTGGCGCGTCACGGTCGCTTCGACGAAGCGGAAGCGTCTTTCCGGCGTGCGATCGCCGCCTTCACCGCCACCTACGGCGCGGTCAGCAACGGCGTCGCCCACGCGCTCAACGAGATGAGCAACATGCTGGAAGACAAGGGCGATCTCGCCGGTGCCGAAGCGGCGCTGAATGAAGCACTGCGCATCCGCATGGCGACGGTCGGGCCGGATCATCACGACACGATCGCCGTCGAGAGCAACCTGCTCTGGCTCATCGAGTATGAAGGCCGCTACGAGGAAGCGGTGCCGCGGCGGCTCGCGCTGCTCGATCGGGCCACGCGCGCGGGCCAGCTACACGAGCAGGATCGCGCGACCGTGCTGGCTTCGCTCGGCAAGGACTATCGCGAACTCGGACGCTTCGACGACGCCGTGGCGACGCTGCGCGACGCAGTCGCGGTCGTCGATCGCCTCGAAGGCAGCGGCAGCATGATCGCCGCGCCGATCCGGCGCCAGCTCGGGCTCGCCGAGATGCTGACCGGCGATTACGCCGCCGCGGAACGCACTCTGCGCGCGACGCTCGAAGTGATGCGTGCGCACGATCCGCCGACCACGCCGACGCTGAATTTTCTGCGCGCCGACATCGGCAAGCTGCTGCGGCTGCAGCACAAAGTCGCCGAGTCGCTGGCCGAGCTCGTAGCGGCGAACGAAGCGCTGGCGAAAATCTCGACGCCGACCAACATGAGCCGTCCGCTGGCGCTCTCAGAGCTCGCGCTGACCGAGATCGAAGCCGGCGACGTCGAGGCCGCCTCCCGCACCGCCGACGACGCGCTCGACTACGCACGCAAAGCGTATCCGGCGAATCATTACATGCTCGGCCTGCCGCTCTTTGCGGTCGGGAGCGCGCGCCTCGCAGCGGGGCGTGCGGGTGACGCCGAGCCGCTGCTCCGCGAAGCACTCCGCGTGCGCACGCCGCCTCATCCCGAGTCGGATCCGCGCGTGCTCGAAGTCAAGGTTGCACTCGTCGCCGCGCTGACGCGCCTGGGCGAACGCGACGAGGCCCAGCGCTTGCGCACGCAGGTCGAGGCAGAGCTTCGCACGCTGCGGACGCCTTACGGCGCGGACTTGCGCCGGCGACTGGCCGACGCCGGAAAAACCTGAGCGTGCGACGCGTAGCGTCGCGTCACATCGTGTGCGTCGGCCGTTCCTGCGTGAGAATGCCCGCGAGGATCGACTCGATCTTCGTCCGCGCGGCCTCACCGTCCGCCGAGTCGTTGAACTGCACGCCGATGCCGGCCGTGCGGTTGCCCTGCGCGCCGGCGGGCGTGATCCAGACGACCTTGCCCGCGACCGGCAGGCGATCCTTCTCTTCCATCAGCGAAAGCAGGATGAAGACCTCGTCTCCGAGGCTGTAACGCTTGGCGGTGGGCACGAACAGGCCGCCGCCCTTCACGAACGGCATGTAGGCGTTGAACAGCGCACCTTTGTCCTTGATCGCCAGCGAGAGGATGCCCTGTCGCGGAGCGCTGCCAGCTGCCGGAGTCGCCATAGATCACACCTTCACGTCTGTCGCGCAGGCCAGCCGCGCAAGAGATCCAGCAGGACCAGTTCCGCACGCACCGGCGTCATGAGGAGGCCGCGCGCGCGGTTTGCACGACCGAACCATGCAGCTAGCTTCGGGATTTCGGCGCGCCCGGTCAAGCCGAGTGAGCCACGCTGGCCCGAGATGACGCGGCGCGCTTCCTCGCGCGCCAGCATGGCCGCGAACCAGAGCCGCATGCCCGGACGATCCGCCGCCCAGCGCTCCGCCACGGCGGACGGTTCCGCGCGCGAGGCGGCGAGCGCCTCGAGATCGGCGACGCACTCGTCGCGCACGGCGAGCGCACCCTCGGCCATCCACGCCATCGCGAGGCCTGGATTGTCCATGCTCGCATCCAGCAGCGACTCAGCGGTACCAGCATCGATCCCCTGCCCGCGCAGCCAGTCCAGCGCCTCGGCGCGCGTCGGCGCACGCGCCTCGATGCGCTGGCAGCGGCTGCGGATCGTCGGCGGCAGCCGCGACGGATCGTCCGCGACGAGCGCGATGACGGTGCTCGTCGCGGGTTCTTCGAGAGTCTTCAGCAGCGCGTTCGCGGCGCTCGGGTTCATCGCATCGGCGGGATCGACGATCGCGATCTGCAAGCCGCCGAACTGGCTTGCCATCGCGAGCCGCTGGCCGAGGGCACGCATCTGATCAACCGTGATCTCGCTGCGCGGCTTGCCGTCGTCGCGCACTTCGAAAGTGACGCGCGCGAGATCGGGATGACTGCCCGCTGCGACGAGGAGGCAGCTGCGGCACGTGCCGCAGGCGTGTCCGTCGGCCTTGCGTTGCTGGCAGAGCGCCGACGCCGCGAAGGCATCGGCGAGCGCGCGCTTGCCGTGTCCACGCGGTGCCGCGAAGAGCAGGGCGTGATGCAGCCGCCCCGTGCGCAGCGATTCGGCCAGCACCTGCCAGGCCGGCGCGAGCCACGGCTGCAGCGTCATGCCGGCGTCCTCGTCGCCGCGACGAACGCATCGACGACGATGCAGGCCGCCGCGCGCACTTCCGCAACCGGGCGGCTCGCGTCGATCACGCGAAAGCGTTGCGGCTCTGCCTCGGCGCGCGCGCGATACGTGGCGCGCACGCGCTCGAAGAACTCGCCGCTCTCGAGCTCGATGCGATCGGCCGCGCCGCGCCCGCCGATCCGCGCGAGACCCTCCCCGATCGGAAGGTCCAGCAGCAGTGTGAGATCAGGCTTTATCGCCGCAGCCCAGCGCTCGAGCTCGGCGATGCGCTGAACCGGCTGGCCGCGCCCGCCGCCCTGGTAGGCGTAGCTCGCGTCGGTGAAGCGATCGGACAGGACCCAGCGGCCGGCGTCGAGCGCGGGGCGGATCAGCTCACGCACGAGCTGCGCGCGCGCGGCGAACATCAGCAGCAGCTCGCTCTCGGCGCAGAGATTGCGTCGCGCGGGATCGAGCACGATGGCACGCACGGCTTCGCCGAGCACCGTGCCGCCGGGCTCGCGCGTGACGACCACGTCGATGCCGTGCTGCTCGAGCTGCAGGCGCATGGCCTCGAGCACGGTGCTCTTGCCGGCGCCCTCGCCGCCATCGAGCGTGATCAGGCGTCCGCGTCCGCTCATGTCCCCCTCGAGCGCGCTCATGGCTGCCGGTGCAGCTGATACTTGCGCACGGCCCGATTATGCTCTTCCAGCGTCGCCGAGAACTCGTGGCTGCCGTCGCCGCGCGCGACGAAATACAGCGCGTCGCCCGGCGCCGGGTGCAACGTCGCTTCGAGCGCCGGCTTGCCGGGCAGCGCGATCGGCGTCGGCGGCAGCCCATCGCGCGTGTAGGTGTTGTACTCGGTATCATTTTCGAGATCGTTGCGGCGGATGTTGCCCTGGTAGCTCGCACCCATGCCGTAGATCACCGTGGGATCGGTCTGCAGGCGCATGCCGAATTTGAGCCGGCGCAGGAACACGCCGGCGATCAGCGGGCGCTCCTCGGCGCGCGCGGTTTCCTTCTCGACGATCGAGGCGAGGATCAGCGCCTGGTATGGCGATTCGAGCGGGAGATCCGGCGCGCGCGCCGTCCACAGGCCGTCAAGCGCCGTGCGCATCGCCGCGTGCGCGCGCTTGAGCACGTCGAAATCCGATTCGCCCTTGACCCAGGCGTAGGTCTCCGGCAGGAACCAGCCTTCCGGCTTGCCGTCGGCGATGTCGAGCCGATGCGCGATGTCCTCGTCCGATGTGCCGGGCAGCGTCTGTTGCAGCCCGCTGTCAGACGCGAGCGCGACGCGGAGCTGCTTGAACGTCCAGCCGTCCACGATCGTGAAGTGATGCTGCAGCACTTCGCCCGTCGCCATGCGGCGCAACAGCTCGCGCGGCGTCAGGCCTGGCGTCAGCGCGTATTCGCCCGCGTGCAGCCGGCCTTCGATGCCGAGCTGGCGCCCGAGCGCCCGCCAGTACCACGGCGATGCGTCGGTCACGTGTTCCTTGCGCAGGTGATCGACGATCGTGCGATACGACTCGCCCCGCGCGACGTCGATCGTCATGTCCGCGCGCGCGATGGTGAGCGGCGCATCGACGAATTTCCGATAGTCGAGGACGAAGTACGACGCTGCGATCAGCGCAGCCGCGAGCAAGACGAGGATCAGACGGAACAAGGCGCCGCCGCTCTGTCTCGTCGGCATTGCGAAAGCGGGCACGCAGAGACTCGCTGAGCCCACGCTTCCCCCGGGACGACGAAAATGGAGATTCATGTCGGTCATGGTCCTCGCGGAGCGTAACCCGACTCGCCCGCTGCCGTCAGCGATCCGCGCCGAGCGCACGCAGCAGCCCCCGCGCCTTGGCACGCGTCTCGTCGAGCTCGCGCTCGGCGTTCGAGTCGGCGACGATGCCGGCACCGGCGCGGAAGCGGATCGCGTCGCGTTCGATCGTCAGCGTGCGGATCAGGATGTTGAGGTCGAGATCGCCGTCGCGATTCAGATAGCCGAGCGATCCCGTGTACGCACCGCGGGCAGCGTCCTCGAGTTCGGCGATGATCTCCATGCAGCGGACTTTCGGGCAGCCGGTGATCGTGCCGCCGGGAAACACGGCGCGCACGATGCGTCCCGGCGTCGCGTCGGCGCGAAGGCGTCCGCGCACGTTCGAAACGATGTGGTGCACGTGCGCGTAGCTCTCGATGCTCATCAGCTCGTCGACTTCTACCGATCCCGGCACCGCGATCCGGCCGAGATCGTTGCGCTCGAGATCGATCAGCATGACGTGCTCGGCGCGCTCCTTCGGATGTCCGATCAGCTCGCGCACGCGTGCTGCGTCCTCGTCGCCGCTCGCGCGCGGCCGCGTGCCCGCGATCGGGCGCGTCTGTGCGAGCTCGCCGCGCACCTCGATCAGGCGCTCGGGCGACGAGCTCGCGATGGCCCAGCCGTCGCGCTGGAGCAGCCCGGCAAACGGGGCCGGATTCGCTTCGCGCAGGGCCGCGTAGACAGACGCCGGATCCGGCTCGTCCGCGCAGCGCACGCGCCATTCGCGCGACAGGTTGACCTGGAACACGTCGCCGGCGCGAAGGTACTCGTGGATGCGCTCCACGCCGTCGAGGAAGCGCTGCGGCGGATCCTCCAGGATTTCCGGCGCGGCGCGAAACGCGCGGACTGGTGGCAACGCCGCCTTGGCATCGTGCGACAGCGCATCGAGCAGGTCCTCGCGCCCTTCCTCGACGACGAGCAGCGTCGAATCGCGCTGATGATCGACAACGACCGCCGCCGGGCAGCGCAGCGCGAGCGCGACGGACATGGAACCGTCTGGACGCCGGAGGCGGAGCTTCGGCTCGATCTCGCCGGCCAGCTCGTAGCCGAGGAAAAGCAGCCAGCCGCCGCGGAACGGGAGCTGGGGTTCCTGCTCTCGCTGGATGCGCTCGGCCCGCCACGCCGTGTCGAGCGCGTCGAGAAACGTCGTGCCCAGGTCGCGGCCGCCAGCGTCGCGCACGCGGCCGTCGCCGTCGAGCCGCACTTCGTCTTCGGGAAACGCGAAGAGGATGTCGTAGCGCGTCCGCGCCGGACCTCGCGCCACGCTTTCGAGCAGGGCCGGATAACGCCGCGGCGCGGCGGCCGCCAGCCGGAGCAGGTCGGGCCGTCCCGGCAGTTCGCGCACGCGGGCGCTCATGCGCTGGGCGCGGCGGTCCCGCTGCCGGTCAAAGCCGGCGGAACACCAGCGTGCCGTTGGTGCCGCCGAATCCGAACGAATTGGACAGCACGATGTCGAGCTTCGACTCGCGCGCCGTGTGCGGCACGAAATCGAGGTCGCAGCCCTCGCCCGGATTGTCGAGGTTGATGGTCGGCGGAATCACACCGTCGCGCATCGCGAGGATCGAGAAGATCGCCTCGACACCGCCGGCTGCGCCGAGCAGATGGCCGGTCATCGACTTTGTCGAGCTCACGGGCACTTTCGCTGCGTGATCGCCGAAGCAGGCCTTGATCGCGTTGACTTCGGCGATGTCGCCGACGCCGGTCGAGGTTGCGTGGGCGTTGATGTAATGGACCTGGTCCGGATTCACCTTCGCGTCTGCCAGCGCGACCGCCATCGAGCGTCGCGCGCCGTCGCCGTCTTCCGGCGGCGAGGTCATGTGATACGCATCGCCGCTCATGCCGAAGCCGGCGAGCTCGCAGTAGATGCGCGCGCCACGCGCCCTGGCGTGCTCGTAGTCCTCGATGACGAGAACGCCGGCGCCGTCGGACAGCACGAAGCCGTCGCGATCGCGGTCCCACGGGCGGCTCGCCTTCTCGGGTTCGTCGTTGCGCGTGGACATCGCGCGTGCCGAGCAGAAGCCGCCGACCGCGGTGCCGACCGTTGCGTACTCCGCGCCGCCCGCGATCATCACGTCGGCGTCGCCGTACTGGATCATGCGCATCGCGAGGCCGATGTTGTGCGTCGCCGTCGTGCACGCGGTGACGCAGGCGATGTTCGGGCCTTTGAGCCCGAGCATGATCGAGAGATTGCCGGACGCCATGTTGACGATCGAGCTCGGCACGAAGAACGGCGAGATCTTGCGCTGGCCGGCCTCGTGATACGTGATCGCCGTCTTCTCGATGGTCGCGATGCCGCCGATGCCGGCGCCGACGGCGACACCGATGCGCTCCTCGTCGTGCTCGTGCGGGTGCAGACCCGCGTCGGCGAGTGCCTGGATCGAGGCGCCGACGCCGTAATGGATGAAGGGATCCATCTTCTTGACGTCTTTCGCCGCGATGTATTTCGTCGGATCGAAATCGCGGACCTCGCCGGCGATGCGCGTCGGGAACGTCGAGGCGTCGAAGTGCGTGATCGGGCCGATGCCGCTCTTGCCCGCGGTGATGTTCGCCCAAGCCGTGGCCACGTCGTTGCCGACGCAGCTGACGATGCCAAGACCGGTTACGACGACGCGCCGCTTGCTCATGAGGGTCTACCTTTGCGGCCGTCCGTGACCGCGGGAATCGCGAAGCGGCCGGCCATGGCCGCATTTTCGGGTTTCAAAAACGAAAGCTGCGCCGATGAGGCGCAGCTGGAATGCCGTCGATCGGGAGGATTTCAAGCCTTGACGTGGGCCTTGATGTAGTCGATCGCCTGCTGCACCGTCGTGATCTTCTCGGCTTCCTCATCAGGGATTTCGCACTCGAACTCCTCTTCGAGCGCCATGACCAGCTCGACCGTGTCGAGCGAATCCGCGCCGAGGTCATCCACGAACGACGCGTTCGGCGTGACCTCGTCTTCCTTTACGCCCAGCTGCTCGACGACGATCTTCTTGACGCGCTCTTCGATAGTGCTCATTTGCCTTGATACCTCCCGATGGGGAATACGAGCGGGCGGCGACGTGCGCCGAGCGGGCGCCCGGCCCTGAAAAAGAGGCGGCATTGTATCGGGGCTGCGGTTCGGGAGCTAGAGGCGAGTCCGGACAAGGGCTTGGGCGGGACGGCCGGGATCGCAGCTTCGATATTCGGGACACCGCTCCACGCAAGATCGGCGGTCCGGCACGTCAGGGCATGTACATCCCGCCGTTGACGTGCAGCGTCTCGCCGGTGATGTAGGACGCCGCCGGCGAGGCGAGGAATGCGACCGCCTTGGCGATGTCCTCGGGCGCGCCGAGCCGGCCGAGTGCGATCTGCGACAGCAAGCCTTCGCGCTGCGCTTCGGGCAGCGCGCGCGTCATGTCGGTGTCGATGAAACCCGGCGCGACGACGTTGACCGTGATGCCGCGCGAGCCGATCTCGCGCGCGAGAGACTTCGAGAACGCGATGATGCCGGCCTTCGCCGCGGCGTAGTTCGCCTGCCCCGCGTTGCCGGTGACGCCGATGACCGACGCGATGTTGATGATGCGGCCCTTGCGCGCCTTCATCATGCCGCGCAGCACCGCCTTCGAGGTGCGGTAGACCGACGAGAGATTGGTGTCGAGGATCGCCTGCCAGTCCTCGTCCTTCATGCGCATCAGCAGCTGGTCGCGGGTGATGCCCGCGTTGTTGACGAGGATCGTGACCGCGCCGAGCTCCATGGCGATGCTGTCGATGAGCGCTTCGACCGCGGCGCCGTCGGTGACGTTCAACGTTCGCCCGACGCCGCCGTATGCGGCGAGCCGCTCGCCGATCGCGGCGGCGCCCGCGTCGCTCGTCGCGGTGCCGACGACTTTCGCGCCGAGCCGCGCGAGTTCGTCGGCGATCGCGGCGCCGATGCCGCGGCTCGCGCCGGTCACGAGTGCTACTTCTCCCGACAGGGGCTTGTCCATCGATATCACCTCATGGGGCGGGTCCTGGCCCACCATGGCATGGCGGGCCAGAGCCCACCCTATCCGTTGCGGAGATCCTGCAGCGCGGAATCGAACTCGGCCGGCGTGCCGAGGCTGCGCGCGTCGATCGCCTTGTCGATGCGCCTGACGAGTCCAGTGAGCACCTTGCCAGGACCGCACTCGACGATACGCGTCGCGCCGCCCTTCGCGAGCGCCTCGACGCATTGCGTCCAGCGCACGGGACGATACAGCTGCCGCGCGAGCGCATCGCGGATCGCCGCCGTGCCGCTGTGCACGGATGCGTCGACGTTCTGCACGACGGGAATGCGGGGCTCGCGCCACTCGTACGCGCTCATCGCTTCGACGAGCCGGTTCGCCGCCTCGCGCATCAGCGGCGTGTGCGAGGGCACCGACACCGCGAGCTTCACGGCCTTGCGAGCGCCGCGCGCCGTAAGCGCGGTGATCGCTTCGTCGACCGCATCAGCGTGGCCGCCGATGACGATCTGCCCGGGCGAGTTGTAGTTCGCCGGAACGACGATGCGATCGCCGGAAACCTCACGGCAGACTTCCTCCACCAGCGCATCGTCCGCACCGAGCACGGCCGCCATCGCGCCCTCGCCTTCCGGCGCCGCCTCCTGCATCGCCTGGCCGCGGATGCGCACGAGATGCGCGGCGTCCGCGAGCGACAGCGTGCCTGCCGCGACCAGCGCGGTGTACTCGCCCAGGCTGTGTCCTGCGAGCTGTGCCGGCTGCGGCCCGCCGGAGGCCACCCACACGCGCCACACCGCGACACCCGCGGCGAGCAGCGCAGGCTGCGTGTATTCGGTGCGATTGAGCATCGCTTCGGGCCCGCCCTGCGACAACGCCCACAGGTCGACGCCCGCGCCGTCGGAGGCTTCGGCGAACGTCTCGCGGATACTTTTGTGCAGCTCGGAGAGCTCGGCGAGCATGCCGATCGATTGCGAGCCCTGGCCGGGGAAGACGAAGGCCAGAGCCGGCAGAGGAGATTCGGGATTCGGGATTCGCAAAGGGTCACTCATCCGAGCCTCGCCGCGGAATCCGGAAGCGGTCGCGGGAAATCTATTGTCTCGAATTCCCGATCCCGAATCCCGAATCCCGGCTCTCTCAATACTTCAGCAATGCCGACGACCAGGTGAACCCGCCGCCGAACGCTTCCAGCAACAACGTCTGCCCGCGCTGGACCTTGCCCGAGCGCACGGCTTCGTCGAGCGCGAGCGGCACCGAACCCGACGACGTATTGCCGTGGCGGTCCACGGTGACGACGACGCGGTCCATCGAGAGCTTCAGCCGTTTCGCGGTCGCCTCGATGATGCGCAGGTTCGCCTGATGCGGGATCAGCCAGTCGACGTCGGACTCGTGCATGTTCGCCGCTTCCAGCGTCTCGCCGACAATGCGGTCGAGTGTTTTCACGGCGACCTTGAACACTTCGTTGCCGGTCATCATCACGCGGATGCCGTGGTTCGGCTCGCCCTCGAGAAAACCCGCCGAGACGCCGACCGGGTTGTAGAGGAGATGTTTGTAGCCGCCGTCGGCGTGCAGCTTGGTGGTGATGATGCCGGGCTCGCTCGACGGCTCCAGCACGACCGCGCCGGCGCCGTCGCCGAACAGGACGCAGGTCGAGCGGTCGGTCCAGTCGATCATGCGCGACAGCGTCTCCGAGCCGACGACCAGCGCCTTCTTCACCTGTCCGCCGCGAATGAACTGGTCGGCGATGCCGAGCGCATACAGAAAGCCCGAGCAGGCCGCGTTGACGTCAAACGCCGCGCAGCCGTTCGCGCCGAGGCGATGCTGCAGCAGGCACGCGGTGGACGGGAAGATGAGATCGGGCGTGGTCGTGCCGAGCACGATCAGGTCGAGCTCGCTCGCCTTCACGCCGGCGGCTTCGAGCGCGTGCGTCGCGGCATAGAACGCTAGGTCGCCGGTGGTTTCACCGTCCGCTGCGCGACGGCGCTCGCGAATGCCCGTACGCGAGGAGATCCACTCGTCGGTCGTATCGACGACCTTCTCGAGATCGGCGTTGGTGATGACCTTCTCCGGCAGGTAGCTGCCGGTGCCGGTGATGCGTGAGTAGATCAGAGGAAGTCTCCCGGCGGAAAAGACGCCGCGGCCCCGGCCACCCCCCGCGCTACGCGGATGCAGGAGCGGCTTCGCCGCGTTTCGACCCTGCGACAGCGGCGATCAGTCCTCGTCCTGCACCGGCGACTTCGTGTCGATAACCTTCCTGCCGCGGTAGTAGCCGTCCTTCGTCACGTGATGGCGCAGGTGCACCTCGCCCGAGGTCGGATCGGTCGAGAGCTGCCGGGCCGACAGCGCATCGTGGGCGCGGCGCATGCCGCGGCGGGAGGGGGATTTGCGACTCTTGGCGACAGCCATGACGTAACTCCAGTGAAACTCTTCGGTGCGGACAACGTGCCCGCGGGTCTGCGGCCGTCACGGCCGGTCGAAACAAACGCTCAGCGCTTCGTCTTGAGCTTCGCGAGCTCGGCGAACGGGTTCGGCTCACCGGCCTCGTCTTCCTCGTCGCGCCATTCGAGCGGTGCGCCCGGCTTGAGCGGCACGACGGGCAGCGCGAGTATCAATTCGTCCTCTATCACATCGGTGAGGCTCACCTCGCCGTCCGGGATCAGCAGCGGCTCATAGCCCGGCGGCAGGGCCGCCTCCTCGCTCTCGTCACCGATCAGGCCGAGGCGCTGCTCGACATGGACCGGCTGCCGGTAGACGTCGAGCGTCCGCTGACAGGTCAGCGGCAGGTCGGCATCGACGCGCACGGCGATATACGCGACGCCGAGCTCGTCCTTGCCGAATTCCAGATCATAGTCCGCGTCGCCGTCGGGAGCCGCAAGGCTTCCGCACAACCGTTGCAGCGACGCAAGCGGCAGCTTTCCCTGGAAGGAGCGCCGCGCCTGCACCATGCGCGACGCATCCACGCGTTCGGGCAGGGCGGCTGACATGGGCGCGCGATGGTAGATTTTGACCCCCTCGCTGTCAACCGCGGACCGCTCCGGCCCGGTCCGGTTTGCTGCCGTACATTGTCGCGCGGCAGACTTACGAACTGGAGGCCGAGCTTTGATCTATCTGATCACGACCCTGGTCGTCATCGCCGCGCTGGCCGCGGGCCTCTGGCTGCGCGAGCGCCGGCTTAAGCGGCGGCCGCAGCTCCTCGCCGAAATCATGGACGAAGCCGACGCCCTGGAGCGCGAGCTGTTCGAGTGCCGGACGCGGCTGCGTGAGATTCCGGCGCTGGTCGTGGCGCTGCCGCCGTCGGCCCAGCTCTCGGCGCGCGCGACTCTCGTGGCTGAGCCGCAGGTGCAGGCCGCGCTGCGCGATCTGCTGTCGCATCGCCTCTGGCTGAAGGAACGCGCCGCCACCGCGACGCTGCGCGAGCTCGCCTCGGCGCGCGCAGCCCTCGCCTCCGCGAAAGCAGGCCTCGCGACGCAGCTCGAGCGCCTCGCCGCCGTCCGCATCGAGCTCGAGACAGCGTGTGCGGCCCAGGCCGTCCGCGCCGCCGACACGCAACCCTGACGCGTGACATCGCCCGATCTCGTCCTCGCCTCGACGTCGCGGTATCGCCGCGAGCTGTTGGCCCGGCTCGTCGCGGATTTTCGCATCGTTTCGCCGGACGTCGACGAGGCGGCGCTCCCTGGCGAAGCGCCGGCCGCGCTTGCCGCGCGTCTCGCCGAAGCCAAGGCGCTCGCGGTCGCGAAAACGTGCGCGCAAGCCGTCGTGATCGGCAGCGACCAGGTCGCCGAGCTCGACGGGCGCGCGCTCGGCAAGCCCGGCACGCGCGAGCGCGCGCTCGCTGAGCTCGAAGCCAGCTCAGGGCGCACCGTCGTCTTCCATACCGCCGTCTGTGTCGCCGACACGCGCAAAACGCCGCCGCTCACCGCCGCGGCCGCCGATGTGACGCGCGTCGTCTTCCGCACGCTGTCCTCGCAGGAGATCGCGCGCTACGTCGATCGCGAGCAGCCGCTCGACTGCGCCGGCAGCTTCAAATCCGAAGGAGCCGGCATCGCCTTGTTCGAGCGCATCGAGACGACGGACCCGACCGCGCTGATCGGCCTGCCACTGATCGCGCTCGCGCGCCTGCTGCGGGCGGCGGGATTCACGCTGCCTTAGCGCCTCTGCCCGCAAAAATCGCCGTGCGCGGCGCCGGCAAAGCGGGCCGTGGTCGCGATCCGTTCCGCAGGCAGCGGCTACACTCGTCCGGACTCACGGGAACCCGCGGCCCCGCGACGGATCAGGATCATCCATGCTCGACACGCCCGCCCTGCCGATTTCCGCCGATCTGCGCGACTCGCTCGCGCGCGCCATCGCACAGGTCAATACCGTCGTGCTCGGCAAGCGTCGCGAGGTCCGCCTCGCCTTCGTCTGCCTGCTCGCGGGCGGGCACCTGCTCATCGAGGACCTGCCCGGCGTCGGCAAGACCACGCTCGCGCACGCGCTCGCGGCGACGCTGGGGCTCAACTTCCAGCGCGTGCAGTTCACCTCCGACCTGCTGCCGTCCGACATCATCGGCGTCGGCATCTACGAGCGCGAGTCGGCGCGCTTCAAGTTCCATCCCGGCCCGCTGTTCACGCAGCTGCTGCTCGCGGACGAGATCAACCGCGCCATGCCGAAAACGCAGAGCGCGCTGCTCGAGGCGATGGCCGAGGAGCAGGTCACCGTCGACGGCGTGACGCACCGCCTGCCGCCGCCCTTCTTCGTCGTCGCGACGCAGAACCCGATGGATTTCGCCGGTACCTACCCGCTGCCGGATTCACAGCTTGACCGCTTCATGCTGCGCATGAGCATGGGCTATCCCGACCGGGAGGCCGAGCGCGCGATGCTCGCCTCCGTCGATCGCAAGAGCCTGCTCGGCACGCTGACACCGTGCCTCGTGCCCGAGCAGATCGTCGAGCTGCGCCACGCCTGCGCGGCCGTGCTCGCGAGCCCGGCGCTGATCGAGTACGTGCAGGCGCTGCTCGCCGCAAGCCGGCATCATCCGGAGATACGCATCGGCCTGTCGCCGCGCGCAGGCCTCGCGCTGCTCGCCGCCGCGCGCGCGCACGCGCTGCTCGCCGGGCGGCCGCATTGCGTGCCCGAGGACGTGCAGGCGGTGTTTCCGTTCGTCACGGCGCACCGCCTCACGCCGGGCGCCAGCGCGCAGCGCGAGCGCGACAAGCTGGCGCTGCAACTGCTCGAGACGACGCCGGTGCGGTAGCGGGTCGCCGGCACCATGAGCTCCCTCTCCGCCGCTGCCGATCTCCGCTCCCGCGCCCTCGCCTATGCCGAGCGGCGCCTGCCTGCGCTGACCCGACTCAAGCGCCCTGAAACCTTGCCGATCCATCTCGACCGCCGGCGCATCTACGTGCTGCCGACCGGTTTCGGTATCGCGTTCGCGCTGCTCCTGTTCGTCATGCTGATCGGCGCGCTGAACTACGCCAACAACCCGGCCCTTCTGCTGACGTGCCTCTTCGGCGCGGCCGCCGGCGCGAGCCTGTTCGTCGGCTTCCGCGTGATGAACGATCTTGCGCTGATCCGTGTCAGCGCCGGCGAAGCGCACGCCGGCACGCCGCTGGCGCTCCGACTCGCGTTCGCGCCGGGACGCCGCGCACGGCCCAGCCTGCGCCTTTATGCCGAAGGCACGGAAACCGCGTTCGCGCTCAGGGCGGGCGTGGAAGGCGAGGTGATTCTCTCGCTGCCGGCGCAGCAACGCGGCTGGCAGCGCGTCGGCCGCATCCGCGTCTCCACCGATTATCCGCTCGGCCTTTTCCGCATCTGGAGTTGGCTCAATCCCGATACCGAATGCCTCGTCTATCCCGCCATCGAAACAACCGCGCCGCCGCTGCCGGCCGGTGACGGCCGCAATGACGAGCAGGCACGCTCCGGCGCCGCCGAGGACCACACCGGACTGCGCGACTACCGCGTGACGGATCCGCCGCGCCTGATTGCATGGAAGGCGTCGGCGCGGCACGACACGCTGCTCGTGCGCGACGACGAGCGGCGCGGCAGCGACGCGCTGGTGCTCGACTACGATGCGCTGCACGGCCTCGACCCCGAAGCACGGATCCGCCGGCTGACGGCATGGGTGCTGGCGGCCGAAGCAATGCAGCGCGAATACTTGCTCCGGATTCCCGGCAGCGTGCTCGGGCCCGCCTTCGGCACCGCACAGCGGCAGGCCGCGCTGCGCGCCCTTGCGCTCCTCCCCGCGCATGCGTGAGCGCATCGGCCGGCACGCATTCGAGCTGGTCGCGATCGCAATCGCCGCCGCGATCGCCGTTCACGCTGGACACCTGCCGGTCTGGCTCTGGATCGCCGCCCCATTGATCATCGTCGTGCGCGTGGCGATGCGCCGGCGCGGCCAGCCGCCGGTGCCGATCTGGATACGCCTTCCGGCCGCAGGCCTGCTGCTCGCCGGCGTGGTGATGCACTACGGCACGGTGTTCGGCCGCGAGCCCGGCAGCGTGCTCGGCTGCGGGTTGCTCGCGCTGAAGCTGCTCGAAACCGAGCACGCGCGCGATGCGCGCGTCGCGGTGGGCTTCGCGGGCTTCGTGCTGATGGGCGCCCTTCTGTTCACGCAGACGCTGGCCTTCACGCTCGGCGTTTCGCTGCTCCTCGTGCTGCAGTTCGCGGCGCTGATCTCGCTGCAGCCGGCACCACTGGAACCGGAGCGCCCGCTGCGCGCGGAGCTGCGGCTCGGCGCGATCCTGCTCGCCTGCGGGCTCCCGCTCGCGGCGGCGGGGTTTCTTCTCGTTCCGCGCCTCGCCTCGCCGCTCTGGGGCGCGGAGTCGCGCGGCGCGCAAGGCCGCACCGGGCTCGACGACCGCATGCAGCCGGGCTCGATGACCGAGCTTCTGATCGACGATTCGCCGGCGTTCCGCGCGCGCTTCGACGACGCACCGCCGCCGCAGCAGCAGCTCTATTTCCGCACCGTCGTGCTCTGGAATTTCGACGGCACGACCTGGACGCGCAGCCGGCGCGGCGACTATTTTCGACCGGAAGAGGCGCAGCGCCGCGGCGATCCGATCGACTACACGATCACGCTGGAACCGACCGACCGGCGCTGGCTGCCGGCGCTGGATCTGCCGATCGTGGCCCCCCAGGGCGCGCGCTTCAGCGCCGACCGCGAGCTGATCGCAGAAGACGCCGTCACGCTGGCGCGCGAGTACCGCGTGCGCTCCAGCACGAGCTACAGCTTCGCGCCCAGGCTCAGCGCGCGCGAGCGCGCCCGCGCGCTTGCGCTGCCGGATGGGTTCGATCCGCGCAGTCACGAGCTCGCGGAGCGCTGGCGCAGCGAGCTTCGCGACGATTCAGCGATCGTGCGCGCCGCGCTCGACCTGTTCCATCGAAGCTTCACCTACACGCTGAACCCACCGCTGCTCGGCCGCAACACGATCGACGATTTCCTGTTCGGCACGCACAAGGGATTCTGCGAGCACTACGCCTCCGCATTCGTCGTGCTGATGCGAGCCGCCGGCATCCCGGCGCGGGTCGTCACCGGCTACCAGGGCGGCTGGTGGAACGACGCGGGCAATTACCTCCTGGTGCGCAATTCCGACGCACATGCCTGGGCCGAAGTCTGGCTGGACGGCCGCGGCTGGACGCGCGTCGATCCAACGGCCGCCGTGAGTCCCGCGCGCATCGAGCTCGGCGCCGCGGCCGCGAACGACAGCGCGTCGTGGAGCCAGGCGGCGTGGCTGCGCGCGCTGCGCAACCGCTTTGACATGGTGAACGGCCTGTGGACGCGGGCCATCATCCGCTTCGATACGCTGCGCCAGAAAGGCATCCTGACGAGCTTCGGCGTACCCGAGGCGAACCAGGGTGATCTCCTGCTCGCGCTGTCGGCGGTGCTCGGGGTGATCCTGCTGCTGGCGACGCTATGGGCCATGCGCAGGGCGCCCGCCCCCCCTGCGGACGCGCTCGACGAGGCCTGGCGGAGGCTCGGCCGCCGCCTCGCTCGCGCCGGCATCGAGCGGAGGACCGGCGAAGGGCCGCTGGATCTCCTGGCTCGCGCGAAGGCCGCGCTGCCCGCATCATCCGCCACGCTGACTCACCTGGTGCAGGATTACGTCGCATTGCGCTATGGTGCGGTAGAGCCGCTGCCTGAACGCGTGCGTGTCTTTACAAAGGCGGTCCGGAATTTCCGCGTGAACGGACGAGTCACAACGGTGACGTCCGCCGCCGGTGTGCAACGCGCCTGACGCGTCGCACGTCTTGAAATGAAGGCAACGAGCTTTCAGGATCTTTCCATGCGTTTTTTCAGTTCACGACAAGGCGCAATTCCTCCGCAGGCCCGGCTGGCCGGCGTCGCGGCGCTCGCGCTTGCGCTCGGCGCGTGCGCGACGATACCCGCGCCGCTCCAGGGACAGTTTTCCCCGGTGACGCCGCGCGACGCTGCGGCGGCAGGCAGCGGCGAAGCCGTGCGCTGGGGCGGCGAGATCATCAACGTCGACCCGCGTGCGAACGAAACCTGCTTCGAGATCCTCGCGCGCGAGCTCGATGCTTCCGCACGGCCCGTGCAGCGCGATCCCAGCGCCGGCCGCTTCATCGCCTGCCGCAACGGCTTCTACGATCCGGAAGAGTTCAAGCGCGGACGCGAAATCACGGTTGTCGGCCGGCTCGACGGCAGCGAGCGCGGCAAGGTCGGCGAGTTCGACTACACCTATCCGCGCGTCGCCGCCGATGCGATCTATCTCTGGCCGAAGCGCCCGATGTACGTCGCGACGCCGTATTACTACGACCCGTGGGGCCCGTGGTGGGGCTGGGGACCGTACTGGGGGCCATGGTGGCACCCGACCACCGTCATCGTGCGGCAGCATCCGAAGCCGCCGCCTCCGCCGCCGCCGAAGTCGAACTGAACACGCGTGCTCTTCCGGCACGGAGGAACTGGTGCGCAGCGCGCGAGACTCGGGATGGTACTTGCGCCTGCGGTATGCGTTCGCGCAGGCGTGAGAGCCGCAGGATCCCTGCTCAGCCGGGCGGCCAGTGCATCTGCCGTCCCGCCAGAAGATGCAGGTGCAGATGAAACACCGTCTGCCCGCCGTCGCGATTGCAGTTGATCACGCAGCGATAACCGTTCTCGGCGAAGCCCTGCGCCTTCGCGTACCGGCTCGCGGCCAGCACGAGCTTGCCGACTGCGAGCGCATCGGCATCGGTCAGATCGTTCAGCGTCGCCACCGGCGTCTTCGGAATGAAGAGCACGTGCACCGGCGCCTGCGGATTGATGTCGCGGAACGCGAGGACATCGTCGTCCTCGTAGACAATGTCGGCCGGGATTTCGCGGCGGACGATCTTGGAGAACAAGGTTTCGGGCATGGAGCCGGGATTCGGAATTCGTGATCGAGATTCGGGACAGGCTCGCAGTTTCCCTGCTCGCACGCAAGATCGAATCCAATCCCGAATCCCGGCCTACAGCACTTGCCTTCCGCCAAACGCGTGCGCGAGCGTCCCGCGGTCGATGTATTCCAGCTCGCCGCCGAGCGGCACGCCGTGCGCGAGGCGGCTGGCGCGCACACCCGCCGCGCGGGCGATCTGGGCCAGCATGTGCGCGGTCGCTTCGCCCTCGACGGTCGGATTCGTGGCGACAATGAGCTCTTCTACCTCACCTTCGGCGAGGCGCTGCGCGAGCGCGTCGAGGCCCAGCTCCTTGGGGCCGAGCCCGTCGAGCGGCGACAGCCGGCCAAGCAGTACGAAATAGCGCCCGCGATAGCCGGTCGCCTGCTCGATCGCGAGCTGATCGACCGGTGTTTCGACTACGCACAGCAGGCTCGCGTCGCGCGATGCGCTGGCGCAGAGCGCACAGATGGCTTCCTCGCTGAAGGTCCGGCAGCGCGCGCAGTTGCCGATGCGCTCCACCGCCGCCGCCAGCTTCTCGGCCAGCCGCCTCGCACCCGCGCGATCACGCTCGAGCACATGGAACGCCATGCGCTGCGCGCTCTTCGCGCCCACGCCAGGCAGGCAGCGCAGCGCATCGATGAGTTCCGCGAGGAGTGGTGAGCCAGTGGACATGGTCGGAGGAGATTGGGAATTGGAGACTTGGAGAAGGCCGCTTTTACGAATCCCGAATCCCCAATCCCGAACCCCCGCTTTTCAGAACGGCAACTTGAACCCCGGCGGCAGATTCATCCCCGAGGCAAGCCCGCCGAGCTTTTCCTGCGTCAGCGCGGCGATCTTGTTGACGGCGTCGTTGAACGCCGCGGCGATCAGGTCTTCGGTCATTTCCGGATCCTCCGCGAGCAGCTTGCGGTCGATGCTGACACAGCGCACTTCGTGGCGCCCGCTCATGACAACGCTGACGATGCCGCCGCCGGACTGGCCGGTGACTTCGGCGTTCGCGATCTCCTCCTGCGCGCGCTTCATCTCTTCCTGCATGCGCTGCGCCTGCTGCATCAAACCGGCGAGGGGTCCTCTCATGTCTTTGCTCCGTCCACGGCTGCGAATGGCAGAAGATCGCGAGCCGCCTCGCGATGCGCGCCTCGATTCCGATCAGTTCTCCGCAGGGCGTACGCTGCCTGCGACCACGCGTGCATCGAACGTCTCGATCAGCGACTGCACGACGGGATCGCCGCGCAGCGCGTTCTCGGCGGCCTCGCGGCGCAGGCTTTCGGTGCGCGCCTCGCGATCGGCCGGGCTTTCCGCACCGCCGTCGTCGCGCTCGAATTTCACCTTGATCTTCGTGCCGAGCGCGGCGCCGAGCTTCTGCTCGAGCTGCGCCACGACCAGCGGCGAGGCCAAATGCTCGTGCGCAGGCTTCAGCGCGAGCCGCACCAGCGAACCCTCGATCGCGACCAGCGTCGTCTGCCGTGCGAACTGGCCGAGCGGGCCACCGAGCTCGGCGCGCCGGATCAGCACGTCCCAGTCGTTCGCCGACTCGTTGCCGTTGACTTGCGGCGCCGGCGTCGCAGCGACGCTCTGCGTCGGCGCGGGCGATCGCGCGGGCTCGGCCGACGCAGGCGCGGCGGCACGGGTCGATTTGGATGCAGCGGCAAGCGCGGCTTTCGACGCCGCGGCCGCACCGTCCGCCGGAACAAACGCGAGCATGCGGAGCAGCGTCATCTCGAAACCGACGCGCGGTGTCGGCGCCAGCGGCAGGTCGCGCCTGCCCGTCACCGCCATCTGGTACCAGAGCTGCACGTCCTCGGCCGCGAGTCGGCCAGCCAGCGCGAGCAGCGCCGCGTCGTCCTCCGCGGCAGCACCCGGCACCAGCTGCAGCATCTGGATGCGGTGCAGGATGCCGGCGAGCTCGTCCAGCACCTGCGCGAAATCCGGGGCGAAGCTGGCGACGCGTTCGATCTCGTCGAGCAGCGTCGCGCCGTCACCGCTGGCGACGGTCTCGAGCAGCGTGCGCACTTTCGCGCGCTCGACGGTGCCGAGCATCGCGTGCACGTCCGCCGCCACCAGCGCGCCACCGCCGTGCGCGATTGCCTGGTCCAGCAGCGAAAGGCCGTCGCGCAGCGAGCCATCCGCCGCGCGCGCGAGCACATCAACCGCCTCGTCTTCGAACGTAATGCCTTCCGCGCCGAGGATCTGCCGCATCTGGCCGACGATCTGCTCGGGCGTCAGGCGCTTGAGGTTGAACTTGATGCAGCGCGAGAGCACAGTCACCGGCAGTTTCTGCGGATCGGTCGTCGCGAGCAGGAACTTGACGTGCGGCGGCGGCTCCTCGAGCGTCTTCAGGAGCGCGTTGAATGCGCTCTTCGACAGCATGTGCACCTCGTCGATGAGGTACACCTTGTAGCGGCCGCGCGTCGGCGCGTACTGCGCGTTGTCGATCAGCTCGCGCACGTTGTCGATGCCGGTGTTGCTGGCGGCATCGATCTCGAGGAGGTCCACGAAGCGCCCGGCGTCGATCTCGCGGCAGGCGGTGCATTCACCGCAGGGATCGGAGGTCGGCCCTTTCTCGCAGTTCAGCGACTTGGCGAAGATGCGCGCGATCGTCGTCTTGCCGACGCCGCGCGTGCCCGTGAACAGGAACGCATGGTGCAGTCGGCCCGAGTCGAGCGCGTGCGCGAGCGCGCGCACGACGTGCTCCTGGCCGACCAGTTCGGAAAAGCGGCGCGGCCGCCATTTGCGCGCGAGGGCTTGATACGACATGAAGAATTCGCGGACGGGAGGCCGATTGTAGCAAGCGCGGCATGACCGGCGACGCGGCTGCTCTTCAAGCCGCACCAGCGGGCATCCGCGACGCCCCGGCCCCGCGCGGCCGATCCTCAGCGAAGGTTCCGCGTCGCTTGTACGCACCGGAACCGGCGGGTATCCTGCGCGACCCCACATCAGGCCGAGAGCGGTTCGCGCGCGATGTGAAACGGAGAGGTGTCCGAGTGGTTGAAGGAGCACGCCTGGAAAGTGTGTAAGCGGCTTAACACCGCTTCGCGGGTTCGAATCCCGCCCTCTCCGCCACACAGCAACCTGAGACAATTTCCTGCACCGCTCCATCCAGC
>CBINBI010000019.1:0-45863 GCA_966248875.1 uncultured Rhodanobacteraceae bacterium
TTTTGGAGAGTCGGCGGCTGGGTGCCGGTTGGGCGAGCGATTCGCCAGCCGCCTCCGGAAGCAGAGGCGAGAGCGCGGAGCGCCGCGACTCCACGGCGCCCCGACGTGCGAAGAAAAGGCAGGACGATTTCAGGCCGCGCGATCGCGCTGCACGCCGAGCGCGTCGATCAGCGCAGCCAGTGCATTGACGGTTTCGGCGCGCGCAGAGGCGAGCCCGAGTCGGGTCTCCTCGGCGATGCCTTCGTAGTCGAGGCCGAACTCGACGCGCAGGATCACGAGCTCCCGCTGGCGCCTGGGCAGCGCCGAGAGCGCGCTTTCCCACCGGTGGAGCTGGTCGCGGCCGATCAGTTGCTCGACGCGCGAGGAGGGCATCGGCGACTCGGCATGCCCACGCAGCGAACGCTCGGAGAGGAGCTTCGCGCGCAGGCGGACGAGAAAGCTCTCCCGTTCGTGCTGCGATCCCGCTTCGGGGCCGGCGCTCCGGCTCAACGTGTCGTGAACCCACTCGGCCGCGTCCAATGCGGCTCGTGTGCCTGCGGGCAGGCGTTCCTGTGCCCACCGCCGCAGCAGCGCCAGGTAGCGGCTGCGACGTGCCCTGTCGAGTGTTTCACGCCGTGGCAGCGGCCCGACTTCATGACGGTCGTTGCGCCGCGGATCACGGTTCATCACGGTGGCAAGCATCACCGCTCCTCCCTCCTCCCGGCGGCAAAGATGCCGCGCGGGGACGGCGCGGTCCAATGAAAGCTCCTCACCGCGCGATGCGCCGGCGTTATCGTGATGCATACCGGTGATCGCGCAATAACTTCAGGTTATAGTGCAAGGCGTCGCTAGGGGACGCGAATGACGGCCCGGCTGCCTTCCGCGCAGATTGAATCGTTCATGGTGCTCGCGCGCGAGCTCAATTTCTCGCGGGCCGCGGAGCTTCTGCACATCACGCAGCCGGCGCTGACCAAGCGCATTCAGAATCTCGAGGAAATGCTGGGACAGGCGCTGTTCCTGCGCCTGCGTGGCGGCCTCGAACTGACCGAATCCGGGCGCATCCTGCAACGCTACGGCGCGAGCATCGAGCTTCAGGAGCAGGAAGTCCTCGACAGCCTGGTCGGCGACAAGCACGCGGCGGGCGGCATCGCCGGCTTCTTCCGCATCGCGGCGTTCTCGTCAGCGCTGCGCTCGGTGATCGTGCCCGCGCTGGGCGTACTGCTGCGCGAGCATCCGCGCCTGACCTGCCAGACGATCAAGGCCGAGGCGCACGAGCTGCATGACATGCTGATCGACGGCAAGGTCGATTTCTGCGTGTCGCTGTCGGAGTGCGAGCGCATGGGCATCGAGAACCGCCAGATCGGCGTCGAGCGCAACATCCTGATCGAATCGACGCGTTTCGACGTCCGTCCGGACTGCTACATCGACCACGAGCCGCGCGACAACTTCACCGAGCGCTTCTTCCTCAGCCAGACCGGCTCGACGGTACCGAGAATGCAGCGCGCGTATTTCGACGACATCTACGGTCTGATCGACGCGGTGTCGCAGGGCATCGGCCGCGCCGTCGTGCCCGTGCACCTGGTGCGGCCCGAGCACGAAGTGCGCGCCGTCGCCGGTTACCGCCCGTTCGAGGTGCCGGTGCTGCTGCAGTACCACAAGCAGTCGTACTACACGAAGCTGCAGCGTGCGGTGATCGACACGCTGTCCCGTGAATGTCCGCCGCTCCTCAACGCGAACCGCATGCAGGGCAAGGGCGGGGTGGCCGTCGCCGACGACGCGCTGATCGCGGCGAACCGCCGCCGCATGCGGGCGGCGGGACGCGACGACGCTGGCTGACGCGGCCGGCGGCGCGCCGTCGTCGTTTCGCTACTGCGCGTGCGAGGTCATCGATTCCTTCGCGACGCGCCAGCTGCCCCTTTCCTTCTGCAGCGTCGCAGTGCTGGTCGCACGATTGCCGTCGCCGTCCTTGCCGGAGAGCTCCAGCGTCGCCGAGTCGCCCTTGCTGTAGCCCTTCGTGATCTTCGGATCGCGCAGCGCGCTTGCCTGAATGAAGGCGAACATCATCTTGAAATCGGGATCGTTGCGGTGCGCGAGCAGCTCGGCCGAGCGCTCGCGCGTCATCGTCTTCGCGAGCGCATCCAGATCGCCCTTCTCGAGCGCCGCGAGATACGCGCGGTATGCCTTGCCGGGCTCGCCGCCGTCGGCGGGCAGCGCCGTGCCGAGATCCGCCGGGCCGGCGATGTCGAGCGCGAACTTGAGATCGTAGAAGCGGCCCTGCTGCTTCTCGCTTTCGTCGTTGCTGCGGAACGAGCCTTCGATGCGCTTCGCGTCGTTGCGCGCTAGATCGAGCGTGTACCAGCCCATGCCGCTCTGCGATCCGCTGTAGCCCGGCGCGTTGATGTTGACGTTCTGCAGCGAGCCGTCGCTCTGCAGATTGAGCTCGACGCGCGTCGCGTCTGCCTGGCGCAGCTGATCACCAACCGCTTCGCCGCGATCGGCCGCCGCGTTCGCGGCCGCGGCGTCGATCGGCTTGTCTGCGAACACGACGGTCGTGATCTCCCTGGTTTTGTCGAACGGGTCCGGGCCGCGGAACGCGTACGCGCTGACCAGCGCGATCGGCTTGCCATCCTGGTACAAGGTGCCCGATCCGTCCGCGAGCGCGAGGCCCGGAGCCAGGACCAGGGCGAGCTGCCAACAACGCAACGAGCGTTTCATCGATGGATTCCCCCTCTCGTTCGAGACGCTTCGATCGGCGCGGCGCAACGCGCAGACCTTCCATCACCTCCAAACACGCTCCGGGACCGTGAACGAACGGTCCGCCGTGCCGGCGTGTCCGGGGGTGCAGCACAACACTAAGGAAAGCGCCCGCCGCCAGCCAATGAAAAAAGGGCATCGCGGGATCGGCTCCGCTTATCGCGATCAACCGGCGGAATCGGACGATGCCTTCCGGGAATCCGGTTACGCGGCCGCGGGTGCCGGCGGACTGTGGATTCGCCATGAAGTCACTTTTCATGCGACCGCAACAAGACCCGCGCGGACGTCGGAAGTCAGGCTGCAGGTGTCCGCATTTCACGACATCCGAAGCCGCCGAAACCGCGATTTCATGCGGTTTCGCGCTTTCCGCGATCATCGGCTTTCGACATCGGCGAACGAATGAAGCCGCCGCCGCGCTCCTCTGCGCTGCCGCTCGGCGCCTGAAAGGCGCCGCGACGCTCGCCGGTCACGTCGCGTCGTGACATACGCTCGAGGGCGAGTCGGCAGGACGCGACGGCCGGGGGGCCGCGACATCGGGGATTCCAGCTCGAGACGGAGACATGTTATGCGCTTGCACGTTTGGAAAGCATGGCCGGCGCTGTTGCTGCTGGCCGGTTCGACTGCGTGGGCCGCGAACCACACGGTCATGGTGGGCGGAACCTACACCGTAGGGCCCTACGAATATCCGCTGATGAGTTTCACGCCGCGCGACCTCACGGTGAACGTCGGCGACACGATCACGTTCGTCAACTCGGGCGGCATTCACAACGTCGCTGCCGACGACGGCTCGTTCCGCTGCGCGCAAGGCTGCGACGGCCAGGGCGGCAACGGCGCGCCGAGCGGGGCGAACTGGTCCGCGACGATCACGGCGACGGAGGCGGGCGTCATCCCCTACCACTGCGAAGTCCACGGCACGGCGGGCATGACCGGAACGATCACGGTCAACGGTGCGGCCGGCGGCAACGTACCGATCACACCGGGCTTCACCGGCGCGTGGTACGACCCGGCGCAAAGCGGCCACGGCATCTTCATCGAAGTGCTCGACGGCAACCAGATTCTCGCCTGGTGGTTCACCTTCAATCCCGAAGGCACACAGCAGGCGTGGTTCGGCAACGTCGGCGCGATCAACGGCTCGACGGCGACGATCGCCGCGGTGCAGACGCAGGGCGGCCAGTGGATTCCGAACTTCAACCCGGCCAACGTGACGCAGCCGGTGTGGGGCACATTGACGTTCACGTTCACCGACTGCAATCACGGCCGCGTGGATTTCGCGTCGGACGTGCCCGGCTACGGATCGGGCCACATGGATCTGACGCGGCTCACGCAGCCGGCGGGCCTCTCGTGCCCGTGACGCGCATCGAGTGAACCGCATCGACCGCCGCATCGGCGATCCGGCACAATAGCGGGCGCGCCGGCGAGAACGCCGGCGCGCCCCTTTTGCGTGCGCGCAGAGCGCGCTCGCGCCGGACGCTGCGATGAACCTGCAATCGAATTACGAACAGATCCCGCTCAAGGAATACGCCGAGCGCGCCTACCTCGATTACTCGATGTATGTCGTGCTCGATCGCGCGCTGCCGTTCATCGGCGACGGCCTCAAGCCCGTGCAGCGCCGCATCGTCTACGCGATGAGCGAGCTCGGTCTCGCCCCGACGGCCAAGCACAGGAAGTCCGCGCTCACCGTCGGAGAAGTGCTCGGCAAGTACCACCCCCACGGCGACAGCGCATGCTACGAGGCGCTGGTGCTGATGGCGCAGCCGTTTTCGTATCGCTATCCGCTGATCAACGGCCAGGGCAATTTCGGCTCGACCGAGGATCCGAAATCGTTCGCGGCGATGCGCTACACCGAATCGAAGCTGACGCCGATCGCCGAGCTCCTGCTCGTCGAGCTCGACCAGGGCACCGTCGACTTCACGCCGAACTACGACGGCACGCAGCGCGAGCCGTCCTGGCTGCCGGCGCGCGTGCCGCACATCCTGCTCAACGGCG
The DNA here is from genome assembly GCA_966248875.1 of uncultured Rhodanobacteraceae bacterium. GTDB lineage: Bacteria > Pseudomonadota > Gammaproteobacteria > Xanthomonadales > Rhodanobacteraceae > Dokdonella_A. The sequence goes on from CBINBI010000019.1 coordinate 4,720, forward strand.
CCACCGGCATCGCGGTCGGCATGGCGACTGACATCCCGCCCCACAACCTGCGCGAGATCGCCGCCGCGTGCATCCATCTGCTGGACGAGCCCTCGGCGAGCATCGCCGAGCTCTGCGAGCATGTCCAAGGCCCCGACTTTCCGACCTCGGCCGAGATCATCACGCCGAGGGACGAGATCGCCGCGATGTACGGGACGGGCACCGGCTCGATCCGCTGCCGCGCCGTCTACACGAAGGAGGACGGCAACGTCGTCGTCACCGCGCTGCCGCACCAGGTGTCGCCGTCGAAGGTGCTCCAGCAGATCGATGCGCTCGCGAAGGCGAAGAAGCTGCCGATGCTGGAGGACTACCGCGACGAGTCCGACCACGAGAACCCGGTGCGCCTCGTGCTGTTCCCGCGATCGAACCGCATCGACATCGACGAGATGATGCGGCACCTCTTCGCGACGACTGATCTGGAGAAGACCTACCGCGTCAATCTCAACATGATCGGCCTGGACGGCAAGCCGCAGGTCAAGAACCTCAAGCAGATCCTGGCCGAGTGGCTGCGCTTCCGCCAGGACACCGTGACGCGGCGCCTCCAGCACCGGCTCGCGAAAGTAGAGCGTCGCCTGCACCTGCTCGAAGGCCTGCGCATCGCGTATCTGAATCTCGACGCGGTCATCCGCCTGATCCGCACCGAGGACGAGCCGAAGCCGGCGCTGATGAAGCGCTTCAAGCTCAGCGAGGAACAGGCGGACTACATACTCGAGACGCGCCTGCGCCAGCTCGCGCGGCTCGAGGAGATGAAGATCAACGCCGAGCGCGACGAGCTCGAGGAAGAGCGCGCGCGCATCGAGGTCACGCTGAAATCGAAGTCGCGCCTGAAGACGCTGATCAAGGAGGAGCTGCGCGAGGACGCGAAGAAGCACGGCGACGCGCGCCGCTCGCCGCTGGTCGCGCGCGAGGCGGCGCAGGCGCTCGACGAGACGCAGCTCGTCGCCAGCGAGCCGATCACCGTCGTGCTCTCGGCGAAAGGCTGGGTGCGCGCGGCAAAAGGGCACGACGTCGACGCGGCCGAGCTCGGCTATCGCGAAGGCGATCGCTACCTCGCGTCGGCGCAGGGGCGCACGACGCAGCAGGCCGCGTTCATCGATTCGACCGGTCGCGTCTACTCGACGCCCGCGCACACGCTGCCGTCCGCACGCGGCAACGGCGAGCCCCTGACCGGACGCTTCACACCGCCGGCCGGCGCACGCTTCGACGCGGTCGCCATCGCCGATCCCGCGACCAAGCTCGTCATCGCATCGGACCGCGGGTACGGCTTCGTCACGCGCTTCGAGGCGCTGCTCGCGAACAAGAAGGCGGGCAAGCAGCTCATCAGCGTCGAGAAGGACGCGCGCGTGCTGGCGCCCGCGCTGGTCGGCGATTCCGCGCGTGATCGCATCGTCGTCGCGACGACCGCAGGGCATCTTCTGATGTTCTCCGTCGCCGATCTGCCCGAGCTCGACAAGGGCAAAGGCAACAAGCTGATCGAGATTCCGAAGGCGAAGCTCGCGGCCGGCGAGCGCGTCGCCGGCATCGCGGTGGTCCGCGAGGGAGAGGGCGCGGTCAGGATCTACGCGGGCGCTCGCAAGCTGACGCTCAAATGGGCCGACCTCGTTGAGTACGGCGGCAGCCGCGCGGCACGCGGCGGCTCGCTGCCGCGCGGGCTGCAGCGCGTCGAGCGCATCGAGACGGCCGAGTAGCGATTTTTTTTCGGCGAGTGCGACGCCTGCTCGCGGCGACGGGGAACGCTCCCGCAGCGTCGCACGAGTGGCACCGGCGGCGCGCGCCGGATTGGCGCTTATGGACTCTCTAACGGCGCGGCATCGTACGTCGCGCCGCGGTTCCGCGGTCCGACCGGAGAGTCCTCGATGAAGAAGCTTCCTGCCGCCGTACTCGCCGCCTCGTTCGCGCTGATCGGGCCGGCCTGCGCCGCAACTTCCGACGAGCAGGCGCTGATCGACCTGGAAAACCGCCTGAGCGCCGCGATGCGGAGCGGCGACGTCGATTTCGTGGCGAAGACCGAGGACGAGACCTATACGCTGACGAATTCGCACGCCGTCGTCTCGCATCGCGCCGACGAGCTCGAGGAAGTGCGCCGGCGTGATCCGGCCTACGATGTATTCGACACGCACGACATGCAGGCGCGCGTCTACGGCGATGCCGCCGTCGTCATCGGCATCGTCTCGCTGAAAGGCAAGTCCGGCGGCAAGCCGTTCGATGCCGACATGCGCTTCACCGACACGTTCGTCCGGCGCGACGGCGAATGGAAGCTCGTCGCGGCGCACGTGACCCGCATCGAGAAATAGCGCAGGCGCTGCTCGCGGCGCGTCGTCAGCGCGGTGCGCGATATCCGCCGCGCACGCCGCGTGGCGACATCACGAGCTGCCAGAGCTGATCGCGCCGCGCGCGGAACACTGCCGCCGACGCGGACAGATAAAAGCGCCACATGCGCCGGAAGCGCTCGCCGTAGCGCGCTTCGAGCGTCGGCCAGGCACGGTCGAAGTTCGCGCGCCAGGCCATCAGCGTGCGGTCGTAGTCGGCGCCGAAGTTGTGCCAGTCCTCGGTGACGAGGATGCCTTCGCTCGCGTTCGCGATCTGCTCGGCGGAAGGGATCATCGAGTTCGGGAAGATGTACTTCGCGATCCAGGGATCGGTGTGGTTCGATGACACGTTCGAGCCGATGCAGTGCAGGACGAACAGTCCGTCCTCGGCGGTGCAGCGGCGCGCCACCTCGAAGTACGTGCGGTAGTTCTTCACGCCGACATGCTCGAACATGCCGATCGAGAACACGCGATCGAAGGTCTCGTCGAGCGTGCGGTAATCGGCGAGGCGGATCTCGACGGGCAGGCCGCGACAGAGCTCGCGCGCGTAGTCCGCCTGCTCCTGCGACACCGTCACACCGACGCCGGACACGCCGTAGCGCTCCGCGGCGAGCTTCAGCGCCTCGCCCCAGCCGCAGCCGATGTCGAGCACGCGCATGCCGGGCTCGAGGCCGAGCTTCCTGAAGATCAGCTCGAGCTTCGCCTCCTGCGCCTCGTCGAGATCGCGCGCGTCCTTCCAGTAGCCGCAGCTGTAGACGAGCCGCTTGCCGAGCATCGCCTGGAACAGATCGTTGCCGAGATCGTAGTGCCGCTCGCCGACCTCGTAGGCGCGCCGGCCGCGCTGCAGGTTGAGCAGGCGCGACTTGACGTAGAGCCAGGCATCATCGAGGCCGCCGACACGCTCGTCGAGGCGCGTGTCGAGCAGTCGGAACAGAAAGCCGTCGAGATCGTCGGTATCCCACCAGCCGTCCATGTACGCTTCGCCGAGGCCCAGCGAGCCGTGCGCGAGCACGCGCGTGTAGAGGTGCGGATCGTGCACACGGATATCGGTCGGCGCATCGCCGCCGATCCTGACGCCGGCGAGGTTGAGCAGCTCCTCCACGCGCGCGTGCGCGCGATTGCGTGTCGTCGGCAGCCCCTGGATGAGCATGCACGAAGGATAGCGCGTCCGGATGAACGTGCCCAATGCGGCGTTTGCGCGCCGCCACGGTCGCCACCGCTCACGCGCGCAGCACGAGTCGCACGAGGCCGATGCCGGCGAGTGTCAGCAGCAGCGAGCCGAGGACGTGCGAGACGATCACGGCAGCCGCCCAGCCATACTGGTGGCGCAGGAAGAGCAGCACGGTCTCACCCGAAAACGTCGAGAACGTCGTGAGGCCGCCGAGAAAGCCGGTCACGATGGCAAGCCGCCACGCCAGCGACAGCGTCTCGTAGTGCTCGAATACGCCGAGCGCGACGCCCATGATGAGCCCGCCGACCAGATTCGCGGCGAGCGTACCCAGCGGCAGCGAGGGAACGACCGGATTCAGCGCGATCGCGAGCAGCCAGCGCACGACGGCGCCCGCAAATGCACCTGTGCCGACGGCGAAAAACGAAGTGAGATTCATGACGCTCCCGGGTCTCCAGGCAGGCCCGGTGCATCAGGGACGAATCGCGGCGCGCGGCAGATCGCCGACGACACCCCGCGTCCCCGGCGCGCCGGGAACACGTAGGCATCATCAGCCCTGCGGCGGTTCGAGGAGAATGCCATCTCCTGTATTGCGCGGGTATGCTAGCGCACCCGCGAATGCGCGCCAATCGCGGCGCGCGACGAGAACACACGCCCTCCGCACGATGAATCCCGCCGTTTCACCGCGCCGGCGCCGGCTGGCACCGCTGCTTGCCGCGCTCGCGATGTTCGGGCCGTTCTCGATCGACACGATCTTCCCGGCATTCCCGGCCATCGCGCGCGAGCTCGGCGCGAGCCCGCTCGCGATGCAGCAGACGATCAGCGTGTACATGATCGCCTACGCGATGATGTCGCTGTTCCACGGGCCGCTCTCGGATTCGCTCGGCCGCCGACGCGTGATCCTCGCCGGCGTCGCGGTGTTCGTGCTGGCATCGATCGGCTGCGCGCTGGCCGGCTCGATCGGCTCGCTGCTCGCGTTCCGCGCGCTGCAGGGCATTTCGGCCGGTGCCGGCCTCATCGTCGGCCGCGCGATCATCCGCGATTGCTTCGAAGGCGTCGAGGCGCAGCGGCTGATGGCGACCGTGTCGATGATTTTCGGCATCGCACCGGCGATCGCGCCGATCGTCGGCGGCTGGGTCGTCGCCGCGGCGCGATGGCCGATGATCTTCTGGCTGCTTGCGGCTTTCGCCGCGGCGCTGTGGCTCGCGTGCCTCGCCTGGCTTCCGGAAACGCATCCGCGCGAGCGCCGCGTGCCGCTGTCGCTCGATGAGCTTGCGACGACGTATCGGCGCATCGGCGGCGACCGCACCTTTCTGCCGCTCGCGCTGGCGGGCACTTTGAACTTCAACGCGCTGTTTCTCTACATCGCGTCGGCGCCGGTGTTCGTGCTCGACCTTCTCAGGCTCGATACGCAGCACTTTGCCTGGCTGTTCATACCGGCGATCAGCGGCCTGATGACCGGCTCGTTCCTGTCAGGCCGTCTCGCCGGTCGCCTCAGCGCCGCGGAAACCGTTCGCCTCGGCTATTCGATCATGCTGGGTGCCTCGGTGCTGAATCTCGCGATGGCCTGGCTCCTCCCGCAGCCGCGCGTGCCGTGGTCCGTGCTGCCGATCGGGCTGCACGCCATCGGCATCGGCATCAATTTTCCGACGCTGACGCTGCTCCTGCTCGACCGTTTCCCGCAGCATCGCGGCGCGGTCTCCTCGGTGCAGGCGTTCGTCAGCCTCGTGCTCAGCGCGCTCGTCGCCGGTGCGATATCGCCGCTGCTGTCGGACAGCGCGATCAGCCTCGCCGCCGGCGCGGCCGTCTCCACGCTGATCGGCTTCGCCAGCTGGCGTTTCTACCGGGCGCTAGAGCGTTGCGAAGCGGCGCCGGCCTGAGCTTCGGAACGTTTCGACGACCCGGCACCGCATCGTTCATCGTGCAGCATGCCGGCTCTTGCTTGAGTGCGACTGTACGGCACCCCTGAGCCCATGATGACCGGTATCTCCACATCGAAAGATCATCGAGCGCGCGCGCCGCGGCGCGCCGGCGGTCCTGCAAGGAATACCGCAACGCCGCGCGCGAGCCGCAAACGGACCGCGCTGCGCTGGCTGCTGATCGCGGCTTCAGTCTCGGCGGCACTGACGCTTGCCAGCGGCGTCGTGATCGGCCTGCGCTCCGGAGCATGGCACGCCCTGCCGCAGTTGCTCGATCAGGCCCGCGAGTGGCGGACGTCGCCGCTGGCCTCGCTCGTGATGCTGCTCTGCTTCGTCGCCGGCGGGCTGATCGTGTTTCCGGTGAATCTGCTGATCGCCGCCGCGGTCGTCGTGTTCGGCCCGGGGCTCGGCGCTGCGCTCGCGCTCGCGGGCTCGGTCGCCAGCGCCGCGGTGCTGCACCAGATCGGCCGCTCGTTTCCGGAGCATGTTTGGACGCGCATCGCCGGCCGCCACGCCGAGCACCTGCGCGAGCGCGTCGTGCGGCACGGCGTGCTCGCCGTCGCCATCGTGCGCATCGTGCCCATCGCGCCCTACAGCATCGTGAGCCTCGCCGCGGGCGCTGCCGAGATCGCACGCGTTCCGTATCTCGCCGGCACGGCGCTCGGCATGGCGCCGGGCATCGCGCTCTACGCGCTGTTCGCCGATCGCGCCCGCGAGGTCATAGCCGATCCGCGCCCGCTGAGCTGGGCCATGCTGTTCTTCGCGATCGTCCTGATCGTCGTCGTCACGCTGCTGCTGCGGCACCTGCGCCAGCGCGTCCGGGCACGCGAGGGCGCCGCATGAGGCGCCTGCGCATCGCCACCTATAACATCCACAGTGGCGTCGGCATCGACCGGCGCTTCCGGCCGCAGCGCATCGCCGACGTCATCGGCGAGCTCGACGCCGACATCGTCTCACTGCAGGAAGTCCTGTCGCCGGTGCGCGGCTTCGACGTGCACGCGCATCTCGAGCAGGCGACGGGCCTCAACTTCGCGGCGATGATGACGGTGCAGCTCGCCGGGGGCACGTTCGGCAATGCGCTGCTCTCGCGCTGGCCGATCCTGGGCGTCGCGGCGCACGACCTCTCGGTGGAGGCGCGCGAGGCACGCGGCGCGCTCGATGCCGCGATCGAGTGCAGCGTCTGCAAGCTGCGCGTGATCGCGATCCATCTCGGCCTCGGGCGCGCGGAACGCGCCGCGCAGCTCGCGCGGCTGCTGGCGATGGTGAAGGACGCGCCCGAAACGCCGACCGTGCTGGCCGGGGACCTCAACATCACGCGCGCCCGCGCACGCGAGCTCCGCGCGTACGCAGAGCATTTCGGCAAGGCCGATGCGCTCGCGACCTTTCCGTCCATCGCACCGGTGCTGCCGCTGGACCGGGTCTTCGCGCTGCACGGCGCGGAAATCGTCGACGTCGCCGTGCACCGCAGCCGCACGGCGCGCATCGCTTCGGATCATCTGCCGCTCGTCGCGACGGTCGAGCTGCCGGACTGAAGCTGTAGGCGCTTTTCCAGCTCGCGTGCGACCGAGGCGACGAACGCGTCGTCGCGCATGCTGAGGAAATGCGAGCGCACGGAGTTCGAAAAACGCCGGCCGAGCTCGCGCGTGCGCTCGTCGGGCGCGCCGAGCGCGACGCGGTGCACCGACAGCTCGCGCACATACGGCTCGAAGACGAGCGTGAGCAAACCGTGGTACGGGCCGGCGGGATCGAACAGCTCGATCGCGCCGTCGTACCACGAGAGGCGATAGCGATGCTGCGCACGCACCTGCAGCTGGTACTGCAGGACGAGCCGCTCGATCATCTCCCGATCGACGTCGGGAATCGCGGCACCTATCTTGGCGAAGAACGCCTCGAAATACCGCTCCGGCGCCAGCGGCTCCAGATCCTCGGGATTCAGCGCGAGCGGCAGCCCTGTGTTGAGCTCCATCAGTGCTGACACCTGCAGGAGGTGCTTACGGCTCGCCATGAGCTCGCGGCGCAGTGCGTCGAGCTCGTCGCGCGTGAACGCAAAATCATTCGTGGACACCGATTGCACGGCCTTGCCGCCGAAGACGCGCCGGTAGAGCGCACGCACGAAGCGCAGCACACGCGCGAGTTCGGGACGCCCGAAGCGCGCTTCGAAGGCGAAGTGGCCGAAGCGGCGCTTGTCGCTGCTGTCGATCGCGAGCGGATCGATCAGCGCCAGCAGGGCAACCTCTTCACCCGCCTCGCGCAGCCGGCGTGCGATCTCGTAGCCGAACGCGCCGGCCGACGAGTACGCGACGATGTGATACGGCCCGGCAGGCTGACGCTCGCGGATCGCGTCCAGGTAGATCGCGGCCCATTCGCGGAACGGTTGTGTCGGATCGCGCTGGCCCCAGAGGAATGGATCGCGGACGCCGATGATCTCGCGCGTCGTCGACAACGCTTTCACCAGTTTTTCGTAAGCGCCGAGCGTGCCGCCGGCCGATGAAATCAGGAAGACCGGCTCGGCAGCCGCGTCGCTGCCTTTCCCGAGCGTGACGAGCGCGGAGGTCTGCGACGACGAGACATCCGCACGCCCGGCGCGCACCTCGTCGATGAATCGCGCGAGACCGGCCAGAGTCGGATGGCGGTAGATCGCCTGATCCGGAAGCAGCCGGCGATCGAGCGCGAACGCCTTGTAGAGCGCCGACATCACCGCAAACGTCTTGAGCGACGTGCCGCCGACTTCGAAGAAGTTGGAATCGGCGTCGAATTCGGCGTGCCCGAGCGCGGCACTCCATGCTTTCGCGACCTCGCGTTCGGTGTCCGAGCCGACATGCAGGGACGCCGGGCTCGCCGCGGCAAGCTGTGCCGACCAGATTTCGAGCAGCCTGCGCCGGTCGATCTTGCCGCTCGGCGTCAGCGGCAGCGCATGGAGCGCGATCACGCGCGAGGGCACCATGTAGTCGGGCAGGTGCTCGCGGAGCGTGCGGAACACATCCCGCGTCCCGACATCCGCGGGCGACACGAAGCCGATCAGCATCGCATCGCCGCCCTGACCGTTGGTGATGACGGCGGCACCGCGGCTGACGCCGGGCGCGCGCGTCATCGCGTTCTCGACTTCCTGCAAGTCGACGCGGAAGCCGCGGATCTTGACCGTCTGGTCGATGCGACCGAGATAGCGCAGCGCGCCGCCCGCATCGCACCGCACGCGATCGTTTGTGCGGTAGGCGCGCTCGCCGTTCGGGAGCGTCGCGAATGCGTCATCCGTCAGCGCGGGGTCGCCGAAATAGCCGGCGAAGAGCGCCGTGCCGGCGATGTAGAGCATGCCGTCGGCACCGCTCGCGACGGGCTGCAGCGCGTCGTCGAGCACGTACGGGCGCACGTCGGTCGCAATGGGAAGGCCCAATGCCAGCTCGCCGCCTTGCGCGACGCTGGCGCGGATGTCGCACACCAGCGTCGAGCTCGCCTCGGTGCTGCCGTAGATCGAATAGATGCGCGTCGGTTCCGGGAACGCGGCGGCCGTGCGCGCGGCGAGGCCGGGGTGCACATACTCGCCCATCAGCACCAGCACGCGGATCGTCGTCGGTGCCGAGAATCCCGGCATATCCAGCGAGGCCTGCAGCACCGAGGGCACGATGAGAAGGCGCGAGATGCGCCGGCGCCGGATCGTTTCCCAGAACGTTCCCAGCGACTTCGCTTCGTGGTCCGACACGATGAGGACGGGCACACCGCGCAGCAGCGGCTCGAACAGCTCGTAAACCGCGTGCGTCGTCGTCATGTGCGCTTTCTGGCAGCAGGCCTCGCCGGGTTCGTAGGGATGCGTCTCCCACGTCCAGCGCAGCCGGTGGAAGAACGAGCGGTGGCTGCGCACGATGAGCTTCGGCTTGCCCGTCGAGCCCGACGAGCAGAGCACGTAGGCGGCACGATCCGGATCGCGCCGTTCCGGCGCGGGAAGCGGCGCCGGTACATCGCCGTCACGGCGGACGTCGACCAGGCCGGCGTGCAGCTGCGGCTGTTGTCGGCTGTCGTGGTCGACGAGCACGGCATCGAGTTTCGCGTGGGTGAGAATGTCGCGCAGGCGCTCGGCCGGATACGACGGCGGTAGCGGCACGGCGGCGGCGTTCGCCTTGAAGGCGCCGAGCACGCCGGCGACGTAGCGGCGTGAGCGCTCCATGTGCACACCGACGTATGCGCCGTCGGGCGTGCCGCTCGACCGGATCAGGGCGGCGATGCGGTTTGCCGCGGCGTCGAGCTCGGCGAACGTGGTCTCGCCTTCGTCGTCGATGAGCGCAACCGCATCCGGCGTGCGGGCGGCCTGCTGCTCGAACAGCGTATCGAGTCGATCGGAACCGTCCCGTCCGTTCATGACGCGCAAAGCCCCCTTCGATGCGTGCCGTGTCAGCACTCGATGACGTTGACCGCGAGGCCCCCGCGCGAAGTTTCCTTGTACTTGTCCTTCATGTCGCGCCCGGTGTCGCGCATGGTCTTGATGACCTTGTCGAGCGAGACGCGATGCTTGCCATCGCTCTTCATCGCCATGCGCTGCGCGTTGATCGCCTTGACGGCGCCCATCGCGTTACGCTCGATGCACGGGATCTGCACGAGGCCTCCGATTGGATCGCAGGTGAGGCCGAGATTGTGCTCCATGCCGATCTCGGCCGCGTTCTCGACCTGATAGATGCTGCCGCCCAGCGCGGCGGCGAGCCCGCCGGCCGCCATCGAACACGCGACGCCGACCTCGCCCTGGCAGCCGACCTCGGCGCCGGAGATCGATGCGTTTTCCTTGTAGAGGATGCCGATCGCGCCGGCGGTGAGCAGGAAATCGACGATGCCGTCCTCGTTCGCCTTCGGGCAGAAGCGCTCGTAGTAGTGCATGACGGCCGGCACGATGCCGGCGGCTCCGTTCGTCGGCGCGGTGACGACGCGGCCGCCGGCGGCATTTTCCTCGTTGACGGCGAGTGCGTAGAGATTCACCCAGTCGAGAATCGTCAGCGGATCGCGCAGCGAGGCCTCGGGCCGATCGCGCAATTCCGAATACATCTCCGGCGCGCGGCGCTTCACGTGCAGCCCGCCAGGAAGCGTGCCGCTTTCGCGGATGCCGCGCGCAACGCAGGCCTGCATCGCGCGCCAGATCGTCAGCAGCCCTTCGCGGACTTCGGCTTCGCTGCGCCAGGACTTTTCGTTCTCCAGCATGATGCCGGCGATCGACTTGCCGCTGTCCGCGCAATGCTTCAGGAGCGCTTCGCCGGACGTGAACGGGTAGGGAAGGGGCGTGGTGTCGGCAACGATGCGATTCTCGGCCGCTTCGTCCTGGTTGACGACGAAGCCGCCGCCGACGGAGTAGTAATCGCGCGTCGCGAGCAGCTCGTCGTTCGCGCCATAGGCCGAGAATCGCATGCCGTTCGAGTGATACGGCAGCTTCTGGCGCTTGTTGAAGACGAGGTCGACCTTCTCGTCGAAGGCGATTTCACGACGGCCGAGCAGGCGGATCTTTTTTTCGCCGCGGATGCGCCGGAGGCGCGCCGGAATCGAATCGGGATCGATGCGGTCCGGCCATTCGCCTTCGAAGCCGCACAGGACGGCCTTGTCGGTGCCGTGTCCGCGGCCGGTCAGCGCGAGGGACCCGAACAGCTCGCAGCGGACGCGCTGTACGCGATCGAGAATACCGGGCTCGGCGAGCCAGCGCTCGCAGAAGCGGGCCGCGGCGCGCATCGGCCCGACGGTGTGCGAGGACGAAGGCCCGATGCCGATCTTGAAAAGGTCGAAGACGCTGACGGCCATGAACGGGAGATGGGGGCGGAAAGGACGCTATTCTACGCGCCCGCCTCCGCCGCCCGACCATGCGCCTCGTTCTTTACCAGCGCGACGACTGCAAACTCTGCGACCTGGCGCTGGCCGTGCTCGCCGCGGCTCGCGCGCCCGAATTCCAGAGCGTCTGGATCGATGGCGATGACGCTCTCGAAGCGCGCTACGGCGAGCGCGTGCCGGTTCTGCGCGATGGCGACAGCGGCCGCGAGCTTGCCTGGCCGTTCGACCGCGAGGCGATCAGCGCGTTCCTCGCGGCCGCGCGCTGAGCCTCAGGGCTGCTCGAAGCCGTTGTCGAAGATCGTGTCGATGACGATGCGGCCCGCCGCGAAGCTGCTGTTGTCGCTCGGTGCCGTCACGATGCCGCCGAACACGAGGTAACCGTCCTGAATGCGTGCGCGGACGGCGCCGTCGGTCAGGCTGCTGCCGCCAAGGTTCGGTGAAATGATCGACTTGCCACCGAAGCCGAACGTGTCGTCCAGCGTGCCGTCGGTATTGAGGCGGACCAGCGCGATGTCGCTGTCGTTATCGCTGATCGTGACGAGCCCCGCCAGCACGAGCTTGCCGTCGGGTTGCAGCGCTGCGCCGTACGATATGTCGTGGTTGGTGCTGCCGAAATCGAACGGGATCGTGACTTTTCCGCCATTGCCGAAGGTCGGATCCGGGGTTCCATCCGGCTGCAGCTTGACGGCGGCGAAGTCGTAGCCGTTGTCTGTCGAAGCCCCGGTCACGAAGATCGATCCGTCGGGCGCGATGATGAGCTCGAGAGCTTCGTCGTCCAGGTCGCCGCCCTGATCGAACGCCACGGTCACGCGCCCGTCGCCGCCGAAATTCGGATCGAGCGCGCCGTTGGGCGTCAGGCGGGCGATCGCGAAATCGAAATCTGATCCGGGCGTCTTCTTCGCGGTGCCGGCGACGACGATGTTCCCCTCCGCGTCGATCGCGACGCTGGAGGCGATGTCGTCCGCGTCCGTCGGATTGAGGTCGAAGGCGACCGTCGCGCGGCCGTCGCCGGAGAAGCCCGTGTCGCGCGTGCCGTCGACATTGAGACGCGTGATCGCGAAATCGGAATTGTCGGTGTCGACGTCGGCGACTCCGACCACGATCAGCTTGCCGTTCGGGAGCTGCACCGCATCCAGCGCCCGGTCGGAGTTCATGCCACCGAGATCGAAGTTGACGTAGGCCTTGCCGTCGCCGCTGAACGTAGTGTCGAGCGTGCCGTCGACGTTGAGCCGCACCAGCTTGAAGTCCGAGTCGTCGCCGAAGACGTCGGTGTCCGCTCCTTCGCCGACGAGAACGATTTTGTTGTCGCTCTGCACGATCGTGTTGAGCGCCCCGTCGTAGGCGGCGCCGCTTCCGACGGCGATGGTGGTCCAGCCGTCGAAGCTGAAGCTCGCGTCGGGCAGGCCGTCACGCGTGAGGCGCGCGGCGGCGAAGTCGGTTCCGCTCACGGCGTCTTCGAAGGTGCCGCCCAGAATCACGCGGCTGTTCGAATCGATGGCGAGGCCGTACGCGGTCGCGGCCGCGCCGAAATCGATGACGGTGAGGCCGTCGGTACCGAACGAGCGGTCGAGATCGCCGTCGTGGGCGGAAGCCGCCGTCGCGACGAAGGCCAGCGCGACGGTCGTCGCCTGCAGGATGCGCAAAGCCATGTTGTCCCCCTCCCAGAGATGCGGGCGGGAGTCTAGACGCAATCGACGCGCGCGGTGTGACGCCGGCGTCAACGGTTCCGTGAAGCCGGGCACGAAAGTCCCGGCGGCCGCCGCCGGCTCGGAAAAATTTCAAATGTTCCGGAGCGGCGTCGAGGAGCGCAGCCCTGAGCCCGCGACGCCGCCTCCGCACGACGGCCTTCGGTGTCGGCGACGCGCGGCTACAGCAGCGACTTCGCGTGATCGAACACCGCGCTGCAGGCCTTCCGCTTCAGCTCGCTCTCGAGGCTGCCGCCGAAATCGTCGAAGTTCGTGGTCTTGCCGTCGCCGCCGATCAGCTTGCCCTGCACGCCGGCTGCGTAGCCGCTGTCCTTTTCGGCGTTTTCCGCGCCGCCGAGCTTGGTGACGAGGTTGTCCTTCACCGACGACACGGCTTCGCCTTCCAGGAAGTTGTTGGCCATGCAGTACTGGATGATGCCCGCCGCGTTGCCGACACTGCCGGATGCGAGGGCGCCGGGATCGAGCCCGCCAGCGACGTCCTTCAGCGCGCCGAGGTTCTGTGCGGCCGCGCTCGCGGCGAAAGCCAGCGCGAAACCTGCAGCAAGCGATGCGATCGATGTCCGAGGGTTCATGTCACGCTCCTTCCGGGTGCGAGAGGGACACCCATCTTCGCGCGATTCCGGCATTGCTGCACCGGTGCGAGCCGTGCAATGTGACTTCGTGCTCACTGCCGGCTGATCGCCTCCGGAGGCTCGACGCCTTCCTCCAGAGGTGGAATCTCGCCGTGCGCGGCATCGACGGCCGGCGTGCGCCAGCCGGCGGCAACGCCCCAGAAGTAGAAGGCGACGCCGATGACGGCGACCAGCGCCAGGTCCCAGCCGAACGGAATGTAGTCGTGTCCGCCGAACTGGGCACTGCCGCAGTACGAGACCAGCGCGATCGTCGGCAGGTAGGCGATGAGCCACCAGGCGCCGGTGAGCTGGCGGGCGAAGTCGTGCCAGTCGTTCTTCGCCTGATAGTAAAAGTAAACCGGCAATGCCACGATCACCAGCAGGATGATCTCGCCGGTCAGCGGCCACTTCGCCCAGTACAGGAGCTCGGCCGAGAAGACGAACGCGAGTATCGCGATCAGCGACAGGCCCGGCAGGCGGAACGGCCGGTGCAGCTCCGGTGCCGTGCGGCGCAGGCTGACGACGCTGACCGGTCCCGTCAGGTACGAAATGATCGTCGCGACCGAGATCACTGCCGCGAGCGTCGCCCAGCCGCGGAAGAAAAACAGGAAGAGATACGCGACGATGAGGTTGAACCACATCGCCGGGCGCGGGACGCCGTAGACCGGGTGCACGCGGCCGAGCACCGGCGGCAGCGTGCCGTTGCGTTCCATGCCGTAGATCATGCGTGCGGTGGTCGCGGTGTAGGTGATGCCGGTGCCGCTCGGACTGACGAACGCATCGGCATAGAGCAGCAGCGCCAGCCAGTTGAGGTTCACCGCGAGTGCGAGCTGCGCGAACGGCGAGGAATAGGAGAGCGCGGCCCAGCCGTTCTCGGCGATCAGGGCCGGGTCGACGGCGCCGAGGAAACCGACCTGCAGCAGCAGGTAGACGATCGTCGCGAGCCCGATCGAACCCAGCACGCCGAACGGCACGCTGCGCCCGGGATTGCGCGCTTCGCCGGCGAGATTGACCGGGCTCTGGAAGCCGTTGAAGCTGAACACGATGCCGCTGATCGCGACCGCAGTGAGCACCGCGGGCAGGCTGACCGCGTGCGTGCCGCCGTGCGCGCCGACCGAAAAGTTGGCGGGGTTGAACTCGGTCACGATCAGCGCGATCGCGGTCGCCGCGGGCACGACGAGCTTGAACAGCGTGATGTAGGTATTGGTCTTCGCGAAGAGCTTCACGCTCCAGAAATTGACCAGGAAATAGATGATCACGAGCACGGCCGCGATCGAGAGTCCCGGCACTGTCAGCTCGCCGTGCCCGTCCGGCATGTGCACGTACAGGCCCTGCGCCCAGGCCCAGGGCCACGACGCCATGTACTGCACCGACGCCTCCGCCTCGACCGGCACCACCGAGACGATCGCGATCCAGTTCGACCACGCAGCGATGAAGCCGACCAGCGAGCCGTGCGAGTAGTGGCCGTAGCGGACCATGCCGCCTGATTCGGGAAACATCGCGCCGAGCTCGGAATAGGTCAGCGCGATCGCGGTGATGATCAGCGCGCCGATCAGCCACGCCCAGATCGCGCCGGGCCCCGCGAGCTGCGCCGCGTGCCAGGCACCGAACAGCCAGCCCGAGCCGATGATCGATCCGAGCCCCGTCAGCATCAGGGCGAAAGCGCCGACCTCGCGGCGGATGGCGTGATGTTGGGACATGCAGGCTCCTCTTGCGGGCGACGGAACGTCCGCGTTCTGGTCTGTGGGCCGAAGCGGTGGCGCGGATGTTCGCAGGTTCAGGCCGCGGCGTCAGTCCCCGGCCGCCCTTCCACGCTGCCGCGAAAGCATTTTTTCGCCTCAGGCGCTCGCGGACGAAGCACGCAACCGCTTCAGGATCTCCGTGCGCGCCTCGCGGAGGATCGAATCGCGGTCGAGGCTCTCGACGATCTCCGCGACGACGCGCTTCGGGCCTTTCTCGCCCCAGGACTTGCCGGCGACGAGATAGCGCTCGGCGGCGCGCCCGACCAGCTCGGTCGCGTACCACGCGAGCGCGCCCTGGGCGCCGGCCGTCACAAAGGTCGAAAGCCCGGCACTGACGCCTTTCAGCGCCGATGCTACGAGATGCACGCCCCAGATCGCGCCCATCAGCGCGGCGAGCTGGGCGGAAATCACGCCGATCAGCGAGCCCGCCTCGCTTCGGGTCAGCGGCAGGCCGTACACGCGGCCAAGCTGCATGACGAGCGCCGCGTCGAGTGCCGCCGCGGCGAGGAGGTCGGCCACGGGCACTGGATTCAGCGCGACGGCGACGCCCTTCGCGATGCAATACTGCCGGATGACTTTCGCCGCGAGATCGCGCCGCGCCTCGGCGATGCGCCGGCTCACCTGATCGGTGAGGCGCCCGGCGAACAGGCTGGCGTTGAGCGCGGCGAGCGTCTTGCCTTCGCGCTCGATGATCGCGGACAGGCGATCCCGCAGCGCGGCGATGTCGGGCGCGCGCTCGCGCAGCTCGGCGTGCTCGACACCGTCTGCATCGATGCGGACGCGCTTTTCCGGTGCCGGCTGCGCGCTCACCGTGATGACGTCATCGGCGCGCACGCTCCCCCGCGCGTGCTCGCGCAGACGCTCGAGCAGGCGCTCGCGCTCGTCATCGCCGTAGCGGTCGGCCTTGTTCAGCGCGAGCAGGAGCGGCCGCTCCGTGCGCGCGAGCAGGCGCAGTGCGTCGAGCTCGCGCTGCGTCATGTCACCGTCGACGACGAACACGACGAGGTCGCTGATCCCCGCGACTTCGAATGCGAGCTTCTCGCGCGCCTCGCCGTCCAGCTCCTCGATGCCGGGCGTGTCGATCAGGTGCACGCCGCTGCCGGCGACCTCCTGCCAGGCGCGCCCCGCGGCGACGCGCGTCGTGCCGTGCAGCACCCCGACCGTGAACGCATCCGTGCCGAGCAGCGCGTTCGCGAGAGCCGACTTGCCGACGCTGACGCGCCCGAACACCGCGATGTGCAACTCGCCGCGCTCGAGCCTCCCCAGCATCGCCTCGAGCCGCGCGAATTCGTCGGCGAGATGCGTGCGGATCGCCGGCGGGATCGCCGGATCCTCGAGCAGGGCGCGCAGGCTTTGCGCAGCCTGCACGCTGTGAGCGTCGCCGCGCGCTGGCGACGCGGCAGCCGACTCGGCGGGCGCCTCGCGCCGAGCGAAGCGTTCGCGCAGGCGTTGCCACCACGGGAGGAAGGTGGGCATGTGGACTTGCAATAAGGGAACAGGGAATAGGGAATAGTAAGAGCAAGTCTTCTACGATTCCCTGTTCCCATTCCCCACTTCAACGCGCCGTCAGCACCAGGTGGCCGTGCACCGGGACCTCCGGTCCGATGTCGGCCCAGTCGTCGCTGGTGCCGAGACCGAAGTCGGCGCGTTTTAGCGTCGTGTCGACATCGAGCGTGGCGGTGTCGCCGCTCTCGACGAACTTCACCTCGAGGCTGACCGGTCTGGTCTGGCCGCGGATCGTGAGCTGGCCTTTCGCCTCGACGCTGCCATCGGCGCCCTTCGCGAAGGATTCGGTGACGAAATGCGCTTCCGGCGTCTTGGCGGTGTCGAAGAAATCGGCGGTTGCGAGCGTTTCGTCGCGCTCGCTGCTGCCGGTGTCGACGCTGGAAAGGTGGACGGTGACGTCGAATTTCGACTTGGAGAGATCACCCGCATCGTACGCGATCGTCGCGTCGAACTTGCGGAAGCGGCCGTCGAACGATTCGCCCTGGTAAGTGCCCTTGAAGGTCAGCGTGCTCTTGGCGGCGTCGACCTGCCAGTCGCGCGCGACGGCCGCGACGGGCGAGAGCAGGAAAGCGAGCATCAGCAGGCGGAGCATGGTCCGGTTCTCCTCAGGAAACGACACGGGACGCGCGGCGCCCCGGCAGCATGCGCACGAGCACCTCGTCGCGGTTGAAGAAATGATGCACCAGCGCGACGGCGGCGTGCCCCGCCGCGACGGCGGCGAGTATCCAGAACAGGATCTCATGCGCCTCCTCGGTGGCGCTCTTCAGCGTCTCGTCCGGCCCGCCGGTCAGGCTCGGCACCCTGAACAGGCCGAACCAGTACAAGGGGCGCAGGCTGCTCGCCGAATCGAACAGCCAGCCGGAGAGTGGAACCGCGAAGAGCAGCAGGTAAAGCAGCGCGTGGCCAAGCCGCGCGGCGACGGATTGCCAGCGCGGCATGCCGGGCGGATCGTCGGGGCGACGATCGAACAACCGCCAGCCGAGGCGCAGGATCGCCAGCACGAAGATCGTGAGGCCGAGCGATTTGTGGAACGTGTACACCGGAATCACGTTCGGCCGCTTCGGCAGCTCGACCATGACGAGGCCGACCGTCGCCTGCACGAGAATCAGCAGCACGATCGTCCAGTGGAAGAACTTCGCCAGGCTGCCCCAGTGCGACGGGTCGCTCCTAATCGGCATCGGGCTTTTTCTCCACGGCGTTCTTCGCGGCGTCGCGATCGCGGATGCCTTCGATCTCGATGATCAGCTCGACGGTGTCGCCGACGACGTCCTGGTAACGCTTCATGCCGAAGTCGCCACGGCTCAGCTTCGCGCGCGCGGAGAAGCCGGCCTTCTGCTTGAACGTGTACGGATCGTTACCGACGCGGTTGAGCTTGAAGTCGACGTCGATCGGCCGGGTCACGCCGTGCAGCGTCAGGTCGCCGTGGATGACGCCGGCGGCACCATCCTCCGTCTCGGTGACCTTCCGGCTGACGAAGCGTGCGGTCGGCCAGCGCCCGACGTCGAAGAACTGTCCCGACTTGATCGTGTCGTTCCACTTGCCGTCGCCCATGTCGACCGAGGCGAGATCGATTTCGACATCGACGCGCGCGTCGGCGAGATCGTCCGGATCGAACTGGAACCAGCCGCCCTTGACGTGCAGGCGTCCGAGCGGGTTCGACAGCCGCTCGTGGCTCACCGAAAACCAGACCTGCGAGTGCACGGGATCGAAGCGATATGTCTCAGCATCCGCCGCCGCTTCGAGCGGAAGCGCACCGAGCAGGAGCGCACCGAAGAGTATCGAGCCCGCCGCGGCGACGGGTCGTGACCGGATGTTCATGCCGCGAGCTTGGCAAAAACGCGCGCCCGCCGCCAGCGACGCGCGCTGAACGGTGTGTTCCCTGAGTGTTTTACCCGTCCGCGCGCTGGGTGTCGCCGCGCGCGGCTTCGAGCGCCAGCCGCGCGACGCGCTCCAGCCGTTCGCCGGCCGGCTCGGCGAGCAGCACGCGCACGCGCGTCTCGATGTCCGCCGCGTCGAGCGCGGCGCGCTCGCTCAAGGTGGCGGCGAGCGCGCGGCCCACGCTGTCGAACACGAGGCCGTAGGCCACCGCGTGCAACATGCCGCCGCCGAGCGTGCCGAGACCCGGAAACGCCTTCAGCGCATTGCCCGCGATCGCGAGCACGATGGCGGTCGTGTTGCGCACGGTGAGCCCCAGCCGCGACAGCAAGGCCTCGACGTCCAGCTCGCGCACGGGTACGCCGTGGATGCGCGCGAGCTCGCGCACGAGCGCGGTGCCGAGCGCACCCTGGATCAGGATATCGCTGCCCGGCGCGACCGCGGCGAGCGCACCGACGATCGCGCGACGCGTGTATCTGGCGATCGTTTCCGCCGCTTCGCGCGCGGCGGCTTCGCGTGCGAGCGCATCGCTGCGGCGCCCGACTTCGGCGAGCACCGCCGCTTCGCGCGCGGACTCGAGTCCCGCCGCGCCGGGCGCCGTGAGCGCCGAAAGCGCATCAAGCAGCGGCGCGATCTCCGGCGCGCGCTCGCGCTCGACGCGTTCGCGCCGGCCGTCGGCCAGCGTGCGCTCGAAGCGTTCGCGCCCGCCGGCGCTGACGGCGACCACGGCGCCTGCGCGTCCGCCGTAGCGCTCACGGAGCCTATGCAGCAGCGCCTCGATTTCGTCGCTGCCGTATTGATCCGCCTTGTTGAGCGCGAACACGAGCGGTTTGCCGAAGCCGAGCAGCCAGCCGAGCTCGGCGTCCTGCGCGCGCGTGAGGTCGGACGCGCAGACATACACGACCGCGTGCGCGCGCAACGCCTCGTCGCGCGCGATCTGCTCGCGCACGCGCCCCTCGACCTCGCCGCTGCCCGGCACGTCGGCCAGCACCAGCTCGCGCCCGTCCGGCAGCCTGCCGCGATGGTGCGCGACCTCGCGCGTGGTGCCGCCGCGCACGTCGACATCGGGCGCGGCTTCTGGCGCGAGCGCCCGCACCAGGCTCGACTTGCCAGTGGAGATTTCGCCGAACAGCGCGACATGGATTTCGCCGCTGGCGCGGCGGCGATCGAGCTCGATCAGCTCCGCCTCCAGCGCGGCCGTCTCGGCCTTGCGTGCGCGCAGTGCGTCGATGCGTGCCTCGACGTCGGCGCGCGACACCGGCGGTGCCGTCGCCACGGCTGCGCGCCGCGACGGTCGCGCCAGACGCCAGAGCAACCAGCCGAGCCCCGCCACCAATGCGGCGCCGAGCGCGATCAGCGGAACGCGCAGCCACACCGACAACGCGGAGACGCGCTCGTAGAGCTCGAGCGCGCTGTTCAACAGCGCGATGACGAGCGCGAGGGCCAGCACGCCGCCGATCGCGATCGCGGCGACGATGAGGAGGCGGAGCGGAACGCGCGGCTTCGTCATGGCGTCGATTCTATCCAGCCGGAGCGCCGGGTCCGGATCTCGCGTGCGTTTCTCCGGCATGACGCACGTCGCGGTTCGCGGGGGCTGCACCGGGCGCGTGCGCGTGGCAGTATCGACGGCGGGAGGGGGTATGCAGCGCTTCTTGCCACTCGTGCTCATGCTGCTGGCCGTCGCGGCGGGTGCGGCGCCGCCGCCGGCGCCCCCGCAGTTCGTCACGACATCCGTCGCGGACGGCCTGCCGTCGAGCACCGTCTACAAGCTCGCGCAGGACCGCGACGGCTTCATCTGGCTGGGAACGCAGGACGGCCTCGCGCGCTACGACGGCGTCTCGTTCCGCGTGTTTCGCAACGATCCGAAGGAGCCGCGCTCGATCGGCGGCAACAACGTCACCGCGCTGCTCATCGACAGCAAGGGACGCGTCTGGTGCGGCGGCGAAGGCTCGGGCCTCAATCTGCTCGAACCGGACGGCGAGCATTTCCGCCACTGGCGCCACGTGCCGAACGATCTCTCGACGCTAGGCAACGACGACGTCTGGGCGATCGCCGAGGACACGGGCGGCTCGATCTGGGTCGGCACGTACCTCGGCGGCCTCAACGAGCTGCTGCCCGACGGCCGCTTCATGCACGTCGATCACGACGCCGAGAATCCGGACAGCCTGCGATCGAGCACGATCGTGAGCCTCTCCGCCGATCGTTCGGGACGGCTCTGGATCGGCACCGACGCCGGCCTCGATGTCCGCGCCGCCGATGGTCGCATCACCCACGTCGATCTGCCGCCGCTCGATCGGCGCAAGGGCCCGTCGCACATCTGGGCGGTGGTGCCGGACAAGGACGGCAGCTTCCTGGTCGGCACGCGCAAGGGCCTGTTCCGCGTCGGCGCCGACCTGCGCTATCTCGGCGAGCTTGCCGAATCGATGCCGCCGCTCTCCATCGTCAGCATGGCGCGCGGTGCGCCGGACGAGCTCTGGATCGGCACGCTGAGCGGGCTCGTCCAGCTCGAAGGCGCCCAGGCGCGCCGCTACGCCGGCGAGGAATCGGTGCCGGGTTCGCTGCCCGAAGTGCGCGTCCACGACATCCTTCGCGACAGCGAAGGCGGCACGTGGTTCGCGCTGGAAGGTTCGGGCCTGGCGCACCTGCCGCCGCACTGGCACGACTTCGCCGCGTTTCGCCATCTGCCGGGCAATCCCGCAAGCCTCAGCTTCCCGCGCGTGCGCGCGATCGGCCTCGACGAGACCGGCGCGGCCTGGGTCGCCACCGGCAACGGCGCGCTCGACCGCATCGATCCGGTGACCGGCGCGATCGATCGGCATCTTTCCGGCACGCCGGGATCGACGAGCTATCTCACGGCCGTGCTGCCCGAGCGGAACGGGCGCATCTGGCTGGGCGATCGCAACGGGCTCGTGCTGCACGCGCTCGACGGCAGCGGATCGTTCGAACTGCCGGTCGATCTCATGCGCGACGACGCGCTGCCGCCGCCGGGATTCGTCACCAGTCTGGTGCGCGCAAAGGACGGCAATGTCTGGGCGGTGTCGCTCGGCGGCGGCGTTTCGCTGCTGGCTCCGCCGGGCCCGGCGGCGCCGCGCGTGCTGCGCCGTTTCACGCCGACCGAGAAGACGCTCGGCGACGCCGACATCGCCGCGCTCGCGCTCGACGCGCAGGGCCGGCCCTGGATCGCGACCGCCAGCGGCATCGAGCGCCTGGGCGAGAAGCAAACCGCCTTCGAGCCGATCGCCGGCATTCCGCACGAGCGCATCCACGCTCTCGCGTTCGACGCCGACGGCGAGTTGTGGCTGCACCGCGTCGGCGCGCTGGAACGCTATCGCATCGACGGCATGACCGCGCTGCGTTCGCTGCGCTTCGAAGCGGCCGACGGCTGGCCGGCGATGGTCGCGAGCGCGCTCGCCGTGGCGACCGACGGCTCGATCTGGGTGACCTCATCGCGCGGGCTCTGGCGCGTCGATCCGAAGACGCGCGCGATCCGCCACTTCGACGCGAGCGACGGATTGCCGAGCGCGGAATTCCGCGTCGGTGCGCTCGCGCGCGGTGCGGACGGCACGCTCTACGCCGGTACCGAGGACGGCGTGGTCGCCTTCGATCCCGCGCACCTGCATTCCGACACGCCGCCGCCGCCGCTCAGGCTGGTCGGGCTCAGCGTGCGGCGCGGCGGGCGCGTCGTGGCGCTCGATCCCGAGACGCCCATCGAGCTGCAGCACGGCGACCTCGATTTCACGGTGGAAGTGCGTGCGCTGTCCTACGCGAATCCTTCGTCGAACCGCTACCGCTTCCAGCTCGTCGGCTTCGACCCCGAGTGGATCGACAGCGAACGCGGCGAGCGTTCGTATTCGCAGCTGCCCGCGGGCAGGTACACCCTGCAGGTGCGCGCCGCGAACGCGGACGGCGCCTGGAGCGCGCTCGGCCCGATCGCGGTGACCGTGGCGCCCCCGATCTGGGCGCGCACGGGTGCGTTCGTCGCGTATGCGCTGGCGCTGCTCGGCGCGGGCTTCGCGATCCTGGCCGGTTATCGCCTGCGCGTGAGGCGCCGGCACGCGCTCGCGCTCGCCGACGAGCGGCGGCGCAATGCCGAGCAGCTTGCGGAGGCCAAGTCGAATTTTCTCGCCACGATGGGCCACGAGATCCGCACGCCGATGACCGGCGTGCTCGGCATGAGCGAGCTTCTGCTGGCGACGCCGCTCGACGAGCGCCAGCGCGGCTATGCGAAGGCGATCCACCAGTCCGGCGAGCTTCTGCTGCGCCTGGTCAACGACAGCCTCGACATCGCGCGCATCGAGGCGGGCAAGCTCGCGCTCGACGACCGCGAGCTGGACCCCGCCGCGCTCGTGCGCGAGGTCGCGGCGCTCCAGCAGCCGCTGGCGCAGCGCAAGGGCCTCGCGATCACCGTCGATATCGCGCCGGGCGCGCCAGAGCTGGTCTGGGGCGACGCGCTCCGCATCAAACAGATCCTACTGAATCTCGTCAACAACGCGATCAAGTTCACCGAGCAGGGCGGCATCACGCTTGCGCTGTCGCGCATCGGCGGCGATCACCTGCGCTTTCGCGTCAGCGACACCGGCCCCGGCATGAGCGAGGACGTGTGCGCGCGACTGTTCAACCGCTTCGAGCAGGCCGAGGGCGTGACGCGGCGGCACGGCGGCTCGGGCCTCGGCCTTGCGATCAGCCGCGAGCTCGCGGTCCTGATGGGCGGCCGCATTGCCGTGTCGAGCACGCCCGGCGTGGGCACCACCTTCGATGTCGACCTGCCGCTGTACGAGGCACCGCAGCCGGAAACCGCGAGGCCGGCAATGCGCGCACCTTCGAGCGCGCTGGACGTGCTGCTTGTCGAAGACGATCCGACCGTTGCGCAGGTGCTGTGCGGCCTCCTCGCAGGGATCGGGCACCGCGCCGTGCACGTCGCCAACGGGCTCGCCGCGCTGGTCGAGTTGCGCAACGCGCGCTTCGATCTCGCGCTGCTCGATCTCGACCTGCCCGGCGTCGACGGGTTGCAGCTCGCGCGCATGATACGCGCCGGCGAATCGAGCGCCTCGATTCCGCTCGTCGCCGTCACGGCGCGCTCGATCGGCAACGAGGAAACGCAGATCCGCGCCGCCGGCATGGACGGCCTGCTGCGCAAGCCGGTAACCGCCGCGCTGCTCGAAGCCGCGATCGCCGCCGCGCTTGCCTCGCGGGAGCGGGCGGCCTAGGCGCGCCGATGGATCTCCTCGTCCGCCTGCGTCAGCTCGTCTGGATCGCGCTTGTCATCGGCGTCGTCGCGCTGATCGACTGGGATTTCGTCGTCGCCGTCGCTGCGCTGATCGCGATCGCCGCGGTCGCGATCGAGACGCGTGCGCCGTGGCGCTCGCTCGGCCTCGCGCGCCCGCGCTCGATTGCGCGCACGATCGCGTTCGGCATTCTTGCCGGAGTCGTGCTGCTCCTGTTCACGAAGCTGCTGCTGACGCCTTTCGTCGAGAAACTGACCGGCATCCCGCGCGATCTCTCCGTGTTCGATCCGCTGCGCGGTGACGTCGCGCGATATCTCGCGATATTGCCGCGAATCTGGATAGGCGCCGCAATCTGCGAGGAGATCGTGTTCCGCGCGTTCCTGATCGGGCGCATCGAAGCCGCATTCGACAACGCCTCGCGTTTCGTGACCGCCGCGGCGGTGCTGCTGTCAGCGGTCGTGTTCGGCGCGGCGCACGCGTACCAGGGCCCGACCGGAATTCTGATCACGGGTCTGCTCGGCCTCCTGTTCGCGATCGTCTACGTCGCGGCGGGGCGCAATCTCTGGTTCAACATCGTCGTGCACGGCACGTACGACACGCTGAGTCTCGCGTTCGTGCTGGTGAGCCTGGATCGCACCTTCGCCGAGTTCGGGCACCGGCTGTTCTCGTGATGTCGCGCAGCTAGGCCGGGCGCCGGCTCATCTCATGCACGGCATCGACGAGCACGGCGACGTGGCCGGGATCGATGTCCGGCGTGATTCCGTGGCCGAGGTTGAACACGTGTCCGGGGTGCGGGCCGAAATCGTCGAGCACCGACTTCGCTTCGCGGCGGATCGCTTCGGGCGATGCCACAAGTACGGCGGGATCGAGATTGCCCTGGATCGCGACGCGCCCGCCGACGCGCGCGCGCGCCTCGCCGATCGGGATCGTCCAGTCGACGCCGAGCGCCGCGCAGCCGGTGTCGGCCAGTGCTTCGAGGTGCGCGTTGGCGCCTTTGGAGAACAGGATGACCGGCAGCTCGCACGCCACCGGATCGGCTTTGAGCAACGCAACCACGTCAGCGAGGGCGCGCAGCGAGAAGTCGCGGAACTGCGCCGGGCCGAGCAGGCCGCCCCAGGTGTCGAACACCATCAGCGCCTGCGCGCCGGCAGCGGCCTGGCCGGCGAGATACGCTGCGACGGAGCGTGCGAGCACGTCGAGGAGACGCTGCATCAGCGGGGCATCGTTCCATGCGAGCGCTTTCGCGCGCGCAAAGCTCGCCGAGCCTTCGCCTTCGATCATGTAGCAGGCCAGCGTCCACGGGCTTCCGGCAAAGCCGATCAGCGGTGCGCGGCCGCTTAGCTCGCGGCGGATCAGCCGCACCGCATCCATGACGTAGCGAAGATCCGTCTCCGCATCCGGCACGCCGAGCTTTTCGATATCGGCCGCGCTGCGCAGCGGGTGCGCGAGCTTCGGTCCCTCGCCTTCGACGAAATGAAGACCGAGCCCCATCGCGTCCGGTATCGTCAGGATGTCCGAAAACAGGATGGCCGCATCGAGAGGAAAGCGCGCGAGCGGCTGCAAGGTGACTTCGCAGGCGAGCTCCGGCGTCTTCGCGAGTGCGAGAAAGCTGCCGGCACGCTCGCGTGTTGCGCGGTATTCGGGCAGGTAGCGTCCCGCCTGGCGCATGATCCAGATCGGCGTCATGTCGACGGGCTGGCGGCGCAGGGCGCGCAGGAAGCGGTGATCGCGGGTGTCGTTGGTCGGCATTCTGATTCCTTGATCGCTCCGCTCGTTCCTGCGTTTTTCTGCTTCGCGAGAGAGCAGGGTGCGGATTCTCCCGGCGCGGCGCTTCGATCCGTTTCCGGCGCGAGGCGACCCTACGTATCGCGCACCGCCTCGCTACGGAGGACAGGCTACCCGCCGGGGCCGTCGAAGCCCTGGCTGAACATCACGCGGAACCCGCGCTTGATCTGCGCGTCGCGTGCGTGCTCGAACGCGCTCAGCGCCGCGTCGCGCTCGAGGAATACTTCCCGTTTGCTGCTCGAACGTCCGCCCTGCTGGCCCCACTCGCGGAACAGCGTCCAGCCGCCGAGCAGATCCTGCTGCAGCACGATCTCGTAGTAGCGCGGCGCTTCCGATCCTTCGGCGCGGGACTGCATGAAGAGGCGCATAGCCGGACGATTTTACCCGAGTACGGTGGTCGGACCGTGCTCGTGCCGCGCCGCCGTACACCGCGGCGTCAGGTCGCGAACACGCTCCGGACGAGCGTCTCGGCGATGTCCGGCACGATCTCGGCGTGGCCGATGCCGCGCCAGAGCACGAGCCGCAGCTTGCCACCCAGGTTCTTCTTGTCGAGCCGCATGTGCTGGAGCAGTGCCTCGGCGCCGAGGCCGGGCGGCAAGGCTGTCGGCAGGCCGAAGCGCTTCAGCAGCGCGGCGAGTCGAACGGTGTCGGCGGCGGGCGCGCGCCCCAGTGAAGCCGCGAGCGAAGCGGCGAGCACCATGCCGATCGCGACCGCTTCGCCGTGCAGCACCGTGCCATAGCCCGAGGCGGCCTCGATCGCATGGCCGAAGCTGTGCCCGAAGTTGAGCAGCGCGCGCTCGCCGTGCTCGCGCTCGTCGCGTGCGACGACGGCGGCCTTGTGGCGGCAGCTCGTCGCTATCGCTTCGGCCAGCGCGGCGGAATTGCACGCGGCGAGCGCATCGGCATTCGCCTCGAGCCAGGCGAAGAAGCCGGCGTCGCCGATCGCGCCGTACTTGACGACTTCGGCAAGACCCGCCGCGTATTCGCGCTGCGGCAGCGTCGACAACGTCGATGTATCGACGATGACCGCGCACGGCTGATGGAAAGCGCCGACGAGATTCTTGCCGGCTTCGAGGTTCACGCCGGTCTTGCCGCCGACCGAGGAATCGACCATGGCGAGCAGCGTGGTCGGCATCTGCAGGAAATCGATGCCGCGCATCCAGGTGGCTGCGGCGAAGCCGGCGAGATCGCCGACCACGCCGCCGCCGAGCGCGATCACGGTCGCGTCGCGGCTCGCGCCGATCGCGGCGAGCGCGTCGAACGCGCGTCCGGCGCTGTGCAGCGTCTTCGAAGCCTCGCCGGGCGGGAGGACCAGCACGTCGTAGGTCAGCGACGACAACCCCGCGAGGACGCGCTTCATGTAGAGCGGCGCGACGTGCTCGTCGGTGACCACGAGCGCGTGCCGGCCGCGCAGCGCGCCGCGCCAGGTATCGGGATCGTCGAGCAAGCCTGCCGCAATCCGGATCGGATAGCGACGTTCGCCGAGGGCGACTTCGATCTCGACGAGGCTCATGCCGCGGCGCCGGTGTTGCCGCGCTGCCAGCGCGTTTCGAGCAGCGCGACGATCTGGCGCGCCGTGTGCGCGCTGTTGCCGGTGCCGTGCGAGGCGATGCGAAGGTCGGCGAGCTCGGCGTAGATCGGATTCCGCTCGCGCGCGAGCTGCTCGAGACGTGCACGGCGATCCGGCGCGTTCAGCAGGGGCCGCTGGCGGTCGCGGGCGAGCCGAGCGAGCTGCGCGTCGATCGCGGCATCCAGCCAGATCACGAAGCCGCGTCCGGCCAGCGCGCGCCGGTTTGCTTCCGCCAGCACCGCGCCGCCACCGGTCGAGAGCACGATGCCGCTGCACGCCGCGAGCTCCGCCAGAGCCGCTGTTTCGCGCTTGCGGAAGCCGGCTTCGCCTTCGAGATCGAACACGAGGCTCACGGCGGCCCCCGTGCGCAACTCGATTTCGTGATCGAGATCGTGAAACGGCATGCCCAGAAGCTCGGCCACATGCCGCCCGACCGTGGTCTTGCCGGCACCCATCGGGCCTATGAAGAAGAGGTTGGGCGCCGGATTCATTTCGTGGCCGGGATGGGGGATTCGGGTTCGGTCGGAAGGAGTGTAGCCTTAGCCGCGTATCGCTACCGCTGCTTTCCGAATCCCAATCCCGAATCCCCAATCCCGGCTTCCTCCGTGTTCCGCTTCATCGTCCTTTTTCTGATCTACCTCGCGGTCCTGTTCACGCTGGAGCTGCTCCAGCCGGTGGACCGCTACGTGATCCTGCCGTTCACGGCGGCGATCGCGAAGATCAGCGTCGGCATCGTGGGCCTGTTCGACGCGCACGCGATCGCCTACGGCAAGATCCTGCAGAGCACGGGCAACGGCTTCGCGATCTCGATCGAGCGCGGCTGCAACGGGGTCGAGGCGGTGATCATCCTGGTCTCGGCCATGCTGGCGTTCCCGGCGCCATGGAAGCATCGGCTGGTCGGCATCGGGCTGGGCTTTCTCGCGATCCAGGCGCTGAACCTCGTGCGCATCATCAGCCTGTTCTATCTCGGCCAGTGGAACCGGGTGTGGTTCGACTGGTTCCACCTGTATCTCTGGCAGGCGCTGATCGTGCTCGACGCACTGGTCGCGTTCCTCGTCTGGCTGCGCTATCTGCCCCGACAGGGCGCGTCGGCGCCGGCTGCCGCGGCCGCCTGAGCGGCTCCGGCATGGGAAAAGGCCGAAAAAACCGCAGCCGAAGCACCGATGGCGCTTCCTCGCCGCTTTGCTATAGTGGCTGCGGACTCGAACGCGGAGGATTTCGCAATGACGGTCGCCAAGGTAATCGAACTCAGCAGTTCGTCCAGCAAGGGCATCGAAGACGCGGTCCAGCAGGGTCTCAACAAGGTCTCCAAGACGGTCAAGAACATCAAGAGCGCGTGGGTCAACGAGATCCGGGCGATCACGGGCGAAGACGGCAGCGTGATCGAGTGGCGCGTGAACATGCGGATCAATTTCATCGTCGAATGAGAGTGCCGCCCGCCGGGTGGGCGCCCCGGCGGACGGCAGCAAAGGCCGCGCCGTGAAGAAACTCGGTGTCGTGGTCGGGCTGCTGGAGGACGACGCGGACCAGTCCGCGATGGTCCAGCACTGGCTGGAGGAAGCAGGCTACACGGTGCGCGCGTTCCACACCGCCGCCGAATTCCGCAGGCGCCAGGGCGCGGAGGTCATCGATCTGCTGATCCTGGACTGGATGCTGCCCGATACGGCCGGCGTCGACGTTCTGCGCGGCATTCGCTCCTCGGCGGACGGCCGCCTGCCCGTGATTTTCCTCACCGCGCGCGGAACCGAGGACGACATCGAGCACGCGCTCGAAAGCGGCGGCGACGACTACGTCGTGAAGCCGGCGAAAAAGCGCGAGCTGCTCGCGCGCGTGAACGCTCTGCTGCGTCGGCACGGCGGCAGCGATGCCGGCGAGGGCACGCTCGATCTGCCGCCTTACCGCATCGACACGCAGCGGCGCCGCATCAGCATCGATGGCCGCGAGATCGAGCTGACGCAGCGCGAGTTCGATCTTGCCCATTTCCTGTTCCGGCGCCAGGGCCGCATCGTCGGCCGCGAGGCGCTGCTGCAGAATGTCTGGAATCTGACTTCGGCGGTGTCGACGCGCACGGTCGACACGCATGTGAGCCGGCTGCGCAAGAAGCTCGACCTCAACGGCGGCCATGGCTGGCGGCTGGCCGCGATCTACCAGCACGGATACCGGCTGGAACAGGTCTGAAACGTGCATCTGCGGCGGTGCGGCGCATCGCCGGAAACGGGAGGGGGCGTGGGCAAGCGAACGGGACCTACGCAACGCAGAACCGCCGGGCTTCGCGCGCGTGCGCCGAGCGCCGGCCGCATCGCCGCGCCGGCGCAGCGCAGGAGCAGGGCCATGGCAGACAGCAAGAAGCCCGCCGCCGATGGCGGCGCGGACCGCAACGTCGACCAGATCCGCGACATCCTGTTCGGCGGACAGATGCGCGACTACGAGCGCCGCTTCCAGGAGTTCGACCGTCGTCTCGAAGCCGAGCTCTCGCGCCTGCGCGACGCGCAGGAGAAGCGCCTCGCGCAGATCGACAAGCGCATCGACGATCAGCTCGACAAGCTCGCCAAGCTGCTGCGCCAGGAGATCCAGGACCGCAACCGCTCGATCGACGACCTCGAATCGCGCCTGCAGCAGGCCGCGCGCACGGCACGCAGCGAAGTCGCGGCTTCTCTCGAAGCCCACGCTCAGGAGCTGGCCGCGACCGACGAGCGGCTGCGCGGCGTGCTCGCGGATGTCGGCAAGGCCGCTCACGCCCGCGCCAGTGAAGCCGAAGCCGCGATGGCCCGCCTCGCGGCCGAGCTGCGCAAAGAGAAGATCGGACGCGATGACCTCGCCGCGCTGCTGGCCGATTTCGCACTCAGGCTCAGGGGCGAGCTCGACCCGGCTGCCGAGTAGCGGAGAGCGGCCATCGCCACCGTGCCGAACCCGGTGCAGTCCGCGGAAGCCGCAACCGGCGACCGCGCCGAACCGGCGCCGTCCTCGACCGCAGCGGCGGCCAGCGATCTCGAACGGCTGCGGGCCCTTCTGCTCGGCGACGAGCGCCGGACGCTGGACGCGCTGGACGCTCGCGTCGATGCGCTCGATCGCAATCAGAGCGAGCTTGCCTCGCGTCTACCCGCCGCGATCGAGGGAGCGCAGCAAGGCGAGGGTGCCGCGCGCATGGCGCGTGCGCTCGCGGCGCCGCTCACGCACGCGCTCGGCGCGGCGGTGCGCAGCAACCGGCAGATCATCGTCGACGCGCTCTTTCCGGTCATCGGGCCTGCGATCCGCAAGGCGATCGCGGAGGCCCTGCGCAATCTCGTCGCCGACGTCAACCGCGCGGTGGAGTCGAGCTTCACTCCGCGCGGCCTGCGCTGGCGCATCCAGGCGTGGCGGAGCGGCGTGTCCTACGCCGAAATCGTGCTCAAGCACACGCTCAAATACCGCATCGATCATGTGTTCCTGATCGAACGTGAGTCCGGCCTGGTGCTCGACCGCGAATCCGCGCCGCACCTACCCGATCTCGACGCCGACGCGATCGCCGGCATGCTGACCGCGATCGGCGAGTTCGTGCGCGATTCGGTCGGAAGCGAGGGCGGCGGCACGCTCGACGCCGCGCGCGTCGGTGAGCACCTGCTCTGGGTGGTGCAGGGGCCGCGCGCGAATCTCGCCTGCTTCATCCACGGCGTACCGCCGCCGAAGCTGCGCGCCCTGCTCGAGGAGCGGCTCGAAGCGATCCACGCGCGCCTTGCCGCGGGCGAAACCGGCACCGACGCCGCATGGCGCAGCACACTGCGGCCGGACGCGCTGGTGCGGGATTTCGAAATGGCCGAGCCTGCGCAGGCGGCGCGGCCGTCGCGCCTGCCCTTGCTGCTGATCGCCCTTGCTGTGCTGGCGCTGCTGGCCTGGGGCATCGCGCGGCGCGAGCGCAACAACGCGTGGATCGAGAACCTGCGCGCCCGACTCTCGACGCATCCCGGCTTCGTGCTGACCGGAATCGATGCGAGCCGCAACGGCGTCACGATCCACGGCCTGCTCGATCCCGACGCCGACCCGCCCGAGCCGCTGCTCGAAGGCGATCCCTTTGCGCGACCGGTGCGACTCGACGCGACCGGCTATGTGTCGACCGACGACGACGTGCTCGCGCGGCGAGCGCGACGACTACTGCAAGCGCCGGAAAGCGTGACCGTCACGGTCAGGAGCGGCACGCTCGTCCTCGGTGGTCACGCGGGCGCGGCATGGATCGACGCGGCACGCGAGCGGGCCGCATGGGTTCCGGGCGTGCGCGCCGTCGAGCTCGGCATCGCGCGTGACGATGCGGCCGCCGGCGCGCGGGACGCGTTGCGCCGCATCGCCGCCGCCATGCCGGGTCGGCGCGTCGCCTTCGTGCGCGAGACCGAGCCCGCGCCCGAATCGGCTGCCGTGCTCGATGCGATCATCGCGGATGCGCTGCGCGCGCAGGCGCTCGGCGCCAGTGCCGACGTGCCGGTGGCCTGGATCGCCGTCGGCACGAACGACGATCCCGGCAGCAGCGTGACGAACGCTCGCCTGCGCGCCGATCGTGCGCGCTGGCTGGCCGATGCGCTGCGTGCGCGCGGCCTCGCAAACGTCGAGGCGGTGAGCGACGATCCGGCGGCCGCCGACGTGCGCGAGCGCGGCGCCTTCCTCCGCTTCGCCGGTGCGGACCCGTGACCGCGATCGCGCACAAGCTCTGCATGCTCGGCGACTTCGGCGTCGGCAAGACGAGTCTCGTCTCGCGATTCGTGCACAGCACGTTTTCCGAGAAATACCTGACCACGGTTGGCGTCAAGGTCGACAGCCGGGAAATCGCGCTGCCTGGCCGCGCCGCGTGCAAGCTCGTGCTCTGGGACATCGCCGGGCGGAGCCATCTCGATGCGCTCAACATGACCTATCTGCGCGGCGCCTCCGCGCTGCTGCTGGTCGCGGACGGCACGCGCGAGCGCAGCCTCAATACCGCGCTAGAGCTCCTGATGCAGTCGCGCTCGCTGTTGCCGGCCGCGGAAGTCGTGCTGGCCGTGAACAAGCTCGATCTCGTCGAGCAGTGGGAGATCGCGCCTGCGGTGTTGGCGGAGCTGCGCCGCACGCTGCCGGTGCACGAGACGAGCGCGCGCTCCGGCGAAGGGGTGGAAGCGGCGTTCGCCGACATTGCGGGGAGGCTCGCGGCGTGAGCGCGCTGGATTTCGACGCGATTCCCGAGCGCGTGGAGAGCTACCTGCGCGGACTGTTCTGGCAGCGCGTGCATCCGCTTCTGCTGTGCTTCGACTCGGAATGGCGGCTGCGCGACATCCGCGGCGACGCCGCGCATTACGGCATCGACGGCGAGGCACCGGGACGAAGCGTGCAGCTTCTGCGTGATCTCTTCATCGGCCTGCCTTCGTCCGAGCCGCAGGACGTCCCGTTCGTCGAGCTTCCCAACGGGCACAGCGCGCACCTGCACCTGATTCCGGATGGCGCGGCCTTTCACGTGCTGCTCCTCGATGCCGAGACCGAGCGTGAGCGGCGGCGCGCGCAGCAGCAGCTCGGCCATGAGGAGGCGCTGGCGAGCCAGGCCAAGTCGAAGGCGATCGGTCAGCTCAAGCACATCCGCAGCGAGCTCGAGCGCCAGCGCGTGCGCCTGGAGGAAGCGCACGCGCTGAAGAATGCGCTCATCGCAACGCTGAGCCACGAGTTCCGCACGCCACTGACTTCGATCTTCGGCTATCTGCAGCTGGTCGACCGCCGCGTCGGAGACGAGCCGGAGCTGCGCGAGGCGCTGCACGCGGTGCGGCGCAACGCGACCTACCTCTTCACGCTGGCGGAGAACCTGCTCGAATACGGCCGGGGCGACGGCGCCGCGCCGCTGCTGAATCCGACGCCGGTCGATCTCGCCGCGCTGCTGCGCGATCTCGAGGCGATGTTCCGGCCCCTTGCCGAGGAGAAGGGGCTCGGTTTCGACGTGGCGCTGAAGATCGAGGATCCGTCCGAGCCTCTCTTCGACGAAATCCGACTGCGGCAGATCCTGGTGAATCTCGTCTCGAACGCGGTGCGCTACACGCGGCGCGGCGAGGTCACGGTGGAGCTCGTCTGGCGCGCGGGCAAGCTCGCCGCCGAAGTCACCGACACCGGCATCGGCATCGCGGCCGCCCATCGCGACGCGGTGTTCACGCCGTTCAACCGCGGCGGACACGCCGGCAGCAAGGGCGCGGGGCTCGGGCTCAGCATCGTCAAGCGCATGGTCGAGCAGATGCGCGGCTCGCTCGCGTTCGACTCGGAAATCGGCCGCGGCAGCTCGTTCCGCGTAACGCTGCCGCGCGCGCAGGAGCGTCCGGCGGCTCACGCGGACGCGATCGCGCCGCGCTTCTGGCTGCAGGAACGCACCATCCTGGTCGCCGACGACGATGCGGACATTGCGCATCTGCTCGAAGCCCTGCTCGATGATCTCGGCTTCAGCGTGCGCGTCGTCGCCGACGCGCAGAGCGCCGTGCTCGAAGCCATGGCGCGCCGGCCGGACGTGCTGCTGATCGACGTCGAGCTTTCCGGCCTCTCCGGCAACGCAGCCGTTTACAAGCTGCGCTCGCGCGGCTACAAGGGCTGCATCGTCACGCTGTCGGCGACGGCGACGGCGGACGCGCGCGAGGCCGCGCTGCGAGCCGGCGCGGATCACTATCTGACCAAGCCGCTCAACGTCGAGCAGTTCGTGCACGTGATGCAGCAGGCGGCCAGCGCCGGCTGGAACGGAGGAGACGATGCCCCTGACGCGTAAGATGGTGACGACGACCAACGAGCTGCCCGGCTGGCGCGTGATCGATCATCTCGGCGTCGTGCGCGGCATCACCGTGCGCTCGCGTAGCGTGATCGGCAATCTCGGTGCCGCCCTGCAGACGCTGGTCGGCGGCAACATCACGCTGTTCACCGAGCTCTGCGAGCGGGCGCGCGAGGAAGCCTTCGATCTGATGCTGAGGCACGCCGCCGAGGTCGGCGCGAACGCGGTGCTCGGCGTGCGCTACGACGCGAACGAGGTGGCGCAGGGCGTGACCGAAGTGCTGGCCTACGGAACGGCCGTCGTGGTCGAGCCCGTGCGCTGAGCGCGGACCCGCGGCTTCACGACGACGCGTGTCACACGACGCGCGTCGTCCAGCACGAGCCGGATGTCGGCAAGCGCCGGCAGCGTACGCAGCGCGTGGCGGCTCAGCCGCTCGTAGTGCATCAGGAAACGCCGCAGCGTGGATGGTGACATGGCGCGCGGTGCGCGGCGCCGGCGCAGTGCGCGTTCCGCTTCGCCCCGCCAGTGCTCGACGATTGCGAAGTCCGGTGCCTCGAGCAGGACCAGCGCGTCGAGCTTTCGCCACAAGCGCGCGTACTCGCGGGACAGGCGCGTGTTGACCCACGTGCGCCAGCGCCCATCCGCGTCTTCGCGGCGTTCGAGATCGTTGACGGGGCGTTGCAGCGCGCTTGCGCTTTGCGGCGGCACGCCTACGCACCAGCCTTCCAGCAGGATCAGTCGTGGCGGCTTGCCGATGCGGCGCCAGCGCGAGCGCGGGAGACGCGTGTCGCGGCCCTTGTCGAACACGGGTACGTGTGCCGGGTGCCGCGCTGTCGCCCGCGCGAGCGCGCGCAGCGTGGTGTCGAACAGGGCGAGATCGTGCGTGCCAGGCACGCCGCGCGTCGCGAGCAGCGGGTGTACTTCGCGGGCGAGCGCCGCGCGTTCGCGGCGGCCGAGATAGAAATCGTCGAGCGCGAGTGTTTCGGCCGCGATGCCGCGCTCCGCCGCGGCGGCCGCGAGTTGCTGCGCGAGCGTGCTCTTGCCGCTGCCCTGCAAGCCCGAGAGTCCGGCGAGCATCGCGCCGCGCGCGGGCAGGTGCGAATGCAACGCCTGGAGAACGGCGTCGACGACGGCGCGGTCGTAGCCGCGCCGCGTGCTAGCATCGCGTCGCATGAACACGAGCGCTCCGCGAAAAGATTCCGCGCCACTGTATCAGGAGGCACTGGCGACGTTCAGCGGCCTCTTCGACGAGGCGCGCGCGAGCGGCGACATCGAACCGACCGCGATGACGCTGGCGAGCGTCGGCGCGGACGGTCGCGTGTCCGCGCGCATCGTGCTGCTGAAAGGCGTCGGACCGGACGGGTTTCGATTCTTCACCAACTACGAGAGCCTCAAGGGCGCCCAGCTCGAAGCGCATCCGCAGGTGGCGCTGTGTTTTCACTGGAAGCTCGTGCGCGAGCAGGTGCAGGTGCGCGTCGAAGGAGAAGCGTCGCCGCTGTCGGCGGCCGAATCCGACGCGTACTTCGCGACGCGTCCCCGTGCGAGCCAGATCGGCGCATGGGCGTCACTGCAGTCGCGTGCCTTGCCCGATCGCGCCGCATTCGAGCAGCGCATCGCCGAGTTCGAGCGGCGCTTCGAAGGCGCCGACGTGCCGCGGCCGCCGCACTGGGGCGGCTATCTCGTGCGGCCGGACCGCATCGAGTTCTGGTATGGCGCGAAGTACCGGCTGCACGAGCGCGTGATCTACGTGCGCAGCGGCGACAACTGGACCAAGGGATTGCTGTATCCGTAAGCGGAGCGGTGAGTGCCGGACGAGACCGTCGCACGGCACACCGTTCGTTCTTCTCCAGGAAGTCCTGCCTTCATGCCCGGCCCTGCACGCATCGTCTGTCTCACGGAGGAGCCCACGGAAGTCCTCTACGCGCTCGGCGAGGAGCACCGCATCGTCGGCATTTCCGGGTTCACGGTGAGGCCGCCGCGTGCGCGCAGGGAGAAGCCGAAGGTTTCGGCGTTCACGAGCGCGAAGATCGACGCGATCCTTGCCCTCGAGCCGGACTTCGTCATCGGCTTTTCGGACATCCAGGCCGACATAGCGCGCGATCTGGTGCGCGCCGGCGTCGAGGTGTGGATCGCGAACCATCGCAGCGTCGACGGCATTCTCGACTACATCCGCCGGCTCGGCGCGCTCGTGGGCGCGTCCGCCGCCGCGGAGGCGTATGCGCAGCGCGCCGAGGCGCACATCGCCGAAGTCGAGCACGCGGCGGCGAAGCTGGCGCGGCGCCCGCGCGTGTATTTCGAAGAGTGGGACGATCCCCTGATCACCGGCATCCGCTGGGTCGCGGAGCTGATCCGCATCGCCGGCGGCGACGACATCTTTCCGGAGCGCGCCGCGATGCCGCCCGCACGCGACCGCATCCTCGCCGATCCGGCCGAGGTCGTGCGGCGTGCGCCCGACATCGTGCTGGGTTCTTGGTGCGGCAAGAAGTTCCGGCCGGACCAGGTCGCGGCGCGGCAGGGCTGGGGAGCGGTGCCGGCCGTGCGCGACGGCGAGCTGCACGAGATCAAGTCGCCCATCATTCTCCAGCCGGGGCCGGCGGCGCTGTTCGACGGACTCGATGCGGTGCACCGGATCATCGCTGCGTGGGCGGAACGGCACGCGAACCAGTGACGGCTGCTGGCGTCGACGGCAGCGCCGCAGAAACGGTCAGTCGGCGAAATCCTGGTTGAACTTCAGCAGATACGGCGACGTCTCGCCTTCCGGAGTGATCGAGATGCTGAAGCGGATCGTGTCCGGTGCGCTGACCGGAAACTCGCTGATGTAGTACACCGCGCCTTCCTCGACGATCTCACGGAATCTGAGCTCGGTGCTCGCGCCTGCGAGCGGTCGCGCGTTGCCGCTCACGGCCGCGCGGATCGGCGCGGACGTGTTGCCGGCAGCGGCGCGCTGTACGGCGATATTGACGAGACCGCGCCCGCGCGAGCGGTCGATGCGGTAGCTCTTCGCCACCGCCGGCAGCAGGCGATCGGTCGGCAGTGCGCTGTAGTGAACGCGGTACGGGCCGAAGTCCTCGGAATAGTCCGCGCGCGCCGCGGATGCCGCGGCGGCGAGTGCGAGCGCGAGCAGCAGCGCGGCGGTGCGCGGCCGATGCGTCACAGGCGATGCGGCTTGCCTTCGCATGCGGTCAGC
This sequence comes from uncultured Rhodanobacteraceae bacterium, assembly GCA_966248875.1. Lineage (GTDB taxonomy): Bacteria > Pseudomonadota > Gammaproteobacteria > Xanthomonadales > Rhodanobacteraceae > Dokdonella_A. The sequence goes on from CBINBI010000019.1 coordinate 41,882, forward strand.
CTTGCGCCAGGCGCATGCCGGCATCGAGCAGCGGCCGCGCGATCAGCACGCGTGCGAGCATGATGGCAAGCCACGCGACCATCGGCGAGAAGTCGAGGCCGCCGATGTCGGGCAGCAGGCGGCGGAACGGCTTCAGGACGGGTTCGGTGAGCTGTATGACGAGCGGCACCAGCGGGTGATAGCTGTCGGCGCCGATGAAACTGATCACGACGCGGGCGAGGATGAGCACGATATAAAGCAGCAGCACGAAATCCAGCAGATCGGCGAACGCGAGCACCGCAAGACCGAGCAGGCCGAGCGTCTGCCCGACCGTCGCGGCCAGCAGTACGAGCTTGAGCGCCGTCACGAGCCAGGCCAGCACCACGCCGGCGACATCGAGGTTGCGCCAGGACGGAACGACACGGCGCAGCGGCATCAGCACCGGATTGGTCGCCTTGTAGAGGAATTGGCAGATCGGGTTGTAGAAATTGGCGCGCACCCATTGCAGCAGCACGCGCAGCACGATCAGCAGGATCAGCGCGCCAAAGACGAACTGGATGAGGATCTGTCCGGCGTTGGCGAAATAGCCCATCGTGATTCCTGGTTCAGCTGCCGCGCGCCGAGAGCTCTTTGCCGCGCGCGGTGGCGGCTTCGACCGCGCGGGCGACGAGCTGACGGAACCCGCCCGCATCGAACGCTGCCAGCGCAGCCGCGGTCGTGCCTCCGGGCGAGGTCACGCGCTCGCGCAGCCGCGCCGGCGCCTCGCCGCTTTCGGCGAGCATGCGGCCCGCGCCGAGGCCGGTCTGGCTGGCCAGCATGCGCGCGGTTTCGCGCGGCAGTCCCTGCGCCACCGCTGCATCCTCGAGCGCCTCGACGAGCAGGAAGAAGTACGCAGGCCCCGAGCCGGAGAGCGCGGTGACGGTGTCCATCAGCTCCTCGCGATCGATCCAGGCCGTGCGGCCGGCAGTCGCGAGCATTGCCTCGGCCCGCGCGCGCTCGTCGGCGCCCGCAAGCGCGTTCGCGACGAGGCCGGTCGCGCCGGCGCCGATCAAGGCCGGCGTGTTCGGCATGGCGCGCACGATCGGCAGATCCCGGCCGAGCCATTCACGCAGCTGGCCGAGGCGGATGCCGGCCGCGATCGACACGATCAGCGGCCGCGCAACTCCCAGCACGGCGCCGAGCTCGGCGCAGACATCGCGCATCACCTGCGGCTTGACGGCGAGCACGAGGGTGTCCGCGCCCGCCGCCGCATCGGCATTGCGCGCGTGCGTCGAGACGCCGAAATCGCGCGCAAGCGCAGCGCGGAGCGTTTCCTCCGGTTCGGCCACTGCGATCGAGCGCGCATCGGCGCCGCCGCGGATCAGCGCGCCGACGAGGCTGCGGGCCATGTTGCCGCCGCCGATGAAGGCGATGGAGCCGGGATTCGTGGTTGGGGAGTCGAGATTGGAGGCCATCGGGTTGCGGCGTGCCGTTGCGGCGCAAGCATAGCAGCGGCTCCGGAAAGGCCGAACCCGCTTGCGCCGGTTATCGCGAATCCCGAACCGCGGATTCGGCATCCGGGCTTCGCGCGCCGAACAGAGCCGTGCCGATCCGCACCATCGTCGCGCCTTCGGCGATCGCGAGCTCGAAATCGTCGGACATGCCCATGGACAGCGTGTCGATGCCGGCGTCGTGCGACGCCAGCGTGTCGAACAGCTCGCGCATGCGGGCGAACGCGGCGCGGCGGCGGTCCATATCCGGCAGGGGCGCCGGAATCGCCATCAAGCCGCGCAGGCGCAGCGCCGGCTGCGCGCGCACCTGGTCGGCGAGGGCCGCGATGGCGTCGGGCGTGCAGCCCGCCTTGCTCATCTCGTCATCGATGTTCACCTGAATCAGCACGTTGAGCGGCGGGCTGCCGGGCGGCCTCGCGCGCGCGAGCCGCTCGATCAGCTTGGCGCGGTCCAGCGTCTGCAGCCAGTCGAAGTGGCGGGCGACCTCACGGCACTTGTTCGACTGCAGCGGCCCGATCGCGTGCCATTCGAGATCGAGGCCGGCGAGCGCGGCCTGCTTGGCCAGCGCCTCCTGCACGTAGTTCTCGCCGAATGCCTTCTGGCCGAGAGCCGCGAGCGCGGCGAGCGCCTCGGCCGGCTTGGTCTTGCCGACCGCGACGAGGCGCGCCGGCCGGGCGTGGCCCGCCGCCACGCTGGCCGCGGCGATGCGTTTCAGCACGGAACTGTAGGCTGATTCGCAGGAATTCATGCAAGGCGCCTGATCGGGCATGATTTTTGCGAGCTATACTCGAAGTCAGGGTAGCGGGCTGCCCGCGTCGCCGGGCGGCGCGGATTCCAGGGGACCACCGTAATGGATATTGCCGAACTGCTGGCCTTTTCGGTCAAGAACAAGGCGTCGGACCTTCATCTCTCGGCCGGCCTGCCGCCGATGATCCGTGTCGACGGCGACGTGCGCCGCATCAACATCCCGGCGCTGGATCACAAGCAGATCCACTCGCTGATCTACGACATCATGTCGGACAAGCAGCGGCGCGACTACGAGGAATTCCTCGAGGTCGACTTCTCCTTCGAGATTCCCTCGCTTGCGCGTTTCCGCGTCAACGCGTTCAACCAGAACCGCGGCGCGGGTGCGGTGTTCCGCACGATTCCGTCCGAGGTGCTGACTCTGGAGGATCTCGGCGCGCCGCGCATCTTCAAGGAGCTGATCTCGCAGCCGCAAGGGTTGATCCTCGTGACGGGCCCGACGGGTTCGGGCAAGTCGACCACGCTGGCCGCGATGATCGACCACGTCAACAAGAATGAGTACGCGCACATCCTGACGATCGAGGACCCGATCGAGTTCGTCCACACCTCGCAGAAATGCCTCATCAACCAGCGCGAAGTGCACCGCGACACGCACGGCTTCAACGAGGCGCTCCGCTCGGCGCTGCGCGAGGACCCGGACTACGTGCTGGTCGGCGAGATGCGCGACATCGAGACCATCCGCCTCGCGCTGACCGCGGCGGAAACGGGCCACCTCGTGTTCGCGACGCTGCACACCTCGTCCGCCGCGAAGACGATCGACCGCATCATCGACGTGTTCCCCGCCGGCGAGAAGCCGATGGTGCGCTCGATGCTGTCGGAGTCGCTGCGCGCGGTGATCTCGCAGTCGCTGCTGAAGAAGGTAGGCGGCGGCCGCATCGCGGCGCACGAGATCATGGTGGGCATTCCCGCGATCCGCAACCTGATCCGCGAGGACAAGGTGGCGCAGATGTATTCGGCGATCCAGACCGGCAGCCAGTACGGCATGCAGACGCTGGATCAGTGCCTGCAGGATCTGGTCAAGCGCGGCCTGGTGACGCGCCAGCAGGCGATCGGGTACGCGAAGAACAAGGAAATATTCAAGTAAGGCCGGGACTGGAGATTGGGGATTGGGAAAAGCCGCAGCGAAGCATATTGGGAGCGGGTCTGAAGGATCGGGCGGAGTGAGCGCGGGGCGCTTTCCGAATCCCGAATCCGCAATCCCGAATCCCGGAGATCAACCATGAGCAGCAGCGTCGACTTCACCTCTTTTCTCAAGTTGATGACGCACAAGAAGGCGTCGGACCTCTTCATCACGGCCGGCGTGCCGCCTTCGATGAAGGTGCACGGGCGCATCACGCCGATCACGCAGAATGCCCTGACGCCGCAGCAGTCGCGCGACATGGTGCTCAACGTGATGACGCCCTCGCAGCGCGAGGAGTTCGAGAAGACGCACGAGTGCCAGTTCGCGATCAGCGTGACGGGCGTCGGCCGCTTCCGCGTCTCCTGCTTCTACCAGCGCAACTGCGTCGGCATGGTGCTGCGCCGCATCGAGACGCGCATCCCGACGATCGAGGAGCTGAACCTGCCGCCGATCATCAAGTCGCTGGCGATGACCAAGCGCGGCATCATCATGTTCGTCGGCGCGACCGGCACCGGCAAGTCGACCTCGCTGGCCGCGATGATCGGCTACCGCAACCAGAACTCGACCGGCCACATCATCACGATCGAGG
>CBINBI010000020.1:0-44781 GCA_966248875.1 uncultured Rhodanobacteraceae bacterium
TGGGCATCATCCCGTTTACCGTTTCAGGTGCGCAGCAGCCTATCGAAGCGCCGACTTTGAACCTCGTCGGATTTGCCTCGCTGCTACTGGCGCTGATCACTGCGACGTTGCGCAACTTGCGCAAACACTTGGCTTAGTTGCTCGATATTGCGTTTTGCCCATACACGAGTGGCGGGCTCGTGCGCCGAATTCCGTAATTAGACGGCAAGCCATTCTCATGAAGCTGAGACATGCTTGCGCGTCGTTGCGGTGCGTTCTTATTCGTGTTGGCTTTCTTTCTGCGGTCGGCGGCGACCTTCGCTCAGGACGTGCAGCCCGAGCAGACGATCCAGGTTCTGATCACGACGGCGCCCGGCGCGCCGACGGCCGACGATCTGGTGAACTACTACCGCGGCCCGCAGCTCACCAGTCCGCCGCTCCCGAGTCTCACGGTCGGCAGCCCGCAACAGATCGCCTATTTGATGCCGGTGCGGGCGCAGGGCGATTTCCTGGCCCATCTCGAAGCGCATCCGGATTCCGTCCGCGCGCAGCTCGAGCGCTATGTCGTCGTGATCTATCCGCCCGGCGAGGATCTTTCGGATCCACTCGTGGCCTTGCAGGCGGATCCGTACGTGGCCGCGGCGTATCTCGCGCCGATCGGCGATTTTCCGACGCCGTCGTCCGCTCCGGCGTCACCCGAAGCGCCGTGGGCGCCTTCCGCACCCGAAGCGCCATCGACCGACCCGCAGTATGGCCGCGCCGCCCTCAACGTCGATGCGGCCTGGCAGATGGCCGGCGGCTATGCGCTGATCGCGGACATCGACTCGGGTTCGTACGAACAGCATGTTGCGTTGAAGCAGTTCAATGCGGCGGGACAGTACATCGGCGGTGCGTTCGTGCCGGTGCATTCGATGGATATCAGCCTGGCCGGGCTCATCGATCCGACTCCGGTCAGCTACGACGTTGACGAGCGTCGGCCCATGCGAGTAACCAATCCCGCCTGCAATCCCGACCCGCAGAATCATCCCGACATGCAACCGGTGACGGCAGGGCATGGCACTCACGTGGCGGGGTTGATGGCCGCAAACGGTGCCGCCGAACTAGGCGTCCAAGGTACGTGCAGAAAGTGCTCGATAGCGATGTGGAAAACTGCTCGTGCCGTGTGCCAGACCGACATCGGCGAGGTCATCCTCGGCACCAATTCCCTCGCCTGGGGCCCAGCCCTGGGCTTAGCGACCGAGACAGGCGCCTCCATCGCGAACATGAGCTTCGGCGGTCCGGCGTCGGCCTACGGCATCCTGCCGAACTATTGCCAACTCCATCCCTCGAATGGGATATGCCTCGCGATGGCCTATGCGGCCTATCACGACGTCGCGATGGTGGCTTCTTCCGGCAATCGCCGTACGGCGCTCGACTTTCCCGCCTCCGATCCGCGCGTCATCGCCGCCGGCGGCTTCCAGCAGAACCTCGCGATCTGGGACCTGTACCCCAACTGCCCGCCGTGGCCTTTCAGCACGGAATGCGGCTCGAACCTGACCCTCGATCCGGTCTACGGCGCAAAGCAGGAGCTGGTCGGCTCCGCGCAGTCGGTGCTGTCGACGACGTATCCCGGCTTCAACTGGAACCCGATCCTGAAGTGCGGAGACGGCTTCCCGGGCCCGGATTTCGACAACGGCACCGGCTGGTGCACCGGCACGTCGATGTCAGCACCGCAGATTGCAGGGGTTCTGGGGATTCTCAGGTCTATAAATCCACTCGTACGCACAGGCGATGCCAACACAAACGGCACACTGCGCCGCGTCCTTGCATCTACGACGTTCGAGGCGCAGGTGGGCCAGCCATGGAATCAGTTCACCGGCTACGGCCGCCCCGACGCAGCCGCGGCGGTGAAGAAGATGCTCGGCAAAGTCGCCGGCGTGCCGCCGCGCAATCGCGCGACGCCGCTGTTCCGCCTCTACAGCGCCGGCGCGAAAGACTACGCCGACGTCACCTCGCCGCAGATGGCGGTCGGCATGATGATCAACTCGACCCACGCCTGGCAGCCGGTCGCCTCACTGCCGTGGCTGCCGAGCTACCCGGCGTTTCCGCACGGTCCTGACGACGGGCCGCTGGCCTCGCCGCGTGCCTCGGTGTACGTGATGACCACGGAGTACAAGCCGCGCTCGGAATGGCCCGCGCTCGTGCCGCTCTACCTCATGGACAAGGATCTGCCGGGCAGCCACGACGTCGACGACTTCATGCTGGTCGCGACGACATCGGACATCGAGTACGCGCACAGCCACGGCTACAACCTGCGCGCGATCCAGGGCTATGTGTACGGCCCGTGCTCGCCGGAACCCGGCTGCATCCCGCCCGGCGCGCAGAAGTTCTATCGCGCCTGCAACACCGCGGCGACCGATTGCGCGGTATTCCTCGAGTCGGAGAGCGCCGCGTTCGCCGCAGCCGGCTATGTGACGACCTATCCGCCGATCGGCGGCACGAAGACGCTGCTCGGCTACGCCTATCCCGCGACCGACACGGACGGCGACGGCTTGACGGACGGTTTCGAGTACGTCGTGGGCACGAGCCCCACGCGCAGCGATTCCGACGGCGACGGTCTCGGCGACAGCTACGAATACCCGATGGTCGGCGTTCCCGTCAGCGATCCGTGCGCCGGAGGCGCCGGCGCAAGGTATTGCGGCGCCGATGTCATCTTCAGGAACAGCTTCGAGCTGCCATAGTGCTGCGACGACGTGCTGAAAAAAAGGCGCGGACTGCTCCGCGCCTTTTTGGATTATGCGGCAGTCAACGCTACTTGACGGTGAAATCCTTGCTCGCAACGGGTTGGCCGTCGAGAGAAATTTCCACCTTGTAGTTGCCGGCGGGCCAGCCGTCCGGCTTGCTGATGTGGAATGTCGTCACGGCGGGGCCGGTCGGAGCGATCGTCTGGGACGAATCGTTGACGATCTGGCCGTCCTGATACGTCCACTTCGCGGCGAGCGTCGCGTTCGCGGCGGTGCCGGTGGTCGAGACGGCGGCGTAGATCGTGTCCTTCGGACTGAATGTCGTCGTCGGCTCGGTGACCTTCTGGTCGGCGCCGACGGCGGTGCCAAGATCGACCGACACGACGGAGACAGGCTCTTGCGCAGGCGGAGTCGTCGTCTCCGGCGCAGGTGCCGGCGTGGCAGGTGGCGGCGTTGTCGTGGCGGCGGGTGGTGGTGGCGGCGCGTTTTCTTCCTTCTTGCCGCATGCCGAGAGGACGAGAGCGCCGGCGACGGCGAGCGCGACCAGGGACAGTGAACTGCGTAGTGGCTTCATGGATGCTCCTCCGCGTTATTTGCTGGATTTCGCGCCGGTGGGAATCTTCAGCACCTGGCCCGGCTTGATCAGATCGGGATTCGAGATCTGGTCGCGATTGGCGTCGAAGATCTCGTGCCAGCGATTGGCGCTTCCGTAGAATTCCTTGGCGATCTTCGAAAGCGTGTCGCCCTTGTTGACGGTGTACGTCTGACTCGCAGCCGGCGCCGTGGACGTCACACCCGATTCCACGTTGCCGAAATCCGCTTTTTCAGTCGCCGGAGCGGTGGATGCCGCGCCGCTCTGGACATTCGAGAAATCGGGTTTCTTCGCGTCACCCATATCCGCTCTCCTCGCGTTGCGGGACCGTTAACATTACACCCGTCGGCGCTTAACGGCATCTGAGCGCAGCGCGATTGCGGTTTCGCAGCGCCATGCCGGCGCATGTCGTTGGAGGCGAAGCGATTACTGGCGCGCCGTGCGTTCGTTCGGCGGCTCGGCCGCTTCACTGGAACGCCACGGATTGATATCGAGCCCGCCACGCCGCGTGTAACGCGCATGCACCGATAGCCGACGCGGTGCGCAGCGGCGCAGGATGTCCATAAAGATGCGCTCCACGCAGTGCTCGTGAAAATCGGCGTGCTGTCGGAACGACACGATATAGCGCAGCAGACCTTCGCGATCGATGCGCGGCCCGGCGTAACGGATCTGCACGCTGGCCCAGTCCGGCTGGCCGGTCACCGGGCAATTGGATTTCAGAAGCTGCGAAACGAGCGATTCCTCGGCCTCGCCGGGTGAAGTGACAAGGTAGCCAGGGTCGGGTGGCCCGTAGCTGTCGAACGCGATCGGCTGCGCGTCGATCGACTCACCGCCGAGCTCGCTTATCGACACGGAACCGAAACGCTCGGACGGAATCAGCGAAACACCCACCTCGCCGCCGACCGCTACGGAAAGATCGCGCGCGAGGCGATCGCGTAGCGCATCCGCGCTGGCGAGGCGCTCCTGGTTGTAGCTCGCGAGATAGAGCTTGAGCGATTTCGATTCGATGATGTTCGGCGTCGTCGCCGGCACGCGGAATTCGGCAAGCGCGACCTCGGGCTTGCCGCGCGCGTCGAGCCATGACAGCTCGTAGGCGTTCCAGACGTCGGCGCCGTGGAACGGCAGACGATTGCCGACGCCGATCGCCGCGCGCTGCGTGGCGCGCGGGATCGGGAACAGGAGGCCCGGATCGTAGCGATCGGGATAGGCCGCGGCGCGGCCGAGCAGCGAATCGTGCGGCGTGTTCATGGTGCTGCGGTTCGCTGCGCCGCGCGAAGCGGCGCGGCTCCCGTCACGTCTGCAGCACGGCCTCGTCGAGACCGGCTTCGTGCTGCTTCTTCTGCTCCGCGTGGTGGTCGGCAGCCAGCAGCATGTAGAACGCCGGCACGACGAACAGCGTGAACAGCGTGCCGATCGCGAGGCCGGTCGAGATGACGAGGCCCATGTTGAAGCGGCCCGCCGCGCCGGCGCCCGACGCGATCACCAGCGGCAGGACGCCGAGCACCATCGCCGCCGTCGTCATCAGGATCGGGCGCAGGCGCACGGACGCCGCGTGCTCGATCGCCTCGCGCTTGGACATGCCGGCGCGCTGCGACTCGTTGGCGAACTGCACGATCAGGATGCCGTGCTTGGAGATGAGGCCCATCAGCGTGACGAGCCCGACCTGCGTGTAGATGTTGAGGCTTGCGAACAGGTTCACGAAGATCAGTGCGCCGAACAGCGCCATCGGCACGGATACCAGGATCACGATCGGATCACGCAAGCTGTTGAACTGCGCGGCCAGCGCAAGGAACACGATGATGATCGCGAACAGCATCGTCGTGCCGAAGCCGCCGGCTTCCTGCACGAACTGGCGCGACTGGCCCGAATAGTCGAGCGTGTAGCCGGTGGGCGCGACCTCATTCAGCGCATCGCGGAAGAACTGCAGCGCCTCGCCCTGCGACATGCCGCTCGCGCCCGAGATCGTCGCCGAGTTGAGCTGCTGGAAGCGGTTGATCGAGCGCGGCACCACTTCGTTCTTCAGCGAAGCGACGGTAGAGGCCGGAATCACCGAGCCTTCCGGCGCGCGGATGTAGTAGTCAAGTACCTGATCCGGATTGAGGCGATCGGCCTGCAGCACCTGCGGAATGACCTTGTACGAGCGTCCGGCGATCGAGAAGTAGTTGACGTAGCCGCCGCCGAGCGCGGCGCCGAGCGACGCGCCGACGTCCTGCTGCGTGAGGCCGAGCGTCGAGACGAGGTCGCGGTCGACCACGACCGTCGACTGCGGCTTGTCGATCTTGAGGTCGGTGTCCACGAACCAGAACTTGCCGCTGTCCCTGGCCTTCTGCAGCACCGCCTGCACGACTTCGTTGAGGTTCTCGGGCGGCTCGGTCGTGTTGATGACGACCTGGATCGGCGCACCCTGCGCGCCCGGCAGCGGTGGCAGCTGGAACGCGAAGATCTGGCCGCCGGCGATCGAGTTCCATTTTTCCTGCAGTTCCTGCTGGAGCTCGTGCGCGCTCTTGTCGCGCTCCTCCCATGGCGTGAACAGCATGCCGCCGAAGCCGGTGCCGGGCTGGATGATCTGGAACATCATCTCGTACTCGGGCAGCGCCTTGCCGATCTGGAACATCTGCTGGGAGTAGCCCAGCATCTGCTGCGCGGTCGCGTTGGGCGCGCCGTTGATCTGATAGAAGATGAAGCCCTGATCCTCCTCGGGCGCGAGCTCGGACTGCGAGGTCATGCCCGCGAGCAGCGCCGCGCCGAAGATCATCAGGCCCGCCACGATGATGGCGGGATAAGTCGCCAGCATGCTGTGCAGCGCGCGCTGGTAGGTGTGGCGCACGCGCTCGAACTGGCGGTCGATGAACTTGACGAAGCGGCCGCTCTCCTGCTCGTTCGAGAAGAAGCGCGAGCACATCATCGGCGACAGCGTCAGCGCGATGATGGCCGAAACCGTGACGGCGCCGGCGAGCGCGAACGCGAACTCGGTGAACAGCGCGCCGGTGAGGCCTTTCTGGAAGCCGATGGGTGCGTACACCGCGATCAGCACGATGGTCATTGCGATGATCGGTCCGCCGAGCTCGCGCGCAGCGAGCAGCGCGGCCTGCAGCGGCGACTTGCCCTCCTCCTTCATGTGGCGGTCGACGTTCTCGACGACGATGATCGCGTCATCGACGACGAGGCCGATCGCGAGCACGAGCGCGAGCAGCGTCAGGAGGTTCATCGAATAGCCGAGCACGAGCATCACGAAGAACGTGCCGATCAGCGACAGCGGCATCGCGACCAGCGGAATGACCACCGCGCGCACGCTGCCGAGGAACAGGAAGATCACCGCAGTGACGATCAGTAGCGCCTCGATCAGCGTCTTCACCACCTCGTGGATCGACGCGGTGATGAACTTGGTGCCGTCATAGACGATCTCGCCGGAAAGCCCGCTGGGCAGCTGCGCCTGGATGTCCGGCATCGCGTCGCGCACGCGCTGGGCGACATCAAGCACGTTCGCATCGGGCGCCACCTTGATCCCGACGAACACCGCGAGCTTGCCCGAGAACGAGACGTTCGCGTCGTAGTCCTCGGCGCCGAGCACGACGTTGGCCACGTCCTCGAGGCGCACGATGGCGCCGTCCTTCTCCTTGACGGCGAGGTGCTTGAACTCGTCGACCGAGTGCAGGTCGGTCGCCGCCGTCAGGTCGACGCTGACCATCTGGCCCTTGGTCGTGCCGACGGCCGCGAGATAGTTGTTCGCCGCGAGCGCGTTGTAGACGTCGCTGGCTGTCACGCCGTGCGCGGCGAGCCGCGCCGGGTCGAGCCACGCGCGCAGCGCGAACTGGCGGCCGCCGAGGATCTCGGCGGTCTGCACGCCCTGGATCGCGTCGAGCTTCGGCTTGACGACGCGCGCGAGATAGTCGGTGATGCTGTTGGCCGGCAGCACGTCACTGCGGAAGCCCATGTACATCGCGTCGATCGTCTCGCCGACCTGCACGTTGAGCACCGGCTGCTGCGCCTGCGGCGGCAGCTGGTTGCGCACCGAGCTCACCTGCGTCTGGATCTGCGTAAGCGCGCGGTTCGCGTCGTAGTTGAGCCGCAGCGTGGCGGTGATCGTCGAAAGTCCGGTGGTGCTGGTCGACGACAGGTAGTCGATGCCCTGCGCCTGCGCGATCGCCTGCTCGAGCGGCTGCGTGATGAAGCCGGCCATCGTCTGCGCGTCGGCGCCGTAATACGCCGTGGTCACCGTCACGACGGCGTTCTCGGTCTTCGGATACTGGCGCACCGAAAGATCCGACAGCGCGCGCAGGCCGAGCACGAAGATCAGCAGATTGACGACGATCGCCAGGACCGGCTTTCTGATGAAGATGTCGGTGAAGTTCATGCGTGATACCTCACGGGCGTCCCTGCCCGATCAAAAACGTCTGCTCCCGCTCTCCCGCTCGCGGAAGAGGAAACGCGCCCTTTTCGGCCGGAAAAGAACGGCTTAATGCTCCTGCGGTGTCGGGTTCGGGCTGTTCGCCGGCTGCACGCTGTTGTCGATCGTGATCGGCGAGCCGCTCTTCAGCTTGATCTGGCCGCTCGTGATCACCTCCGCGCCTTCTTCCAGGCCCGAGAGGATCGCGACCTGGTCGCCGCGCGTCGGTCCGGTGGTGACGAAGGCCTGCTGCGCGACCAGCTGGTTCGCCGCATTCTTGTCGCCATCGGCCTTGCCGTTCTTGCCGGCATCGCTCTTCGCCTTGGCATCGCCGTTCGAAGCCTTGCCCTTGTCGCTGCCCGCGCTCTGCGCGGCGGCCTGCGCCTTGTCGAACTCGGCCTTGGTCTTGACGAGGTAGACGGTCTCGCCGTACGGGTTGTAGACGATCGCGGTCTGCGGCAACGTGAGATAGCGCGTCGTTTCGCCGATCTCGACGCTGACGTTGGCGAACATGCCGGGCGTCAGCACGCGTTCGTGGTTCGGCACGGTCGCCTCGATCTGCACGTTGCGCGTGTCGTTGTCGACCTTCGGGCTGATCGCGCTGATCGTGCCTTCGAAGGTCTTGTCCTTGAACGCATCCAGCGTCAGCACGATCTTCTGACCGACCTTGAGATCGGAAAGATTGCGCTGCGGCAGGTAGAAGTCGACGTAGATCGGGTCGAGCTGCTGCAGCGTCACGATCGTCGTGCCCGAGTTGAGATACGTGCCCGGATTGATCGTGATGATGCCGGCGCGGCCGTCGAACGGCGCGCGCAGCTGCTTCTTGGAAACGTTGACTCGCTGCTGCTGCACGGCTGCCTGCCTCGCCTTGAGGTCGGCCGCGGCCGTGTCGTACTCGGCCTTGCTGATCGCCTTCACGGCAAGCTGCTGCTTGGCGCGGTCGAAGGTCACCTGCGCGAGCTCGGCGGCCGCCTCGAGTTGACGCAGCTGCGCGACGTCCTCGGTGTCGCGCAGCTGGAGCAGCACGTCGCCCTCGTGGACTTCGTCGCCGGACCTGAGATTGACCTTGGTCACGAGGCCGGCGACGTCCAGCGCGAGATCCGCGCCGCGCACCGCCCGCAGCGTGCCCACCGCGTTCAGCGTCGGCTGCCATTCCTGCATCGTCGCCTTCGCCGTGCTGACAACCGACGGCGGCGGCGGCTTCATGCCGGCCAGCATCTTCTGGATCATCAAGACCTTGATGCCAACCAGCACCGCGACCAGCAGCAAAACGGCGATGATCATGATGATCATACGCTTGGCGGTGCTCGGCTTGCGTTCGTTCCTCTCGACGCGCGTGTGCATGCGCGGCCCTCCTCAATGCGAAACGGTGTGTGTCAGCGTGATGCGTCGACCGGTGCGGCGTGCGCGAGGGCCCGATCCTGCCCTTCCTTCCAGCCGCCCCCGAGCGCCGCGTACAGCGCCGCGGTATCCGACAGGCGCGCCGCACGCGCCTGGATCAGCCCGATGCGAGCCTGCTGGTACTGGCGCGTCGCGTCGAGCACCTGGAGGTAGCTCGCGGCGCCATCCTTGTACTGCGTGCGCACGAGGTCGAGGCTCTGCTTCGCGGACTGTTCGGCTTCCGACTGAGCGCGCAGGTTCTCGGCATCGAGCTCGAGCGCGTGCAGGCTGTCGGCGACGTCCTGGAACGCGCCGAGCACGGTGGTCTGGTAGTCGGCTGCGGCTTTTTCTAGGCCCGCTTCTGCGGCGCGCTTCTCGGCGCGCAGCGTGCCGCCGTGGAACAGTGGCTGCAGGAGGTTGAGGCCAAGGCCCCATACGCTCGTTCCGCCGTCGAACAGATCGCCGCCGTTGAGCGCCTGTGAGCCGTAGCTGCCGGTCAGCGCGATCTGCGGGAACAGATTCGCCGTCGCGATGCCGACCGCCGCCGTCGCGCGATGCAGCTCGGCCTCGGCGGCGCGGATGTCGGGCCGCCGGCGGACGAGCTCGGACGGGACGCTGACCGGCACGTCGCGCGGCAGCGTCAGCGCATCGAGGTCGAGCGCCGCGAGCTGGCTCTCGGCGGGGAACTGGCCGAGATACACGGCAAGCTGCGTCTGCGTCGCCGCGAGCTGCTGGCGCAGCGCCGGAAGCTGTGCGCGCGTCGTCGCGAGCTGAGTGCGGATCACCAGCACGTCGGCCAGCGACTTGGCCCCGATCTCGTACTGGCGCTCGACGAGATCGAGCTGCTGCTCGTAGACGCCGATAATCTCCTCGCTGGCCTGGATCTGACCGCGCAGCGAGGCTTCGAGAAAGCTCGTCGTCACGACGTTCGCGGCGAGCGTGAGATAGGTGCCTTCCAGCTGGAACTGCTGGAAATCGGCGAACGCCGACTGCGCCTCCACGCCGCGCCGCACGCTGCCGAAGAGATCGAGCGTGTAGTTGACGTTCACGCCGGCGTTGTAGACGTTGAACACCGATCCGCCGCCGGGCGCGCCCGCGCCGAAGAAATTCGCGTTGCCGCGTTGCGCGCCCGCGCTCGCGTCGACGCTCGGGAACAGCGAGCCGCGCGCAGCGCTCACGTTCTCCTGGGCCTGGCGCAACGCGGCCTGCGCGGACGCGATCGTCGGGCTGTGCGCGAGCGCCTGATCGACGCGACGGGTGATCTCGTCGTTGACAAACGTCGTCCACCAGCGTTCGGGCACAGCGGCGCCTTCGAGAAAACGCTGCGCGTCGCCGGTGGGCGCATCGGCTGCTATGGTCGATTCGGGCAGCTTGCCCGGCACGTAACCCGCGACGTCCGGCGTTTCCGGCGGGCGGAAATCCGGACCGGCGGCGCAGCCGCTCAGCGCCAGGGCAACGGCGAAGGCCAGACCGATCGGGTGTGCGAGACGATGCGGTGTCAGTCGGGCCGGCTTGGCTCTTGCGGCGTGCGAGCGCCGAAGGCCTCCAATCCTGATCATGAAGCCCATCCTAAAAACTGAACTTGTGAGTACAATAATAAACGGGTAGGGGACCCCGTTCAAGGGAACAGAATTCTGTTTGGCCGACGGGGCACACAACTCATCGTCGGTCGAGAAAGCGAACGATGGACAATCGCCACGGCGGGCGCATCCGACGAAAGTCGGATCAGCGCCCGGTCAAGGCCATCATGGCAGCCGGATAACGGGTGCCCTGCACACCCGATCGCGGAAAGGCCGCTTCGATCGCGGCCAGATCGCCCGCCGTCAATTCTATATCCAAAGCTGCAATATTTTCGTTCAGGTATTTGCGGCGCTTCGTGCCGGGGATCGGCACGATGTCGCTGCCCTGCGCGAGCACCCAGGCCAGCGCGAGCTGAGCCGGCGTGCTGCCTTTTTCGGCCGCGATCGCAGTGACGGTGTCGACCAGCTGCAGGTTGCGCGCGAAATTCTCGCCCTGGAAACGCGGATTGTTGCGGCGGTAGTCGTCCTCGGCGAAGTCGTCGGGCGAACGGATCGCGCCGGTGAGGAAACCGCGGCCCAGAGGACTGTAGGCCACGAAGCCGATGCCGAGCCGCCGGCACGCGTCGAGCACGCCGTCCTCGGGATCACGCGTCCACAGCGAATACTCGCTCTGCAACGCGGCGATCGGATGCACGGCCGAAGCGCGCTCGAGCGTCTGCGGGCCGACCTCGGAGAGGCCGAGCCAGCGCACCTTGCCCGCGCGGACGAGATCGGCCATCGCGCCGACGGTGTCCTCGATCGGCACGCGCGAGTCGACGCGGTGCAGGTAATAGAGATCGATCGTCTCCACGCCGAGGCGGCGCAGGCTCGCTTCGCAGGCCTCGCGCACGCGCTCGGGCCGCGCATCGATTTCGCGCTTCGCTGGATCCGCGGGGTCGCGCACGAAACCGAACTTGGTGGCGAGCACGACCTCGTCGCGACGGTCGCGGATCGCGCGGCCGACCAGCTCCTCGTTCGTGTACGGCCCGTACATGTCGGCGGTGTCGAGCAGATTGATGCCGCTGTCGAGCGCACGGTGGATCGTCGCGATCGACTCGGCGTCGTCGCCCGGTCCGTAGAACTCGCTCATTCCCATGCAGCCGAGGCCGATCGCCGAGACTTCTGGACCCTTCCGGCCGAGACGACGTTTTTGCATGACAGAGACTCCGCACAAGCAAGCGAAGCCACTCAGCTGGGAACGCTCGCGCATTTCACAAGGGGGGCCTAGAGCCCGGCGTAAGCCTCGCAATCCGGCGTGCGCTGCGCGATGACCGCGTAGCCCTGCACGTCGTGGACACGCTTGTACGGCATGCCACGCGCGTCGAGAAAACGCTCGACGCGGCCGACATTCCAGTCGTTGACCAGCAGCACGCGGCAGCCTTCGTGCTCCTGCATCTCGCTGCTCATGTCCTGGGTCTGCAGCCGCGACGATTCGCCCGGCAGCTCGAGGCGCTCGATCTCGCTGCCGAGGTAGAAGCGCAATCCGTAGCGCGGATCGGTCTTGATGAAGGCGATTTCGTCCGGCGGCGCCGGCAGCGCGGCGGAAAGCGCCTCGGCCAGCGCGCGGTCGTCCACGGGCACATGCATGTCCACGTACGCGGGCAGCGCGCGGGCGAGCGCGAGCGCGAAGCACCACGTACCGAGAAGTATTTGCGTACGGCGCCGGCGGAGATCGAGCGGCGCCAGCACGCGGGCGGCCATCAGCGCGAGCGGCACGAACAGCGGCAGCAGGTAGAGCGGCAGCCGCGAACGCGCGAGCGTGAAGACCGCGAGCGGCAGCAGCAGCCAGCAGGCGAGCAGACGCGCCTCGTCGCTGCCGCGCACGCGGGCGACGAATCCGGCACGGCGCCGCCACCACGTGTGCAGCAGCAGCGGCAGCCACGGCAGCGTCCCGAGCACGACCGTCGGCAGATAGATCTTGAGGGCGCCGTACCATTCCGCGTTGCGGTGCATCTTGTCCGTGGCGACGCGGTTGACGACTTCCTCGACCAGGAAATAGCGCATCACGTGCGGCTCGTGGATCGCGACATCGACGTACCAGCTGCCGCCGACGACGAGAAAGACGAGCAGCGCGTCCCAGCCGAACAGGCGCCGGAACCCCGGCCAGTCGGCGGAGAGCGCAGCGAACACGGCGCAGGCGCCGAGGATCAGCAGGCCCGGCGGGCCCTTGGTCATGAATGCAAGGCCGGCCGCGAGCCACATGAGCACGCGCCAGCGTCGCGTGAGCGCGGGTGTCGCTGCCCACCACAGCTCGACGAAAGCAAGCGCCTGCAGGGTTTCCCACAGCGTCAGCAGCGTATCGGTGGTGACGAGGTTCGCCGCCAGCGGCGGAAACGCGAAGCTTCCATAGGTCAGCGCCGGAAGCCAGGGCTGTGCCGGCACGAAGCGCCGGCCGAGACGCACCATCAGAAGGATCGTGACCGCGAACGCCAGCGCGCCCGGCAGCCGCGCCGCGAATTCGGTACGGCCGAACGCGGCGATGCTCGCGGCGACGCTCCAGTACGTGAGCGGCGGCTTCGCCCAGTGCTCGACCTCGGGGTGCAGCATCGGCCGCCGCCAATCGCCGCTGTCGAGCATGTTGAGCGCGACGGTCGTGTAACGCCCTTCGTCGGGCGAGTAGAGGCCGCGCGCGCCCTGGAAGGCGACGGCGTACACGAGGACGAGCAAGACGAGCAGCCACGGGCTTGCCCTCACCCACCGCTCGCGAAACGCGAGCGGGGCCGACTCTCCCGCCAATGCGGAGGATGGCGCGTCGCTGCCCGCCTCCCACGGGTTCTCAGTCATTCCGGTGCTCGCGGGCGAGATAGTCTTCGCTCTGCATTTCGATCAGCCGCGACTCGGTGCGCGCGAACTCCGCACGCAGGCGCTCGCCATCGTACAACTCGACCGCCGGCGCCGCCGCGGACAGCACGAGATTGACGCCGCGGTCGTAGACCTCGTCGACAAGCTCGATGAAGCGGCGCGCGGCATTCTCGGTCAGCGGCGTGAACTGCGGAACGTTCGAGACGAGGATCGTGTGGTACGAGCGCGCGAGCTCGATGTAGTCGGCGACGCCGCGCGGTCCGTTGCAGAGATCGTCGAACTCGAACCAGACCGCGCCGTCAGCTTCGAGGCGCGCCCGGATCGGCCGCTCGTCGATGAAAAGCTCCGCATCGCGGCGCGGCGCGCTGCGCGCGACGCGGTTGAAGATGGCGCGCATCGCGCGCTCGGCCTCGGCGCCGGGCGGCGTGTAGTAGACCGGTGCCTGCTTCAGCGCGCGCAGCCGCCAGTCGTGCGGCGAGTCGACGGCGACGACGTCGCAGTGCCGCTCGATCAGCGCGATCGCCGGCAGGAAACGCTCGCGCTGCAGGCCGTCCTTGTAGAGATCGGCCGGCCGCGTGTTCGAGGTGCTGACCAGCGCGACACCGCGCGCGAAGAGCGCGCGCAGCAGGTTGCCGAGGATCATCGCATCGCCGATGTCGCCGACAAAGAATTCGTCGAGCACGAGCACGCGCGTCTCGTGCGCCATCTGCGCGGCGACTTCGTCGAGCGGATTCCGGCGGTTTCCGAGCCCGCGCAGGCGCGCGTGCACGTCCTGCATGAAGCGGTGGAAATGAAGGCGACGCTTCGCTTCGAACGGCAGCGCGGCGAAAAAGAGGTCGCAGAGAAACGTCTTGCCGCGCCCGACCGGCCCCCAGAGGTAGATTCCGCGCGGCGCAGCGGCGCGTCCGCGCAGGCGCTGCCAGAACGACACTCGCGGCGACGCGACGAGTTCGCTCCACAGGCGATCGAGTGTTTCCAGCGCGACGCGCTGCGCGGGATCGTCCTGCCACTCGTCCGCGGCGACGCCTGTGTCGTAGCGCTCGCGCGGTGACCCTGCCGGCGGGCGATTCGCTGCTTTCGCGCGCTCGCCTGGCGCGCGCGCGTCGCGGATCGTGTCCACGCTCACGCGTTGCCGTCGGCCGGAGGCGGAAGGTTGTCGCGCACCGCGTTCTTCACCGCGCCGCGCAGGTCGATGAGACGGCGATGGAAGAAATGGCCGGTCTCGGGCATGCGCACCAGCGTCGGCGGCGGTGTCTGCTCCGCGGCCCAGGCGAACACGGCGGCCGGATCGACGACGTCGTCGTCCTCGCCCTGCACGATCAGCACCGGGCACTCGGGCCACTCGACGGAGGAGAAATCCCAGCGGCCGACCGGCGGCGCGACGAGGATGACCTGCGTCGGCGCGAGGCGCCTGGCCGCGCGCAGCACGACGTAGCTTCCGAACGAGAAGCCCGCGAGCCAGAGCGTCGCGCCGAACCGCTCGCGGCGCACCCAGTCGGCGACGGCGACGAGATCGTCGGTCTCGCCGCGGCCTTCGTCGTGCTCGCCTTCGGTCTGGCCGACGCCGCGGAAATTGAAGCGCACGGTCGAAAGCCCGAGCTCGACGAAGCCGCGATCGAGCGTCGTCACGACCTTGTTGAACATCGTGCCGCCCTGGAGCGGATGCGGGTGGCAGATGATCGCGACGCCAGCGCGCGCGCCGCCAGCGGGAACGCCGCAGGCGATTTCGATGTTGCCGGCAGGGCCCGGCAGCAGGAGGCTGGCAGCCTCCGCCGGAAACGGTGGGCCCGGAGTGGCAGTGCGTGACTTCACGCGCGCAATGATAGCGTGAGGCCCCGAGGCGCCACCCGTGTCTTGCCGATGAACCTGCTCGCGCACGCCCTGCTCGCCGCGCCGGATGCCGAGGTCATGCTCGGCAGCCTGATCGGCGATTTCGTGCGCGGCCGCATCGATCCCGCGCTGCCGCCGGCGGTGCGCGCCGGCATCGCGCTGCATCGCGCCGTCGATGCGTACACCGACACGCACCAGGACGTCGCTGCCGCGCGCGAGCTGTTCGTCCCGCCGTTCCGGCGCTACGCCGGCATCCTGATCGACGTCTGGTTCGATCACCTTCTGGCGCGGCAGTGGGCGCGTTACGGTGCGGGCGATCTCGACGATTTTTCAGCCCGCGTGCGCGATCTCCTTGCCGCGAGCGCGCCGCTGGTGCCGGAGCGGATGCGCGGCTTCGTCGCCTACCTCGATGCGCACGACCTGCCTGCGGCATATCGCCACATAGCCGTCGTCGGGGATGCACTGCGCGGCATGTCGCGGCGGTTCTCGCGGGCCAACCCGCTGGGCGAGGCGCTGCCGGTGCTGTCTGCATTGCGCGCGCCGCTGCAGGCACGCTTCGAGGCGTTCTTCCCCGAGCTTCGCAACTTCACGGCGATCGAGCGGCTCCGGCTCGCCGAATCGCCGCCGTAGAAACGAAAACGCCGCCCACGGGCGGCGTTCGTCGCGAGCGTCACGACGGGATCATTTCACCTGATCGACCATCCAGCTGACGGTGGCCTTGACCTGCTCGTCGGTCAGAGCGGGATTGCCGCCCTTCGGCGGCATGATGCCGCTCTTGCCCGTGTAGCCCTCGATGGCGTGCTTGACCAGCGTGTCCAGACCCTGCGCCACGCGCGCGGTCCATTCGCCCTTGTCGCTGATCTTCGGCGCGCCGCCGGCGCCCGTCTCGTGGCAGCTGTGGCAGAGGTTGCCGAAGATCGTCTTGCCGTCGGTGGTGCCGCCGTAGGCGACCTGCGAGGCCGCGGCCGCCTTGGCCGCTTCCTGCGCCGCCTGCATCGCAGCCCGGCCGGTGTCGCCCGCGTAGACCGCGCCGACCGGCGCGATGCGCGCGCTGACGGTCTCGGCCGCTTTCGGGCTCGGCTCCGCCGGATGCTTCGAATAGATGTACGCGCCGAGTGCGATCAGGCCCAGCGCGACGAGGATCAGGAACCCGATCAGCATCGCGAAATGCTTAAGGAAGATGCGGTCGGTAGGAGTGACGGGGTTGCTCACGAAGACACCTCGCGATCCACCGGCGCCCGGCCGGTCGCTCAAAAAGTCGGATTATACGGAGATGGCGCGCTCGGCGGGATTCGAACCCACGACCCCAGCCTTCGGAGGGCTGTACTCTATCCAGCTGAGCTACGAGCGCGTGAGGCGGATTTTCGCACGGAACAGCCCGCAAGTGCGCGGCAAGCGGCGCAGCGCGGCTTCAGGCGAGCTTGCTGTGGCGGATGCCGTAACCGAAATAGATGACGAGGCCGATCGCCACCCAGACCAGAAACACCGTCCAGGTCACCAGCGCGAGCTCGGAAAGCAGCCAGATCGAAAACCCGATCCCGATGAGCGGCACCAGCGGCACCCACGGCGTGCGGAACGCACGCGGCAGATCGGGCTTCCTGATGCGCAGCACGATCACCGACGCGCAGATGACGATGAATGCGGACAGGACGCCGATATTGACGAGCCGGGCGACTTCGCCGATCGGCAGCAGGCCCGCGACCAGCGCGGTGAAGGCGCCGAGCGCGATCGTCGGCCGGTGCGGCGTGCCGTAGCGCGGATGCACCTTGGCGAACCAGCCCGGCAGCAGCCCGTCGCGTGACAGGGCGAACCAGATGCGCGCGGCGCCGAGCATGAACGCGAACAGCACGCTCGCGATGCCGACCACGGCCGAGACGGAAATCGCCCCCGCGATCCAGCCGAGGCCGCGCGCCTTGAACGCGTCGGCGACGGGCGCGTCGGTGTTGAGGCCCGTGTACGGCACCATGCCGGTCAGCACCATCGACACGCAGAGGTAGAACGCCATCGACACGCCGAGCGAGAGCAGCACGGCACGCGGCAGGTCGCGTTGCGGGTCCTTGGATTCCTCCGCCGCCGTCGTCAGCGTGTCGTAGCCGAACACGGCGAAGAACACGACCGCAGCCGCCGTGGCGATGCCCTTGTAGCCGTAATGGCCGACGCCGTCGGGGCCGACGACGCGCTCCGGCACGAACGGATGCCAGTTCGCGGGATCGATGAAGAAGACGCCGACGCCGATCACGAGCACGATCGCGAACACCTTGATCGCGACGATCAGCGTGTTGAAGCGTGCGCCCCATTCGGTGCGCATCACGAGCAGCGCCGCAACCGCGAGCGTCACCAGCGCCGCGATCACGTTGAACACGCGCCCTTCGCCGGTGCCGATCGCACCCTGCGCCCAGACCGGCAGCGGCATGCCGGCGGCGTCGAGCAGCGACTGCACGTAGCCCGACCAGCCGATTGCGACGACTGCGACGATGAGCGCGTACTCGAGCAGCAGATCCCAGCCGATCAGCCAGGCCGGCAGCTCGCCGAGCACGGCGTAGCCGTAGGTGTACGCGCTGCCGGTGACCGGAATCAGCCCCGCGAATTCGGCGTAGCAGAGCGCCGCCGCGGCGCTCGCGATGCCCGCGATCAGGAACGAGATCGCGACCGCCGGCCCGGCGTTCACCGCCGCCTGCTGCCCGGCCAGCACGAACACGCCGACGCCGATGATGCCGCCGATGCCGATCGCCGTGAGCTGCCAGACGCCGAGCACGCGGCGGAAATCGCGGCGCTCGCCGGCTTCGCGCTGAAGTTGTTCGATGGACTTGTGGCGAACGAGGCGGGCAAGGCTCATGAGCGGCTCCACGGACGGACGCGCGATCATAGCCGCTCGCGAGCGCCTGTCCGCGTGCGGCGCAACACGGTTGGCCGGAGCGGGCGCAACGGCCGATCGCATCGACGCTCCGCCCGTGCCGCGTTTGCGCTAACCTCGCCCAGCGCCGTCGCAGCACAGGGGCAGGTCATGAGCCGGGTGAGCATGTCTTCGCCGGATTCCCGCCGCGTCGCGTCCGTCGATCTCCTGCGCGGCCTCATCATGATCGTGATGGCGCTCGACCACGTGCGCGATTACTTCTCGCCGTTTCCGTGGGATCCGACCGATCTCTCGCAGGCCTCGGCGGGCCTGTTCCTGACACGCTGGATCACGCACTTCTGCGCGCCGATCTTTGTGTTCCTGGCCGGCACCAGCGCCTGGCTCTACCGGCGCAACAGCGGCTGCTCGATACGGCACCTGCAGTATTTTCTCGTCACGCGCGGCCTCTGGCTGGTGCTGCTCGAGATCACGCTGGTCAGCTTCTTCTGGCAGTTCGGTTATCACGGCATGATTCTGCAGACGCTGTGGGCGATCGGCTGGTCGATGGTCGCGCTGGCGCTCCTCCTTTATCTGCCGCTGCCGGCGATCCTCGCGATCGCGTTCGTGATGATCTTCGGTCACAACGCGCTGGACGGCATGCACGCGCAGGAATTCGGCCCCTACGCGCTGCTCTGGGGCATCGTCCACGAGTTCTATTTCGATCAGGTCACGCCGAACTTCTTCATCGCCGTCGGTTACCCGCTGGTGCCGTGGATTGGCGTGATGGCGGCAGGCTACGGTTTCGGCGCGCTGCTCGGTCTCGAGCGTGCGGAGCGCGACCGCTGGCTCATCCGCGTCGGCCTCGCGCTGATCGCGCTGTTCCTCGTGCTGCGGCTCACGAATCTCTACGGCGACGCGCGGCCCTGGGCGCCGAACCCGCGCGGATTGCTCTATTCGGCCCTGCAGGTGCTCAACACCACGAAGTATCCGCCGTCGCTGCAGTACCTCCTGATGACGATCGGGCCCGCGCTGGTCGTGATGCCGCTGCTCGAGCGCTGGCGCGGCGCGGCGGCCGATCGCGTCGCGGTGTTCGGGCGCGTGCCGTTCTTCTTCTACGTGCTGCACCTGCCGCTGATCCATCTTGCCGCGTTGATCTGGACCGAGCTCGCGTTCAACGCGTCGACGCTCGGCGACTTCTTCCACAGCGAGTTTCCGGCAGGCTACACGCCGAGCCTGTTGCGTGCGTATCTGGTCTGGATCGCGGTGATCCTCGTCATGTACCCGCTCTGCGCGTGGTACGCGGCGTACAAGCGCGCGCACAAGGACAACAAATGGCTGAGCTACCTCTGAGCGGGTCGGCGTCTGCCGGCGCGCCTCAGGCGAGCTTCGTCGCGCGCCGCGCGAGCATGTCGGGCGACGGCGCGAACGTGTCCGGCCGCGCGTCCTTCCAGAAACGCTGGAACACCGCGTGTTCGGACACGCCGCCGATCAGCTCGCCGGGCCTGACGAACTTGTAGAGCGTCGCCAGCGAGCGCACCTCGGTCGACGAAACGCGGCGGATCAGGTGCTCGGGTCCGAGCTCGCCCGGATGCGAGAGTCCGCTCGCCTGCACGAGCTCCTTCAGCGCGATCAGCGTGTTCTCGTGGAAGTTGCGCACGCGCGCGGCCTTGTCCTCCACGTCGAGCCGCTTCCAGCGGCGCGGATCCTGCGTGGCGACGCCGGTGGGACAGCGATCCGTGTGGCAGCTCTGCGACTGGATGCAGCCAAGCGCGAACATGAATCCGCGCGCCGAGTTGCACCAGTCCGCGCCGAGCGCAAGCATGCGCGCGATGTCGATGGCGGTGACGATCTTGCCGCTGGCGCCGATGCGGATCCGCTCGCGGAGATTGAGGCCGACCAGCGTGTTGTGCACGATCATCAGCGCCTCGCGCAGCGGCACGCCGACGTGATCGGCGAATTCGAGCGGCGCGGCACCGGTACCACCTTCGCCGCCATCCACGACGATGAAATCGGGCAGGATGCCGGTCGTCGTCATCGCCTTGGCGATGCCGAACCATTCCCAGGGATGGCCCAGCGCGAGCTTGAATCCGGTCGGCTTGCCGCCGGAGAGTTCGCGCAACCGCGCGATGAAGCGGAGCAGCCCCTCGGGCGTGTCGAATGTCGAATGGCGCGGCGGCGAGATGCAGTCCTCGCCCATCGGAACGCCGCGCGTCGCCGCGATTTCCGCGCTGACCTTCGCGGCCGGCAGCACGCCGCCGTGGCCGGGTTTCGCGCCCTGCGAGAGCTTGAGCTCGACCATCTTCACCTGCGCGAGCTTCGCCTTGTCCGCGAAGCGCGCCTCACTGAACACGCCGGCACGCTCGCAGGCACCGAAATAGCCGGAGCCGAGCTCCCAGACGATGTCGCCGCCGTTCTCGCGGTGATAGGGCGACAGCGAGCCTTCGCCCGTGTCGTGATAGAAGCCGCCGCGCCGCGCGCCTTCGTTCAGCGCGCGGATCGCGTTCGGCGAGATCGCGCCGAAGCTCATCGCCGAGATGTTGAATACGCTGGCCGAGTACGGCTGCCGGCACTCGGAACCGCCGACCAGGATGCGGAAGTCGTGGCTCTCGATGCGGCTCGGCGCGATCGAGTGATTGATCCACTCGTAGCGCTCGGCGTAGACGTCGAGCTCGGTGCCGAACGGGCGCACATCGAGCGCGTTCTTGGCGCGCTGCTTGACGATCGCGCGCTGCACGTTCGAGAACGGCACTTCCTCATTGTCGGATTCGACGATGTACTGGCGCAGCATCGGCCGCACGTATTCGAAGAAGAAGCGGATGTGCGCGAGCAGCGGATAGTTGCGGCGCAGCGTCGAGCGCTTCTGCGCGAGATCGACGACGCCGAGCGCGGTGAGGACGCCGAAGGCCACCGCCAGCACCTGCCAGCCCGTGCCGTCCCGCCAGCGCAGCGCGGCAAGCACGAACAGCGCCGCCGCGACCGCGAAGCCGAGATAGCGGGACGGCAGCCACTTCTCCATGGAAGGACCTCCGGGAAGACGCGCGCACAGCGGCGCTAGCGCGCGCAAGCATAGCGGACCGCACGCCGCGTAATGTTCCCGAGCCGCTAAACTCGACGCATGGAAGACACCGATCGCCCGAAGCCGCGGCGGAGGCGCGCACCCGCGGCCGATGCTTCGGATGCGTCCGCCACCGGCAGCGCGACGGTGCCCGCGAAGCCGGCTCGCCGGCGTGCGGCATCGAGCCGAAGCGGCACGCCGTCGCCGGCGGCGGAGCGCAAGGCCGATCTGCCGGCCGGCGAAAAGCCGCAGGCGCCGCGACGCGCTCGTGCGCCGGCAGCGTCCTCAGCCCGGACATCGCCGATGGCCACGCCGCCGGAACCGTCAGCGCGCGAGACCACCGCCGCACAGGCGCCGGCGCGTGCGCCTCGCGTTCCGCAGCAGCCGATGCCGGCGCGATCTGCCGAACCGGAACCCCTGCCGTCGTTCCTGCGGGAAAAGGCGCCGCCGCGTGCCGCGCCGTCGGGCGGCGAACCGCGCCCGGCCGACACGTCGCCGCGCTCGCGGCGCGTCATCGACCGGCTGGTCGCGCTACTGCCGCCGCAGCATCGCGATCGTGCGCTCAATTATCTCGTGTTGATGCGCATGGATCGCCCCGTCGGCGCGCTGCTGCTGCTCTGGCCGACCTGGTGGGCGCTCTGGTTTGCGGCGAACGATTTTCCGCCGATCGGATTGCTGCTCGTTTTCACGCTCGGCGTGTTCGTGATGCGCAGCGCCGGCTGCGTCATCAACGACTATGCCGATCACGAATGGCTCGACGCGCACGTCGAGCGCACGCGCGGCCGTCCGATGGCGGCCGGCCGCGTATCGCGGCGCGAGGCGCTGCTGCTTTTCGGCGGATTGCTTGCGCTCGCCTTCGCGCTCGTGCTGTTCACGAACGCGCTGACGATCCGGTTGTCGTTCGTCGGCGCCGCGCTTGCGGCGATCTATCCGTACACCAAGCGCGTGACGCATCTCGCGCAAGTCGTGCTCGGCGCCGCATTCGGCTGGTCGATCCCGATGGCGTTCGCGGCGGTCACAAACTCCCTGCCGCCGCTCTGCTGGCTCCTGTTCCTCGCCAACGTGCTGTTCTCGACGGTCTACGACACCGAGTACGCAATGGTCGACCGCGAGGACGACATCCGCGTCGGTGCGAAGTCGACCGCCATCCTGTTCGCCGACGCGGACCGCGCGATCATCGGCGTGCTGATGGCGACGTTCCTGCTCGCCATGCTGCTCGCCGGCACGCGCGCCGCGCTGCACTGGCCGTACTTCGCCGGACTTGCCATCGCCGCAGTGCTGTTCGTCTGGCAGCAGTGGACGATCCGCGACCGCGGGCGGGTACATTGCTTCGCGGCGTTCCGCAACAACAACTGGGTCGGGCTGGCGCTGTGGGCGGGCCTCGTGCTGGCGCTGGCGATACGGTGAGCTTGGGGGGGCTGCAAGGTGACCGCCGCGTGACCTCGTTACCGTTCTTCACGGCGCCCGCGCGAGCGCCCATGCGTCGACACGTGCCACGCCTGCGCGCCGCAGCACGCGCGCGCATTCGCGCAGCGTCGCCCCGGTGGTCATGACGTCGTCGACCAGCGCGACGTGCGCCGGCAGCGCGCGGTCCGGCGCGACGGCGAACGCGCCGCGCAGGTTGCGGCGGCGCGCAGGTGCGTCGAGGCCTGTCTGCGGCGAGGTTGGGCGCGTGCGCAGGAGCAGGTCGCGATCGAGTGGAACGTCGAGCGCCTTCGCGAGCGATTTCGCGAGTTCGAAGGCCTGGTTGTAGCCGCGCTCGCGCAAGCGCGAGACGTGCAGCGGCACGGCCACGATTGATGACGGGCGCGCCGGCGCGTCGCTGCGTGCGCGCTCGATCATGAGGTCGGCGAGCACGCGGCCGGCGGCCAGGTCGCCGTGGAACTTGAAGCGCGTTTCGAGCAGGTCTAGCGGATGGCCATAGCGAAACGGCGCCCACACGGCGGCGAACGGCGGCTCGTCCGCCAGACATTCGCCGCAGAGCGGCGCCCGGCTCGCCAGCGGCAATGCGCAGCGCGGGCAGCACGGCCGGTTCAGGGCGCAGTCGCCCGCGCAGCCGGCGCAGAGATCGCGGCCGTGGGTGCCTGGCGCGCCGCAGAGCAGGCAGCGCAGCGGAAGGATGGCGCGGACGAGGCGCGCCACCCATCCGTCAACCTTGCGGGTGGTGATCAAGTTGACAGCCTTTCTTCCCTTTGCGATCGTCCCGGCCGCCGGACTCGCACGCGATGCCCTGGCCGAATTCCGGCTCGTGCCCCCGAGAGGACTCATCCGCATGCTACGTCACGACTGGACGCGCGCCGAAGTCGCCGCGCTCATGGACCTGGCCTTCGCCGACCTGCTCGCGCGAGCGCACGCGGTGCACCGTGCGCACCACGACGCGAATGCAGTGCAGGTCTCCACGCTGCTGTCGGTCAAGACCGGCGGCTGTCCCGAGGACTGCGCGTACTGCCCGCAGGCCGCACGCTACGCGACCGGCGTCGCCGCCGAGAAACTGATGAGCGTCGACGCAGTGCTCGCGAAGGCGAAGCAGGCCAAAGCCGCGGGCGCGACGCGCTTCTGCATGGGCGCGGCCTGGCGCTCGCCGAAGGACCGCGACATTCCGAAGATCGCCGCGATGGTCGCTGCCGTGAAGGCGCTCGGCATGGAGACCTGCGCGACGCTCGGTATGCTGACGCAGCCGCAGGCCGACGCGCTGAAAGCGGCCGGGCTCGATTACTACAATCACAATCTCGATTCGGCGCCCGAGTTCTACGGCGAGATCATCCACACGCGCGAATACCAGGACCGTCTCGACACGCTCGAGTGCGTGCGCGCGGCGGGGCTCAAGACCTGCTGCGGAGGCATCGTCGGCATGGGCGAGACGCGCGAGCAGCGCGCCGGGTTGCTGCAGGCCCTGGCGAATCTGCCGCAGCATCCGGAGTCGGTGCCGATCAACCGTCTCGTGCAGGTCGAAGGCACGCCACTCGCAGGTACGCGGCCGCTCGATCCCTTCGAGTTCGTGCGCACGATCGCCGTCGCGCGCATCCTGATGCCGAAGTCGATGGTGCGGCTGTCCGCGGGCCGCGCGGAGATGAGCGACGAGTTGCAGGCGCTGTGTTTCTTCGCCGGCGCGAATTCGATCTTCTACGGCGAGAAGCTCCTGACCACCGGCAATCCCGATGTCGAGCACGACCGCGCGCTGTTCGCACGGCTCGGCATCCGGCCGCTCGAAGTCGAAATCGAAAGCGGCACCGTGCACGCCGGGATCGCGGAGTCGGCGGCGGCCTGACGCAGGAATTTCTTGCGAGGCGCAGGATGCGCAGGCCGATCTCAGAAATTCGCCGCTCGTGCTCCGCGCTTCGCGCGATCAGCGACGTCCGCCCCGACTCCACGATGCCTTCGCGAACGCAGCCATTGCAACGCCTTGCCGCCGCACACGCCGAGCGGGCGCGCCGCGGCCTGCTGCGCCGCGTGCGCACGATCGAGGCCGTCGAGGGCGCTCATGGCTGGATCGGCGGCCGCAGGCTTTTGAGCTTCGCGAGCAACGACTACCTCGGCCTCGCACAGCATCCGGCGCTGTGCGAAGCGCTCGTCGCCGCCGCGGCGCAATGGGGCGTCGGCGCGACCGCGGCGCACCTTCTCGGCGGCCATCGCGAAGAGCATGGCGCACTCGAGGACGCGCTTGCGCGCTGGACCGGTCGCGAGCGCGCGCTGCTGTTCGTGGACGGCTGGGCGGCCAATCTCGGCGTCGTCTCGGCGCTGCTCTCGCGGGGGGATGTCTGCGTGCAGGACAGGCTGGATCACGCCTCGCTGATCGACGCGGCGCGGTTCGCCGGCTGCGAGCTCAAACGTTATCCGCACGGCGACGCCGAGGGAGCGCGGCGCCAGTTGCGCTCGCGGCCTCACGCCGCTGCGCTGGTCGCGAGCGACGGCGTCTTCAGCATGGACGGCGACGTCGCGCCGATCCGCGCCCTCGCCGCGGTCTGCGCCGACGAGAACGCGCTGCTGATGATCGACGATGCGCACGGGCTCGGCGTGCTCGGTCCGGACGGAGCGGGCAGCGTTGCCGAAGCTGGATCGACGCAACACGAAGTTCCGATCCTCATGGCGACGCTCGGCAAGGCGCTCGGCGTTGCCGGCGCGTTCGTCGCCGGCCGCGCGGAGCTGATCGACGCCCTCGTGCAGCACGCGCGCACTTATATCTACGCGACGGCGATGCCGCCGGCACTCGCCGCGGCGGCGCGGGCCGCGATCGACGTCGCGCGATTCGAGGGCTGGCGGCGCGATCGGCTGGCACGGTTGATCCGGTACTTCCGCGCCGGTGCGGCGACATCGGGATTGATGCTGACCGACTCGCGCACGCCGATCCAGGCGGTGCTCGTCGGCACCAGCGCCGCCGCGCTTTCCGCGTCGACAAAACTCGAGGACGCCGGCTTTTACGTGCCGGCGATCCGCCCACCGACCGTGCCGGAAGGCAAGGCGCGCCTTCGCATCACGCTGACGGCGCTGCATTCGGAAAGCGATGTCGATCGACTGATCGACGCGCTCGGGACGGCGCTCGCCTGATGCACATCGAGACGCAAGGCCACGGCCCCGATCTCGTGCTGATCCACGGCTGGGCGATGCACAGCGGGATTTTTGCGCCGCTGACGCGCGTGTTGTCGGCAGAGTTCCGCTTGCACCTGGTCGACCTGCCGGGGCACGGGCTGAGCCGCGACGATGCGTCTTCGCTCGACCCCGCCGCATGCGCGCGCGGCATCGCCGAAGCGACGCCACGAGCGATCTGGCTCGGCTGGTCGCTGGGAGGCCTCTGTGCGATGCGCGCAGCGATCGAGGTTCCGCAACATGTGCGCGGACTGGTGTTGATCGCTTCGAGTCCGCGCTTCGTCGTCGCCAAGGACTGGCCGCAGGGCGTCGCCGCCCACGTCTTCGCGGAATTCGCCGCCGGGCTCGCGGGGAACTATCGCGCCACGATCGAACGGTTTCTCGCGCTGGAAGCGCTCGGCTCGGAGCACGCGCGCAGTGAGCTGCGCGAGCTCAAGGCGCACGTCTTCGAGCGCGGCGCGCCCGCAATGCCGGCGCTCGAAGAGGGCCTGCGCGTTCTCGACACGGCGGACCTGCGCGGTGAGATCGCGCGTATCGCTGTGCCCAGCCTCTGGATCGCAGGCCGTCGCGACCGCCTGGTCGATCCTGCCGCGATGCGCTGGGCGGCCGGACAGGCGCACGGCCGCTACGTCGAGTGCGACAGCGGCCATGCGCCGTTTCTCGGCCACGCTGACGCACTCGCCAAAGCCATCCTCGATTTCGCCGGAGCGCCCGTGCCATGAGCGCCGGCCTCGACGCGCGCCACGTGCGCCACGCGTTCGCCCGCGCGGCCGCGACCTACGAGGCTCACGCGGTGCTGCAGGCGGAAGTCGGTGCCCGGCTCCTCGAGCGGCTCGACGGCATCGCGCTGCAGCCTTCGCGCGTGCTCGATGTCGGCAGCGGTCCCGGCGCGGGCAGCGCGATGTTGCGCGCGCGATATCCTGAGGCCGACGTCATCGCGCTCGATCTCGCGCTGCCGATGCTGCGTGCAGCGGAGCGGCACGCCGGGCGGCCGCCGGTGTTCGCGCGGATCTGCGCCGATGCGCAGGCGCTGCCACTCGCCGATGCGAGCATCGATCTCCTGCATTCGAATCTCTGCCTGCAGTGGTGCGACGATCCCGGACTCGCGATCGCCGAATTCGCGCGTGTGCTGAAACCCGGAGGGTTGCTCCTGTTCACGACGTTCGGGCCGGCGACGCTGCACGAGCTGCGCACCGCCTTCGCCGCAGCCGACACGGCACCGCACGTCGGTCGCTTCGTCGACATGCACGACATCGGCGATGCGCTGATCGCGACAGGTTTTCGCGATCCCGTGCTCGAGCGTGACGACTTCACACTGACCTACCCGGATGCGGTCACGCTGATGCGCGAGCTGCGCGCGATCGGCGCGACGAACGCCGACGCGAAACGCCGGCGCACGCTGACGGGCAAGGCGCATCTCAAGCGCGTCGTTGCTGCTTACGAGCCGTTCCGGCGCGATGGTGTGCTGCCGGCGACATACGAAGTCGTTTACGCGCAGGCGTTCGCGCCTCAGCCCGGCCAGCCGCGCCGCACGCCGCAGGGCGAGATCGCGAGCTTTCCGGTCGAAAGGCTGCGCGGACGACGCCGCTGATGCGTCGAAGCACACTCGCCGCGGTGCTGATCGCGCTGGCGGCCTCGCTGTTCTTCAGCGCGACGTACGTGCTGAACCGCGCGATGGCGACCGCCGGCGGACACTGGGCGTGGACGGCGGCGCTGCGTTATCTCCTGACGCTGCCGCTGCTCGCGCTGGTGTTGCCGTGGCGCGGCGGTTTCGCACCGGTGTGGCACGCGCTGCGTGCGCATCCGCGCGCGTGGCTCGTGTGGAGCGGCATCGGCTTCACGCTGTTCTGCATACTTCTGACCTGGGCCGCAGCGTATGCGCCCGCGTGGCTGGTGGCCGGCACGTTCCAGCTGACCGTGATCGCGGGCATGCTGCTCGCGCCGCTGATCTACGACGACGAGCGCGCGCGGCTGCCGCGCGGTGCCCTGGCGCTCGGCGTCGGCATCGTGATCGGCGTCGCGTTGATGCAGTGGAGCCATTTCCACGGACATCTCCGCGAGGCGTGGCTCGCGCTCGCCAGCGTCACCATCGCCGCGTTCCTGTATCCGCTCGGCAACCGCAGGATTCTGCTGCACCTCGAACGCACGGGCGAGTCGCTCAACGCGACGCAGCGCGTGTTCGGCATGACGCTGGCGAGCCAGCCGTTCTGGATCGTCGTCGCGATCTATGCGGGCGCGGTGGCCGGTGCGCCGCCCTGGTCGCAGATCGCGCTCGCCGCCGGCGTCGCGCTGTTCGCAGGCACGATCGCGACGATTCTCTTCTTCCGCGCCACCGCGATGGTCCAGGACGATGCGGCCGCGCTCGGCGCCGTCGAAGCGATGCAGGCCGCCGAGATCCTGTTTTCGACGCTGCTCGGCATCCTTTTGCTCGGCGAGCCGGCGCCGCACGGCGTTGCAGCCGCCGGCGCAGTGCTGGTCGCGCTCGGAATCATCGGTCTCGGACTTCTGGTCGGACGGCACTCGGCCGGCGATGAGCGCATAACAAAGGCACTCCGCACCGATCGCGGTGCGTGAGGCATCCAGGACACGAAGATAGCCACACTTCGACGACAGCGATACTTAACGAGTATGGCTCAAGCCGACGCGCTAGAAAAATTTTTTTTTGATTTCCGAAAGTATGATCCGCATGGGGATTGTCGTGGTCATTGCCATACTGGGAGAAGGTATTGTGATGAGATCGACAACATTTCTATTTGTGATTTTATGGATCGGCTTGCCGGCCGGCTCCCTCGCGACTACTGCAGTGGCTCCTGTCCGGGAATGTCCCAATTGCACCGCGGCGCAAATGCTCAACAAGGCCAAGAACAGCCCGCCTGGTCTTGCTTTCGTCTATGACCTTCCCCATCACGTCATCCGAAAGTTTGCTGTCTTCATGGACTCGACGTGCAGCGCCGATCCTGCGATTCAGAGCGGAGCAGGCGGCGCGGACCGGCAGCCGCAGGAAGACGATGGTGGCTTCAATTGCGGCTCCTTTAAGGCCGCCGAAGAGCTGGTACCTGTGGATCCGGCAGTGCAGGCGACTTTCGACGCCTTGTATAACGTATGGCTGCACAATCCGCAGCTGGCGAACACAGGGAAGGCGACGCGGGTGAACCCGTTGCCCATCGACCCAGGTACGCATCAACCCTTCGATGCTCGAACAATTGCCTGGGATTACCCTCAAGGCTCGTATCTGCGCTTCAAGAACTATTTTCAAAATGCCATCAGCACACATTCGGGCGCGAATGCGCTCGTGCCTTTCCTCGGCGATGACATTCATGGCTGGAGTGTCGCGAGCGTCGATGTCGGCGTCCTCATTTCTGGCCCTCCGGGTGTGACGTTTTCGCTGAGCTGGGATCGCAGCACCAGTATCCATTTCGAGTGGTGCGTTCCGCCCGACCTCGATTGCATCGAAATGACGATCACCCGCAGCGCAGGCGGTGACGTCAGTCTTGTTTATGAAGGAGTGAAGGATTTCAACGACAACCTGTATCCTTCCGAAAGCGGGCAAACGCCTGGAAATCTTGCTGCTTGGCATTTCCGCATGGGCGGCGGAAATCACTTTGCGGATGGCATGCGAATGGGCGGCGTCTACGTGCCCTGGGGTCCGGCTTGCCCTTATGGAACACACTTGTTCCTGACGATCACGCGACAAGGTTCGCATATCATCGGCACGAACTGGCAGTGCGTTCCCAATAACTGAGCGGCGGACGGCGCCGGGTGATGTCACCGCGGCCTGGCGCTTCCAAGGTCTCGTCTCTCAGCCGAAGACGATGACGCCTCACCCTCCATTCAATGGCGACTCAGCTCGGCGCTTTCGCTCGACGCGATCGCCTGCGCGACTTCCAGACCGATCAGCGACAGCCGGAACGGCGGCCGCGCGCCGAGTATCTGCAGCCATGGCAGCCGGCGATGCTCGAACGTGAGCAGGCGCGCGCGCCAGCGCGGGCCGAGGCGCGCAAGCGCATGGCGCAGGAAGGCCGAGTGCGCCTGCCAGCCCGCCGATTCCCGCACCGGCGGCGCGAGATGCGCGGCGGCCGTCATCTCGTCCCAGGCGAGATAGTCCGTGTCGGGCAGCAGATAGAGCCTCGCCAGCGTCGAGCCGTCGGCGTCGCGAAAGCAGAGCCATTCGCGCGGACCGTGCGACGTGACCTGCATGTGCGCCGTGGCGACCACGCAGCGTGCCAGGGCATCGAGCGCGGGATGATCGAGCAACAGCAGGCCGCGTGGTCCCGTCGTCGCGCGCGACCGTGCGGGACGGCGCTGCTCGCGATCGAGCCAGAGCACCGGCCCCAGGCGCGGCAGCCATGCCGCGAAAGCCGCGGGATCGAAACCCGCATCGTCGCGACACGGCGCACGTTCGGGCTCGTCGGAGACGGCCTGATCGGTCCATACGGCATCTCGATCCGCGGCATCCGGGATGCCGGGGGTCGAATCGTCCTGCCAGTCGCTCATGGCTCCAGCGTTCCTCGGCCGGCGCGGCGGCGGTTATTTGGTCAGAATCAGCTTGTCGTTGCGCGTCAGCCGCAGGCGATATTCCTGGCCGGCGTGCGAGATCAGGAGCTCGCGCGCCCCGGCCAGGAGCCGGCGGCTGTCGATGCGCGGCACCAGGTCCGGCACGGCCTGTGCGGGATCGTTCCGAAGCGCGCCGGAAACGGTCGGGGTCGAGGGCAAGTGCGAATGCATACCGTGCTCCGCGGCGAAGATCCATAAATGATAACTATTCGCATTTACGTGTCAATCGCCTATGCTTCGAATGCCGGGGAGCACCGGAATGAGCCATCGAATCTTTCTGGCCGGAGCTTCGGGCGCCATCGGCCGCCGGCTGGGGCGGCTGTTGCGCGACGCGGGTCATGAGGTCACGGGCACGACACGGTCGGCGGCAAAGGCCGATGCGTTGCGCGAGATCGGCGTCGAGCCCGTGATCGTGGACGTCTTCGACGCGGATGCGCTTGCGCGCGCCGTGCGGACGGCGCGCCCGTCCACCGTGATCCACCAGCTGACCGACCTGCCGCCGGGGCTGGATCCCGCCCGGATGGACGAAGCCATCGCGCGCAACGCGCGCCTGCGCCGCGAAGGCACGCGGCATCTGGTGCTCGCGGCGATCGCGGCTGGCGCGCGGCGGCTCATCGCGCAGAGCATCGCCTGGGCCTATGCGCCGGGGCCGGAGCCGCACGGCGAAGACGATCCGCTCGACGCGGGTGCGACGGGCGCTCGCGCGGTCAGCGTCGGCGGCGTCATCGCGCTGGAGGAAGCCGTGCTGAACGCGGCTCCGCTGGAGGGCATCGTGCTGCGCTACGGACAGCTCTACGGACCCGGAACCGGCGTCGACCGGCCCACCGGCTCGGCGCCCTTGCATGTCGACGCGGCGGCGTATGCGGCGCTGCTGGCCATCGATCGCGGCGCGCCGGGTGCGTACAACATCGCCGAACCCAACGCGTACGTCGCGACCGACAAGGCGCGCAGCGGGCTCGGCTGGGAGCCGGGGCTGCGCCTCGCCGACTGAGCGCCGGCTGGGCGCGTTGCACGGCTTCGCCGCGCGGATTCTTCCGGTAATCGGCTAACCAGCGCCACTCCCGGCGCATCCTATGCGCATGGCCAACGACGAGGCGCGCTGGATCGCCCGCGCGAGCGAAGGGGACACGGCTGCGTTTCGGCATCTGGTCGAGGCGCATTCGCGCGCGCTGTTCCGGATTTGCGTCCGCATCACGGGTGATGCCGCGCTTGCCGAAGATGCCGTGCAGGAGGCTTTCTTCAACGCATACCGCCACCTTCGCGATTTCGACGGCCGCGCCGCCTTCGCGACATGGCTGCACCGGATCGCCGTGAACGCGGCGCTCGAGCAGATGCGCAAGCGCCAGCGCGTGGAAAGCGCGCTGCCCGAAGGCGACGAGAACCATGACCTGCTCGCGCACGCTTTCGAACATCCGCCGGGCCCGGACCGGCACGCGGCGAGCGCGGAGGTCCGCCGCGGCATCGAATCCCAGCTCGCGCGCATGAGCGCGATCGAGCGCGCCGCCTTCGTGCTGCGGCACCACGAAGGGCAGTCGCTCGAAGACATCTCGGCGGCGCTCTCGCTCAGCGTCAGCGCGAGCAAGCAGGCGATCTTCCGCGCCGTGCGCAAGCTGCGCGCGGCGCTCGAACCGATGGATACGCTGGAATCATGAGCATGAACACGATCAGCGACGACGATCTCGTTCTCTATCACTATCGCGACGGGCTGGGTCCGGATCGGCTCGCCGACATCGAGCGCGCGCTGGGGGCCTCCGCCGGACTGCGCGAGCGCTACGCGCGCATCGAGCGCGCGCTGGCAGGCGCCGATGCCTGGCCGGCGCCGGTGCCGGATGCGGAATTCGACACGCGACTGTGGCGTCGCCTGGAGCCGCGCCTGCGCGCGCCGAGCGCCGTTCAGCGCGAGACGCGGGCGAGCTGGCTCGGTGCCGTCCGCGCGTGGCTTTCGCCGCCGCGTATGGCGTTCGCCGCGGCGACGTGCGTGCTCGCGCTGGCGGTGAGCATCGGATTCCTGGCCGGACGCCGGAGCGCGCCGGATCTCGCCGGATCGCGGCAGGCCGACGTCGCCGCCGCGCGCGTGCTCGATGCCTACGTCGCGGCCCATCTTCGCGCCACCGAGAGCGTGCTCCTGACCGCGAGCAACAGCGACAGCGCCAAGCTCCTCGACGGCAATCGTGAGTTTGCGGCGTCGCTGGTGGAGGCGAATCGCCTCTACGCGATCGCTGCCGCACGCGCCGGCAATGCGCAGCTCGCGGATTTCCTGCGCCAGATCGAGCCCGTGCTGATCGCGCTGGCTAACCCGGTGACATCCGGCGCCATCCAACCTGCCGAAGGGTTGCGCGACTACCTCGATTCGACGGACCTGCTGTTCCAGGTGCGCGCAACGCAAGCCCGGCTCGAACGTGCCGGCATGCACCGCACTTGATTTTGGGAAACGACGACGATGACGAAGACGAAAGCAACCTTGCTCGCTGCTGCGCTGATGCTGGCACTCGGCACGCACGGCGCGATCGCGGCGAGCGAAGGCGACATGGCGCCGTCCGACAAGGCCTCGAACCGGATCTACTGGGACGGCCAGGCCGCGCTCAAGAAGGCCGACTGGAACGCGGCGCTCAGGCATTTTCAGGATCTCGAAAAGCTGTTGCGCCAGAAGGAGCCGCAGAGCGCCGACGCCGCGCTCTACTGGGAGGCGTACACGCTGGTCCAGGCCAAGCGCACAGCCGAGGCGAAAGCCGTGCTGGAAAAGCTGCGGCGCGAGTTTCCGGACAGCCGCTGGGGCAAGGATGCCGACGCGCTGCTGCAGCAGACACGGCCCGCGACCGCGAACATCGATACAAAGGGCATCGACGACGAGGAGCTCGCCGACATCGCCGTCGAGGGGCTTCTCAACGCGCCGCCCGAGCGCGCCCTGCAGCTTCTGAAGAAAGTGCTGCAGAGCCGGCATTCGACCAAGGTGAAGAAGCGCGCGCTGTTCGTGTTGAGCCAGCTCGGCAGCGATGCGGCGCTCGATGTCGTGATCGATGCGGCGAAGAGCTCCGCCGATCCCGAGCTTCGCGCGGAAGCGATCCGCATGCTCGGCGTCAGCGGCGAGGACCGCGCGATCGAGCGCCTGCGCGAGATCTATGCGGGCAGCAGGGACGCCGAAGAAAAACGCCGCATCATCGAAGCCTGGCTCGTCGCCGACCGCAAGGATCTCGTGCTGGCGAGCGCGCGCAACGAATCCGACGCCGCCGTGCGCGCGAAGGCGATCGAGACGCTGGGCGCGCTCGAGGCGACCGCGGAGCTGAAGCAGCTTCTCGACGTGACGCAGGACGCAGGCAACCGGCACGCGATCATCCAGGCGCTCGGCGTCGCCGGCGATGAGGAAACGCTCGCCGCCATCGCGGCCGACGCGCGGCAACCCGAGGACGTGCGCGAGCAGGCGATGCAATCGCTCGGCGTCGCCGGCGCGGGCCAGAGACTTGCCAGGCTTTACCGGGAAGCCGGCACGCCGGCGCTGAGGAACGCCGCGCTGCAGGGGCTCATCGTTGCCGACGATTCCGCCGTCGTGCTCGAGCTTTACCGGCAGGCGAGGAGCACCGACGAGAAGAAGGCGCTGCTGCGCACGCTGACGGTCATGGGCGACGACACCGCAATCGACGCGATCGAAGCCGAGCTCAATCGCGGCGAGGGAGATTCCCGATGAAGCATCTGATCCTGCTCGCGACGCTGGCCCTGCACGCGAGCGCGGCAACGGCGACGGAAGCGTTCGAAGCGCGCGTGCGGCAGGCGGACGGCTGGGTGGCCTGGAACGTGCCGATGGTTTCCGATGCCGGAGCGCCGTGCTGTTTCGCGGGCGAGCATTGGGAACGCACCGGTTGCAATCTCGACGAACGAAATCGCGGCTTCAGCACGAGTGACGATGCACGCCGTCCCGCTTCCGGCACGCTGACGGTCTATGCGCACGTCGCCCGCTCGCGGATCGACGACGTGCGTGCGTTTGAAGCATCCTGCCCCGTGCGGAGCAACAGTGAGATCCGCCGCCTCGGCGATGTCGCGGCCACGGACAGTATCGGACTTCTTTCGAGCTGGATGGATCGCAACGACGGCGCGCGCCATGAGCCCGCGCTCGGCGCAATCGCTTACCACGCCGACGACGCGGCGACGCGCGTGCTCGCTTCGCATGCCGCGGCCGGACATCCGCGCGAGGAACGCGAGAATGCGCTGTTCTGGCTCGGTGAAGCGCGCGGCTCCGACGGCGCCTCGATCGTGGAGCGATTCGCGACGACGGATGATGATCCGAAGCTGCGCGAGCACGCGATCTTCGCGCTGTCCGAATCGCGCGTCGGCGATCCTTACGCGCGCATCCGTGCGATCTCGCAAAGCGACCGGGACGGCGACGTGCGCGCCCGGGCACTGTTCTGGATGGCGCAGATGAAGGACGAGCGTGCCGCCGCCGACATCACCGCGGCGCTCAGGACCGAGCGCGATGAGAACGTGCGCGAGCAGGCCGTGTTCGCATTGTCGCAGCTCGGCGGCGAGAAGGCCGACGACGCGCTGATCGCGATCGTGCGCGGCGACTATCCGCGCGAGATCAAGAAGCGGGCGCTGTTCTGGCTGGGCGAATCCGGATCGCCGCGGGCGATGGCGTTACTCGACCAGGCGTTGGCGCGCCCGCAGTAACGCCGCGCCGCAGGCGCCGGTGAGAGAGGCGTCGTTTACTGCAGCAACGCGTCGATCCGCGCAAGCTCGCCGGGGCCGAGCTTCGGCACCACATCGAGCGCCCCGAGGTTCTGCTCGAGCTGCTCCGGCTTCGTCGCGCCGAGGATGACGCTCGACACGTGCGGATTGCGCAGGCACCACGCGATCGCGAGCTGCGCCAGCGGCACGCCGATCTCGCGTGCGATCCCGGCGAGCCTGCTCGCTTTCGCAACCCGCGCGGGACCGTCGCCTTCGAGCAGGTTGCGCCGCAACCATTCATAGCCTGGCGTATCGAACCGGCTGCCGGCCGGGATGCCCTCGGCGTACTTGCCGGTCAGCAGCCCCGAGGCCAGCGGCGACCACGTCGTCGTGCCGAGGCCGAGCTCTTGGTACAACGGCGCATATTCCACTTCGACGCGCTCGCGGTGGAACAGGTTGTACTGCGGCTGCTCCATCTGCGGCGCTGCGAGGTGATTCGCGCGCGCGATGCGGTGCGCCGTGCGGATCGCGTCCGCCGGCCATTCGCTCGTGCCCCAGTACAGCACCTTGCCCTGGCGCACCAGCAGGTCCATCGCGGCCACGGTCTCCTCGATCGGCGTGTCGGGATCGGGCCGATGACAGAAATAGAGATCGAGGTAATCGACGCGCAGGCGTTTCAGCGCCTGGTGGCAGGCTTCGATCACGTGCTTGCGCGAGAGCCCGCGCTGTGTCGGCCGCGTCTCGCGCACGGCGCCGAAGAACACCTTGCTCGACACGCACCACGCATCGCGCGGCAGGCGCAGATCCGCGAGCGCATCCCCCATGACGCGCTCGGCCTCGCCGGCCGCGTAGGTCTCCGCGTTGTCGAAGAAGTTGACGCCATGATCGTAAGCGAGCGCGATCAGCTTGCGGGCTTCCGAGCGGCCGACACGATTGCCGAACGTGACCCAGGCGCCGAAAGACAGCGCGGAAAGCTTGAGGCCGGAGGATCCGAGGCGGCGGTATTCCATCTTTGTGTCTCGTGCAGATTTCGCCCGAACTTTGCGCCGTTTCGGTCCGCGCCGGCAAGCACGCGACGATGACACACTTGAAGCGGCCTCGCGCGGCCCCTACACTCCGCGGCGCTCCATTGGGGAGTAGCCGACCGCGGCGAGCCGCCGCGGGATGCGCGTCAACAGACTTGGCGACCTGCGCCATGGCGCGCGTGACGGATGTCCGTCCGGCAAGACCTTTGGTTCGCGCAGGCCGTGCCCGGGCTGGGACGGCAGGCGGGAATCATTGCGTCGACCGATCCCCAGCCCGCCGGAGCGCTCATGCAGACCTTTCTGATCTCGACGGCGACCGTCGCGCTCGCCGAGATCGGCGACAAGACCCAACTCCTGTCGCTGATTCTTGCCGCCAAATACCGCAAGCCGTGGCCGATCTGCTTCGGCATCCTCGCCGCGACACTGATCAATCACGCACTGGCGGGATCGGCGGGCGCGCTCGTCGCGCACTGGTTTTCGCCGGACACCCTGAAATGGATCGTCGGGTTGAGTTTCCTCGCCGTCGCGGCGTGGACGCTCGTGCCCGACGAAGCCGACGAAGCCAGCGCGGCGCGCGGCGCGGGTCACGGCGTGCTCGCGGCGACGTTGATCGCATTCTTCCTGGCGGAGATGGGCGACAAGACGCAGGTGGCGACGGTCGTGCTCGCCGCGAACTACGTTCCGCTGTGGCAGGTCGTCGCCGGCACGACGATAGGCATGCTGCTCGCGAATGTGCCGGTCATCTGGCTCGGCTCGCGCTTTGCGGAGAAGCTGCCGCTGCGCGCCGCGCGGATCGCCGCGGCGGTGCTGTTTGCGGCGCTGGCGATCTGGATTCTGGTCAAGTGATGAAGGAGCGGCGGTCAGAGCGCGTCCGCATCAAGTTCGCCGGTGCGGATGCGCATGACCTGGTCGAGCTGCCAGACGAAGATCTTTCCGTCGCCGATCTTGCCCGAGCTCGCGCTGCGCTGGATCGCCTCGACGACGCGCTCGAGAAGATCGTCCGTGACCGCGACCTCGATCTTGATCTTCGGCAGGAAGTCGACGACGTATTCGGCGCCGCGGTAGAGCTGGGTGTGGCCGCGCTGCCGGCCGAAGCCTTTCACTTCGGTGACGGTGATGCCCTGCACGCCGACTTCGGCGAGCGCTTCGCGCACGTCGTCGAGCTTGAACGGCTTGACGATCGCCATCACCATTTTCATCGCTTCGCTCCTGCTCACGCGGATGCGTCGCGCGCGGCGGCGCGAGTCCGCCGGACACTCTAATCGGGATTCGCCGTGGTAGGAAGTTTCCTACATGCACTTCCGAATCGAGCCGATGGCGCGCGCGCGGCGGCGGCGTAGAGTGGTCGCCGTGGGGAGGACAGGCGTCAACGGAATGGCGCAGCAGGGATGCATGGCCGGCGACGGGCAATGCCCGCCGCCGGCCGCCTTCGGGGACAATCTCAGCGCAAGCGCAGGGAGGTGCCGATGGCACGCACGAGAACGAAGGAGGCCCCGGCAGCGGGACCGGCCGATCACGCGGCGGGCGAAACAGGATGTTTCGCTGCGCCGAAGCAACGGGATGAATCCGAAATGGTCAATGTCCGCACGATCGACGAGCTTGCCGAGCGCCTCGCCGCGCTGGTGCCGCCAGGACTCCGGCAGGCGCGCGAAGACCTGACCGCGAACTTCCGCAGCGCGCTGCAATCCGGGCTGCGCGAGCTCGATCTGGTCACGCGCGAGGAATTCGATGTGCAGCGCTGCGTTCTGCTGCGCACGCGCGAGAAGATCGAGGAGCTCGAGGTCCAAGTCGCGAATCTCGAGCGCGCGCTCGGCACGTCGGTGCAGCGTCCGGCGCACTAGAAAGCCGAGCCGGCCCCAAAATGCCGGCGCACTGAAACAACAACAGCTCCGGCCTGACCGGCCGACGCGCGACTTCCGCGCGGCTTCAGCACCGGGTTTCCCGGGACGCCTGCTGCTCTCGCTGCTCACCCCTGGCGGGGCAGCGGGCGGTTTTTCGTATTTCCCAGCATGGGACTTGCCGTCGTCTACAGCCGCGCGCA
The DNA here is from genome assembly GCA_966248875.1 of uncultured Rhodanobacteraceae bacterium. Classification (GTDB taxonomy): domain Bacteria; phylum Pseudomonadota; class Gammaproteobacteria; order Xanthomonadales; family Rhodanobacteraceae; genus Dokdonella_A. The sequence goes on from CBINBI010000020.1 coordinate 38,001, forward strand.
GCACGGAATCGCTGCGCCGCTGGTCACCTGCGAAGTGCACCTGTCCGGCGGCCTGCCCGGCACCTCGATCGTCGGCCTCGCCGAAACGGCCGTGAAGGAAGCGCGCGACCGCGTGCGCGCCGCGATCCTCAACGCGCAGCTCGATTACCCGCAGCGCAAGATCACCGTCAATCTCGCTCCGGCCGACCTGCCGAAGGATGGCGGCCGCTTCGACCTGCCGATCGCACTCGGCATCCTCGCCGCGAATGGCGGCATTCCGCGCGATGCGCTGGCCGGATGCGAATTCATCGGCGAGCTCGCGCTGTCGGGCGAGCTGCGTCCCGTGCATGGCGTGCTGCCAGCCGTGCTGCGTGCCGCGCGCGCCGGACGCCGCGTCGTAGTGCCGCGCGGCAACACCGGCGAGGCCGCGCTCGTGCGCGACGCCGACGTGCGCGTCGCCGATTCCCTGCTCGCTGTCTGCGCGCACCTCACCGGTCGATGCGAGCTGCCGCGCGCGGAGCCATCCGGAACGCAAGCCTCAGCCGGCGTCGGTCATGTCGCCGATCTCGCCGACGTGCGCGGACAGCAGCAGGCGCGCCGCGCGCTCGAGATCGCGGCGGCCGGCGCGCATCATCTCCTGCTGATCGGGCCGCCCGGCACGGGCAAGACGATGCTCGCGAGCCGCCTTCCGGGCATCCTGCCGCCGCTGGACGAAGCGGAGGCGATCGAGCTTGCCGCCATCCGGTCCGTCGCGGGGCAGGGCAACGATGTCGCGTCGTGGAATATGCGGGCGTTCCGCGCCCCGCACCACACGGCATCGGCCGTCGCGCTGGTGGGCGGCGGCTCGCAGCCGCGGCCGGGAGAGATTTCGCTCGCGCATCATGGCGTGCTGTTCCTGGACGAGCTGCCCGAGTTCAACCGCCACGTGCTCGAGGTGCTGCGCGAGCCGCTCGAATCCGGCCGCATCGCGATCTCGCGGGCCGCAAGGCAGGCCGAATTCCCCGCGAGATTCCAGCTCGTCGCGGCCATGAATCCCTGTCCCTGCGGGTACGCAGGCGATGTCTCCGGCCGCTGCCGCTGCACGCCCGATGCGATCGCGCGTTATCGCGGTCGCGTGTCGGGTCCGCTGCTCGACCGCATCGACCTCAAGCTCGAGATGCCGCGCGTCGCTCAGGCCGAGCTGCGCGAGCTTTCGCCGGGAGAGTCGAGCGCGGAGGTGCGTGCGCGCGTCAGCGACGCGCGTGAACGCCAGCTCGCTCGCGCGGGCAAGCCGAACGCGGCGCTCGGCAACCGCGAGGCCGAGCGCTGCTGCGTGCTTGACGCGCGCTCGCAGGCGCTGCTCGACCGCGCCACCGAGCGCCTCGGGCTGTCCGCCCGCGCGTACCACCGCGTGTTGCGCGTCGCGCGGACGATCGCCGATCTCGCCGGTCGCGAGCACATCGACGCGGCCGACGTCCTGGAGTCGATTCAGTACCGGCGCCTGGACCCGGCATGAGCCGGCCGGGCGTGCCCTGCGCCACCCACGGGCTGCCGGTCCGCCCGTTATGATGCGGGACGCATGAACTCGATCCATTACACGTACTGGCTGCTCGCCGGCGCTTCCGCGCTGGTGCTGGCCGGCATCGGATCGAGCCTCCTCGCCCGGCGTTTTGGTGCGCCGCTGCTGCTGGTGTTCCTCCTGCTCGGCATGCTCGTCGGCGTGGACGGGCCGGTCGGCATCCGCTTCGACGACTACGAGCTGACGTACCGCCTCGGCTCGATGGCGCTTGCGGTGATCCTGTTCGACGGCGGCCTGCGCACGCGCCGGGAGGCGTTCCGCGGCGTGCTCGCGCCGACGATCCTGCTGGCGACACTGGGCGTGGTCGTGACGGCGGCGCTGACCGGCGTCGCGGCGCATTTCCTGCTCGACCTCGGGCCAATCGCGTCCTTCCTGCTCGGAGCGGTGGTCGCCTCGACGGATGCGGCCGCCGTGTTCTTCCTGCTGCGCGCGGGCGGCCTGCAGTTGCGCTCGCGCGTCGGCGCGACGCTCGAGATCGAGTCCAGCGCGAACGATCCGGTGGCTGTGCTGCTGACGACGCTGCTCGCGAGCTACCTCGCCGCGCCGCACGATCTCGGCGGCATGGCGCTGGTGCGCGAGCTCGCGCTGCAGTTCGGCCTCGGCGCGCTGGTCGGCCTCGCTGGCGGCGTCGCCATCGCGGCGGCGCTGCGGCGGCTTCCATTGACGGGAGGGCTCGCTGCGCTGTTCCTCGTCGCAGGCGCGGTCTTCGTGTTCGGCGGCGTCGGCGTGCTGCACGGGAGCGCGTTTCTCGCGGTCTACATCGCAGGCGTCGTCGTCGGCAACCGCAACGTTCCGGGATTCGCGCAGCACCTCTCGGTGCTCGATGCGGGTACGTGGCTCTGCCAGATCGCGATGTTCCTCGCGCTCGGTCTCCTGGTGACGCCGCATGCACTCGAAACCGCGCTCTGGCCCGCGCTCGGCGTCGCCGTTTTTCTGATGCTGGTGGGTCGGCCGCTCGCCGTCACGATATGCCTCGCGCCGTTCCGTTACGGCAAGCGCGAGATCGCGTTCGTCGCCTGGGTCGGCCTGCGCGGCGCGGTCGGCATCTTTCTCGCGTCGATTCCCATGCTGATGCGGTTGCCGCAGGCGCCGCTGATCTTCAATGTCGCGTTCATCGTCGTGCTTGCCTCGCTGCTGGTGCAGGGCTGGACGCTCGGCCTTGCCGCGCGCCTGCTCGACGTCGCGCTGCCGCACCGCGATCGCGCGGTGCGCCGCGTCGAAGTCGATCTGCCGGGATCGCTGGCGCGCGAGCTGGTCGGCTATCCGGTCGCGCCGCAGGCGGCGATCCTGAGCGGAGCGGCACTGCCAAGCTGGGCCAAGCTGGCGATGGTCGTCCGCGGCGGCGAGATCCTGATGGCCGATGCCGTCGACGCGATCGCGCCCGGCGATTATGTCTATTTGCTCGCGCCGCCGGGACGCGTGTACCGGCTCGACTGGCTGTTCGCGCCGCCCGACGAGGCGCGCGAAGCGGAACTCGAGCTGTTCGGCGAGTTCAGCTTCGCCGCCGACGTGAGGCTCGGCGACATCGCCTCGTTCTATGCGCTGCCGATCCGCGAACGCGACGCGGCGCTGACACTGGCCGAGCATTTCGACCGTCACTACGAGCACACGGTGGAAGTCGGCGATCGCGTACGGTTGGGGCCGGTGACGCTGGTCGCGCGCGAGCTGGACGATGATCGCGTCGCCAAGGTCGGCCTCAAGATCGAGGGCGTGCGCGGAGCGCTGGCGCGGCACGCGCGCTGGCCGAAGTCGCGCATCGCGGCATGGTTCGCCCGCAAGCTGTTCCGGGATACCGCGTAGATTCAGCCTCGCGGGCTCCGGCACGACGTCCGGATTCGCGCTGCCGCGAAAGAGGGCACGATTCGCCGGGCACACGAGACGCGGCGCACGGTTGCCAGACGCGAACTCGGGTTTTATGGGCGCTCCGGGCCGCTCATACTATGGCCACGCACCGCGGATTCACCCGATGGGCGATCTACCGATCAATGTCGCCATGCAGGCATCGCAGCGGCTCCATCCCGCCGGAGGTCTGCGTGCCGTGGCGGAGACCGCCGGTGAGCTCGCGGCCGCGGGTGTGCTGGCCGTCGTCGGCATCGTCATCGATACGCGGGGCTCGACGTACCGCAAGAGCGGCGCGCTGATCCTGCTCGACGCGACAGGCGTGCGCGCCGGTGCCTTGTCCGGCGGCTGCCTCGAACACGAGCTCGAGGAGCAGGCGCGGCGTGTGCTCGCCGACGGCCGCTCGCGCCTGGCGCGCTTCGACACGAGCGGCGACGAGGACCGTCTGTTCGGCTCGGGCCTCGGCTGCGGCGGCGAGATGAGCGTGCTGCTGCTACCGCTCCCGCCGGACGTATCGCCGTTGCGCACCGCGCTCGCCGATGCCTGCGCGCGCAGCGCCTGGCTCAGGCTCGTGCTGGCGCGGTCGAGCGATCAGCTCGGCTGCGGCGAGGCGCGCGTCGGCTCGCAAGTCCACCGCTTCGGGCCGGACGGACGCCCGGCTGCAGGCACTCAGAGCTTCGTCGAGCGCGTCGCGCTCGCCCTGTCGCCGCCGCCGCGCATTCTGCTGCTGGGCGCTGGCCCCGAGACGCGCCCGCTCGCGGCGCTCGCGCGCATGCTCGGCTGGTACGTCGAAGTCGTCGAGCATCGCGAGCGCTGGCGGCCGCACGCGGAGTGCATCGGCGTGGATGCGCGCCACGCGAAGGGGCCGGACGGCCTGGCGGAGCTGATGGGCGCCCGCCACTTCGACGCGGTGCTGGTCATGAACCACAACTTCGACCTCGATGCCCGCTGCCTGCATCACCTCGCCGAAAGCAGCGCGGGCTACGTCGGCCTGCTCGGCCCGCCGGCCCGCCGCGACGCGCTGCTCACCGAGATCGGCGACATCGCGGCAACCCAGCTCGAGCCGCGCCTCTACGCGCCGGTCGGACTGCGCCTCGGCGGCGAAGGACCCGAAGCGATCGCCCTCGCCATCGTCGCACAGCTTCAGCATTATCTGACGCACGACGCGCATCACGATTGATGGACGTGTTTGTGATGGACACGTTTGAACGCGCTGAACCGACGCCGCGTCGCGCGCAGCTTCGTGCGCTCCGATGACGGCTCGATACGGCGCCGTCATCCTCGCAGCCGGCGCTTCGACACGGCTCGGCCGGCCCAAGCAGCTCGTCGAAATCGAAGGCGAGCCCGCGCTTCGCCGCGCGGCGCGATGTGCGCTCGGGACCAATCCGCTGGATTGCGTGGTCGTGCTCGGCCGCGAGCATACGCAGGTCGAAGCCGCGCTCGAGGGCATGCCGGTGCGCAGGCTCCGCATCGACGATGCCGGCACCGGCATGGCTGCATCGCTGCGCGCCGGCGTCGCCGCGCTCGACATCCGCTGCGAGGGCGCGTTGATCGTGCTGACCGATCAGCCGCGACTGCATGTCGATCACCTTCTTGCGCTGTGCGCCGCGTGGCGCGCGGCACCGGGTCGGGCCGCGGCGAGCGCATACGCCGGTGTACTGGGCGTACCCGCGCTGCTGCCACGCGCGTGGTTCCCCGCCATCGCGTCACTGCGCGGGGACATCGGCGCCCGCGCGCTGCTGCGCGGGCGCACGGATGTCGTCGCCGTGCCGGAGCCGGATCTCGCCCGCGATATCGATGTTCCGGCCGATCTCGACGACACAGCTGCCTCTTAGCGGAAGCGGCGTGAGCCGGTGACGTCCCGCGACTAGCGATCCGCCTTGAGCTGCGTGCCGTTCCACACCGCACCGAGGGGATCGAACTCGAGCATGGTCCGCTGCTCCGCGCGCAGGCCGAATCCGCAGACGGCGAGCGGCCCTTCCTCGAGCGGGTCGAGGCCGAACGCACGTTCGATGTCGATCTCGTTGATCGCCGCCGTGACGAAGGCGCCGAGCCCGAGCTCGGTGGCAGCGAGATAGAGATTCTGCGAGACGTGGCCGGCTTCGAGCACGATCGCGCGATACGCCTTCGGATGGTTGCGGTACTTCCAGAACGTGCGGCGGAAGCGCGCGGCGATGATCAGCAGCGCGTGCGCAACGGCGAAGAAGTCCTGGCCGGCGACGCAGCGCATCGCGAGCTCGGAAAGACGCGCCGGCTCCGGTGTCGCGAGGCATTCGAGCGCGTGGTCGCCGACGTGATAGTGGTAGAGCCCAGGCGTGACGCCTTCCACGCGCTGCACGACGAGATACGCTTCCAGCGGATGCAGGCTGCCGCCCGAGGGATTGCCCTTCTTCAGTGCATTGACGCCGGGCAGGATCTCGACCTCTGCGATGCAGCCGACGACGCGCTTCAGCACGTCGCCGAAGCGCTGCCGGTCCAGCGCGGTCTTCGCGTCGAAATTGCGGCAAGTCGCACGGCGCGACAGGAGCTCGTCCTGGGATGTGCGGCGGGGCGGCGGCAGCGGCAGGCGATCTTCGGATGTCGCGCGCGCGATCATGTGCGGCGGCGGCGGCCCGTACTCGCGAATGAGGTCGGTCAGCGTGCGATGGCGCGTGATGCGCACGTCCTCGTCGACGCCTGCGTCGCTCCAGCGGCTGAATGCGTGCGCCAGCGCGGACAGCGGCTTCCAGTAGGTGTCGCGCACTTTTTCGTCCCGCTCGCGCACCGCGGTGTGCGCAGGCGCGTCGCTGATCAGGAGCCCGCTCGCGAGAAGCCGCGCCAGCGCGTCCGAACCGACGCGCGCCTCGGCCGTTGCGTGCTCGATCCACAGCGTCTCGCCGAAGCGGCCGAGCGCGGCGACATCGGCTTCGTCCAGCTCGACTTCGCCGTCGAGATGCGGCGCGAGCGCCACGAAGCGCACGCGGGAGCGGACCGCACCAGTGCCGGCGAGAAGGCCGGCGGGATCGAGCTCGAGCTGCTCGCGCGGCTCGATGAAGAGCACCGCGCAACGCCGCACCTTTCCGGTGGACGCCGCGTCGGCGAAAGTGCTTGCGGTTTCGATGAGCGCGTGCTCGCGCATGGTTATACTCCGGGTCGCGGCGCTCGCTGCACGAAGTGCAGCGCCGCCGCATCATCACATGAACCAAGGGGGGACCGCCGCGTGAGCCAGAACACCGTATCCGGACAACAGCTCGACCAGATCCTCGATCGCCTCGAGAACGATGCCGCCTTTCGCGAAAAACTGCTCGGCGATCCGGCGAGCGCCTTGGCCGAGCACGGCGTGACGCTCGACGCGGCGGCGATTCCCGCCGTGCGCAAGCTGCCGTCGCCGTCCGAGATCCGCGAACAACGCGCCGCGTTGAAGGC
>CBINBI010000021.1:0-44392 GCA_966248875.1 uncultured Rhodanobacteraceae bacterium
GGCTCCATTCCGGCGCGTAGGTCAGTTTCGCGGGATCGTGCTCCGCCGCGGGATCGTCGCTCGAATAGCGGCGCACGAGCGCGCCGTCGCCGTCGCGGATCGTGAGTTCGACCTTCTTCGCGGGCTTCGCGAGCACGTAGTCGATCATCGCGCCCATCGGCGGATTGCTGGCCAGCGGCTCGTCCTTCGGCAGCGGCGTGCCGGTGAAATCGGCGATGCGCGCGCGGATCGCGGTCGCGGGTGCGTAAAGTCGCGTGCTCGCGCCTGCCGCGCGCGGATCGATCTGCCGGAGCGGCGTGACGTCATCCATGATCCAGAAGCCGCGCCCGTGCGTGGCGATGACGAGATCGTCGCCGTGCACGTCGATGTCGCGCACCGAGGTGCGCGGCAGGTTCGCCTGCAAGGGCTGCCAGTGATCGCCGTCGTCGAACGAGACGTACATGCCGAGCTCGGTCGCGGCGTAGAGCAGGCCCTGCTTCTGCGGATCCTCGCGCACGGCATTGACGAAATCGCCGTCGCGGATGCCGGCGACGACGAGCTGCCACGATTTGCCGCCGTCGTGCGTGCGGTAGATGTACGGCTTGCGATCGTCGAGCCGGTGCCGGTCGATGGCGGCGTAGGCGGTGTCTTTGTCGAAATGCGAGGCGTCGATGATGCCGACCTTGGACCATCCCGTGAGCGCCGGCGGCGTGACGTTCTCCCAGTGCGCGCCGTCGTCGCGCGTCATCCAGATCAGGCCGTCGTCGGTGCCGATCCAGAGCAGGTCCGCATCGAGCGGCGACGGCGCGATCGCGTAGATCACGCCGCGGCGCGGGCCCTGCCTCACGTTGTTCGCGGCGGTCACGGCATCGACGTTGGGCGGCACGCCGGGATCCTCGCGCGTCAGATCCGGGCTGATCGCGTCCCAGTGCGCGCCGCCGTCGCGTGTGCGGAACAGCTTCTGGTTGCCGAAGTAGAGCCGCGTCGGATCGCGTTTCGAAAACGCGAGCGGCAGCGTCCACGTGCGGCGGTAGAGATCGGGCGAGGCGAGCGTCGGATCGACCGATTGCGTCTGGTCGGTGCGAAGGTCGAGCCGGTCGACGCGCCCGCCGTAGATGATGTCGGGATCGTCCGGATCGGGCACGATCATGTCGGCCTCGCCGCCGGCCGTGATCTCGCGGAAATGCCGCATCGCGATGCCGTCGAATTCCTCGCTGCGGCTCGGCAGCGCGGCGCCGCCGGAATCCTGCTGCGCACCGTAGACACGGTACGGGAACCGGTCGTCGGTGCTCAGGTGGTAGATCTGGGCGGTCGGCTGGTTGTGCCACGAGCTCCACGTCCGACCGCCATTCAAGGTGACGATCGCGCCCTGGTCGACGCCGAGGATCTGCCGGTCGGGATTCTCGGGATCGATCCACAGCTCGTGGAAATCGTCGCCGGTCATGTCGCCCTTCAGCGCGATGAAGTGCGCGCCGCCGTCGTCGGAGCGCAGCACGATCGTGTTGAGGACGTAGACGCGGTCGGCATTCTCCGGATCGATGGTGATGCGGCCGAAATACCAGCCGCGCTGCCAGATGCGCTCATCGCTCGAGACACGCCTCCAGCTCCCGCCGGCGTCGTCGGAACGGTACAGGCCGCCGACGTCGTCCTCGATGGTCCGGCCGTCGACGATGGCGTAGACGCGCTTCGGGTCGGTCGGCGCGACGTCGATGCCGACGCGTCCCACCTGCGCCGGAAAGCCGTGGTCGCGCATCGACGTCCAGGTGTCGCCGCCGTCGGTGGATTTGTAGAGGCCGCTGCCGGGACCGCTCGCCGGCGGGTAGATGTTCCACGGCGTGCGCCGCGCCTGCCACATCGCCGCGTAGATCGTGCGTGGATTGCCGGGCTCGAAGGCGAGATCGATCGCGCCGGTCGCATCGTCATTGCCGAGCACGCGCTGCCACGAGGCGCCGCCATCGCGCGAGCGGAACACGCCGCGCTCGGCGTTCGGGCCGTACGGGTGGCCGAGGGCTGCGACGAAGACAGTGTCGGGATCGTTCGGATCGACGAGGATCCTGCCGATCTGCTGACTGTCGGCGAGGCCAATGTGCTTCCACGTGCGGCCGCCGTCGGCGGACTTGTACACGCCGTCGCCCTGCGCGATGTCCGAGCGCATGTCGGCCTCACCGGTGCCGACATAGATGACGCGGGGCGCCGACGGCGCGAGCGCGAGCGCACCGATCGAACCGACCGGCTGATCGTCAAAGATCGGCTGCCAGGTGCGTCCCGCGTCGTTCGTCTCCCAGACGCCGCCGTTGACGGCGCCGAAATAGAAGTGCGGCGGATCGTGCGGCACGCCCGCGACGGTGAGCACGCGCCCGCCGCGGTACGGACCGATGAGGCGCCAGGAGAGATCGCCGAACTCGGCGGGATCGACCGCCGCGTTCGCAAGCGAAACAAAAAGACAGGCCAGCGCGCCCGCGACGCGGACGCAGGATCGGATGGGATTCACGCGGGCTCCGCTGCGCTGCACACGAGCGTCGCATGATAAACGGTGTGCGCCCGGGCGCTCCCGTCGCCGCTCGCCGCTGCTGACACCATACTGGCCACAGGGCGCGCCTTGACCTGCCATGTGCGGCGAGAACGCGCGTCGAGGTCTTGACGGAGGCGTCGAGCCGAGGCCCGCCCTGTGGGCCTTCGAAGCGTCGGCGAACAGGCGATCACTGATGACGATGTCGATCTCGCTCGCCGTGTCGTCGGTGGTGTCGGGATCGACGCAGCCTTTGCGGCGGCGTGACGCTGGCGGCGCTGTCCAGCGTGCCGGCGGCGTTCGTGCGACGGTGCCGTGGATGTCATCGGCCGGGCCTAGCGACGCTGCGCCGGCCCTCAAGGCGCCGCTCGCCGGCTATCGGCTGCCGTTCGCGGCCGCCTGCTCCTTCTTAGCGCGGGCTTCCGCACCCGTCAGGTAAAGTAACGCGATCATGTACCTCGAATACTACGGCCTGCGCGAGCCGCCGTTCTCGATCACGCCGGATCCGCGTTACGTCTTCCTCTCCGAACGCCACCGGGACGCGCTCGCGCATCTCCTCTACGGCATCGGCAAGGGCGGCAGCGGCGGCTTCGTGCAGCTTACCGGCGAGGTCGGCACCGGCAAGACGACGCTGTGCCGGCTCCTGCTCGAGCAGCTGCCGGAGAACACGCGCGTCGCGCTGGTGCTGAATCCGAAGCTGTCGCCGGTCGAACTGGTCGAGACCATCTGCGAGGAGCTCAAGCTCGACATCACCGGCAAGCGCGGCAGCCTCAAGGCGCTGACCGATACTCTGAATGCGTTTCTGCTCGATGCGTATGCGCAGGGACTGCGCGTCGTGCTCATCGTCGACGAGGCGCAGAACCTCTCGACGGAGTCGCTGGAGCAGATCCGCCTTCTGACCAATCTCGAGACGCCGACGCAGAAGCTGCTGCAGATCATCCTGCTCGGCCAGCCGGAGCTGCGCGACGTGCTCGCGCGGCCGGAGCTGCGCCAGCTCGCCCAGCGCATCACCGCGCGCTATCACCTGACGCCGCTCGACGCGGGAGAGACCGAGGCCTACGTGCGCCATCGCCTCGCCGTCGCGGGTTCGACGCGCAGTCCGTTCTCGCGGCTCGGACTCAAGGCGCTGTACCAGCGCTCCGGTGGCATTCCGCGCCTCATCAACATCATCGCGGATCGCGCGCTGATGGCGGGCTACGCGCGCGAGCAGGACTCGATCGGCGAGCGCATCGTCGACCGCGCCGCCGACGAAGCACTGCCCGGCCACGCGCGCTACTGGCTGCGCCGCTACGGCCGCTGGGCCGCGGCGGCCGCGCTGGTGCTCGCCGTCGCCGCCGCGTTCACGCTGTGGCGCGCGCCGCAGACCGAAGGCCCGGCAGCGGTGCCCTCCGCGCAGGCGACGGCCGAGCCGTCGGCGGCCGACTCGATGATCGCGCGGCTCGGTGAGCGCATCGAGGCCGGTCCCGATACGGAGCTCGACGCGACGAGTCAGCTTCTCGCGCGCTGGCAGGTCGATGCCGACACCGTGTCCGTGCGCGACGCCAGCCGCTGCCCCGCCGTGATCGCGCCGGGCGTGAACTGCCTGCGCGGCCGCGCGACGCTGGAGCAGCTCGCGCGCTTCGATCGTCCGCTGATCCTCGTCCTGCGCCAGGGCGAGCACCAGACGCACGCGCTGCTGCAGGGCGTCGGCCCGACCGTGGTGCGGCTGGACATCGGCGGCCAGCGTTATGAACTTGCACGTGCCTCGCTGTCGAAGTTCTGGAACGGCGAGTTCATCGCGATCTGGCGCCTGCCCGCCGACGTGCCGACCGTCAGCATCAAGCGCGGCGATGCCGGCGCGGGGGTCGCCTGGATCAAGAGCCGGCTCGCCCAGCTCGACGATGGTGAGGGCGAAGCGGGGCCCGCGTTCTTCGACGCGGAGCTGGAGGAACGCGTGCGCAAGCTGCAGAACGCCTACGGCATCCGCGCGGACGGCATCGTCGGCCCGGAGACGCTGTTCGCGCTGTCCGCGCTCGATGAAGGCGGGCCGCGGCTCGCGCGCACGGTGCGCTAGCCGGTGCGCGCAGGAATTCCCATGCGAGGACGAGGCTGCGATCCTGTACGCCGCGTGCGCCTCGCCCGAAACGGGCCGGACCCAAGGAGCCGGTCGCAAGGAAACCCATGTCGCTGATTCTCGAAGCCCTGAAGAAATCCGAGCAGCAACGAAGGCTCGGCGAAGCGCCCACGCTGGGCAGCCCGGTCGTCGCGACGCGGCGGCAGCGCAGCTTCCTGCCGGTGCTCGCGATCCTGATCGTCGTCGCTGCCGCTGACTCGTGGTGGCTGATGCGCCCCGAAGCGCCGGGCACGCAGGCTCCGGTCATCACCTCCGATCGCTCACCGCCCGCTGCGGCCCCGCAGAAACCTGCCCGCGCACCGGCCGCGACGGCACGCGATCAGGCCCGCGAGCGCGCGAAACAGGACGCGCTGGCGCGCGCGCTGCCGGCGACGGGACAGGACAAACGCGCGCTCACGCCCGGCACGAAACCACTAGTGCCGCCGGCACCGGCGAAGCCGTCTCCTGCCACCGCCGCGCCGCCCGCGAGCACCGGCGCCGCGCCTCGCGGCGCGACGAAGCCCGGCGAGGCGACGCCTCCCCCTGCAAGCGACAGGATCACGTCGGCCGGTGCCAAGCCGGCGGCGGCTCCCGCGAACGACAAGGCCGCCGTCACGACGCAGGCCGCGACACAGCCGGCTCCTGCGCGGGCCACCGCGAAACCCGCCCCGCCGGCGCCTCCGCTGCCGATGATCTGGGAGCTTCCGTATTCGGTGCGCAAGGATCTCCCCGCGATCGATCTCAGCATGCACGTCTATTCCGCCGACCCCGCGCAGCGCTTCGTCGTGCTGAAGGGCGATCGACACGTCGAAGGCGACGAGGTCGACGACAACCTCGTGCTCAGCGAGATCCGCCGCGACGGCGTCGTGTTCGATTACAAGGGACAGAAGTTCTTTTATCCGCGGAATGGGCGGTGAGGGAAAAAGCGAGGATTGGGGATTCGGGATTTGAGATTCGGAAGTTCGTGAAAGGCTGACGCAGCATGGTCGTGGTCGGCAGGCCGGGCCGCTGATTTGCCTGCTCTCCGAATCCCGAATCCCTACTCCCGAATCCCCGCTGCTCCCACCATGTTCGTCCAGCTTCCCAGCCGACGGAAACCGCGCCCGCCGTGGGCGACGCTGCTGATCGTCGCCGCCTGCGTGGTCGCGTTCCTGTGGCTTGCGGCGATGCCGCCGTACGACCGGCTGGCGGTCATCAACCGCTGGGGCACGGTGCCGTCGACCCTGCTCGATCCGCACGCGCCGTGGCTGCAGCAGCTCGCCGAGCTGCGGGCTGCGCGGCTCGTGACTGCGCTGTTCATCCACGCCGACTGGCTGCACCTGACCGGCAATCTCCTGTTCCTGATCGTGTTCGGCGTGCCCGCCGAGCGCGCGCTGGGCTCGCGCCGGTTCTTGCTGCTGTTCGTGGTCGGCGGGGCGCTCGCGAATCTCGTCGGTGCGCTGACGCTGGCCGGCACCAGCGCGCCGATCGTGGGGTCCAGCGGCGCGGTTTCCGCGATCGTCGGCGCCTATCTCGCGCTGTTCCCGCGCGCACGGCTCGGTCTCGTGCTGCCGCTCGGCCTGTTCCTGGAATTCGTGCGCATTCCGGCTCCGCTTCTGATCGGCTTCTGGGCCGGCCTGCAGCTCCTGTTCACCTATGTCGGCCCGGCGTTCGGCGAGGTGGCCTGGTGGACGCACATCGCGGGGTTCGCCATCGGCATCCTGTTCGCGCTGCTGTCGCGGCCTGCGATCGCACGGCGCTTGAGGGAGTAGTGGAGCGGGAATAGCGAATGGGAATGGGGAATCGAAAAACGGCCTGCGCGCACACGTCGGCACTTGGTTCTACCATTCTCCTATCCCTATTCCCCATTCCCATCCATGAGAAAGGCCAAACTCTACAAAGTCACCTTCCTCTCGCAAGGCAAGACCTACGAGCTCTACGCGCGCCACGTCGCCTCGAGCGCGCTGTGGGGATTCACGGAAGTCGGCGACCTCGTGTTCGAGCCGTCCGGCGAAGGGCTGGTGGTCGATCCGACCGAGGAGCGGCTGCGCGAGGAATTCCGGAACACGACGATGCTGCACCTGCCGATGCAGTCGATCGTGCGCATCGAGGAAGTCGCCAAGCGCGGCACGCTGACGATCCGCGATGCCGCCAGCGGCGAGAAGGTCATGCCGTTTCCGCTGGCGCCTCCGCGCGCGAAGTGACCGCCGCGCGAAAGACCGGTCAGCCTTTGCGGTTCTCCGCCGGCGCGGACGGCTTGCGCAGCGTCAGCGCCTTCAGCGCGTTCAGCGCTTCGTTGAGCGCGTAATCCTGTTCCACGTCGCTGTCGATGGTGCGCGCGGGCGACGGCGTGTCGGTTTCGTTGACGCCCCTGAGATGGTTGCGCAGGTCGCGCTCCCCGAGGATCGGCGTCGGCGGCGAGTCGCGCTGCGAAAGCGCGAGATCGGCGAGCGCGATGTCGGGCTGGATGCCGGCGGCCTGGATCGAGCCGCCGCTCGGCGTGTAGTAGCGCGCCGTCGTCAGCTTGACCGCGTGATCGGCGTCGAGCGGCAGCACGGTCTGCACCGAGCCCTTGCCGAACGTGCGCCGCCCCATCAGCAGCGCGCGGTGATTGTCCTTGAGCGCGCCGGCGACGATCTCGGCGGCCGAGGCAGTGCCGTTGTCGACGAGCACGACCAGCGGCGCCCCGTTGAGCGCGTCGCCGGGCGTGGCGCGGAAGCTGAGATCGGCTTCCTTGAGGCGGCCCTTGGTGCTGACGATGAGGCCGCTGTCGAGAAAGATGTCGCTGACTTCGACGGCCGAGGTCAGCAGGCCGCCGGGATTGCTGCGCAGATCGAGCACGAGCCCGCGCAGCGGCGCCTTGTTGTCCTTCTGCAGTCGGTCCACGCGCCGGTGCAGCTGTGCGCCGGTGTCGGACTGGAACTGGCTGATGCGGACGTAAGCGTAGCCGGGCTCCAGCAGCCGGCCGCGCACACTGGCGACGCGGATGACTTCGCGCCGGAGCTTGATGTCGATGGGCTCGGCCTGTCCTTCATGCACGATGCCGAGCGTGATCTCCGAGCCGACCTTGCCGCGCAGCTTGCCGACGGCGGTGTCGAGATCGTCCGACTGCACCGCCTTGCCGTCGATGCGCACGATCGTGTCCCCCGCCTTGATGCCGGCGCGCTCGGCGGGCGAGTCGTCGATCGGCGAGACGACACGCAGCGTGCCGTCGATCTGCACGACTTCGATGCCGAGTCCGTTGTAGCTGCCGGTCGTGTCCTCGGTCAGGTCCTCCATCTGCTTGCGATCGAGATATTCGCTGTGCGGATCGAGCCCGGCGAGGAGGCCGCGGATCGCGGCCTGCATCAGCTCGTGATCGTCGACGTTCTCGACGTACGCCTGCTTGACGAGGCTGTAGACGGCTGTGAACGCGCGGATGTCCTGGAGATCGACCGCGTTCTTCGGAGCGGCGGGCTTGCCCGTCGGCGCGGTCGCGTCCACTGCCGGCGCGGCATCCGACGGCGGCGCGGCGGGTGCCGGAGGATCGGCGAGCGCCCGCGAGCAGAAGGCGGCGGTCAGGAGAAGCAGCGGAAGCAGACGCGAAAGCATTGCGGAACCTCGAAAGCGTGCACCAGTGTAAACCCCGTCATGAGGGCCCGTCCTCGACGGATCAATCGCATCGGGCGGTCTTTCATCGACCGGCCGGGCGCGGCGGAGTTCAGGAAGCCGCGTCGTCGGAACCGGATCGCGCTCAGCGCCTGCGCAGCCAGGTTTGGGGGTCCACGGCCTGGCCTCTGGCACGCAGCTCGAAATAAAGCCCCGGCGTCTTCTGGCCGCCGCTGGCGCCGCTGGTGGCGATCGTCTCGCCGGCATCGACCCAGTCGCCGACGTCCTTGAGCAGCGTCTCGTTGCAGCCGTAGAGGCTAAGGTAACCGTCGCCGTGGTCGATGATGATCATGAGCCCGTAGCCGCGCAGCCAGTCGGCGAAGGCGACGCGGCCGTGCGAGACGGCGTGCACGGCGGTGCCTGTGCGTGCCGCGAGTAAAAGACCGCTCGAGCGGCGGCCCGACTCATCGGCGGCGCCGAACGCGGTGACGATTCTGCCGCCGCTCAGAGGCCACGCGAGGCGGCCGCGCAACGACGCGAACGGCTCGGCGCCGGAGAGCTGCTTCGGGATGTCGGCGAACACGTCGCGCAGTTTCTCGATCAGCGAAGCGAGCGCCTTCTCGTCCTTGCCGAGCGCCGCGGCGCGTGCGCCCTGCTCCTTCAGCTTCGCCTCGAGCTCCCGGACCAGCGCTTCGCGCTCGCTGCGCTCGGTTTCGAGCCGCGCGCTTTCGGCCGCCCGCGCATCGCGCGTCGAGGCGAGCTCGGCGGTCTGCCGCCGGATCGAATCCTGCACGTTCGCGAGCGCTTCGAGGTCGGTGCTCAGGCGGTCGATGCGGCCGATGCGTGCGCGCTGGAAATAGCGGTTGTAGGCCAGCACGCGCGCGATCGCCGCAACGTCGTCCTGCTGCAGCAGAAGCTTGAGCTCTTCGTCATGGCCTAGCACGTAAGCCGAGCGCAGCAGCGCGGCAAGCGCGTCGCGCTGCGTCTTCAGCGCGGCTTCGAGCTTCGCGCGCTCGGCTTCGAGCGCATCGAGCTCGGCCTGCTCTGCGTCGATCTTCGCATCGAGCGCCCGCACGTCCTTGGCGACCGCGGCAAGCTCGACCTCCTTCGCGCGGAGCGCGCGCGCCGCCTCGTTGCGCTCGCCTTCGGTTTCGCGCTGCTGCAGGGCGAGTGTCCTGAGCTCGGCCCGCACGGCATCGAGCTTCTGCCGCGCTTCGCGCTCCTGCGCGGCGCGCTGCGCGTCGGACGCGCCGTCCTGGGCGACCGCCGGCACGGCGGCCGTCAGCGTCAGCACGAACAGCAGCGCGGAACGGATCAAGCGGCAAGCTCGACCAGGCTGTGGCCCGTCATCTCGGCGGGCTCGGGCAGCCCCATCAGCGCCAGCACCGTGGGTGCGAGGTCGCGCAGCGCGCCGCGGCGCAGCTTCGCCTTGCGCCCGACGTAGACCAGCGGCACCGGCCCCACCGTGTGCTGCGTGTGCGCGACGCCGTTCTCGTCGAGCATCTGCTCGAGATTGCCGTGATCGGCGCTGATCAGCATCTCGCCGCCGGCCGCGAGAATCGCCTTCTCCAGCCGGCCGAGCGCGACATCGATCGCCTCCACGGCCTTGATCGCGGCGGACTCGACGCCGGTGTGGCCGACCATGTCCGCGTTGGCGAGGTTGCAGACGATGAAGTCGAACTTCTTCGATGCGATCGCCTCGACGAGTCGGTCGGTGACTTCGGGGCAGCTCATTTCGGGCTTGAGGTCGTAGGTCGCCACGTGCGGGCTCGGCACGAGGATGCGCTCCTCACCGGCGAACGGCGCCTCGCGGCCGCCCGAAAAGAAGAACGTCACGTGCGCGTATTTCTCGGTCTCGGCGATCCGAAGCTGCGTCAGGCCGAGCGAGGACAGGTATTCGCCGAGCGAATTGCGCATCGACTGCGCGGGGTACGCGATCGCGGTCACGGCGAGGCCTTTCTCGTAGTCGGTCAGCGAGACGAAGGCCGAGAGCGCGATCCTGCGCGCGCGCGGAAATCCCGCGAAATTGCCGTCGACGAAGGCGTGCGACAGCTCGCGCGCGCGATCGGCGCGGAAGTTCATGAACACGATCGCGTCGCCGTCGGCGACGTGCACGCCATCACCGACGACGGTCGGCTTGACGAACTCGTCGGTCTCGCCGCGCGCGTACGCCGCGTCGAGCGCCGCGACCGCGCCGGCAACACGGAGTGGCGATTCGGCGTTCGCGATCGCCTCGTACGCGAGCTGGACGCGGTCCCAGCGCTTGTCGCGGTCCATCGCGTAATACCGTCCGCTGATGCTCGCGACGCGCGCGTCCCCGATCGACGCGCATTTCGTTTCGAGCCTTTCGAGCGACGGCCGCGCGCTCTGCGGCGGCGTGTCACGGCCGTCCAGAAACGCATGCACGGCGATGTGCGGCACGCCGCGTCGCGCGGCGAGGTCGAGCATCGCGAAAATGTGATCCTCGTGGCTGTGCACGCCGCCGGGCGACATGAGGCCCATGACGTGCAGCGTGCCGCCGCTCTTCTTCGCGGCCTCGCAGGCTCCGGTCAGCGCCGGGTTCTCGAAGAACGTGCCGTCCTTGATCGCGGCGTCGATGCGGGTCAGGTCCTGATAGACGATGCGCCCGGCGCCGATGTTCATGTGGCCGACTTCCGAATTGCCCATCTGGCCGTCCGGCAGCCCGACGAACTCGCCGTGCGTCTCGACCAGCGTGTGAGGGTAGGTCGCCAGCAGGCGACGCCAGTTCGGCGCATTCGCCTGGGCGATCGCGTTGTGGTCGCCGTCCTCGCGATGGCCCCAGCCATCGAGGATCAGCAAGAGGACCGGCTTCGGTCGCGCCATGAATTCGATTCCAGAGGGGGAGAATCCGGGCCTGCAATGCTAGCCGAGGCTCGCGGGGCGGGCCATCGGCCTGCTTAAACCCCGCGCCTGCGTCCGGCATCCAAGCCCGCACAACCGCACGACGGAGTCCGTCATGAAACGCGCCATCGTCACCGCCACCGCCGCCCTGTCGCTCGTCCTCGCCTTCGCCGCGCATGCGCGCGGCATCGACGTCGACAAGGTCAACGGCTCCATCCACATCGAAGGCGACCAGCAGGCCGGCGATCTCTCGACGGTCAATGGCAGCATCCGCATCGACAGCGGCGGCAGCGCCGAGGAGGTGTCGACGGTGAACGGCGGCATCGACATCGGCGATCGCGTCACGGTCGATTCGATCGAGACCGTGAACGGCGGCATCGACATCGGCGCCGGCGCGCGCGTCGCGCACACGGTGGAAGCGGTCAACGGCCACATCGATCTCGCGCAAGGCGCGGAGATCGGCGGCAAGGCCTCGAACGTCAACGGCCGCATCTCGCTCGACGCGGCGCATATCGGCGGCGGCATCGAGACCGTCAGCGGCGACATCGACATCGGCGCGAACTCGCGCGTCGAGGGCGGCATTCTCGTCGAAAAGCCGCACGGCTTCTCGTGGGGCCGGAACAAGAATCCGCGCATCGTGATCGGACCGAATGCGGTCGTCGAAGGCACGCTCGAGTTCCAGCGCGACGTCGATCTCTACATCAGCGACACCGCGCGCGTCGGCACGATCGTCGGCGCGACCCCGAACAGGTTTTCGGGCGATCATCCGTAAGCGCTTCGTGGCCCTCGCCTCTCCCGGCTGCGGGAGAGGCGGACGCGGTGATTCCGGATGGAGCAGCCGTCCAGGTCGCTCCATCAACGCGCCGGCCCGCCCTCGCCTGCCATTCTGCGCGTGAGGCAAAAGAAATCGCGCCGTCTTTGCGTGTTCTTAACGGCATCGTGTGGTCAGGGGAACCGCGCACTTCCTAGAATCGCGAGGACCACGATTCCGGGACGATTCGAATGCGCTCTCCTGTCACGCCCGCCCTGCTCGCGATCTTCACACTGACCCTCGCCGCCTGCGGCAAGGAGGAGCCCGCGCCGCCGCCGCAGACCGCGGCTGTTCCTGCCGCGCCGCCGAAGCCGGCACCCGTCGTGCCGACCCGCGAAGGACGCTTCTCGCCCGAGATCACGGCCGAGGACTTCGCCGCGCGCCTGCAGAAGATCTCCGGTGACGCGTTTGAAGGGCGCAAGCCCGGCACGATCGGCGAGCGCATGAGCACCGCCTGGATCAAGGACCAGTTCGAACAGATCGGACTCAAACCCGGCAACCGGAACAGCTGGTTCCAGACCGTGCCGATGGTCGAGACGACGCTGCAGGAGCCCGAATCGGTGACGCTCGACGTCACGACGAAAGCCGGCGACGAGCGCTTCGCGTACCGCGCCGACATGATCGTGAACTCGCTCGACGGCAGCCCCGCGGTCGACATCACCGATTCGCCGATCGTCTTCGTGGGCTACGGCGTGGTCGCGCCCGAGCAGGACTGGAACGACTACGCCGGCCTCGACGTGAAAGGCAAGACCGTGATCGTGCTGGTCAACGATCCCGGCTGGGGCAATCAGGACGCGAGCCTGTTCAAAGGCAGGGCGCTGACCTATTACGGCCGCTGGACGTACAAGTACGAGGAAGCCGCGCGACAGGGCGCCGCCGCGTGCCTGATCGTGCACGAGACGCCCGGCGCGGGCTATCCGTGGGATGTCGTCGTCAGCAGCTGGTCCGGCCCGCAGGACGCGCTGCCGCCACGCGAGGATCCGGCGCCGCGGCTTCCAGTCGCGGGCTGGCTGACGACAGAAGCGGCGCAGCGCTTGTTCGCCAAGGCCGGGCTCGATTTCGATGCGCTGAAGAAGAACGCGGACCTGCGCGGCTTCAAGCCGACCGAGCTCGATGCGAAGCTCTCCACGCACTTCAGGAACCGCATCGACAACACGAGCTCCGAAAACGTCATCGGCATGATCCAGGGCTCGACGCGACCCGACGAGGTGATCGTCTACACCGCGCACTGGGATCATCTCGGCAAGGATCCCGCGCTGAAGGATGATCCGGTCTACAACGGCGCGGTCGACAACGGCAGCGGCGTCGCGGCACTGCTCGAGATCGCCGAGGCGTTTGCGCACCAGCAGCCGCCGCCGCAGCGCTCGGTGCTGTTCGCCGCCGTCACGCTCGAGGAGGCCGGCCTGCTCGGCTCGCGCTACTACGTCACGCATCCGCCGTTCCCGCTCGACAAGACGGTCGCGAACATCAACATGGATGCGCTGCCGATCCTCGGACCGGCAAAAAACATCGCGGTGATCGGTTGGGGCGAGTCCGATCTCGACGATTACATCAAGGACGCCGCGGCCGCGCAGAACCGCGCGATCGTGCCGGACGAGACGCCGGAGAAAGGCTTCTTCTTCCGCTCCGACCAGCTCAACTTCGCGAGGCTTGGCGTGCCGGTGCTGTACGCGCGCACCGGCCTCGATCTCGTCGAAGGCGGCGAGGACGCCGGCCGCAAGGCCTACGCCGACTACACCGCGAACCGCTATCACAAGCCCGCGGACGAGTACGACCCGAGCTGGGATTTCCGCGGCGTGGTCCAGGACGTCAGCGCGTTCTACGCGGTCGGCAAGCGGTTGGCCGATGAGACGACGTTTCCGCAGTGGAAACCGGGTGCCGACTTCCATCGCCCCGACGATGCGAAGCAGGCAGCTCCCGCGAAATGACTTGCGGGTGGACCCGCTCGTCGGCGGGTGGCGGTGCGCGCCAGCCCGGACGGCGCGGGCATTGCGACGCAAAGTGAGAAAAAAAGCGGCGCCTGGCGGCGCCGCGCAGACTGCCGTTTTGTCGGAGGGGCGCCTCGTCCCTGAGGCGATAGCGGCGTCCGGTGCAGGCGAAATCCTGCGACGCGCGCGTCTCAAGGATCGAGACGCGACGACTGCCTCGCCGCCGTACGTTCGCCGGTCCTCCTACTTGCCTTTCAGCGCCTTCTCGATGCTCACCCGCGTCATCGGGTGATAGCCCGCCTTCGCCTTCGCGTACACGCCACGGGCGAAATCCCGGCCTTCCGGCGTCTTCGCTAGCTCCTCATACAGCGGCACGACGAGGTAGCGGCGGCCGATGCGGGTCATGTATTCCGCCATCGCGGTCTCGGCCGGTTTGTAGTCGTTGCGGATCGCGACGAGATACCAGCGACGCGCGATCTCGGCATTCGGCGCACCGGTGAGATGCCAGGCCGCGTCGAGCTTCTCGAGTCGCGATTTCGAGACCTTCTTCGGCAGGCCGTCGAGGAAGTACATCCACTCCTGCGTGTTCCACGATTTCGCGTCGAGCGAATCGGCGCTGCGCCTGCCGGCGAGCCATTCAGTGCGGGCGGCGGAGATCGCGGCGAAACGCGTAGAATCGGGCACTTTCGCGTCGGCCGGGATGCCGGGCTGCCCGATCCAGGCCTCCACCTCGGCGAGGCTCATGACGCCTGGGTGCTGGCGGAGCAGGTTCTCGTCGAGATACGCGAGCATTTCATCGGTCGTGATGCTTCTGAACGCGAAGTGGTCGAAGTAGCCGCGCAGGTACGCGTCGAACACGTCGCGGCCGAAACGCGCCTCCAGCGTGCGCAGCAGCCAGGCGCCTTTCGTGTACGCGAAATCGGAACCGGCGTCGTCCGGATCGCGGCCGTCGAAATCCGGCACCAGGCGCTGATCGGGCTTCGGCGTGTCGGCCAGCTCGCCCCGCAGCTCATTCGCCGCCAGGATGAATTCCTCGTCGGCCTGCGCTTTGCCGTACACCGCTTCCACGACGCGGTTCTCAACGTAGCTCGTGAAGCCCTCGTTGAGCCACATGTGCTTCCACGCCGCGTTCGTGACGAGATTGCCGGACCACGAGTGCGCCAGCTCGTGCGCGACCAGCGAGACGAGGCTCTTGTCGCCGACGATCACGGTCGGCGTCGCGAACGTCATGCACGGATTCTCCATGCCGCCGAATGGAAAGCTCGGCGGCAGGACGAGAACGTCGTATCGGCCCCAGCGGTACGGACCGTACAGCTTTTCCGTCGTCGCGATCATCGCCTCGGTGTCGGCAAATTCCTTCGCGGCGGCGTCGACGACGGACGGCTCCGCATACACCGCGCTGCGCGAGCCGGTCGGCTTGGCGGCGATGTCGCCGACCGCGATCGCCAGCAGATACGAAGGAATCGGCTTGTCCATCGCGAAGCGGAAATCGCCGTCGAGCGGATGCGTGGCATCGTTCGGCGCGCTCATGATCGCGCGCAGGGCCTTCGGCACATGCACGCGCGCAGTGTAGGTGAAGCGCACCGACGGCGTGTCCTGCAGAGGCACCCAGCTGCGCGCGTGGATCGACTCGGATTGCGAGAACATGAACGGGTGCCGCTGGCCGGCGGTCTGCTCCGGATTCATCCACTGCAGGCCTGAGGCATCGGGCGAAGTGCGGTAGCGGATGCGCACGGTGGGCGCAGGCGAGTCGAGGCGGATCGTCAGCGCGGAGCCGAGGATCGGATCGCGCCGTCCGAGCTTGAACGAGGCCGGGTGCGCCGCGCCGCCGGCCTCGATCGACTCCACGCTGCGGATCTCGAGATCGCGCGTGTCGAGCACGAGCGTGCGCGCAGCTTCGTCGTTCCACTTCAGCGAGAGCTCGGCGGTGCCGTCGAGCCTTCGCTCCGCGAAATCGACATCGAGATCCAGCGCCACGGCCCGCACGACGACTTCGGCGGTGTTCGCGTAGCTGTGCGGGTCCGCGGCCGTCGCCGACGCGCCGAGCATCGCGCTCATGAGCAAGCTTGTCACCAACATCCGGAAGTTCCTTGAATTCAGGGGGATTCTGGCGCGGAACGCACGTGACCGTGCGGGCTGCGGCGGGCATTTTCGCAAAACGCCGCACATCCCGCGCGAGGTCGACACGGAACTTCACCGAATTGTCACATCCGGCGGTGTCCGCTATGCGGAAAATGTGCTTGCAGGTGCGAGACGGACAGCGGACGGCTGACCTTGTTTGTGTAATAGTTGCCTTTGCGCGACATGCTATGATTCTCGCCACGACAGGGGCTCTCTGATGCGCGCGCACCTCGACATGCTTGAGGATCTGCTTACGTGCACGTCCGAGGCGCAGTTGCGACTCGCCCTCAACAAGCACGTCAAGGAGCTCGGCTTCGATTCGTGGGTGTACGTCGCCAATCCTGCCGGGCAGCACACACTTCCATATTTTCTCAGTGAATATCCGCCCGCGTGGGTCGAGCACTATCTCGCAAAGGGATATCTCAGCATCGATCCGGTAGTCGCTCATTGCAGGGCGCACGCGACACCGCTGCTGTGGACGCCGGACGGCCCCGTAGGCGACCGCAAGAAGAGATGTCCCGCCTTCTTTCATGACGCGGCAGACCATGGACTCAAGGTCGGCATCAGCTCTCCGGTGCATGGACTGGGTTGCCAGTGGGGCCTGCTTTCGGTGGCAGGAGCCGATCAGAAGGTGAGTACGGTCACCCAGCTCCATCAGCTCGCCTGCGTGCAGTTGCTGGCTACGTTTGCTCACGAGGCCGGACACCACTTCGCGGTCGCCCCGGGCAATCCGTCGGTGCATCTGACCGTGCGCGAGCTGGAATGCCTGCGATGGGCGGCAGAGGGCAAAACCGGCTGGGAAATTGGCCGTTTGCTCAGCATCTCGGAGCGAACGGTCGTCTTCCACGTCGAAAATGCAGCTCGCAAACTGGGCGTCTTCGGGCGCCGCCAGGCCGTCGCGCGAGCCATCGCGCTCAACCTCATCACCCTGTAAGAACTTACAGCTGTAAGAAGTAACAGCTTGACGGTTTTCTGCTCCGGCGTTCAACGCTGGAGAAACCGTCATGATAGAAGTCGTAGTTACTGGAAGAGGGTATAGCCGTCCTGTCTCAGCCGATCTGCTTGACAGCATGTTCCGTCTTCGCAGCGCGGTGTTTTCCGACCGCCTTGGCTGGGCGGTGAAGAGTATCCGGGGGCGGGAACACGACCGCTTCGACGAGCTCGAGCCGGTCTACATGATTGCCCGGGATTCGTCTTGTCCCAATCGCGCACTCGGGTGCTGGCGGCTGCTGCCAACCTCGGGCCCCAACATGCTGCGAGACGTCTTCCCCGACCTTCTGGGCGGCGTGAAGATGCCTTGCGGTCCCCAAATATGGGAAATCAGCCGCTTCGCGGTGGCGACCGAGACCCAGGACAGAGGACCCGCGTTCGGATTTAGCGAGATTCCCGTCGCGATGCTGCGCCGGCTGTTCAGCTTCTCGCGAGAGCTCGGCATCGACGCCTTCGTGGGCGTGACCAGTGCCGCGGTCGAACGGCTAACCCGGAACCTCGGGCTGCCGATGCGGCGATTTGCGCCTGCGCGGCGGATCGGCGACGTGCTCAGCCTCGCTTTTCATCTGCCCATGGACGAGCAGTCCGAAGCGGTTCTGGGGACGCCAGCGCCGGTCCTGCCGGCGACCGCGCGCGCGGCCTGATGCGGGCGGGGTAAGCCAACCTGTAAGAACTTACAGCTACCCCCGCCGGACGATCGCATGCACGCTGGCCCCCGCGCGGGTTGTTCCCGCGAGCAAGCGATCGATCCCCCCGGCCGGGAGGGAGAGGCCCGGTCCGACGGAGTTCGGACTGTCTCCCTCCTGGCCACCTCGACGGCTCTGACAGGGGGGTCAGCCGCCGGGCCGGGAACGCGGCGTGCCGGCCGGACGCCGGCACGTCACGCCTCACCGCGCAGGCCCGCCTCCCGCCTCGTGGCCTTCGGTGCCGACTCTTGGAATCGCCCGCTCAGCCCGACTGCGCGCGGTCGTAGAACGCCGCGAGATCGGCTTTGAAGCGCGCCAGCGCCTCGGTGTTGAGATACACCATGTGGCCTGACGGGTAATACGTCATCGTCAGGTTGCCGCGCAGCGCGGGATCGAGTTGCATGTGGCTCAGGTCGAACTCGGTCGCGAAGAACGGCGTCGCAAGATCGAAATAGCCGTTCGCCGACAGGACTTGCAGCTTCGGGTTCTCGCGCATGGCGCGGGCGAGATCCCCGGCGACGTACGGCTGCCGCTGCGGGAAGCGCGCGCCGGGCTGCTCGTGCTTCCAGTCCCACTCGCGGATGATCTTGAAGTTCGTCGTCTTGTACGGCACGTCGCTCTGCCATTTCAGCGTGCCTTCGACGTAGCTGTTGAAGGCGGCCGTGAAGGCGCCGGCGATCGCGGTGTCGGACGCGTCGTACTCAGGATTCTCGCCCGCGGCGTCAAGATCGATGCCCTCGTAGCGCGCATCGTAGCGGCCCACCGTGCGGCGCTCGTCGCGCAGGAGCTCCTTGCGGAAACGTCCCTGGCTCACGCGGAAGTTGGCGTCCTTGAGGTACTTCGGCGTGAGCCCGGTGAAGCGCGAGAGCTTCGTCGCGAGCGCGTCCTGCTCGGCCGGCGTCAGCGACTGGCCCTTCGCGAGCGCGCTCGCGTACTCGCCCATCGCGAAGGCACGCGCCTCTTCGATGAACGCCTCCATGCTCGGCGGCTTGTTCGGCACCTTGTCGTGGTACCACGCGATCGCTGCGAACGTCGGCAGCGAGCCGATGTAGTTCTGGTCAAGCCCCGGCGCGTTGTCGCCATAGTTCAGGATCGACGACAGCAGCACCACACCGTTGAACGCCATGCCTTCGTGCTGCAGCATGTTGACGAGGCCGGCCGAGCGTGTCGTGCCATACGATTCGCCGAACAGGAACTTCGGCGAGTTCCAGCGCTGGTTGATCGTCACGTAGCGCGTGATCGCCTTGGCGAACGCGTGCAGATCCTGATCGACGCCCCAGAAATCCTTGCCCTTGGCCTTGCCTACCGGCGTCGAGTAGCCAGTGCCGACCGCGTCGATGAAGACGAGATCGCTCTTGTCGATCAGGCTGTACTGGTTCGGCACCAGGTGATACGGCGGAGGCGGCGTCGCCGACGCGCTGGCGGACTCCACGCGCACCGGCGCGAACGATCCCATGTGCAGCCAGACGCTCGAGGAGCCCGGCCCGCCGTTGAAGAAGAACGTGACCGGACGCTTCGACCGGTCGTTGCCGTCGTCCACCGTGTAGGCGACGTAGAACACGCTGGCTTCCGGCTTGTCTTCCTTGTCCTCGCGGATCAGCACGTTACCGGCCGTCGCCGTGTAGTGGACCGTGCGCCCGCCGACCTCGACGCTGCCGTGCGAGACCGACGTCTTCTCCGGCGGTATCGGCTTTTCGTCCTTCTTGTTCGCGTCCTTGTCCTGGTCCTGCGCGCTGTCGGCGTTCTTGCTTTCGTCGGCCGCGAACGCCGGCACGGCCGACGCGATCAGCAGCGAAAACATCAGGGATTCGATCCAGGCAAAGCGCATGGCGATGCATCCTCCGGAGGCGGAAAACGAGGGAGACTGCCGGCACACACGACACGGCGGCGCGTCTCAGTCTCGCGCCGATCGTCGACGCCGACCCATGACGAAAGTGCTAGGTGGATGTAAACGTGATGCAAACGGCGCGCGCACCGCGCGCGTCGTCGCGGCGAAAGCGGGGACGACTCTAGACGCGATATCCGCGATGGATCGCGACGATGCCGGCGGCGAGATTGCGCACGTCGACGCGGGCGAACCCCGCCGCTTCCATCATCGCCTTCAGCGTCTCCTGATCGGGATGCTTGCGGATCGATTCGGCGAGGTAGCGGTAGCTGTCTTCGTCGTCGGCGACGAGGCGGCCGAGCCGCGGCAGCACCTGGAACGAGTGGAATTGGTAGAACGGCTCCAGGAATCCGGCCTGCAACCTCGAGAATTCGAGTATCAGCGCACGGCCGCCAACCCTGAGCACGCGATGGATCTCGGCGAGCGCGCGCTCCTTGTGCGTCACGTTGCGAAGGCCGAAGGCCATCGTCACGCAATCGAAGCTCTTGTCGGGAAACGGCAGCGCCTCGGCGTCGAGCTGCGCGTAGTCGAGACCCTGCACGCGGCCGCGGTCGAGCAGGCGGTCGCGCCCGACGCGCAGCATGTCGGCGTTGATGTCGCCGACGACGACGGCGCCTTGCGCGCCGACACGCGGCAGCAGCAGTGCCGCGATATCGCCCGTGCCGCCGGCGAGATCGAGCACGATGTCGCCCTCGCGCACACCGCTGGTCGCGACGAAGTAGCGCTTCCAGAGACGGTGCGCGCCGAACGACATCAGGTCGTTCATGACGTCGTATTTCCGCGCGACCGAGCTGAACACGCGGCCGACCAGCTTCGCCTTGTCGCTTTCGGGCACCTCGCGGTAGCCGAAATGCGTCGTCGATTCGCCCATGGCGGCATCCTACCGCACTCGCGCGGGCGGACGCCCGGCCCCTGCGCCGCCGAGCCGGCCGTGCGATCATTGAGCGGGGTTTCCGGGAGAGGGAGGCCATGCTCGGCTGGTGGATCGGCGCGATCGCGTTCGTCGTGGTTGCCGCCGCGGTGGTCATCTTCAACGAGCTCGTCGCGGCACGGAACCAGGTGCGCGCGGCATGGAGCGACATCGACGTGCAGCTCACGCGCCGGCACGATCTCGTGCCGCAGCTCGTCGCTGCCGTGCGCGGCTACGCGGACTACGAGCGCACGACGCTGACGACGCTTACGGAGCTGCGCTCGCGCGCCGTCTCCGCGGCCTCGCTCGCCGACAAGGCCGAGGCCGAGGGCGAGCTCGCGCGGCAGATCGACCGGATTCTCGCGCTCCAGGAACGCTATCCCGACCTCAAGGCCAGCGAGAATTTCCTCGCGCTCCAGCGCGAGCTGGTCGAGATCGAGGATCACCTCCAGTACGCGCGCCGCTTCTACAACGGCGCCGTCCGCGATCTCAACACGAAGATCGAGACCTTCCCCGCGCTGATCGTCGCACGGGCGCTGGCGTTCAGGCCGGCCGAATTCTTCCGCAGCGGAACGGAACAGGAGGCGCCGACATGATCGTGATCGAGACACCGCCGCACGCAGTCGCCGGCATCCCGGCCGAGGCCCGGCGTGGTTCTCTGCGCTGGCGCTTCGCCTGCCTGCTCGCGATCTCGTGCGGCGCGCTTGCGCAGGTGGTCCATGCCGACGAGCGCATCCTCGATTTCCACAGCGACATCACGATCGCCCCGGACGCGGGCATGGACGTCGTCGAGACGATCCGCGTGCGCGCCGAGGGCAGCCAGATCCGCCACGGCATCTACCGCGATTTCCCGACCGAGTACCGCGACCGCTGGGGCCACCGCGTGCACGTGGACTTCGAGCCCGAAAGCGTCACGCGCGACGGCGTCAGCGAGCCGTTCCACACGAGCGGGCAGGTCAACGGCGTGCGCGTCTATTTTGGGTCCGAGGACACGACGCTGGAGCCGGGCGAATACACTTACGTCCTGCGCTACCGCACGAGCCGCCAGCTAGGTTTTTTCGACGATCACGACGAGCTGTACTGGAACGTCACCGGCAACGGCTGGGACTTCCTGATCGACGCCGCGAGCGCGACGGTCGCGCTGCCAGGCAGCATCGCGCCGTCGGCGCTGAAGGTCGAGGCTTACACCGGCGAGCAGGGCGCCAGGGGCAGCGACTACACGGCCAGCGCGGACGCCGCCTCGCACGCGGTCTTCCGCACCACGCGCACGCTCGGACCCGGCGAGGGCCTCACCATCGTCGTCGCCTTCCCGAAAGGTGTCGTCGCGGAGCCGACGAATGCCGAGCGCGCGCGCTGGTTCCTGCGCGACAACGGCGCCGTCGTCGTCGGCGGCGCCGGGCTGCTGCTGTTGTGGGCGTACTACCTGTGGCAGTGGATGCGTGTCGGACGCGATCCGAAGCCGGGCGTGATCATCCCGCAGTACGAGGCGCCCGAGGGTTGCTCGCCGGGCATGCTGCGCCACGTCGAGCGCATGAAATACGACAACCGCTGTTTTGCCGCCGACGTCGTCGACCTCGCCGTGCGCGGCGAGATCGAGATCCACGAGAAAGACGGCGTGTACACGCTCGAACGCACGAACCGCGTGCGCGACCGGCTGCC
This sequence comes from uncultured Rhodanobacteraceae bacterium, assembly GCA_966248875.1. GTDB lineage: Bacteria > Pseudomonadota > Gammaproteobacteria > Xanthomonadales > Rhodanobacteraceae > Dokdonella_A. The sequence continues at coordinate 22,000 of CBINBI010000021.1, forward strand.
CGCACCCGAATCCGCGCTGCTCGATGCCGCGCTGGGCGGACGCAGCAAGCTGGAGCTCAAGCGCGCGGAGCACCTCGCTGTCGCCTCGGCGCTGAAGCGCCATCGTGAGTCGATCGAGAAGATCGACGTCGGCCGCTACTTCCACACCAACTCCAAGCTGGTGATTCCGGGTGTGATCATCGGCGTCGCCGCTCTGCTGCTCGGGCTTTTCGCGCGCGGCGCGACGCCCGCACTCGCTGGCGCGGGCTTCATGCTGTTCTGGCTCGCCGGCTGGACGGCTGGCGTGGCGGCGCTGGTCGCGAGCGCGATCCGTGCGTGGCGCGAGCCGCCCGGCATCGGCACCTATGCCGGCGCGCTGTTCCTCACGCTGTTCTCACTGCCGTTCCTGGCGGGCGAGCTGTTCGGCATCGGCATGTTCGCGACGCTCGCCGGCGTCGGGTTCACCGTCGTCGTCGCCGCGCTCGTCGGCACGCAGTTCACGTTCCTGCACCTGCTGAAGGCGCCGACGAAGGAAGGCCGCAAGCTGCTCGATCACATCGCAGGGTTGAAGCTCTACCTCGGCGTTGCCGAGCGCGACACCCTGGCGCGACTTCAGGCGCCGCCGATGACCGTCGACGAATTCCAGCGCTTTCTGCCGTATGCGCTGGCGCTCGGCGTCGAAAAGACCTGGGCGGACAGGTTCAGCGCGGCCGTCGGTCCTGCCGCCGCGGCGGCAGCGGCCACCGCGATGGGCTGGTATCACAGCAGCAGCGGCGTCTCCAGCCTTTCGAATCTCACGAGCGGCATCGGTTCTTCGCTGAGCGGCGCGATTTCCTCGTCGTCGACCGCACCAGGATCATCATCCGGCAGCGGCGGAGGCGGTTCGTCCGGCGGCGGCGGCGGAGGGGGTGGCGGCGGTGGCTGGTAGGCGACGCGCCTGCCGCGCGGCCCGCATTTCAGGTCAGGGACCGCGCGTCATCCCGGCGGCTGCCAGCGCATCGAGATAGGCCTGCCAGTTGCGCTCGTAGTCGCGCCCGAGCTCGTGCAGCACGTCCCAGGAAAAGATGCCGGTCGCGTGGCCGTCGTCGAATCGCAGCAGCACGGCATAGTTGCCGACCGGCTCGACCGCGGTGATGTTCACGTTGGCCTTGCCGCCGACCAGCGTGCGCTGGCCGGGGCCGTGGCCCTGCACTTCGGCGCTTGGCGAATGCACACGCAGGTATTCCGCGGGCAGCCGGAACGTCTCGCCGCTGTCGAACGCGACTTCGAGAACGTGCGAGGCACGGTGCAGCGTGATCGCGGTCGGTTGCGGGCCGCTCATCCGATGGATTTTCGCAATCCGAAGCCGGGCATTTCGTGAATTCCGCGGCCAGGATGGCCTCGTGGACTCGCCGTTATCAGAAACCGTCGAGACGGCTCGATACGTGTTGTTCGGCGGCCACGGACGATCGCACTAATGCACCGTGTCCGAGGCAGGCACGCGCGGCAGCGCCGGGCCGCTTGCGGCGCCGGCGACCTGCCACAGCGCATCGAGATAGCCCGAGCCGAAACCGATCGACCCGATCGCCTCGAATTCGTAGGCACCGGTGTCGGGATACCAGACGGCGTTCGGATCGAGCTCGCGCAGCACGATGGCGTGCGCGTCGATGTCGACGAGCTGGCCGACGTAGCTGATCTCGCCCTCGTCGTCCTCGATCATGTTGATCGAGATCAACGGCGCCGCGGCCGCGGCCGAGCGCGCGATCGCGGCCCAGTCGTCGAGGCGGAAATCGTTCGGCACGACGAGCGTCTCGCCGCGCAGCGCGAGGGCGCGCTCGACGAACTCGCGCGCGGGATCGGTGTCGAGCGCGCTGATGTCGGCGATCGCCATCGCGAGATAGCCGTCGAAGCGGATCGCGTCACCGACTTCGGCGACGAGACAGAAATCGCGCGACAGGCCGATGACATAGCCGTGGATCACGCCCGACTGGATGTGCTCGCGCTGGATGCGCACCGGAACGCGCTGATCCAGCGCCCGCTGCAATTCGGCGCGCACGCCGCGCGCCTTGAATGGAACGACGGTGTTCATGACGTTATGGTCGATGGTTTGCGCCTGAGGTGCAAGAAAACGAAGCTCCGACGTCCGCCTTCCCGCCCGGAACCTCCTCTCCGCTCGCGGGAGAGGCGCTTGATCAGAGGATATACCGCGACAGGTCCTCGTCCTTGACCAGCGAGCCGAGATGGCTGTCGACATACGCGGCGTCGATGCGGTATCGCTGGCCGCCCTTGTCCGCTGCCTCGAACGAGATCTCGTCGAGCAGCCGCTCCAGCACCGTCGAGAGCCGCCGCGCGCCGATGTTCTCGGTGCGCTCGTTAACCTGGAACGCGATCTCGGCGAGCCGCTCGATGCCCTCGGGCGTGAACTCCAGCGTGACGCCTTCGGTCGCGAGCAGTGCGGTGTACTGCTTCGTCAAGGCGCTTTGCGGCTCGGTGAGGATGCGCCTGAAGTCCTCGGCTGATAGCGCCGACAGCTCGACGCGGATCGGGAAGCGGCCCTGCAGCTCGGGCACGAGATCCGACGGCTTGGCCAGCGAGAACGCTCCCGACGCGATGAAGAGAATGTGGTCGGTCTTGACGATGCCGTACTTCGTCGACACAGCGGAGCCCTCGACCAGCGGCAGCAGGTCGCGCTGCACGCCTTCGCGCGAGACGCCGGCGCCGCTCCACTCGCCGCGCTGGGCAATCTTGTCGATCTCGTCGATGAAGACGATGCCGTTCTGCTCGCAGTTCTGGATTGCCTGCGCCTTGATCTCCTCGTCGTTGATGAGTTTTCCGGCCTCTTCCTCGATCAGTAGCGGCCGTGCCTGCGCGATGGTCAGCTTGCGCTTCTGGCTGCGCTGGCCCGCCAGCGACTGGAACATGCCGCGCAACTGGCTCGTCATCTCCTCCATGCCGGGCGGCGCCATGATCTCGACGCCGATGTTCATGGCGATGTCGAGCTCGATCTCGCGGTCGTCGAGCGTGCCCTCGCGCAGCTGCTTGCGCAACTTCTGGCGCGTGTCCATGTCGCGCGAATCCGGCAGCGCGGGCTCGTTCGCGAAACCGACGCCCTGCCGGCGCGGCAGCAGCGCGTCGAGGATGCGATCCTCTGCGCGATCCTCGGCCTGCGAGCGCACGCGCGCCTTGGCCTGCTCGCGCGCCATCTTCACCGCCGAGTCGGCGAGGTCGCGGATGATCTGCTCGACATCCTTGCCGACGTATCCCACCTCGGTGAACTTGGTCGCCTCGACCTTGATGAACGGCGCGTTCGCGAGCGCCGCCAGGCGCCGCGCGATCTCGGTCTTGCCGACGCCGGTCGGCCCGATCATCAGGATGTTCTTCGGTGTGACTTCGTCGCGCAGCGCGGGATCAAGCTGCATGCGCCGCCAGCGGTTGCGCAGCGCGATCGCGACGGCGCGCTTGGCCGCGCTCTGGCCGATGATGTAGCGGTCGAGCTCGTTGACGATTTCGCGTGGAGTGAGTTCGGACATGATGGGGCCGGGATTGGTGAATCGGGATTCGGGATTCGGAGTGCGGGATTCGATCGCGATGGCTGCGAATCCCGAATCCCCAATTCCCGAATCCCGGCTCTTACAACTCTTCGATCGTGACGTTGTGATTCGTGTAGATGCAGATGTCGCCAGCGATCTTCAATGCGTTCTCGACGATCGCGCGCGGATCCATCTGCGTGTGCTCGAGCAGCGACTTCGCGGCAGCGAGTGCGTAGGGGCCGCCTGATCCGATCGCGATGAGGCCGTTCTCGGGCTCGAGCACGTCGCCGTTGCCGGAGACGATCAGCGAGGTCGACTTGTCGGCGACTGCGAGCAGCGCTTCGAGCCGGCCGAGGCGGCGCTCGGTGCGCCAGTCCTTGGCGAGCTCGACCGCCGCGCGGGTGAGATTACCGCCGTGCCGGTCGAGCTTCTGCTCGAACAGCTCGAACAGCGTGAACGCGTCCGCCGTCGCGCCGGCGAATCCGGCCAGCACGTCGCCCTTGCCGAGCCGGCGCACCTTGCGCGCATTCGCCTTCATGACCGTGTTGCCGAGCGTGACCTGCCCGTCGCCGCCGATGACGACGCGGTCGCCGCGGCGGACGGAGACGATGGTGGTGGCGTGGAAGGTGTCCGTCATTCGCGTTTTCCCGTGGGAGACAATGAATGGGGGATTTCCGGTCTGAATCCAAGCCCCGATCATCCTGCCGTTCCGGCGCGGGCCGGAATCCATTCTGACCTGGCGCGTGAGGCGATGTGCGTCCCGGCTTCCGCCGAAGCGACGTCAGCCCGCTTTCCGCTTGGCCCGCGGATGGGCTGCGTCATACACCTTCGCGAGGTGCTGGAAATCGAGGTGCGTGTAGATCTGCGTCGTGCCGATGTCGGCGTGCCCGAGCAGCTCCTGCACCGCGCGCAGATCGCCGGACGACTCCAGCAGGTGGCTCGCGCAGGAATGCCGCAGCAGGTGCGGATAGACACGCTTCCACACGCCCTGCTGCTGCGCACGCCGCTTGAGCCGTGCGCGGACGCCGTTTGGCGTCAGCGGCCTGCCACCGCGGCCGGGCACGAGCGGATCGTCCTCGCCGGAAGGATCGCTCGCCTTCAGTGCCATGAGCGCGGCAAGCGCCTTGGAACCCACCGGGACGATGCGTGTCTTCGAGCCCTTGCCGGTCACGCGCAGCAGCCCTTCGCCGGCGTCGAGATCGCGCCAGCGTACGCTGCAGAGTTCCGAGACGCGAAGCCCGCTCGAATAGAGCAGCTCGAACAGCGCACGGTCGCGCAGCGCTTCGACATCGTCGCCGGGCACTTCGACGAGCTGCGCCATCTCGTCGGCGTCGAGCACGTCGGGCAGCTTGCGCTTCACGCGCGGCGAACGCAGGCCGATCGCGGGATTGCTCGCCACCTCACCCTCGCGCGCGAGATAGCGGAAGAAGCTGCGCCACGCCGAGCCGAGCACGCGCAGCGACGCGGGCGAAAGCCCGCGCCGGTGCTCGCCGGCGAGCAGCGCCTGCACCTGATCGGGACGCAGATCGCGCCAGTGCGAAAGCCCGCGCGATTCGGCGTAGTCGACGAGGCTCGCCAGCGCGCGGCCGTAGTGCTCGATCGTGCTCGGCGAGTAGCCGCGCTCGACGCGCAGGTACCGCAGGAATCCGTCGACCGAACCGGCGAGCGACGCGCTCACAGCCTGCTCCATCCGGATGTGCCCCACGGGGTTGGCTTCAGCCCACCGTCTTCTGCGCACCTCCGGCAGCGGTGGGCCGAAGCCCACTCCGTGCGAGGGCGCTCGTGGCGGCCGCTCATTGTCCCGGCGCGAAGCGCGCGACCGCCGTCGCGACGGCTTCGGCGATCAGCTTCAGGAACACCGTGCCCATGCCGGGGTGGAACCGGTTCGCGTCCTGGCTGCCGACGGCCAGCATGCCGACGCCGTCGACCGGCAGCAGCACGGCCGACGCGACTTCGCCGACGCGCGCGCCGAACAGCACGTCGAGCTTGTCCTGCTGCAGCCGGCCGCACAACGGTTCCGCTCGCTTGAGGAATTCGGCGAACGCGGGCAGCGCACGCGCGCCTTCGGGCTCGATCAGCAGCCACTCGGCCACGGGCAGATCCCCGTCGGAGCGGAATAGCACGATGCGCACGAGATCGGTGTTGAAATCCTCGGTCAGCGCGGCAACCACCGCGTTGAGCGTCTCGGCGAGCGAGCCCGCGCGCATCAGTGCCAGCGTCAGCGTGTGCACGCGCACCATCAGGAGCTCGTTCTCGTGCGCGATCTCGATCAGCTCGTGCAGGCGCCGGTTGAGCTCGCGGTTCTTGTCGCGCAGCACGTCAAGCTGGTAGCTCGCGAGCGACGCGGCCTGGCCCTGCTCGCGCGGCAGCACGAGCGTGAGGGCGAGATCGGGAAACTCGCCGAGGAAATCCGGGTGGCGGCGCAGATAGCTCGCCACTTCCATCGCATCGAGTCCTTCCCTGATGCTGAGTTCAGCCATGCCATTCCCCTTCGAAGACGAATGTCGCGGGACCGGTCATCCAGAGCGTAGCGCCGGGACCGTCCCAGCGGATGTCGAGCTCGCCGCCGGGCAGCGTGACCGCGACGTCCGCATCCACGTCGCCGCGCTTGCGCAGCACGGCGACGGCGGCACAGGCGCCGCTGCCGCAAGCCAGCGTCTCGCCTACGCCGCGCTCCCACACGCGCAGCCGGATCGCGCGGCGCGATCGGCGCTCCACGAAGCCGACGTTGCAGCCTTGCGGAAACGCGGCCGAGTGCTCGACCTGCGGCCCGAGCGACTCGACCGGCGCCTGCGCGACGTCGTCGGCCTCGATCACCGCGTGCGGATTGCCCATCGATACGGCGCCCATCTCGATTTCGTGTCCGGCGACATCGATCCGGTAGCGATCATGCTCCACCTCGGCGACGAGCGGAATCGCCGCCGGCGCGAAGCACGGCTCGCCCATGTCGGCCCGCACGCGCCCGTCGCCGAGGAGATCGATCGCGACGGGGCCGGACGGGCTGTCCAGGCGCACCGACGAGCCTTCCGCCAGCGCGCCGGCACGCACGAGCCAGCGCGCGACGCAGCGCACGCCGTTGCCGCACTGGAGCGCACGCGAGCCGTCGGTGTTCCAGATCCCGTAGGCGAAGGCAGAGCCGGGCTCGCGTGCGGGCTCGATCGTCAGCAGCTGATCGAAGCCGACGCCGAAATGGCGGTCGCCGAGCCGGCGGATCGCCGTGGTGTCGAGCGCCAGCGCGCTCTCGCGGCAATCGACGATGACGAAGTCGTTGCCGAGGCCGTGCATCTTGCTGAAGCGGAGGCCCACCGGACGCGTGATCGGTGTCAGCGGGAATCCTCCGCGGGACTCGCTACGACATCGTCCGCAGCCGGCGCCGTCTGAGGGGCGTCCGGCACGGTCTGCTGCGCCGGGGGTCGCACCAGATCGCCCTTGTTGCCGCACGCGGCAAGCGATGCGGCGGCCAGCAGCAGGAGCAGTGCGGCGAAGGGGCGGAATGTCGACATGGCGGCACCTTTGCGGACGGCGATCGGCCGATGTCGAGCGATGGCCGCGCGCCTCTGGACGGCATGCACAGTATAGCGGCGGGCGGCGCGGCCAACCCGCCATCGGCTATGCTCGGAATCATGCCGCTGACCCCGTTCCTGATCGGACTCTACGCGTTCGCGATCCTCTGCGCCTTGATCGCCATCGGCCACGGCGCGGGCGCGCGGCGTCATTGGCGCTCGCGGCGCCGGTTCGCTGCCTGCCATCGCGGGCTCTGGTCGCTCGTCTTCGTGCTGATGGCGCTGCTCGGCGCGACTGCGGGCACCGCGCTGCTGGGCTACCGGCGGCTCGCGTCCGAAGCACTCGTCGCGGAGGTCGGCACGCGCCAGCTCGCAGCGCAGCATTACGCAGTCGAGATCACGCTGCCCGACGGCACGCGCCGCTCGGCCGAGCTGTCCGGCGACGAATGGCAGCTCGACGCGCGCGTGATCAAATGGGACGTGCGCGCCGTCGTTCTGGGCGCGCCGCCGCTGTACCGCCTCGACCGCATCAGCGGCCGCTACCGCGACGCGGCGCAGGAAGCGTCGGCGCCGAAGAGCGTGGTCGCGTTGACGAGCCCTGCGCGACTCGACCTCTGGAGCATGAAGCAGCAGTTTCCGCGCTGGCTGCCATGGATAGACGCGGACTATGGCAGCGGCGCCTATCTCCCGTTGGTCGACGGAGGCCATTTCAAGGTCACGCTGGCCGCCGCCGGCGGTCTGATCGCGCGCGCGGCCGACGCGCCCACGGCCGAAAAGCTCCGCGCGACGAGCTGGTGAAAGCGGACTGAATCGCCGGGCGCCGCGTCGGAACGGGTTCAGTCGCGCGTTTCTAGAGTCCCCCGATGGCGCAATCCGCGCCGCACCACGGGAGTCAGCGATGAAGAAGATCACTGTCGTTTGCGCCGCCGGTGCGGCGGCCCTCTTCGCGGCCGGCGTCGCCTCGGCCGACCACCTGTCGCCGGCGGAGCTCGATCCACTGGTCAAGTCCGGCCGCGTGCTGCCGCTCGACGAGCTGGAAGCCGCCGCGCTGGAGCATCACCGCGGCGGCTACATCCGGGAAGGCGAGATCGAGCGGCACCGCGGCGGCTACATCTACGAAGTCGAGATCACCGACCGCAATGGCGAGGATTGGGAGATGAGCATCGACGCGACGACGGGCCTTCTCCTCAAGGACGAGAAGGACTGAGCGTCGGATCGCGTCAGCGGCCGTGCGGCGCGTCCCTCCCGGAGCGCACGAGCGCCTTCTCGTACCGCAGCGCGTCGCGCCCGTCTTCGTAATAGCCCGGCCGGCTGCCGAACAGCCGATAGCTCCGCCGCGCGTAGATCCGTTGCGCGGCGGCGTTGTCGGCTCGCACTTCCAGGCGAAGCCGCGTGCTACCGCGGCGGCACGCCGCCCGCTCGGCGGCGGCAAGCAGCCGCTCGCCGAGACCTTTACCACGAGCATCGGCGCTGACCGCGATCGAATAGAGTCGCGCGATCCGGTGGCTTCGATGGAAGAACAGCACGGCCGCGCCGACGATGTCGCCACCGCGCGCGGCGACGAGAATCTCAGCACCCGGATTTTCGAGATGCCGCCGCCACTGGCGCGCGCTCATGCGATCCGCACGGAAGACGCGGTTCTCGAGCGCGATGAGCGCCGCAAGATCGGCGCGCGTCGCGCGCCGGACGCGGACGTCCGGCGGCAGGATGGCGGAGCGTCGCGGCGGCACGGCGGTCGAGCCTAGTCGAGGGCCGCGGGGCCCGCAATATCGCGAAAGCGCGCAGCCGTTCCGGACGCTGCACGGATGCGCGCGCCTGTGTCAAACTGCGCGCCGCGCACGCCCGGCCACCCCGCATAAGGTCCGCAAGCATCCGGCTTTCGCCGAAAGCCCCGCAACGCAAAATGGCCGCGAAGACCGATCCATCCCACGCCCTCGTCGCGTTCCGTGCGCCCCGGCCAGGAACGTCGTCCACGCATGAGGGACGCCGCGAAGACAGGCCCGATTCCAGCGCATGAGCCGGCTCGTCATCGTCGTCGAGAAGGCTTCGGACTGGGGTTCGTACTACCCGTCCGACAACATCGTCACGGCGCAGGATTACCTCAAGGAGCCGGTCGTCGCCGACGAGGAGCGGACGCAGGTCATCAATCTCTGCCGCAGTTACAAGTATCTCGGCACCGGCTATTACGTTTCGCTCCTCGCCGAGGCGCGCGGGCACAAGGTGATTCCGTCCGTGCGCACCATCAACGATCTGCGCCGTCGCTCGCTGTACGGCCTCGACGTCGAGGATCTCAATCAGAAGCTCTCGAAGTTCCTGCCGGACGGCGGCCGCGACACGACCGATTTCGGCGTGCTCGTCTACTTCGGCGAGACGGCCTCGGAAAGCCTCGAGGACGTCGCGCGGCAGGTGTTCGAGACGTTTCCGTGCCCGATCCTGCGCATCGAGTTCGAGCGCGAGCGCGTGTGGCAGATCAGCGCGATCAAGCCGACCGGCCTGCACACGCTGTCCGACCCGCAGGAGGACGCGTTCGCGCAGGCGCTCGACAAGTTTTCGAGGAAACTCTGGCGCAAGCCGCGCGCGCGCAGGAAGTTCCGCTTCGATCTTGCGATGCTCGCCGATGCCAACGATCCGATGCCGCCGTCGAACAAGCGCGCGCTGAAGCGCTTCGTCGAGGCGGGAGCCGAGCTCGGCATCGAGGTCGACACGATCGACAAGAATGACTACACCAAGCTCGCCGAGTACGACGGCCTCTTCATCCGTGAGACGACCGCGCTCGACAACCACACGTACCGCTTTGCCAACAAGGCCGAGAAGGAAGACATGGTCGTGATGGACGATCCGTCGTCGATCCTGAAGTGCACGAACAAGATCTATCTTCACGACCTTCTCAAGGCGCGCAAGCTGCCGACGCCGCGCACGGAAATCCTCTACCGCGACGAGCCGAAGCGGATCGCCGAGCTGCCGGAGCTGCTCGGCTTTCCGATCGTGCTCAAGATTCCCGACGGCTCGTTCTCGCGCGGCATCGTCAAGGTCGAGAGCGCCGAGCGGCTCAAGGCGGCCGTCGACGATCTCTTTCAGCACACCGCGCTGGTGCTGGCGCAGGAGTTCATGTTCACCGAATTCGACTGGCGCATCGGCATCCTCAACCGCGAGCCGTTGTACGCATGCAAGTACTACATGTCGCGCGGCCACTGGCAGATCTACAACCACAGCGCGAAGGGCACGGCGCGCTCCGGCGGATTCGAGACGCTGCCGGTGCGCGAGGCGCCGGCCGACGTCGTCAAGCTTGCGCTGCGAGCGACCGCGCCGATCGGCGACGGCCTCTACGGCGTGGACATCAAGCAGTCGAGCGATCGTGTCGCCATCATCGAAGTCAACGACAACCCGTCGATCGATGCCGGCGTCGAGGACGCCTATCTCGGCGAAGATCTCTACCGCCGCATCATGGACGAGTTCCTGCGGCGCATGGAGCGCAAGCGCCTTGGCCTGCGCGGCTGAAGCGGGGCCACGCGCGGCGGCGGCGCGATGACGGTTGCCCCCCGCGGACATTGGGTGTCTCCCGTTCTGGCGGCGTTGATTGCCGTCGGCGCCGTGGCCTCCATCGGCGTGCTGATCCAGCAGCTGATCGGCGAAGGACCGTTCGGCTGGCATCTCGAGCGCGCGCGTACCTGGCAGGGCGGCCTCGAGGTGCTCGCGCTCGCGACGCTGCTCGCGCTCGTCGCGGGGGCAGTGCGGGCGCCGCGCTGGCGCGCGGTGCTGCTGCTCGCGCTCGCCGGGCTCTATCTCCGCCGCCACTACGTCGACCTGCCGATGCTGGTCGATCTCGCCTGTTTCGAGATCCTGATCGGACTCGGCGCGTTCGCGGCGCGACTGTGCGGCCTCCCGCGCGCGGGCGAAGTGCGCGCGTATCTCTATCTTGCCGTTGCCGGCATCGTGCTGTGGAGCCTCGGCGCCTGGCTCCTGTCCGCGTCCGGCTCCGGCTCGCTGAGGAGCCTTCGTATCTACACGCTGCTGCTGGCCGTGCCGGCTTCATTCGGACGGCAGACGCCATTCTGCCTGTTCCTGTGGCGGCGCTTCGCCTCGCTGGCGCCGGCGCAGCGCGCCTCCGTCGCCGCGCTCACAGCATGGTTTCTCTGTCTCGCCGCGCGCACGAACGTCGTTCGCGGCTTCGACTCGTGGTGGTACGGGCTCCGCGGCGATTACGTGCTCGTCGCCGGCGGCTCGGTGTTCAAGCCGCTCGACCTCGTCGCACCGGTCTACTACTACCCGAAGCTCTACGAGCTGCTGCTGATTCCGGTGAGCGGGCTCGGCGACACCAGCGTGATCCAGGGCGTCTCGCTGCTGGTGCTGGTGCTGTTCGCGCTCGCATGCATGGAGCTGCTGAAGGCGTTCGCCCTCGGTTTCCGCACCCGCGTCCTGCTCGTCGCGGCCTGCGTCACTTTGCCCGCGATCGCGAACATCGCGATCATGCCGAAGCCCGACATCTTCATGGCTTTCGTGCTGCTGCTCGCCACGGCCGAGGCGGTGCGCGTTGCGCGCGAGGGCTCGGCGACAGCCTGCTCATGGATGCTGACCGGCTGCGCGCTCGCGTTCTCGAGCAAGCTCAGCGCGCCGCCCTTCATTGCCGCAATCGTGATCGCGTCGTTCATCCTGTGGCTGCGCAACGGCAGGCCGCGACTGCACGAGCGCGGCCCGGAGCCGAGATTCGCCGTCAGCGTTGCTGTGGCCGCGTTCGCCGTCGCGGCGCTCGTGACCGCCCGAACGTGGCTGCTGACCGGCGTGCCGCTGGTGGGCCCGCAGCCGGTCGTAGAGATCTTCACGACGCTGGGTTTCACGCCGAAGCCGCCTGCGGGCGTGCTAGGCGCCGGCCCCGCGATCGACTGGAGCGATCTTCCAGTGCTGCTCGTGGATCAGCTGTTCCGTCCGCAACGCCTCGACCACATGGTGATCAGCTGGATCGGCAACGTCTGGCTGTATCTTTTCGCGATCGCGCTGCTGGCGCGTTTCCTCGTCGGCGAGCCGGCGCCCGACCGGCCCCGCGTGCCGGTGATCTGGACGGTCCTGATGCTGACGGGGCTGGCGCTGCTGCTGACGTTCCGCACGATGACGCGCGGCGGCGACGGCAACTATTTCGTGCTGCCGCTGGCGCTCGCGATCCTTGCCGGCGGCTACCTGGCGCTGACAAGGCTGCCGTCGGGCATGCCGAAGCGGCTCCTCGTCGCGATGCTGCCGCTGTTCATTCTGTTCCAGGCGAGCTACAGCTTCGTCAGCGCGGGCTGGTCGCCGGGTACGCGCCCATTCGATCTCGATTTCACGCGCGGCGTGCGCGACCTGCGTGGCGAGAACCGGCGCGTCTTCGAATATGCGGGCATCTACGGCATCGCCGAATACCTGCGCGCCGTGCACGGCATTCCGCGCGGCATCGGCTACGTCGCCGACGAGCCGGCGTTCCGCCTGCCGGCCACGTTCGAGACGATGAAGTTCTACGGCTACTGGTACAGCCAGGCGCTCGAGAGCCCGGACGCGTTCCTCGACATGCTGCGCACGTGCCGCATCGATTACCTCGTGCTGCCCAAGCCAGGCAACACGTCGGTGGATGAAGAAGTCGCAGACTCCGTCGCAGAGGCCGCCGAGCGGCTTGGCGCGCGGCCGGAAGTGCACGTGATCGAGGACCGGAGGTACGTGCTTTACGATCTCGCCGCACTGCATGCGAAGGAGCGCGCCGCACCCTGACGGCGCACGTTGCGCGCCATGCGCGGCTTGCCTATGGCAACGCGCACGCGCGCGGCGAGCGCGCGCGAGAACACCCGCAGGCGATCAGCGATGCGGCGGCGATCGATCCAGGCAAGATCGACGATCGGCGCGACGACGAGCCAGAACGGCAGCGTCGCGCCCAGCAGTTGATCGCCTCGCGCGGCGGGTATGCAAAGCAGGACGACCGATCCCAGAATCGTCCACGCGAGCAGAAATCCGACGGATGGTTTCAGTGCGTGCGCGGGCACTGCACGGCGTGGAGGATCATTGCGGACGCGGCCCGAGTGCGGGCGCTGCGCGGGCGTCACGGAAAACGAGGCGATGAGCATGGGCAGCTCTCCGGCTGTGGCGATGTCGGGATGCTGAACCCGCGCAGTCTCATCGCCTGAGAACGAGCTTTTTGTCAGCCGAACCTTGGGTTCCGGGAGACAGGCGCGTGCCATAATCCAGTCACGGAGGACGCGTGCAAACTCATGCATTTCTTCACTATGCGGTTGTGCTCCTGCTCGCCGCCGTCATCGCGGTGCCACTGGCGCGGCGCTGGCAACTCGGCGCCGTGCTCGGCTATCTCGCCGCCGGCGCGCTGATCGGTCCTTCCGGCATCCACCTGGTCGGCAACACCGAGGAGATCAGCGAAATCTCGGAGCTCGGCGTCGTGCTGATGCTGTTCGTGATCGGCATGGAGCTTTCGCCGCAGCGCCTGTGGGTCATGCGACGCACCGTGTTCGGCCTCGGCAGCCTGCAGCTCGCCCTGACGACGCTTGCGATCGGCGGCATCGCGCTCGCGCTCGGCCTCGACTGGAAGGCGGCGCTGATCATCGGGCTCGGCCTCGCGCTGTCGTCGACGGCGATCGACCTGCAGATCCTGGCCGAGCGCAAGGAGCTTGCGAGCGCGCACGGCCGGCTCGGTTTCGCGATCCTGCTGTTCCAGGACGTCGCCGCGATTCCGATCCTCGCGCTGATCCCGGCGATGGCGATGTCGCATCCGGATGCCAGCCCCGGCGAGAGCGCGCTCGCGGCGTTACGCATCATCGCTACGATCACGGCCGTCGTCGTCGGCGGCCGCTATCTGCTGCGCCCCATGTTCCGCGCGGCCGCGCGTGTGGGCACGCCTGAGGTGTTCACCGCGACCGCGCTGCTGGCTGTCATGGGCACGGCCTGGCTGATGGAGCTGGCCGGCATCTCGATGTCGCTCGGCGCGTTCCTCGCCGGCGTGCTGCTGGCCGATTCGGAATACCGCCACGAGATCGAGGCGCAGATCGAGCCGTTCCGCGGCCTGCTGCTCGGCCTGTTCTTCATCAGCGTCGGCATGTCGCTCGACATCGGGCGCATCATGCACGAGCCGCGCATCGTCGGCGCGCTGCTGGCGGCGCTGCTCGCGGTCAAGGCGATCGTGCTTTATGCGATCGCGCGCGGCGTGTCACGCGAAGACCGGCCGCAGGCGCTTGCGCTGGCCGCGATCCTGTCTCAAGGCGGCGAGTTCGCCTTCGTCGTGTTCGCGCTCGCCACGAGCAACGGGCTGATCGATCCCGCGCAGCGCGATCTCCTCGTGCTGGTCGTGACGCTCTCGATGGCGGCAACGCCGCTGCTCGTGCGCGTGCGCGCCGAAGTCGCGCCGATCCAGAAGAAGCCGAAGGAAACGCGCGAGTTCGATCGCCTCGACGGCACCGCGCCGCGTGTCATCATCGCGGGCTTCGGCCGCGTGGGCCAGATCGTCGCGCGCCTCTTGAACGCGCACCACATTCCGTTCACCGCGCTCGAGCGCGATGCCGAGCAGGTCGATTTCGTGCGGCACTTTGGCAACACGGTGTTCTACGGCGACGCGACGCGGCTCGACCTGCTGCGTGCCGCGCGAACCGACAAGGCCGAGGTCTTCGTCATCGCGACCGAGGATCCGGACGCGAACCTGCGCACCGCGCGCCTGTTGAAGCGCCATTTCCCGAACATCAAGGTGTTCGCGCGCGCGCGCAACCGCCAGCACGTGTTCCGGCTGATGGACCTCAACGTCGACGGCATCGTGCGCGACACGTTCTTTTCGAGCCTCGAGATCGGCCGCCACGTGCTCGAGGCGCTCGGCTACGACGAGAAGACGGCCGACGAGCACCTCAAGCGCTTCCGCGAGCACGACGAGCGCGTGCTGGCCAACCAGTATCCGGTCTATGACGACGAGGCCGCGCTGCTGCAATCGGCGAAGGAGGCGCGCGCGGACCTGCAGCGCCTGTTCGAAGTCGACACCGGCGAAGAGGAAGAGCCTGCGTGACATCGGGGCACGTCATCGCGACGCGTGGCTTCGCGCTGGCCGACGCCGATCTCTCGAGCTTCGATCGACAGTTCGGCGCGCGCTGCCGGCTGCAGCGGCCGGATCGCTACCGCCTGCTGGCCGCGCTGCCTGGCGATGTCGCGCGCATCCCGCGAGGCTCGGGCGTGTCGTACGTCGCGGCGAGCTTCGGCGCCGGCGCCGTCAGCCAGTCGCTGGCCGCTTTCGATCGCATACTCGCCTTCGACGAAGACACGGGTCGGCTCGTCGCCGAGGGCGGCGCGCGCATCGGCGACGTGCAGCGCTTCGCGCTCACCCACGGCTGGTATCTCGCGGTTGCGCCGGGCCATCCCGCCGCAACGGTGGGCGGCTGCATCGCAGCCGACGTGCACGGCAAGAATCCGGCACGTGACGGCACGTTTCGCGCGGTCATCGAGCGCATCGAGCTCTGCACCGCGAGCGGCGAGATCGTTTCCGCAAGCGCGGAGGAGAACGGCGAGCTGTTCGAAGCGACGTTCGCGGGGTTCGGGCTCACCGGCATCATCACGCGCGCCGTGCTGCGTCTCGCGCGCCCGCCGGCGGCACTGGTGCTGCGGCGTGTGCCGGTGGCGAATCTGGCGGACGCCGCCCGCGTGCTGCGCGAGGCCGCCAATGCGCCGGTTCTCTACGGCTGGCACGATGGACGTCCGGCGCGGTTCGGACGCGGCGTGATCCGCATCGGCCTTGCGAGCGAGGCTGGCTCCGCGCGGCCGGCACGCGTTCCACCCGCCGCACGAGACCTGCCCGCACGCGTCGCGCCATCTCCAGTCCCGCTGTGGAACCGCGCCGGCATCGCGCTTGCGAACACGTGGCTTTCCGCGCGCTGGTGCCGGCCGGGGCAGTCGCCGCTGCCGCTCGCCGCGGCGTTGTTTCCGCTGAACGATGCGCGCATGTATTTCGCAGGATTCGGCCGCGACGGCCTGGTCGAGGCGCAATGGCTGATTCCACATGCGCGCTTCGAGGCCTTTGCCGGCGCGCTCGGCGAGCGCGTCGCACGCGACAGGCCGCGCATCGCGCTGATCGCCAGCAAGCTGTTTGCCGGCGAGGCCGATGGATTCTCGTTCGACGGCAACGGCATTGCTCTCGCGATGCAGCTGCCGTCGCCGGCAGAGACGCGCCAGCGCGCATTCCTCGAAGCGCTGGCCGAAATCGCTCTTGCGCACGGCGGGCGCGCGAATCTCATCAAGGAGTCGACGCTCGATGCAGCAACGGCCCGCCGCGCGATCGCAGGCTTCGACTCCGCGCGCGCGCGGCTCGCGGCGTTCAATCCGGGCGGCGTATACACATCCGAGCTCGCGCGGAGGCTGGCACTGTGAGCGAAGCCGCGTCCACGGCGATCATCATCGGCGCGTCGAGCGGACTCGGCCGCGCGCTCGCCGGGGAGCTCGCCAGGCGCCAGCATGCGCTGCTGCTGGTCGCATCCGACCTGCGCGATCTCGATGCGCTCGGCGCGAGCCTCAATCTCGCGCACGGCGTCGCCGTTCGTGCGCTGGCGATAGATCTCGCCCGCGAGGTCGATCCCGGCGCGCGCATCGTGGCAACGCTCGACGGCATGCCGCCGCCCGGCGCGCTGCTGCTACCGATCGGCGTGTCGCGCGAGGGCGACGATTTTTCGCTCGACGCCGCGGCGATCGGACAGCTTCTCGCGGTCAACCTGCACGCGCCGCTCGCGATCGTGCACGCCCTGCTGCCGAAGCTCGCCGGAACACACGGCACGATCGTGCTGTTCGGCAGCGTCGCCGCCGCGCGAGGGCGCGGGCGCAACGTCGTCTACGCGGGCACGAAGCGCGCGCTCGAGTCGCTGTACGAGAGCGTGAGGCAACGCTACGAGCCGGGCAAGCTGCGCGTGCAGCTGTACCGGCTGGGCTTCATGGCGACGAACCTGACCTGGGGCACGCGGCTGCCGCTGCCTGCCGTGGAACCCGAGGCCGTGGCGCGCGTCGTCGCGCGCCGCCTGGGCAAGGGCTCTTCGAGCCGCTACCTGCCGCGCTGGTGGGCGCCGATCGCGGCGCTGATCCGATGCTTGCCGTGGCCGATCTATCGACGTTTGAAGGATTGAAGCGCGGTCAGTCCGAAGTCCGCGCGGGCTTGCGCAGCGTCTGGCGCACGCTCGGGATCGGCGCGCGCTCGACGCCGAGCTCGGTGGCGACGTCGACATAGCCGAGCAGCGCGGCCACTTCGCCGGCGGTGCGGCCGAGGAAATCGGTCTGGTCGATGCGCGCGCCGTGCGCCTTCAGTGCGCGCGCGCAGCCGAGCAGGCCGTGCATCGCGCAGGCGTGGAGCGGCGTGACGCCGCGCTGATCCTGCGTGTCGACCGCGGCCTCGCGCTGCAGGAGGATCTTCACAAGCGTGGCGAGGTGCTCGCCGTCGCAGTGAGCGCCGGGCTGCGCACGTGCACCGAGGAGGACGAGCACGGCATCCTGGCCGGCCGGATTGCGCGCCCCGATCGCGGCGCCGGCGTGCAGCAGTAGATTGAGCAGCTCGCGCGCCGCTGCGGTGTCGCTGCTGCCGAAGGCGAACTGTGCGGCCGCGAGAAGCGGCGTCGTGCCCTGATCGTCGGTCGCGTTGACGTCGGCGCCGGCCTCGAGCAGTGCTTCGGCGAGCCGCGGCAATCCGAGTGCTGCGGCGACGATGAGGGCGGTGCCGCCGCCCGGCATGCGCATGTCGGCGGCGACGCCGTGGGTCAGCAGCGTGCGCACGACCGCCTCGCGACGCGCGCTGACGGCTGCGGCGAGGCAATGGATGCCGGAGCGCGACGCGTGCGAGGTGTCCGCACCTGCTTCGAGCAGGCGCACGACGAGCCCGGCATAGCCCGAGCCTGCGGCGCGGATCAGCGCCGTCGCGCCCTGCGCATCCTCCGCGTCGAGCGGGAATCCGAATGCGAGCATGCGCTCGACCGCTTCGATGTCACCGAGCGCAGCGGCGGCCGGCAGGTCTTCGTGGCGTAGCGGCCGGTGCGGCAGCTTCCAGCGCGACCAGTTGAGCCAGTACGCGGGCTCGTGCTCGCTGCGCGCGAGCGCGAGGCCGAGCGGCGTTTCTCCGCTCGCGGCTGCGATCTCGGGCACGGCGCCGGCCTGGATCAGCGCACGCAGCAACGGCACCGCGACATCGATGTCGAGCTTCACGGCGAGGTGCAGCGGTGTCGCGCCGAGCGCGTCGCGTGCATTCGGATCGGCACCGCGTGCGATGAGCTCGCGCGCGAACGCGACATCGCCGCGCGCCACCGCCGCGTGCAGCGCGGTGCTGTCGTTCCCCGCCGTTCCGCACGCATCGGCGCCGCGCTCGAGAAGCTGCACTGCGAGCGCGCGCACGGGTGCGCCCGCATCGCCGCGCGGCGCGGACGCGAGCACGCGCGCCACCGTGCCGGCGCCGCCGATCGGCACCGCGTGCGCGGCCAGCCCGGCCAGCGCGGCCGCCGTGCCGGGCAGCATGTCCAGCAGCGCATCGGCCAGCAGGCGCCCGTCGCCCAGGCGTGCATCGCCGCCGAGGCCGTGGTCGAGCAGCCACTGGCGTGCTTCGTCGGAGGGCGCGCGCGCGAGTGCGAAGTAGAGATCGGCGAGCGCGGACTGCGGCCATTCGCGCACGACGTGCGCGAATTCGGCGACGACGTTCCAGTGTCCGAAGCGCAGCGCGTCGAGCAGGTGATCGGCGTTCGCGCTCTGCGCGCCGACGATGTCGCTCGCCAGCGTGCTCGGCAGCGGATAGGCGGGATCGAGCAGCGCGACGATGTGCCAGCGGCCGGATGCCGCGGCGTGATCGAGCGCGCGCTTGCCGTCGGCCGCCGCGTGCGCGCGCTCGGCGCCGAGCGCGAGAAGCGCGCGCACGGTTTCCTCGTTCGCGTTGCGCGACTGGCAGGCGACGATGAGCGCGGTGCGGCCTTCGGCATCGGCGAGATTCGCGTCGGCCCTGCGCTTGCCGAGCGCATGGACCACGCCGACGGCGCCCGCGCGCGCGGCTTCCATCAGTGCGGTGGTGCCGCGGTGGTCGGCGAGATCGGGGTCGGCGCCGGCTGCGAGCAGCGTTTCGGCAATGCGCGCATGCCCGGCCAGCGCGGCCGTCATCAATGCGGTGCGCTCCATCGCGCCACGAACGTTCGGGTTGGCGCGGTGCTTGAGGAGCACCTTGACGCCGTGCGGGTCGTCGTCGCCGATGCCGGCGGCGAGCAGGAGCGCGGGCTGGGCGCGGGCGACTTCACATTTGGCGCCGCGCTCGAGCAGGAAATCGACGACGCCCCAGCTTGCGCTCGAGCAGGCGATGCCGAGCGCGGTCAGGCCTTCGCGGTTGACGGCATCGATGTCGGCGGATGCGTCGAGCAGCAGCGCCGCGACGATCGGCTCGGCGCAGCGCGCGGCGTGGTGCAGCGGCGTGTTGCCGTCGGCGCCGGCGATGCGCGGGTCCGCGCCGTTGGAAAGCAGCGTCATCACGGCGTCGGGGCGGCCCTGGTAGCTGTCGCGGGTCGCCGCGATCAGGGCCGTGAGGCCACCGTGGGCGCGGTTCACGTCGACGCCCTTGGCGATGAGCCCGCGCAGCAGGCGCAGATCCGGCAGCGTCACGGCGATCAGGAGGGCGCTGCGCTGGTCGCGCTGATCGGGGCCGGGTGCGGCGTTCGGATCGCCGCCCCGATCGAGGGCCGCGAGCGCGAGATCGACCTGGCCGGAGCGCGCGGCGCAGAGCAGCGTCGCGTCGAGATCGGAGCGGTCGATGCCGGCAGCAAGGTCGGCCGCGGCTGGGGCATTCTCGCTGCGGGCCGCGCGCCGGCGTGCGCGCCGTGCGTCGGCGAGCACCGCGCGCAGGCTGCGATTGACGAGGACCACGTGTGCGAGCGGCACGACGATCACCGCATACAGCGCGAGCGCGGTGACGCGGAACTCGCTGGGCAGATAGCCGCCGAGGCCCGTGAGCGCGAGCGCGCCGACCACGACCGTGAGCAGCGCGAGGCCGCTCGGCAATCCATAGGCGAGGAAGAGATCGTGCGTGCCGGTGAGGTGGCGGGCGAATGCGATCGACCGGCGCAGTGCGCCCAGCAGCCACGAGCCGCGTTCCTCACTCGGATAGGCGTCGTCCCAGATGAACGGCAGCGCGAACGTCGGCCAGAGCCGCCAGAGCGCGAGCAGCGCGACGACGAGCGCCACGGAAACGGCGAGCGCGGCGGCGAGCGAGCCGTCGCGCGCGAGCCACCAGGCCGGCCCGACGATGAGGGCCGCGACGACGGCGGCGTACGCGGTGAGCAGCACGAAATAGGCGAGCCCGCGGCGCGCGATGCTGCGGCCGAAGCTCGATTCCATGGCGAGGCCGAGCGCATGGCAGATGCCGGTCATCGCGAGCGCATTGCCGCAGAGGAGCAGCACGAATGTCAGCGGGTGCTGCACCGGCGCCGCCAGCGCGAAGAGGAGCCACGCCGGCAGCAGGTGACGAAGCGCCAGCGAGAAGGATTGCAGTCTAGGTGCTGCGTTTTTCGGCATGCCGGCCCTTGTCTTTCGCGCGGAGCGAGGCGCGTCGAGTATATCGGCGCCGTCGCCGTCTCAGGCTAATCGGTGGTTAAGGGCGAGCGTCCGCTCGAAGATGGCCGTCCCTGTTCATCCATAGTAGACGCTCTCCGGGCTGCACGTGCGAGGCATCGCCAAACTGCACGCGTCCTTCGAACCGAACGCCGCGATAGGCGTCGACGCCGCGCAGCAGGCGACCGGGCAGCCAGGCGTCGCGCGCGTCGGCGGGAACGATGCGGAGTGGCGTCGAGGCGCTCCGGAGCTCGGCGAGGAGGTCGTCGTAAAGGTGGTGCTGAATGACGCCGACGCCATGGAGGCGTGTCATCACGATGACGCCGTGCAGCATCACGATGGCGCTAAGCGCGGCCATCGCGATGCGTGCTGGGTGGCGCAGCAGCGGCCACGCTGCAGCACAGATCGCGACGGCGGTCGCGCTTGCGAGATAGGCATAGTGGTTGTAGCTCGTCGCCAGCACGAGCACGGGCGCGAGCGCGGCGCACCAGGCCGCGAGCCACACCGTCGGCCAACGCCATCCGGCCGTCGCCAGCGCCGACAGGAGCAGCGCGACGCAGCCGGCGGCCGCGGCGAGGCGCGGAAGGCTCTTGCTCAGCAGCGGCGATATCTCGAACAGCGGCGGCACGAACGGGTACAGGAGATATTCGGCGAGGCGCGCGGGCACGCGGCGCAGGGACCACGCATAGGCGGGATCGGTCTGGCTGCTGTCCGCAAGGGACGGCCAACGCAGCAGGAGGTAAGCGACGACGATTGCGGCCGACAGGGCGATGCCGGCCCTGATGGAGCGCCGGGAGCGTTCGCGGTACATCACCAGCGCGAGCAATGCCGGCAGCACGATCGCGGACTCCTTGCTGAGAAGCGCCGCGACGATCAGCAGCGCCGACGCCGCGACGTACGCGACCAACCGCGTGCGGTCAGTGTCGATGGCCGCGCGTTGCAGGCAGTGCGCCGCGAGGAGGCCGAAGGCTAGAGTCAGAATGTCGCCGAGGGTTCCGGTCCAGCCGTGTGTATAGACCGCATAGGGTGTGAGCGCGAAGACCAGCGCCGCAGCCTGGGCCACGCGTTCCCTTACGCCCGCCTGCGCGAGCAGGCGTGCAAGGAGACACGCGTTCGCGATGCCGAGCAGCACGAAGACGAGATGCATGAGCTTCGGCGCAGGCGCGAAAACGTGCGCGAGCACGAGCCACAGGTTGAACGTGAGCGGCCGGTATTGCAGCGGTGACGGATCGAGCCAGGCCACCCAGGGCAACGCGGACCAGCCGACATCGGCGCGCGCCGCCCACTCGAGCTCGTCGTGACTGAGATAGCCGGGATTGAGGATCAGCGGAAGCTGCGCGAGCAGAAGAACGGCGCCGATCAGCAGCGCACCGGCCGGCCGCAGGCGGGAAGTCTCGACGGCGGGATTTCGCACCGGCCGAGCATAAACAAAAAAGCCTCCGCAGCGTTCGCTGCGGAGGCTTCCGATGAGGCCCCTGGCGATGACCTACTCTTGCATGGCTTAAGCCACACTACCATCGGCGCTGGTGCGTTTCACTTCCGAGTTCGGGATGGGATCGGGTGGGACCACACCGCTAAGGTCGCCAGGGAACTGGTGAGAGTCGCGCTCGTATTTTCAGCGCGGTCTCTGCATTGGGACTTGGGACGTAACGAAGCTTTCCGGTCGTGTCGACAGCCATATCGTCGAGGCTGCGAAGCAACTTGGAGTTATATGGTCAAGCCGCACGGATCATTAGTATCGGTTAGCTCGGCATTACTGCGATACACACCCGACCTATCAACCACGTAGTCTACATGGGTCCTTCAGGGGGCTTGTGCCCCGGGAGATCTCATCTTGAGGCGCGCTTCCCGCTT
>CBINBI010000022.1:0-44151 GCA_966248875.1 uncultured Rhodanobacteraceae bacterium
CCGGCAAGCTGCCGGCTGCCCAGCGCGACGAGCTCGCGCAGGATGTCGCGGCAACGCTCGGCCTGGCCTGCGAGCAGCGCGAGATCGTCCGCCAGCGAGCGGTCGTCCGCATGCTCGCGCCGAAGCTCCGCCAGCAGCGTGCGCATCGTCGAAAGCGGCGTGTTGAGCTCATGCGCCGTGCCCGCCGCCTGCGTCGCGATGGCGAGAATGCCTTCGTCCCGCAGCGCGCGCTCGCGCTCTCGCTGTATCTCGCTCTCGCGCGAGCGCAACAGCCGTGCGAGGCGCGATACGAAAAACGCCAGCGCCGCCGCCATGATCACGAAATTGATCGCCATGCCGAGCACGTGCAGGTTGAAATCGCCGCCGTCGGCCGAGTGCAGCATCGGGAGCGGCATGTGCCACGGAATCAGCACGAGATAGCACGCCGCCGCAAGCAGCGCGACGATCGCAACGTGCCCCAGCGGCAGCGCCGCCGCCGCCAGCGTGATCGGCAGCACCAGCAGCGACACGAACGGATTGGTCGCACCGCCCGTCAGGTACAGCAGCCAGGACAGCGCCGCGATGTCGACGGCGATATGCGCGACGGCTTCGAGCGAGGTCACCCGCCAGGGCCGGCGCAGCCGCCAGAACACGAGCAGCGCGAACGCGAGCAGCGCGAGGATGCCGAGCGCGAGCGCCGTCGCCGGAATCGGCAGCCGCATGCCGAACGCGACGACCGCCACCGTCAACGCCTGTCCCGCGACGGCACACAGGCGCAGCCACGCGAGCGTCCAGGTCAGTTCGCGTGCGTTGTGGAAGCCGGTGCGCTGGGGCGTCGGAGCTTGCATCGGTGGCCTGCGCGGAGGAGCGGAGATTGAACCACGAAGCGCAGCGCGAAGATGCCTGAAGCAGCCGGCACACCGCGCGCGCCTCGCCGGCGAAGAAGCTAGGCGCGGTCCTGTGTCGCCGCGCCGAACGCGATCGGCAAGCGGATTGCCACTTCCAGCCCGCCGCCCTCGGCGTTCTGCGCCACGATGCAGCCGCCATGGCGCTCGACCGCGCGCCGGGCAATCGCAAGGCCGAGGCCGGTGCCGCCGCTCGCGCGCGTGCGCGCGGAATCCGTGCGGTAGAACGGCTCGAAGATGCGTGCGAGCTCGCTTTCGGGAACGCCGGGTCCGTGATCGCGCACGGTGATCAGCGCGCGCTTCGGATCGCGCGGATCGCGCGCCAGGCGTACTTTCACCGTGGTGCCGTCCTGCGTATACGCGAGCGCATTGCGGATGACGTTTTCGAACGCGCTGTACAGCGCGTCGCGAGAGCCGGTCAGCACCTGCCGGTCGCACTCGGCGAGCACGACCTTTCGCCCCCGCGGCGCGCCCTCGTAATCGGCGTTGGTGATCACGTCTTCGAGCAGCTGATCGAGCGCGACGACGTCCTGCGCCGCGCCCTGCTGCGTTTCGAGGCGCGACAGCTCGAGCGCCTGCGACAGCATGGCCTCTAGTCGTGCCGACTCGCTTTCGATGCGGTCCAGCGACGCGTGCAGCTGCGCCGCGTCGCCGTCGCGCGCCAGCTCCAGCGCGACGCGCAGCCGCGCCAGCGGCGAGCGCAATTCGTGCGAGACGTCGCGCACGAGCCGGCGATGGCTCTCGATCAGGGCCTTGATGCGCCCGGCCATGTCGTCGAATTCCGACGCGAGCGCGGTCATCTCCGCGCTGCGGCCGAATCGGAGCTCGCCGACGCGCGCGTCGAGATCGCCCGCGGCGAAGCGTCGCGTCGATGCGCGGATCTGCGTCAGCGGCGCCGCGACGTACCAGGCCAGCAACAGGCTGAACACGGCGCTCACGACCATGCCAGCCGCGATGTTCGACCAGAACGTGCGCGGCCGCCGCGAGACGAGCCGCGAGAAGAACGTGCCTTCGAGCGTCGCCACGGCGCCGTAGATGCCGGAATCCTTGACGCGCACGGCACGCGCGCGCAGGCGGTCGGCGCCGTGCGTCGGCGGCAGCTCGTTCTCATCCAGCAACGCGGCTTCCGTCATGACTTCTTCCGCGGCGGTACGGATCGCATCGGATGGCGTGCGTCCCAACATCTCGTGCCCGCGGGGGTCGAAGACGTAGATCGCGATCGGACCGAAATCGGACGCGTTCTGCAGCCAGCGCCGCGTATCGTTTTCGCCGTCGTGGCGCAGCTCGCGCGACGTGCGCGAAAGGAGATCATCCATCGCGGCCTGCAGCCGCGTGACGCCGAGCCCGGGAATCTTCTCGGTCTCGAAATTGAGGGTCGTGATCCACGCGAACGCGACCAGCACGACGACGGTCGCGAGCCAGAATGCCGCGAAGATGCGCCAGAACAGGCGTCGCATCATGGATTCGAGTGTCCTCCCCCTCGCGGCAAGAGTGCTCGGAAGGCGGGCGGTGACGCAAGTCCCGCTGCGATCAAGCGGAATCCCCGAGCTGACGGAACATGTAGCCGCTGCGATGGATCGTCGTGATCGGCGACGTGCCGTCGGCCGTGTTGCCGAGCTTGCGGCGCAGGTTGGACACGTGCACGTCGATCGAGCGGTCGAAGGGCCCGAGCGGTCGGCCCAGCACGCTCTGCGAAATGCGCTCCTTGCTGACGACGCGGCCGGCTTCGCGCAGGAGCAGCGCGAGCAGGTCGAACTCGGTCGCAGTCAGCGAGACGGGCTTGTCATCGACGGTGACGCTGCGTGACGAGGCACGCAGCCAGATCGGCCCGTTGCGCAGATCGGTCAGCGCCTCGCCGCCTTCGCCGCGCGCGCGCCGCAGCACCGCGCGCAGGCGCGCCGCGAGCTCGCGCGGATTGCAGGGCTTGGGGATGTAGTCGTCGGCGCCGAGCTCGAGTCCGAGGATACGGTCGATGTCCTCGCCGAGCGCGGTGAGCATCAGCACCGGCGTCGCCGATTCGCGGCGCAAGTCGCGCAGCACGTCGAGCCCGGAGCGGCCCGGCATCATGACGTCGAGCACCAGCGCGTCGAACGTCTCGCCGCGCATCGCGGCGACGGTCGAGTCGGCGTCGTGGGCAAGCACGACGTCGAACCCGTCGCGCGTCAGGAAATCGCGCAGGAGTTGCGCCAGTTCCTGGTCGTCATCGGCCAGCAGGATGCGATAGCGGCTCATGACAACAAGCATACCGCCCCCAAATCGGGGCGGAATCGCCGCTTTTCAGGCGCTTGCGTGCCTTTGCATAGATTTACGTCGGCGAAGCGGGACAGGGAATGGCGATCGTTACGTCAATCCCAATCCCGAATCCCTGCTACTCCCGGCTATTCCTCCGCCGTGACGGCGCGCAGGCCGCCCGCGGCCGAATGCTCCACGTTCTCCCTGGCGCTGTGCGTCGCGGAGAGGCGCTTCATCAGCGGCAGCAGCACGACGGCAAGC
Source organism: uncultured Rhodanobacteraceae bacterium (assembly GCA_966248875.1). Lineage (GTDB taxonomy): Bacteria > Pseudomonadota > Gammaproteobacteria > Xanthomonadales > Rhodanobacteraceae > Dokdonella_A. The sequence continues at coordinate 3,378 of CBINBI010000022.1, forward strand.
ACGACGCCGCCGACCGCGAGCAGGCCGAGGTTGTTGAAGAGCCTGGTGTAGATCGCGAGGCTCTCGAGCGGATCGGTGATGTTCTGCGGAATCGCGGCGAGGTTGGCGACCTTGCTCGCCGCGTACTGCGAGATGCCGGTTGCGACGAAGTACGCGCCCATCATGAAGCCGCCCATGCGCGCCGGCACATAGCGCGCGATCATCGCGAGACCGAGGCCGCTGACGAGCAGCTCGCCGAGCGAGTAGAAGCCGTAGCCCCAGATCATGTACCACGACGAGATCTTGCCGTTGACGGCGGTTCCGCCGCTGATGCCGAAGATGAAGAAGCCCAGCGCGACGACGACGAAGCCGAGCGCGAACTTGGCTGCGATGGGCAGGTCGCGTCCGGTCTTGCCGAAGTGGGTGTAGGTCCACGCCAGCACGGGCGAAAGCAGCATGATCCAGATCGGATTCAGCGCCTGATACTGGCCAGGCGACCAGGTGAACAGCGTCATGCCGAACAGGTGCTGGTCGAGATCGACATTGCGCAGCGCGAACAGCGTCAGCGACGTCGACATCTGGCCGTAGAAGATGAAGAAGAGCAGCGTCTCGACGACGAGCACCAGCGCGGCGACGAGCCCGGCGCGCTCGCTCTTCGTGCCTTTCACGATCATGTAGACGAAGATGCCCAGCACGACGAGGCCGGCGAGCTTGACGCACCAGTCGGACACGGCTTCGTGTTGCACGATGTACGCGACGACGAAGACCGAGGCGAAGCCGACGCCGAGCACCGCCGCCAGGCGGTTCCAGCGCACCGGCTGCTCGTCCGGCACCGAGCCGATGCCCTTGAGCGTGCGGATCATCATCGCGTAATTGATCAGGCCGAGCACGAGGCCCGCGCAGCAGACGCCGAAGCCCGCGTGCCAGCCCCAGTTGTCCTTGATCCAGGGCGTCAGCAGCATCGAGGCGGTCGAGCCGACGTTGACCGCCATGTAGTAGAGAGTGAATGCGCTGTCGATCTTGGCGTCATCGCCTTCGTAGATGCGGCGCACCATGTTCGCGGCATTGGCCTTGAAAAGGCCGTTGCCGACGACGACCACGCCCATCGAGGCGTAGAGGAGATACAGGTTGTCGCTCGGGATCGACAGCATGAGGTAGCCGATCGCGAGGACAGCGGCGCCGATCGGCATCGTGCGGCGCGTGCCCAGCACGTTGTCGCCGATCCAGCCGCCGATCGCCGGCGCGGCGTAGACAAGACCCGTGAACGCGCCCCAGACGAGATTCGCCCTCGTGTCGTCGAAGCCGACTTTCTCGACCATGAACAGGACGAGGATGGCTGCCATGCCGTAGTAGCCGAACCGCTCCCACAGTTCGATCAGGAAAATGGTGGAGAACGAGCGGGTCTGGCTGGGTCGGGCAGGTGCGGCGGTGTTCATCGGGAGTTCCCAAAGCAGAAAAACGCGCGGAGCGTAGCGCATGACGCGCGGTTTCGCGTGTGCGATTGCACATGCGCGGCGCTCGACGCAGAGGATCGTCAATGGCTGAACGGGCCTGCCGGCACCCCGCTCGTTTCCGCAAGCGCTGGAGGCGAAAGGCAGGCCGAGCGTTCAGAAATTCCGGTCGCCGCCGAGGATGTTGCCGAGACCGCCCAGCACCGAGCCCTCGTCGCGATGCCCGCCGCGCTGCGGCGCCGATGCCAGCATGCGGCCCGCGAGGCGCGAGAACGGCAGGGACTGCAGCCAGACCTTGCCGGGGCCGGTCAGCGTCGCGAGGAACACGCCCTCGCCGCCGAACAGCATGCTCTTGATGCCGCCGACGGCGCGCACGTCGAAATCGATGTTGCCGGCGAACGCGACGACGCAGCCCGTATCGACGTCGATCCGCTCGCCGGCGGCCAGCTCGCGCTCGACGACCGTGCCGCCCGCGTGGATGAAGACGAGGCCGTCGCCTTCCAGCTTCTCCATGATGAAGCCTTCGCCGCCGAAGAGGCCCGTCAGGATCTTGCGCTGGAAGTAGATGCCCAGCGAGACGCCGCGCGCGCCGCAGAGGAAACTGTCCTTCTGGCAGATCACGCGCCCGCCGTAGTCGGTGAGGCGCATCGCGTGGATCGTGCCGGGATAGGGCGCGGCGAATGCGGCGTGCGCCTTGCCGCCGGATCCCTTGTGCGTGAACAGCGTCGTGAACAGACCTTCGCCGGTGATGACGCGTCTGCCCGCCGAGAGCAGCTTGTCCATGAAGCTGCCGTTCTGCGTTGCGTAGGACGAGTCGCCGAACACGGTCTGGAGCTCGACCACCGCATCCTTGTACATCAGCGCGCCCGCTTCGGCGACGACGCTTTCGCCCGGATCGAGCTCGATCTCGACGAACTGCATGTCGTTGCCGACGATGCGGTAATCGACCTCGTCGGAGCGGCGCGTGCCCGCGGCGCCCGGCATCGGCGGAGGCGTGCCGGCGGTGACGATGCCGCTGCCGGACGCTTCGGCAAGCTCGCCGACCTCGCAGATCGGCTTCCAGCCGGAAAACCCCTCGCGCCAGGCGAAGCCGTTCGGGTTCTGGCGCGCCTGCGCAACCGCAGCCGCATGATCGAGAGGGCCGACCTGCCGGCCGTCATAGCTCAGGAACCACTGCGCCATCGAAAGCTCCCGGACGAGAAAGGATGCGGCTCGCCAGCCGCGGCGAGCCAACGCGACTCTGCCACGCCGGCCCGCGCAACACAGCTGACGATCGTCATGCGCCGCTCTGTGGCATCATACGGCGCCACATTTTCCGCCTTGCCACAGCCCTTCCATGCTGATCTTCGAGCTCTCTCAGCCCGGCCGCACCGCGGCGGCGCAGCTTCCCGCGGACACGCCCGTGCCGGCTGATCTTCCCGACGAGTTCCGCCGCACGACGCCGATCGGGCTGCCGGAGGTCTCGGAGCTCCAGGTGCTCCGGCACTACACGAATCTCTCGCGCAAGAACTTCTCGATCGACACGCAGTTCTACCCGCTCGGCTCGTGCACGATGAAGTACAACCCGCGCGCGTGCAATTCGCTGGCGATGCTCGACGGATTTCTCGCGCGCCATCCCTACGCGCCGGAATCGCTGTCGCAGGGCTTCCTCTCCTGCATGTACGAGCTGCAGGAGATCCTCGCCGGCGTGACCGGCATGAAGGGCGGCGTTTCGCTCGCGCCGATGGCCGGCGCGCAGGGCGAGCTGGCCGGCGTTGCGATGATCATGGCGTATCACCGCCATCGCGGCGACCGCGAGCGCACCGAGATCATCGTTCCCGACGCCGCGCACGGCACGAATCCGGCGACGGCTTCGATGTGCGGCTGCACGGTGCGCGAGATTCCCACCAGGGACGACGGCGACATCGACATCGACGCCTTGCGCAAGGTGCTCGGCCCGAGGACCGCGGGCATCATGCTGACCAACCCGTCGACCATCGGCGTCTTCGAGCGGCGCATCGTCGAGATCGCCAAGCTCGTGCACGAAGCGGGCGGCCTGCTGTACTACGACGGCGCGAACCTCAATGCGATCCTCGGCAAGGTGCGGCCGGGCGACATGGGCTTCGACGCGATCCACATGAACCTGCACAAGACGTTCTCGACGCCGCACGGCGGCGGCGGGCCGGGCGCCGGCGCGGTCGGCGTGTCGGAGCGTCTGAAGCCGTTCCTTCCGATTCCGATGATCGAGAAGCGAGCCGACGGCAGATACGGCTGGGTGCGCAAGAAGGATCGCCCGCAATCGATCGGCCGCCTCACCACGTTCGCCGGCAACGCGGGCGTGCTGCTGCGCGCGTACGTCTACGCGCGCATGCTCGGCCGCGAGGGCATGCGGCGCGTCGCCGAGTACGCGACGCTCAACGCGAATTACCTCGCTGCCGAACTCGCGAAGAAGGGCTTCGATCTCGCCTACCCGAAGCGGCGCGCGAGCCACGAGTTCATCGTCACGGTCGCCCGGCAGAAGAAAGCGCACGGCGTGACGGCGCTCGATTTCTCCAAGAGCCTGCTCGACCACGGCATCCACGCGCCGACCAATTATTTCCCGCTGCTCGTGCCCGAGTGCCTTCTCATCGAGCCGACCGAAACCGAGAGCAAGGAAACGCTGGACGAGTTCGTCGAGGTCATGGGCGCCCTGCTCGAGCTTTCCGCGAGCAATCCGCAGGCGATGAAGGACGCACCGGTGACCACGCCCGTGCGGCGTCTCGACGACGTCAAGGCGGCGAAAGAACTCGACGTCGCCTGGCGCGGCGACACGCCGTCGACGAAGGCTGCGGCCTGATCGCGCATGCCGAGCACCGAGCCGCGGGGGCCGCGCCAGATCTGGCGCGCGTTCAAATGGTCGCTGGCGGGCCTGCGCGCAGCGTGGCGCCACGAATCGTCGTTCCGCCTCGAGAGCTATCTGTGCGTGATCCTGTTTCCCATCGGGCTCTGGCTCGGGCAGGGGCCGATCGAGAAATCGATTCTCTGCGGCAGCCTGGTGCTGGTGCTGTCCGCCGAGCTGCTCAATTCCGCGATCGAGGCGATCACGGACCGGGCGAGCCCCGAATTTCACGAGCTCGCCGGCCGCGCCAAGGACATGGGCTCGGCGGCCGTGCTGCTGCTGATGGTCAACGTGGTGTTCTGCTGGGCTCTGATACTGTGGCCGCGATTCGCCTGAGCGCCGCGGGCATTGCCCGCGACATCATCGCCCCATGCCGCGAGGGGCCGAGCGGCGGCTAGCCGTATCGCGCAGGATCCCGAGGGAGACGTTCGTTCTTGGATTTTCTCGCCGACCCGCAAGCCTGGATCGCGCTGCTGACGCTGTCGACGCTGGAAATCGTGCTCGGCGTCGACAACCTGGTGTTCATCTCGATCGCGGTCGGCCGGCTGCCGCACGAGCGCCGTTCGAACGCGCGCCGGATCGGCCTCGCCTTCGCCTGCGTCACGCGCATTCTGCTGCTGATCTCGCTTGCGCACCTCGCGCGCATGGACGACCGCTCGTCCAGCCTGTTCCACTTCTTCGGGCAGATCATCTCCATCCGTGATCTCGTGCTGATCGGCGGCGGCATCTTCCTCGTCGTCAAGGGCGTCCTGGAGATCCTGGACGCGATCGGCGAGCCGTCGCAGCCGTCCGAAGGCAAGACCGCGTTCGCGAGCTTCGGCCTCGTCATCGCGCAGATCGCGCTCATCGACATCGTGTTCTCGCTTGATTCGGTGATCACCGCCGTCGGCATGGTCAACGTCCTGCCGATCATGGTCGCCGCGATCATCCTCGCGGTCCTGGTCATGATCTTCGTCGCCGATCCGATCGGCGAGTTCATCGACCGGCATCCGACCATCAAGATGCTTGCGCTCGCATTCATCATCCTGGTCGGCGTCGCGCTGATCTGCGACGGCCTCGGCATCCACATCGCGCGTGCCTATCTCTATTTCGCGATGGCGTTCTCGGCGGCCGTGGAGTCGCTGAATCTGCTTGCGCGGCGCAGGCGCAGGGGTGGGGGAGGGAATAGGGATAGGGAATAGGGAAAGATCGCGGGGTGCCGGCTCTTCCCATTCCCCATTCCCTCCCTCTTGCACCGGAGGCGCGCAGTCTCCACAGTGTCGCCTGTATTCGAGGAGGGAATCGCCATGCGCCTGCTCAAGCTCGCACTGCTGCTCGTTCTCACCAGCCTCGTCTCCGGTTGCGGCTACAACGCGATCCAGTCGAAGGACGAGGCGATCAAGGCAGCCTGGTCCGAGGTCGTGAACCAGTACCAGCGTCGCGCCGATCTCGTGCCTAACCTCGTGAACACCGTGAAGGGTTATGCGGCGCACGAGGAGGAAGTATTCACGCGGGTGACCGAAGCGCGGGCGAACGTCGGCAAGGTCACCATCACGGCGGACCAGCTCGACGACGCCGCGGCGCTGCAGCGATTCCAGGCCGCACAGGGCGAGCTTTCGAGCGCGCTGTCGCGCCTGATGGCGGTCAGCGAAAACTATCCGCAGCTCAAGGCCGACGGCCTGTTCCAGAACCTGCAGGCGCAGCTCGAAGGCACCGAGAACCGCATCACCGTCGCACGCAACCGCTACATCCAGGCCGTGCAGGACTACAACACCTTCGTGCGCAGCTTCCCGCAGAACCTGACGGCGATGATCTTCGGCTACAAGACCAAGGCGAACTTCTCGGTCGAGAACGAGCGCCAGATCTCAACGGCGCCGACAGTCGATTTCTCGAAACCCGCGCAGCCGCAGCAGCCGGCGCAGCAACCGCCGCAGACCGAACCGCAGCCGCAGCAGTAGTTGCCCGGTCGTACCGCGCCAGTGCCGTCGTCCCGAAGAATGCCGGGACCCTTCCTGCTTGTTGCCGGACGCGCCAGAGCAAGATGGTTCCCGGCTTTCGCCGGGATGACGATGGCGTGCGTGCTCGCCTTCCTGCTTGCGGCGAGTGGCCGGGCCGCCGAAGGCGACCTCCAGCTGATCCCCCCGCTGTCCGCGCGTGTCACTGATCTCACCGGCACGCTAGACGCGGGGCAGAAGGAGACGCTCGAAAACGAGCTCGCCGTGCTCGAGCAGCGCAAGGGCGCGCAGATCGCCGTGCTGATCGTACCGACGACGCAGCCCGAGGACATCGCCGCATACGCGATCCGCGTGTTCGACCAGTGGAAGCTCGGCCGCAAGAATGTCGACGACGGCGTGCTGCTGATCGTCGCGAAGAACGACCACCGCGTCCGCATCGAGGTCGCGCGCGGACTCGAAGCCGCGATACCCGACGCGGCTGCGGCGCGCATCATCCGCGAATACATCACGCCGCGCTTCCGCACGGGCGACTTTTTCGGCGGCATCCACGACGCCATCGGCGTATTGACGCGCCTCGTCGACGGCGAGGAGTTGCCGCCGCCGCTCACCGACGACGCGCACGATCGCAGGAGCGAGCGCAATCTATTCAACGCGGTCGTCTGGGCGTTCTTCGTCGGGCTCTGGGCGCGGGCGATGTTCGGCCGCCTGCCGACGCCGCCGCGCGCGGGCCTCGTCGGCCTCGCCTCGGGTGGCACGGCCTGGCTGGTCAGCGGCCTCGTCCCGCTCGGCATCGGCATCGGCATCTTCGGCCTCGTGCTCGGTCTTTTCGGCGGCGGCGGTGGCGGCTTCGCCAATCGAGGGGGCTGGGGCGGCTGGGGCGGCGGCGGATTCGGCGGGGGCGGATTCGGCGGCGGCGGTTGGAGCGGCGGCGGTGGCGGCGGCTTCAGCGGCGGTGGCGGGATTTCCGCCGGCGGCGGCGCCTCGGGCAGCTGGTGAGGACGCGAAGACGATGCGCTGGATCAAGCACCTGTGGGCTAGATTAGGCGCGGAGCGGCACTTTCCGCCCGCGACGCTCGATGCGATCCAGCACGCGATCGCCGCGAGCGAGCACCGTCATCTCGGCGAGATCTGCTTCGCCGTCGAGGGCGGCCTGCCGATCGGCGAGATCTTCGCGCGCCGCAGCCCGCGCGAGCGCGCGGTCGACGCGTTTGCGCGCCTGCGCGTGTGGGACACCGAGCAGAACACCGGCGTGCTCGTCTATATCCTTCTTGCCGATCACGCCATCGAGATCGTCGCCGATCGCGGCATCGCGGCGAAGGTCGGCGAAGCCGAATGGAGCGCGATCTGCACGCTGATGCGCGACCATTTCGCCGCCGGCGAGTACGAAAAGGGCGCGCTCGCCGGTGTCGAGGCGATCGGCGAGATTCTCGCCAGGCACTTCCCGGCGGACGGGTCACGCAATCCGGACGAGCTGCCGGACCGGCCGGTGTTCCTCTGAATCGGGCGGGCTGCGGGTTGCGCTGAACGCGTCACCGCCCCTCGAATCCGTCCGCGAAGACCGTATCGCCCAGCTGCTTGAATCCTGCCTGCAGCGGCCAGCCGTGATTGCCGGATGGGTCGTTGCGGTACGCGCCGACATCCAGCATGGGCGTTCTCGGCTCTGCGTTGAAGTCGTCCGTCGCCAGTGTTGCGGCATCGGCGGAGCCGACGAGCCGGCCGCTGCGCGGCACCAGGTCCTGCGGCGGCACGCCCGAGAAATTCGCGTCGCTGAAGTCGGTCGTGATCTCGCCGCTCGCGTCGAAGCCACCCGAGACGCCGCTCAGCGAGCCCGTGCCGACGTTGGCGACGAGCGTGACGAGATTCGTCGCGCCGGTGGCGAACACGGCGTTGCCGCTGGCCGCATAGAGCGCGTTGTTCGCGACGAGCACGGCGCCGGCGACCCCGCTGATGTGCAGCGCGTCACCGCTCGCCTTGAGCACCGTGTTGTTGACGATCGCGAGATTGCCGACGCCGCCGCCCTGCGAGGTGTGAATGCCGATGCCGTGCGCGGCGGCGCCGAGCACGACGTTGTTGCGCACGACCGCATCGCCGGTGACCTGGATGCCGTTGTCGCCCGAGTTCCAGATTAGGTTGCGCTCGATGACGTTCGGCGCGCCGTTGCCGTTCGTGTGGTAGAGCGTGATGCCGGGATACGCGGTGTCGTGGATCACGTTGTCGCGCACGACGTTCGCGTAGCTGCCGGCCTTGATTTCGATGCCGTCGCCCTGGCTCACGCCCGGGCCGTTGAGATCATGGATGTAGTTGTTCGCGACCAGCGAATCGTGGACGCGGCAGGCGTCGTCGTTGCAGCCGAGATAGAAGCCTTCGGCCGTGCCGCCGGCATGATCGATCTCGTTGTGGACGAAAGCGAGCCGCGCATAGACGTTGCCCGCATCGTTCGCGCTGATCGCATTCGCCGCAGTGTCGTGCACGTGACAGTTGCGGATCGTGATATCCGACGAATTCGTCAGCCGGATGCCGCGCGACCCGCCGCTGAACTCGATTCCGTCGATGACGAGAAAGTTCGAATCGGCGATGTTGACGATGTTCTGGCTGTCGTCGACGTAGTGCAGCACGGGTTGCTCGCCGGCCGCAGCGCGGATCGTGATCGGGCGCTCGGCAGTGCCGGCGAGATTCAGCTCGAAATGGCTCGACAGCGGATAGGTGCCGCCATGCATGACGAGCGTGTCGCCGGCAGCAAGATTCTGCATCGCCGCGCGGAAATCGTCGCCGGGGCCGATTTCGATCTCGGCGGCGCAGAGCGCGGCGCTGCGCAGGAGCAGGCCGGCGGCGAGCAGGTGCCGCACCGTGATCCGGTACATCGCGCCTCGCGGAGTGCTAGTCGATGCGCCGCAATGCTGCCGCGAAGGCGCCCGTCGTTGTGAGCGGCGGGTCACACGACGTTCCGCGGCATAGGAATGCCGCGACGTCCGCGGGCGCTTCCTGCTGCGCCAGCACACCCGGGAGGCCGTGCGCGGCGAAAGGAATAAAGTAGATGTCGATGGCGGGAGAGCTTCCATCCGCCGCCAGCTTCCGCCATGCCAGCGCGTCGCGCTCCTCCCGATAGCGGATCACGACATGCGCCGGCGGATTCAGGAACTCGTCGAGCGCGAGCAGCATCGCGCTGCACGCGTGCGGAATTTCGCTCAGCGTCGCCCATCCGGCACGAAGCGTCCGCTCGGCGGCGTCGAGATAGCGCGGCTCCCCGAGGAGACGGCCGAGCCTCAGCAGCGCGCGCGCCGCGATGCCGTTGCCGGCCGGCAGCGACTCGTCCATGAACGGCTTCGGCCGCCGCGGTAACGACTCGGCATCGTGTGCGGTGAAGAAGAAGCCGCCGCTGTCCTTGTCCCCGAAGCGATCGAGCAGTGCATCCGCTAGCGCTTTCGCCCAGTCGAGGTCGCGCGGATTCCAGCGAACCTGCAGCATCGCGAGCAGCGCATCGAGGAGGAAGGCATGATCATCGAGATAGGCGGCAAAACGCGTCTCGCCGCGCGCGTGCGACGCGAAAAGGCGGCCGTCGCGCCAGGCGTTCTCGTGGAGGAAATCGAGGGCCCGCTCCGCAGCGGCGAATGCTGTCTCGAAGTCTTCGCTGCAGCGCCTCGCCCGTGCGATGCCGCCGATCATCAGCGCGTTCCATGCGGTCAGGATCTTGTCGTCGAGCCCCGGGCGCGCCCGCTTGCTTCGGGCCTCAAGCAGACGCTGTCGTGCGCGCTGCCAGACCGCATCGGCTTCTTCGCGGGAAAGGCCGAGCGAGGACGCGACGGAATCCATCGAGGCGACCGCGGAAAGATGCCAGGCGCGGTCCTCGAAATTCGGTGGCGCGTCGAATCCGAAGCGACGTTCGACGAGCGCGAGCTCGGGATCGTCCAGCGCAGTGCGGATCTCATCACGCTGCCAGACGTAGTAGCGTCCTTCCTCGCCCTCCGAGTCTGCGTCCAGCGAGCTGAAGAAGCCGCCCTCGGGCGCGCTCATCTCGCCGATGAGCCACGCCGTGGCCTCGCGCGCCGCCGCCGCAAAGTCGGCTTCGCCGGTTTCGCGTGCGGTGCGCGCGTAGAGCGGCAGCAGCTGGGCATTGTCGTAAAGCATTTTTTCGAAATGTGGAATGGTCCAGCGGGCGTCGACGCAGTAGCGGAAGAAGCCGCCCGCCACATGGTCGCGGAGACCGCGCTCGGCCATGCGAGATAGCGTGAGCAGGGCCATGCCGTGCGCCGACGGCGTCGGCGCGTCCGGCCGCTCCTTGCGGCCGAGCATGAGCTCGATCTCGCTCGCGTGCGGGAACTTGGGCGCGCCGAGGTGACCGCCGTTCTCACGATCGAACGATGCGGCGATGTGATCGAGCGCGTCCTGGATCGGAGCGTCGTCCAGCACGTCGGCATACGCCGCGCCTTTGCCGTAGTCGGCGAGGAACTGCGCCAGCGCGCCCGTCTGCGCGCGCAACTCGTCGGATCTCGTGTCGAACCATGCGCGCACGCCTTCCAGCACCTGCACGAACGCAGGCACACCGTAGCGCGGTGTCTTCGGAAAATACGTCCCGGCGAAGAACGGCAGGAGCTCGTCTGGCGTCAGGAATACGGTCAGCGGCCAGCCGCCGCCGCGTCTGGTGAGCGCCTGGTGCGCGAGCTGATAGACCTTGTCGATGTCGGGCCGCTCCTCGCGATCGACCTTGACGTTGACGTAGAGCGCGTTCATGACGCGCGCGGTCGCCTCGTCCTCGAAGCTTTCGTGCGCCATCACGTGGCACCAGTGGCAGGCAGCGTAGCCGATCGAGAGAAGGATCGGCTTGCACTCGGCGCGCGCGGCCGCGAGCGCTTCGTCGCACCACGGCCACCAATCCACCGGATTGTCGGCGTGCTGGCGGAGGTAGGGGCTGGCTTCGTCGGCGAGACGGTTGGGCATGATCGTTCCGTTCCGGTCGTGTCGAGTCTACCGCCTCGCTTGTCGCGCGCTGGCGGAGCCGCTACCGTGCGCCTTCGCCGCTGAACGGAACGATCGTGACGACCGACATCGCCTATCCCGCGCTGCAGCTCAAGCGCGGCGAGGACGCGCGGCTGCGCGCGGGACATCTCTGGGTGTTCTCGAACGAAGTCGATGTCGCGCGCACGCCGCTGACCGCGTTCGAGCCCGGCGAGCCGTGCGCGATCGTCGATTACCACGGCAAGCCGATCGGCGTCGGCTACGTCAACCCGCATTCGCTGATCGCCGCGCGCTTGGTCGCGCGCGGCCTCGACCACGCCCTGGACCGCTCGCTGATCGTGCACCGCCTCAACATCGCGCTGGCCCTGCGCGAGCGTCTCTGCGAAGAGCCGTATTACCGGCTCGCGTTCGGTGAGTCGGATGGCCTGCCAGGACTGACGCTGGATCGCTTCGGCGACGTTGTTGTCGGACAGACCACCACCGCCGGCATGGAACGCCTCAAGGAACCGATCACCGACGCGATCGCCAAGGTGCTGAAGCCGCGCCAGATCTGGTGGAAGAACGACGCGTCGATCCGCACGCTGGAGAACCTGCCGAGCTACGCGGATCTCGGCTACGGCGAGTACGGCGCGCAGCCGATCGTGCGCGAAGGCGGGCTCGAATTCGAGATCGATCCGGTGGGCGGCCAGAAGACCGGCTGGTTCTACGACCAGCGCAACAACCGCGATCGCATCGCACGCCTCGCCCGCGGCAAGCGCGTGCTCGACGTGTTCAGCTATCTTGGCGCATGGGGCCTGCGCGCCGCAGCCGCCGGCGCGGGCGAAGTCGTTTGCGTCGACGCGTCGCAAGCCGCGGTCGACGCGATCGCCCGCAATGCCGGGCGCAGCGGCCTCGCCGATCGCGTGCGCGCGGTGCGCGCAGACGCCTTCGATCACCTCAAGTCGCTGCGCGAGGCGCGCGAGCGCTTCGATATCGTCGTTCTCGATCCGCCCGCATTCGTCAAGCGCAGGAAGGATTTCGCCGAAGGGCGGCTCGCGTACCGGCGGCTCAACGAGCTCGGCATGCAGGTGCTGGCCAGAGACGGTATCCTCGTCACCTGCTCGTGCTCCTATCACATGCCACGTGCGGCACTGCTCGAAACGGTGCAGCAAGCCGCACGCCATCTCGACCGCAACGTGCAGTCGCTGATGCAGCTGCAGCAGGCGCCGGATCATCCGGTGCATCCGGCGATTCCCGAAACGGACTACCTCAAGGGGTTCGTCTGCCGCGTGGTGCCGGCCTGAGACGGTAGGCGACGCGGGGGCGAACCGGGCACAATGTACGGGCCCGCCCGCGGTAGCGACTCGTGAGCCACTACTTCGTCGACATCGATCCGATCGCCTTCTCGCTCGGACCCGTGCAGGTGCACTGGTACGGCATCATGTACCTCATTGGCTTCGCGGTCGCATGGTGGCTGGGTCAGCGGCGCCGTGCGGCGGGACGCCTGCCAGTGACGGCCGATCAGTTCTCCGATCTCGCGTTCTACGTGATGCTCGGCGTGATCATCGGCGGCCGCGTCGGCTACATGGTTTTCTATGACACGAGCGAGCTCGTTCATCACCCGGCGAGCCTGTTCCGAGTCTGGGAAGGCGGCATGTCGTTCCACGGCGGGCTGCTCGGTGTGCTCGCGGCCACGCTGATCTGGACGCGGCGACACAAGCTCAATTTCTTCGACGTCGTCGATTTCGTCGCGCCGCTGGTGCCGATCGGCCTCGGTCTCGGCCGGCTCGGCAACTTCATCGGCGGCGAGCTGTGGGGACGGCACACCGATCTCCCCTGGGGCATGATCTTCCCGCGCGCGCTCGAATCGCTCGGCAAGACGAAAGAGGACCTCCACCAGATGTACCTCGCAGGCCAGCTGGACGGAGAGGCGCGCCATCCTTCGCAGCTCTACGAGCTCGGGCTCGAAGGCATTGTGCTCTTCGCGGTGCTCTGGCTCTACTCCCGCAAGCCGCGTCCCCGCTATGCCGTGTCGGGCCTCTTCGCGCTGCTCTACGGCGCGTTCCGCTTCGCGGTCGAGTTCGTGCGCGAGCCCGATGTGCAGATGGGCTACATCGCGTTCGGCTGGCTGACGATGGGGCAGATCCTGTCGCTGCCGCTGGTCGTGATAGGTGCGATTTTGCTTTCAATGGCGCATGGAAGACGGAGGGTTGAGGCGTGAGGGCCGAGGGCTGAGGGCATCATGGCCGTGAGTTATCGGGAATTGATCGTGTGGCAGAAGGCGATGAAGCTGGCCGAAGCGGCCTATGCCGTCGCACGAGGTTTGCCGGAGACCGAACGATACGGCCTGTCTGCGCAAATCCGGCGCAGCGCTGTATCGATTCCTTCCAACATCGCCGAAGGCCATGAGCGACGCTCGCGTGCGGACTACCATCGGTTCATCAACATTGCGTGCGGCTCGGTGGCGGAACTCGAAACGCAGCTCGATCTGGCATGTCGACTTCACCGGATGGATCGGAGCCTTATCGATGATGCGGTGGGTCTCGCCGACGAAGTCGGACGGCTCCTGCGATCGATTGGCCGATCTTTACGCAATGGCGTGGCAGAGAACACGGCGACATACGGTCCCGAGGCCGGTTCAGCGCTCCACTCCCAGCCCTCAGCCCTCAGCCCTCAGCCCTGAATGAAGCCCTACCTCGACCTCCTCCGCGACATCCTCGAGAACGGCGTTGAGAAGGCGGACCGCACCGGCACCGGCACGCGCAGCGTGTTCGGGCGGCAGATGCGCTTCGACCTTTCGCAGGGCTTTCCGCTGGTCACGACGAAGAAGCTGCATCTGAAATCGATCGTGCATGAGCTGATCTGGTTCCTGCGCGGCGATACGAACACGCGCTATCTCGTCGAAAACGGCGTGACGATCTGGGACGAATGGGCCGACGACGAGGGGGAGCTCGGCCCCGTCTACGGCAAGCAGTGGCGCTCGTGGAGCTGCCCTGACGGCCGCACGGTCGATCAGATCGCCTGGGTCGTCGACGAGATCCGGCGCAACCCCGATTCGCGCCGCCTGATCGTGAGCGCGTGGAACGTGGCCGACCTGCCGCGCATGGCACTGCAGCCGTGCCACACGCTGTTCCAGTTCTATGTCGCGAATGGCCGGCTTTCGTGTCAGCTCTACCAGCGCTCGGGCGACATCTTCCTCGGCGTGCCGTTCAACATCGCGAGCTACGCCTTGTTGACGCACATGGTCGCTCAGGTGACCGGCCTCGCACCCGGCGATTTCGTGCACACGCTGGGTGATGCGCACCTCTATTCGAACCATTTCGAGCAGGCGCGCGAGCAGCTTTCACGCAAGCCTCGGCCCCTGCCGAAGCTCGAGCTGAATCCAGGCGTGCGCTCGCTGTTCGACTTCCGCTACGGCGACGTCGCGATCACCGGCTACGACCCGCATCCGGTGATCCGGGCGCCGGTCGCGGTGTAGCCTTGCAGTCCCGCGCGCAGCGGAAGTACGCCGCGCGGCTGGGATAATCGACGGTCATTACGAAGTGCGAAAGGGCGTTGCCGCCGATCGCGCCCTCGACCTTGCCGTCCATCATGCCGGACATGTACTCGTGGAAGTTCCGGTCGGCCCGCCACGTGAACCAGACCGGGCCGACCGTCGCGCCGGCGATGCCGACCTCCGGCACCTCGATCATCGCCGCGTGCGTGTGTTCCTGCGCGTTTTCCACCACGCGCCAGTCGGGATGCTTCTTGCGCCATGCCTGGAACCGGCTGTCGACGATCATGCTCGTCGCGCGACGCGCGGGTCCGCCGTCGCCGAGCTTCGCCAGCGCCGCCGGCTCCAGCACCGTCATCGCGCCGGTGTCGAGCAGCATGTCGAAATCCTCGCCGTCGACGCGGATCGCGATACGCGGAAAGGCGAGGTCCTTGCGCAGCCCGACCGGCACGTGCGTCATGGAAAAACCTGGTGTCCAGCCATGGCCTTCCAGCGTGAGCCGTCCGGCCGGATAGTCCCAGGTCCAGACGCGTCCGCCGAACCAGGCCTGGCCGAGCATGCCGTCCTCGTTCGGCAGGACGTCCTTCTCGGGCGGTACGGCGGGCATCACGAACAGGCGACCCTCGTTGCCCTGCGGCGGCGGAATCCACGCGCCGGGCATGAACGCGGGCAGCTTTGCGACTTCGTAAGGCTTGCCGTCCGATTCCGCATCGCCGGGCTTCTTTTCGACTTCGAGTCCGAGGCGCTTTACGGCGGTTTCCTTGAGAAAGAGGCCGCCGCCCGTGTCGGTATAAAGTGTCAGCGCCTTGCCGTCGAGCGTCTCGGGCGTGAGCCGGACAAGATTCGCCTCGAAATGCGCGGGCAGGACGGTGGGGCCCGCCGAATTCGCGGCGGGTATGGCGAAGAGTGCCCGAAGCAGAATCGTCGTCACGGCCGTTCTCCGGATGTGCCTGTCGACTCTGCCGCGCCATAGCCGCCGGGTGACGTGCAGGAGGTCATGCGGCTGACACGCGGGCGCGCCGCGGCGACAATATGCCATGGAAATTTCGCTCATCGTTGCGCTCGACCGCGAACGAGCCATCGGTCGCGACGGCGCCATGCCCTGGCA
Organism: uncultured Rhodanobacteraceae bacterium; assembly: GCA_966248875.1. Taxonomy (GTDB): domain Bacteria; phylum Pseudomonadota; class Gammaproteobacteria; order Xanthomonadales; family Rhodanobacteraceae; genus Dokdonella_A. Next base: position 19,132 of record CBINBI010000022.1, read on the forward strand.
CCTTCCGGACGACCTCAATCGCTTCAAGGCGCTCACGCTCGGCAAGCCGACGCTCATGGGCAGCAAGACCGCACGCGCGATCGGCCGCGCGCTGCCGGGGCGCGAGAATCTCGTGATGACGCGCGGCACGGCGGCGCCGTATCCCGGCCAGCGCGTCGTGCACTCGCTGGACGAGGCGGTCGCGATCGCCGACGGCGCGGAGCTCGCGGTGATCGGCGGCGGCGAGATCTTTGCGCTGGCGCTGCCGCGCGCGACCAGGCTTTACCTCACCTGGATCGATGCCGAGGTGGCGAACGCCGACGCGTTCTTTCCCCGCTTTGACGAGCGCGACTGGATCGAGGTCGCGCGCACCCATCATCCGGCGGACGCGAGGCATGCGTTCGCGTTCGATTTCGTCGATTACGTGCGGCGATAGTCGCTTGCGGTTCGCGACGGCGCGCTCAGTCGATGTCCTTGCCGGGCGCAGGCTTCCGGGACGACTTGATCGTCACGAATTCGAGCTCGTCGCCGTCCAGCCGCAGGGCCGTCAGCGCGCCACCCCAGACGCAACCCGTGTCGATCGCGTAGACGCCGAGTCCCGCGAAGCGGCCGAGCGTCGACCAGTGCCCGCAGACGACGCGGATGTCGCGCGCAACCTGGCCCGGTACCTCGAACCAGGGATAGAGGCCGGGCCGTTGCGTGCCCGGTGCGCCTTTCTCGCCGAACGCGATGCGCCCGCGCACGTCGCAGTAGCGCATGCGCGTGAACACGTTGATGCAAGCGCGCAGGCGATCAATGCCGCGCAGCTTCGGATTCCAGAGGTCCGGCTTGTTGCCGAAGAGCTGCTTCAGGAGACGGCGGTGGCCTTCGCCGCGCAACCGTTCCTCGACTTCGCGCGCGGCCTCGAGCGCCTGCGCGGTGGTCCAGCGCGGAAACAGGCCCGCATGCACGAGCATGAAATTCAGCGAGCGGTCGACGTGCGCGATGTTGCGCGTCCTGAGCCATTCGAGCAGCTCGTCGCGATCGGGCGCGAACAGCACTTCGCGCAGCTCCGGATTGACGCGCTGCTGGTCTTCGCGTTTGCGCTCGCCGACCGCGAGCAGCGAGAGATCATGATTGCCGAGCGTGACGATCGCGCGGTCGCCGAAACCTTTGACGTAGCGCAGCACGGCGAGCGATTGCCCGCCGCGGTTGACGAGGTCACCGCAGAACCAGAGCCTATCGGCGGCGGGATCGAACTTGATCTTCTCGATCAGGCGGACAAGTTCGTCGTGACAACCCTGGACATCGCCGATGGCCCAGGTAGCCATCAGTGCAGCGTCCTCGGTACCGAGAGCACGAAAGCGGGAATGTCAGCGTCGAAGTGCGTGCCGTCGTCGGCGATCATCTGGTAACTGCCGCGCATCGTGCCGAGCGCGGTTTCGAGCACGGCGCCGGAGGTGTATTCGTAGCCGTCACCGGGCCTGACCCACGGCTGCTCGCCGACCACGCCATCGCCGCGCACCTCGCGCACCTTGCCGTTGCCGTCGGTGATCACCCAGTGACGCGAGACGAGCCGCGCACCGACCGTGCCGCGGTTCTCGATCGTGATCGTGTACGCGAAGGCGTAGCGGTTGTCGGCGGGCGCCGACTGCTCATCGAGGAAGCGCGTATCGACCGTGATCGCGATGTCATAGGGCTTCTTGCCGCTCATGACGCGATTTTCCCGCGAGCAGGGGTTTGCGGCAAGGCGGCGGGAATCGGGGCGCGCAGCCGAGAGCCGGAGGCGAGCGGTACCACTATCGGCTGCCGTCTTTCAGAACGTCCGCCAGCGCCACGAACGCTGACGGCGCGAGCTGCTCCGCCCGCGTCCGCGGATCGATACCGGCCGCGGCGATAGTGTCGGTGCTCGCGAGGTCGCGCAGAGCATTCGCCAGCGTCTTGCGCCGCTGGCCGAACGCGGCCTTGACGATGCGCGACAGCAGCGCGGGATCGGCGAACGTGCGCTCGGACGGCGCGCGCGGCACGAGCCGCACGACTGCCGACTCGACCTTCGGCGGCGGACGGAACGCGCCGGGCGGCACGCGCAGCAGCGGATCGACACGACACGCGAGCTGCAGCATGACCGAAAGCCTGCCGTAGACCTTGCTGCCCGGCGCGGCGGCCATGCGGTCGACGACTTCCTTCTGCAGCATGAAATGCATGTCGCGAATCGCGTCGATGTGCTCGATGCAATGAAAGAGGATCGACGAGGAGATGTTGTACGGCAGGTTGCCCACGATGCGCAGCGGGCCGCTCCGCGCGAGCGCCGTGAAGTCGACGGTCAGCACGTCGGCGCTGATGATCTCGAGCTCGCCGACGCTTTCGGCCACGGCGTGCAGGCGCGGCACGAGATCGCGATCGAGCTCGATCGCGATCAGCCGGCCGGCCTCGTGCAGCAGCGGCAGCGTCAGCGCGCCTTCGCCGGGCCCGATTTCGACGAGGTTGTCGCCGGGCTTCGGCGCGACCGTCTGCACGATCCTGCGCAGGATGCCGGCGTCGTGGAGGAAATGCTGGCCGAAGCGCTTGCGGGGAACGTGGGCGTGCATGCGCTGCTCGACGTCACGCCGGTCGCGCGAGCCGGATCGCGAGCCGGGTCGCGGCGATCAGGCTGCCCGCGTCGGCACGGCCCGTGCCGGCGAGGTCGAGCGCCGTGCCGTGGTCGACCGAAGTGCGCACATAGGGCAGGCCGAGCGTCACGTTGACGGCGTGGCCGAAGCCCGCGTGCTTCAACACCGGCAGGCCCTGGTCGTGGTACATCGCGAGCACGGCGTCGAAGCGCGCGAGCTGCGCCGGCACGAACGCAGTGTCGGCGGGCAGCGGACCGGCCACGTCGAAGCCGGCGGCGCGCAGTTGCACGATCGCCGGCGCGATCTCGTCGATTTCTTCGCGACCGAGATGGCCGCCTTCGCCGGCGTGCGGATTGAGGCCGAGCACGGCGATGCGAGGCGCCGCGATGCCAAAGCGCAGGATCAGCTCGTCGCAGAGGATGCGCAGCGTGCGCACGAGTGCGGCGCGCGTGATTGCCCCGGGAACCTTCGCCAGCGGAAGGTGCGTGGTCGCGAGCGCGACGCGCAGGTCGCCGCCGTTGCGCGCGCCATGTCCGCCGGTGACGACGAGCATCATCACGACTTCGCGGCGCGCGCGCTGCGCGAAGAATTCGGTGTGGCCCGTGAAGGGCACACCGGCGTCGTTGATCACGCCCTTGTGCACGGGCGCCGTGACGATCGCGTCGAACTCGCCGCTCGTCGCGCCGTCTGCCGCGCGCGCGAGCGTCGCGAGCACGTAGGACGCGTTGCGCGGATCGAGCGTGCCGGGCACGGCCGCGGCGGTGAGCGACATCGGCACGATGCGAAGCTCGCCCGGGGCGCGCGTCGCCGGCGCGGCAGCGGCATCGAAGACGCGCCAGCGCAGATCGACACCGATCGCGCGCGCCGCCTGCGCCATCAGGTCCGGATCGGCGATGGCGACGAGATCGGCGGCGATGTCGGTCGCCGCCAGTCGCGCGACGATCTCGGGCCCGATGCCGGCGGGCTCGCCGGCCGTGATCGCGATGCGCGGAAGCGCCTGCCTCTCCGTCACCGGATGGGCGTTCAGAGTCCCGCGGACGGCGTCGCCGCGTCCGCGTTCGCGCCCGGCAGGCGGATCTCGACGTAGGCCTCGCTGCGGATCTGGCGCAGGAAGCTCTCGTACTCGTCCTCGGCCTTCCGCTGGAAGATCATGTTGCGGGCCTGGTCGCGCTGCAGGTCGCTGGTCTTGTCGGTCGTGCGCGTGTCGACGAGCTGCAGCACGTGCCAGCCTGCTTCGGTCTGGAACGGCTGCGAGATCTCGCCGTTGCCGAGTTTCTGCACGACCTCGGCGACGCGCGGCCCGTAGGCGCCGGCCGCGAACCAGCCGAGGTCGCCGCCGAGCGCCGCGGTCGCCGTGTCCTCGGACGTCTCCTTGGCGACCTTCGCGAAATCCTCGCCGGCGACGAGGCGCTGGCGCACGGCCTCGATGTTCTTCTCCGCCTGCTCGCTGCTCACGAGCTCGCTCGTCTTGATGAGGATGTGGCGCGCGTGGTACTCGGTCACGACCTGCGCGGCGTTGTCGGCGCGCTTGCCGATCAGCTTGATGATGTGGAAGCCGTTGGGCCCGCGGATCGGCACGGAGACTTCGCCGTCCTGCATCCTGTCCGCCATCTCGGCGAACGCCTGCGGCAGCTCGTCGGCGTTGCGCCAGCCGAGATCGCCGCCTTCGAGCGCGTTCGGCGCATCGGAGTAGCGGATCGCGGCCGCGGCGAAATCCATGCCGCCATCGATCTGCTGCTTGGTTTCCTCGGCCTTCTTGCGCGCGGTCTCGATCTGGTCGGGCGTCGCGCCGTCCGGCAGCGCGATCAGGATGTAGCCGAGGTGCAGCTGGCCGCGGTGCAGCGCGCCGTTCTTGAGCAGCGTCTCGACTTCGGCATCGCTGACCTGCACGCGGCTCTGCACGACGCGCTGGCGCAGGTGCTGCACGACCAGCTCGTCACGCACGCTGCGGCGGAACTGCTCATAGTCCATGCCCTGCTGCTGCAGCGCCATGCGCAGTTGCGAAACATCCATCTTGTTCTGTGCGGCAAGAGCGGCGAGCGCCTGGTCGATCTCGGCATCGGACACCTTGACGCCGTTGTTGTCGGCGCGGGTAATCTGCAGCTTCTGCAGGATCAGCCGCTCCAGCACCTGGCGCTCGAGCACGTCGCGCGGGGGCAGCTGCTGCGGGCTCGCGGCGTACTGCGCCATGACGCGGTTCACCTGCCGGTCGAGCTCGCTCTTGAGCACGACGTCCTCGTCGACGACGGCGACGATGCGGTCCAGCGGCTCGCCGGGCGCGAGCTGCGCGTGCGCGCTGCGCGGCAGCACGGATGCCGCGGCGAGAAGGAGGGCGAAAATGGAAAGCAGAGTCTTCATGTGCATGTTCCGGGAGGGTGCGGCCGGAGGCGGCCGTTATGTATCCGCTTGCGGGAGACGTGGCGCCGACGGCGCGGGTGAGGGGAAACTGGCGTCATCCGAGGACTTCCCTCATCCGCCTCCGGCGCCCCGGATCACGCCCGGGCAGGCTCTTCTGCCACAAGCGGGAGAAGGGAAAATCACCGGCCCTTCGCTCCGCTAACTCACTGATAGCCAAGGATACCACGCTGGAGGAAGTCGTCGGTCTTCTGGCCGATCGAGCCGATGCCCTTGAACTCGAGCTCGAAATAGACCGCGTTGTCGGTATCGCCCTCTGCGTTGCGCACCCAGTGCCGTGCCAGTACGCGCCAGGCGACGCAGCAGCCTTCGTGCTCGACGCCGAAGAAGCGCTCCAGCGTGCGGCCGTCGGTACCGCGCGGGTCCGTCGGCGGAGCCAGCGGGTTGTTGAGCGCGTAGTTCCAGCGCCCGATCAGCCGCCAGGCCGGTGTGATCGGCACCAGCGCCGAGACGTCCACCTGCTCGAGGAAGTCGCGACGGTAGCGGTAGGAGAGGTTCACGACGCCGCCGTCGCCGAAGCGGTTCTGCAGGCTGACCGCGGAGAGATCCGTGCGGTCGGTGCTCGGGTTCCACTGCTGGTCCAGGGTCACGCGCCAGCGGTCGTTGATGCGCAAGTCGAGCTCGCCCGCGTAGGTGGATCCCGAGAAGTCGGTGCGCGGCGCGTTCGGCAGCTGCACACGCTGATCGTCGAAGTAGCGGATCTCGCCGATCGAAGCCGAGACACGCTCCTCGCCGGTCGCGTCCTCGAGCAGGCGCGTCGTGAGCGCGAGCGAGAGGTTGTTGGCGTCCATCTGCCGGTCCGCGCCGACGAAGCGGTTGGTGCGGAACAGCTCGCCGAAGCTGAACGGGATTTCCTGCGTGTCGAAGATCGGCAGCTCGTCCTGATTGCGGTACGGGACGCGCAGGTAGTACGCGCGTGGCTCCAGCGTCTGCGTCCAGGCCGAATCGCCGATCGAGAGGCTGCGCTCGAAGACGAGCCCGGTGTCGAGGCTGAAGATCGGCACGCCTCGGCTCGGGTGCCGGTCGTCGAGCAGCGGGTTCGTCGAGTAGTCGAGGTGATCGAGGCTGTACGCGGTGTACCGGTAGCCGAGCTGCGGTCGGACGAAATACGCCGATGTCTCGATCGGCAGCGCGAGATACGGAAATGCGTCGAAGCGCTGCCCTTCGACGGCATGGTCCTTCGAGAACGCGATGAACTCCGAATCGATGCCCCAGGCGAGATCGCCGAGGAACGCCTTCTCGCCGTCGAAGGTCATGCGCGGCAGGCGGTGGTAGGGCTCGAAGCGGTCGGCGATGGTCGGATCGGTGATCTGGTATTCGTCGCCGCCGATGCTCGCTCGCCACCACTCGCCGTGGCCGTTGAGGTACGCGCTCGAAGGCAGAAAGCCGATCGAAGATGCGTAGAGGCCGCGGCCGAAATCCTCGAAGTAGCGGTCGTCAGACACGCGGTTGAGGTTGATCGCAGCGCTCCAGTTCGCGCCGAGGCCCGTGTAGTTGCTCCACTTGTACCACCAGCGCGTGTCCGGCAGCGATTCGCCGTAGAGCGCGTTCTCGTCGTCGACCTCGCGATCGTTCGGCAGCACCTCGAAGTTGAACGCACCGGTGCCGACGTCGGTGAGATAGCGGAACTCGCCGCCGATCATCAGGCCGCGATCGGTCATCAGGCGCGGCAGCAGCGTCGCGTCGTAGTTCGGCGCAAGATTGAGGTAATACGGCAGCGTCAGGTCGAGGCCGCGCTTGTCGCTGTAGCCGATGGTCGGATAGAGGAAGCCCGATTCGCGCCGGTCGTCCAGCGGGAAGCGCGCGTACGGCAGCCAGAACACCGGCACGTCGCGCACGCGGAACGTGACATCGTGCCCGCGACCGACGCCTTCGTCGCGGTCCAGCACCATGTCGTCGGCGCGGATCGACCACTGCGGATCGGAAAGATCGCAGGTGCTGTACGTCGACTGCGTCAGGTGCGCGAGGCTCTTGTCCTCCATCGTCGCGGTGCCGGCGACGCCGTTGCCGCGCGAACCGAGCAGCTGATAGCGCACGTTCTCGAGCGCGCACTGGTCGAGGTCGGCATTGCCTTTCGCGCTGTCCGCCGACATCAGCATGCCGCGGTCCTGGTAGCGCACGTGACCCTCGGCGTCGTAGTCGGTGGTCTCGCCGTCGTAGCGGATCGTGTCGGCGCGCAGAAGCTGGTCCAGGCGCAGGATCTCGGCGTCGCCTTCGAAGAGATAGTGCTTCGCGTCGGTGCTGCTCACCGCGTTCGCGTTCGCAGTGGCCTCGACGGAGGCACGATCGCCTTCGGTCGGCAGGCCCCCGACGTAGAAGTCGAGCAGGTCGTTCTTCCTGCACATCGACCAGTCGACCGGCTTCTTCGGACACTTCAGCACGCCGAGCGGGCAGCTCGGCGCCGGTGCGTCCTCCGCGTGCGCGAAGCCGGCTGCCAGCAGGAGAGCGAGCGCCGGAGCGAGGCGGCGCGCAGTACGAGGAGTCTCGGGCACGGAAGCCGGTTCGTCGGACGCGAGGGCCGCTAGCTTGCCGGAAACGCCCGGCTGGCGGCAAACCCCCGCCGCGTTCGGCCCGACTGCCCGAAAGCTGCAGCCGTCCCTGCTCAGCAGCAGTTCATGATACGCGCCGATTTCGGCAGCGCTTGCGTCAGTCGTCGTCCCGGCGGGCGGATCGGCCAAACCCGAGATCCATCGGCTTGTAGCCCGACGGCACCTCGAACCGCGAGTCGGCGATCGGCGCGTGATCGATCGCCAGAGTCGCGCGTCCGCTCTCGTGCCCCGCGGCATAGCACACGCGGCGCACCAGCACGCGATCGTCGGCCTGATCCGGCGGGTCGTCGGGCATCAGGCTGCGGCTCCAGGCCTGCATCGCCTTCGAGAACCTCGCGATGCGCCGCGTCTCGACATCACCGAGGCGAAGTGCGGCGACCGGCGCGTAGCAATCCTCGCGCAGCATCTCGCCGTCGCGCAGATGCTGGCGGCGCAGGCAGGGGATGCCGCCGACTTCGATTTCGCCGGCGTCGTGATCGATGCGTTGCGGCGGCGCCTTCGCCGGCGGCGCGCCGGTCATGAGCGATGCCCCGCCGCGGCCTGCCAGCATGCGCTGCATCTCGGCGCGCTGCTCCGGCGGCAGGTTCGCGAGCTGCTGCTCGATCAGGTTCTGCACCATCCGTTGCGAATCGGCGTCCAGCGGCAGATGGCCGCTCCTGATTGCGGCTTCCATCTCCTCGTCGCGGCTCATCGGCTTGCCGTCGGCGCCTGCCGGCGTGCCGCTGACGCTCATTCCGTTGCCGCAGTCCAGCGGCTCGTCCGGCAGTCGGTCGCGGCCGCTCGCGCCGGCGAGCCCGGGGCAGAGCGCCTTCGCCATCGCGAACGGATCGATGCCCGTCTCGCGCCGCATACGGATGCGCAGGCTCTTCATGATATCGGCCTGAAGATCGGTGGCGTCCTCGTCCATCTCGGTCTGCATGAAAGACCGCTCGCGGTGATCGATGAAGTACCCGAGCTTCTCCGTGTGGTCGTAGATCATGCTGCCGGCGTTCTCGCCGCGTTCGTCCGAATCGACGCGCAGCCAGCCGGCCTTGACTTGCACCCGGTCGAAGTCGCCGGCGCAGCCACCCTCGCTGCGATAGTCGAGCGTGCTGTCGGCGTGCGCGTTCGCGGCGAACTCCAGCGCGGCGAGCGCGAGCGCAGCAGCGGCGAGCGTCTTCGTCATTGCGAATCTCCGTTGGCTCAGCGTCGTCGCGTGTCCGGTCTGAACGTCCTGCGTGTCGTGTCGCGGCGCTGGGTTTCCTTGCTCTCGAATGCGGTGACGCAGGCATCGCGCCGCACCATCACGCATTCGAGATAGTCGATGATCTCGAGCACGGCGCCGCGCACCGCCTGCGCGTCCGCTTCGTCGTCGATCATCTCGAAACCCGCGCTGCGATCGGCAAGATCGACTTTCGTCTCGCGATCGGTCGTGTGTCCCTCGATCGTGCGCGCGTAGTTCACTTCGCCCGAGGTCGTGTCGACGACGCGGAGGTCGACGGCGAGGTACGAGCCGCGGCGCGTCTGCTCGACGCGTGCGTGGCGGAACAAGCCGCCGCCGCTGACTTTCGTTTCGGTGTCGGGCTCGAACGCGGTGATCGTGCCCATGACGAGATATTGCGCGCCGGTGAGCTGTCCGATCTTCGCGCCGTCGCCCGGCTTCAGGAGACCCGCCTCGGCGAGGTCCTGCTCCTCCAGCAAGGCGCGCAGCTTGCGCCGCTCGACCACGGTGAACGCGTCGCGCGCCGCGAGCTCGCTCGCCAGCATGTTGGTGACCACGCGCCCGATGCCGCCCTGGAACGGCATCGCGCCGGTCTCGTCCTGGAACTTCAGCACGGCCAGCACCGGGCGGGCGCGTGCCGCGGCAGGCGCCGCGGCCGCCGGCGTATCCTCTGCCGACGCCATGGCATGTGCCGCCAGCAGCATCGCCGCGATCAGACAGCCCCAGCGCATCGGAGGTCCCTCCGCTTCCGCCGCGAGCATACTCCAGCAACGCTACGGCAGCTCCGGTGCGGGCGCGGATTCGGGCGTGATGCGTTTCCGTAGCGGCGGACTGATCAGCCGATCAGCGCAGCCACGTGCGCCGTGACCGATTCGCGCAACGCGTTCAGGCTGTAGCCGCCTTCCAGGCTGGACACGATGCGGCCCCCGGCATGGCGGTCGGCAAGCTCGACGAGACGCCGCGTGACCCACGCGTAATCATCGGTGTCGAGATTGAGATTCGCGAGCGGATCGAGCCGGTGTGCGTCGAAACCGGCGGAAATTAGCACCAGCTCCGGCGCAAAGCGCTCGATCGCGGGCAGCACAGTTTCCTCGTACGCCGCGCGGAATTCCGCCGAGCCCGCGCCGGGCCGCAGCGGCGCGTTGACGATGTTGCCGGCGCCGGTTTCCTCTCGCGCACCGGTGCCGGGATAGAGTGGCCACTGGTGCGAGGAGGCATACAGGACGCGTGGGTCGGACCAGAAGATGTTCTGCGTGCCGTTGCCGTGATGTACGTCGAAATCGACGATCGCGACGCGCGAAAGGCCGCGCGCGGCGAGCGCGTGCGCTGCGCCGGCGGCGACGCTGTTGAAGAGGCAGAAACCCATGGCCGTGTCGCGCGTCGCGTGATGGCCGGGCGGACGCACTGCGCAGAATGCGCGGCGGTGCGCGCCGTCGAGTGTCGTGTCGACCGCCGCGCAGACCGCACCGGCCGCCCGCAATGCGGCCTCGGCCGACGCAGGCGATATCACGGTGTCGGGATCGAGCCGCCGCCAGCCCGTCGCGACCGGCGTGTCGAGCACCTCTCCGAGCAGCGAGCTTGCGTGCACCCGCGCCAGCTGATCGCGCGTCGCCGGCGGCGCTTCGATGCGGGCGAGCGATGAAAATCGCGGATCGTCGAGCGCTTCGAGCACGGCCGCGAGGCGCGACGGCGATTCGGGATGGCCGGGCCCCGGGTCGTGAGCGAGGCAGGCGTCGTGCGTGTAGATCGCCGTGGTCATCGTGCGTGCTCAAGCATGGCGCGCAGCGGCGCGAGGACCGCGCTCGCTTCGGTTTCGCCAAGGCGTTCGGCAGCGGCATGCATCTTTGCGGGTACCCAGCGCGGAAACGGCACAGCCTCGACGCGATGCGCGCCGCTCTCCATGTGAACTTCCCGGATGCGCGCGAGCCCCTCCTGCGGAAGGCGATCGGCGAGGCGCACCAGCGCAGGCCACACGCGCTCGTGCGCGAACGTGATCTTGCCGTCGATCAGCCGGCAGACCAGCACCTCGGGCGCTCTGCGCACCGCGCGCGTCACCGCGAAGATCGCGCGGCCCTTCGGGTGTGACCACCAGCTGCCGTGTATCGGCCCGCCCGCGACCGCTTCGGCCAGCGAGGGAATTTCCGCGTCGCGCGCGGATTCGAGCACGAGGCCATGCCGCTCGACGAAGCGGAGCGCCTCGGCCGGCGTCATTTCGTATCGGAGCGCTTGCGCCGTTCATGCTGCCACAGCACCTCGCCGTGCCCGCCTGCGCGCGCCAGCACGCGTGCGAGCACGAACAGGAGATCGGACAGGCGATTGAGATAGCGCACCGCCTCGCCGCGCACCGCATCGTGGCGTGACAGCGTGATGACTTCGCGCTCGGCGCGCCGGCAGATCGTGCGGGCGAGATGGCAATGCGCCGCGGCGAGGCCGCCGCCCGGCAGGATGAAATCCCTGAGCGGCGGCAGCGTGTCGTTGAAGGCGTCGAGGGTCTGCTCGAGCCGCTCGATGTCGGCGTCGGTGATCATCGCCATGCCCGGAATGCACAGCTCGCCGCCGAGGTCGAAGAGATCGTGCTGGATCTGCGTCAGCACTTCGCGCACGCGCTCCTCCGGTATGTCGCTCGCGAGCACGAGCCCGATCGCGCTGTTGAGCTCGTCGACCGTGCCGTAGGCGCTGACGCGCGCCGAATCCTTGGCGACGCGCGTGCCGTCGCCGAGGCCCGTCGTGCCGTCATCGCCGGTGCGTGTATAGATCTTCGAAAGGCGATTGCCCACGGGTTCGGCTTCGTAAACCCTTCCTGCCGGGAAGGGCGGTCGGGAGAGTGCGTCCGCTCAGCCGCGCAGCGATCGCGCACCAGGTGCCGCAATGCCCAGCACGCTGCGCACGGCCAGTACGACGCCGGCATGCAGCGCCGCCGCGACGCCGACGTAGATCACGCTCGTGCGCAGATACGGGAGGTACCAGTCGCCGAGGTTCTTGATCCAGCCACCGAAGCTGCGCAGCTTGCCGCCGGCCATCCAGGTATCGCTCAGCCAGTAGTAGCTGCCGTTCGACACGAGATAGGAGAGGCTGACCGAGATCGCGAGCAGCGCGGCGAGCAGGCCGAACTCGCGCAGCCCCGGCCCGCCGTACAGCCGGCGCAGCATGCTGCCGCCGAGCCACAGTACGAGATACGCCGGCAGCAGGAACCAGTACGCCGCGGACACGCAGTAGTGGCTCCAGAAGTCGATGCCCTGGCCGGTGATCACGAAGAAATCGATCAGCACCGCGAGCGTGAGCAGCAGCGGCAATGCCCAGCGGGCACTGCCGCGGAGATAGAACCCCGCAACGAAGAACACCGCCCACGACGCGTCCGGAAGGGCGGCGAAATGATTGACGCGCGTCGCCGTCATGACCAGTGCGAGGATCAGGAGAATGCCGGCGCGCTGGAGGTCGGTGAGAGTCATGGCGAATCCTTGGACGAGCTTCGGGTCATTCTACGAATCACGGGCGGCTTTCTCCAAGTCGGAGTGCCGCCTCCGGTCGGTCGGACGCAGGCAAGGGTGCGCACTCAAGCGTCCGCGTGAAACCGCGGCGCATTCATGTAGCGCACCTCGAACTGCCCGGCGCGGTAACCGATGCGGCTCGCGCGCGCATGATCGACCACCAGCGCGAGCGCGCGGGCGGGCGGGAGGCCGAGCGCATGGCAGAGCAGCGCGCGGATCGAGCCGGCATGCGCGACCGCGAGCACGCAGTCATCCGCCTGCGTCGAGCCGAGCAGCGCGGAAAACCACGCGCCGGTGCGGCGGATGACGTCGGCGAAGCTCTCGCCGCCCGGTGCTTCCTGGATCACCCAGTTGTCGGACCAGTGCCGGTAGCGCGCCGCGTCCGAGTCCGCCACTTCGTCCCACCGCTTGCCGTCCCAGGCGCCCAGCGCGACTTCGCGCAGGCGCGCGTCGGCCAGGGGCTCGATCGCGAAGCGTGCCGCGAACACCTGCGCGGACTGCTGCGCGCGCTTGAGATCGCTGGAGAACAGGAAGCGCGGGGCCGGGCCGTCCCAGCTCGCGGCCAGCCGCTGCATCGCCATGAACCCCTCCGCGGAGAGAGGCTCGTCGGTGTGTCCGAGGCACAGCCCGGGCGAGGCGTCGACGCCGCCATGGCGAACGAGGATCAGGTCCATCGGGGCAAGGCAGGATCGGCGGAACGGATCGGCAGCGTACCATCGCCGCCGGCATCGCCGCGCGCCAGCCGCTATCATCGGGCGATGACCGAAGCGACGACCGCAAGCGACGACTGCGACGTCCTGATCGCCGGCGGCGGCCTCGTCGGCGCAAGCCTCGCCATCGCGCTCGATGGTGCGGGCCTCGCGGTTGCGCTCGCCGAAGCCGTGCCGCCGCGCGTGGACCTGCAGCCGAGCTACGACGAGCGCAACCTCGCGCTGGCCGCCTCGAGCGTCAACGCGCTGCGCGCTCTCGGTGTGCTCGACGCGGACTCGCCCGGGCAGCCGATCAGGCGCATCCATGTCAGTCGCCGCGGCGATTTCGGCAGCGTGCGACTCGATGCGGCGGGGCTCGGCGTCGACGCCTTCGGCGCGACGATGCCCGCGCGCGAGCTCGGCAACGCATTGCTGCGGCGGCTCGAGGGCTGTCGCACGCTGGCGCGACTCGCGCCGGCGGAGGTCGTGGCGATCGTGCCGCGGGACGACGCCGTCGAACTCACCTTGCGCACGAGCGAAGGCGAGCGCCGCGTGCGCGCACGCCTTCTCGTCGGTGCCGACGGCACGGAATCGTTCGTGCGCCGCGCGCTCGGCATCGGCGTCGAGCGGCACGATTACGGACAATCGGCCATCGTGACGACGCTGACGGTGGACCCGCCGCTCGGCGACACCGCGTACGAGCGCTTCACCGATTCCGGTCCGGTCGCGCTGCTGCCGCTCGGAGCGAATCGCGCAGGGCTGGTGCTGAGCGTGCCGTCGTCCATTGCCGCAGGCGTCGCCGCTCTCGATGACGCTGCGTTTCTCGCCTTCGTGCACGAGCGTTTCGGCTGGCGCGCCGGCCGCTTCGCGCGGCCCGGCCGTCGCAAGCCGTATCCGCTGGCGCGTGCGCTGGCCGAACGGACGACCGCCGCGCGCACCGTGCTGGTCGGCAATGCCGCACAGACGGTGCACCCGACCGGCGCGCAGGGATTCAATCTTGGCCTGCGCGACGCGCTGACGCTGGCGGAGCTCCTGCGCGATGCGGCACTGGCGGACGGCGATCCCGGCGACGCGGCTCTGCTGGCGCGATATGTCGAACGACGCAAGGCCGATCGCTCCGCGACGACGCGTTTCAGCGACGATCTCGTGCGCCTCATGGGAAACGACTTCGCGCCGCTGCGCGTCCTGCGCTCGCTCGGCTTCCAAGCGCTCGATCGCAGCGCGCCGCTGAAGCGGCGCTTCGCGCTGCGCGGCATGGGATTCCGCGGCGACACACCGCTGCTGGCGCTGATGCCGTGAGCCGGCGCGGCGCGCTCGATGTCGTGGTGGCCGGCGGTGGCGCGATCGGCGCGGCGCTCGCGCTCGCGCTGGCGCGCGACGGTTTCGACGTCGCGCTCGTCGAGGCGCGCGCGCCGAAGCCGTGGCGTGTGGAAGACGACGTGGATCTGCGCGTGGTCGCGCTCGCGCCCGACGCGCGCGATCTGCTCCAGGATCTCGGTGCGTGGCCGGCCATCGTCGCCGCCCGCGTCGGGCCGTATCGCCGCATGCGCGTGTGGGATGCGCAGGCGCCCGGCGAGCTCGTGCTGGATGCTGCCGACGACGGCGCGGCCGCGCTCGGCTGGATCGTCGAGAACCGGCTGATCCAGCATGTGCTCTGGTCGGCGCTGGGTGCGGAGCCGGGAGCCGGCGTGCGCTGCCCCGCCGAAGTCGCCGACGTCGAGACGCAGGCCGACGGCGTCGTTGCGGTGCTCGGCGACGGAACGCGGCTTCGCGCGCGCGTGCTCGTCGCAGCGGACGGCGCCGAGTCGCCGCTGCGCACTCGCCTCGGCATCGACTGCAGCGGACGCGACTACGCGCAGCGTGCCGTCGTCGCAAACGTCGCGACCGCGCGGCCGCACGAGGACACGGCCTGGCAGCGTTTCCTCTCTGGCGGGCCGCTTGCATTCCTGCCGCTCGCCGACGGGCGCAGCTCGATCGTGTGGTCGCTGCCGGACGGCGAAGCCGCACGCATCCTTGCGCTGGATGATGCCGCCTTCCGCGCCGAGCTCGGCGGCGCGTTCGATTTCCGGCTCGGCGAGATCACCGCATCGACGCCGCGGGCGGCGTTCCCGCTGCGGCTGCGCCTGGCCGAACGCTATGTCGCCGGACGCTCGGTGCTCGCCGGCGATGCCGCACACGTCGTGCATCCGCTGGCAGGGCAGGGCATGAATCTCGGTTTTCGCGACGTCGCCTGCCTGCGCCGTGTGCTGCGCGAGGCGCGCGAGCGCGGCAGCGATATCGGGGCCGCACACGTGCTGCGGCGGTACGAACGCGAGCGGCGCAGCGAGAACGCTCTCGCCGCGCGCGGGCTCGACGCGATACAGCGCGTATTCGGTTCGGACAATGCGATCGTCGCCGCCGCGCGTGGAGCCGGTCTCAAGCTCGCCGGGCGCGCATGGCCGTTGCGCGACCTCGTCGTCTTCGCTGCGGCGGGCCGGCTGCACCGGTGAGCCGGCGGCGAGTGCGGAAAGCTACTTCTCCCAGCGGTAGTTGATGCCGGCCCGGTTGCCCGTGGTCGCGTTCTGTGCCTCGAAGTTCCAGCGCTTGCTGAAGAGGTATTTGAGGCTCACGACTTCGCCGGGCGTGAACAGGCCGACGCCGTAGCTGAGGTAGAGCTTCGGCGAGAGATACTTGCCGACGGTGAACGCGGCGCCGCCGAGCGCGGTCGAGTCGGCAACACCGGCTTCGAGGCCGGTGCGCGCGCCGACGCCTTTGGCGAGCAGGTCGCCGGTCGCGCTGCCGAGCGCGCGCGCGGCGCTGCCGAGCATGTCGCCTTCGCCGCTCTTGAGACCCGAGAGCGGCTTGCCGGTGATGAGATAGGAGAGCGCTTCGGACTGTTCCATCGGCGGTTGCGAGAACACGGTCAGCACCGGCACGAGCGCGGTGCCGCGCACTTGCAGCCCGGCCTTGATGACGTCGCCGAGCTCCTCGCCCGACGCGCCTGCGATCGTGCGCACGGCGCGGATGTCGAGGCCGGGATTGTCCAGCGCGGTGCCGGCGAAGAGGAGGCGCCCGCTCTCGATCTTGAGGTCCTGTCCGTACGCCTTGTACGTGCCGCCGACGTTGAGCGTGCCCGTGCCGGTGGCGACACGGCCGGGCCGCTGGTCGACGGCAAGCTGGCCGCCGATCGAGCCGTCGAGGCCGAAGCCCGCGAGCTTCACCTCGTCGCCGAGCTTCACCGTCACCGCGACGACGACCGGTAGCGCCTTGCCCGGCTCGGGCTGCTCGGCGTCGGTGACGACGACGTCGGGCGAGGACTTGTTGACGCCGCCGCCCGGCAGCTTGCCGAGATCGACGTTCGCCTTTGGAATCGTCACGCTGCCGCCGACGTGGATGTTCTCGGCGCTGCGCTCGATCACGAGATCGGGCGAGATCACGACGCGCGCGGCCGGGATGTCGGCGGCGAGGAAATTCTCGCCCTTGATGCTCGCTTTCGCCGGCGCGGTCGCGCCGATGCCACCGGAACCCGACAGCGTCAGCGTGCCGTCGCCGGATTTCAGCGTGCCGTCGAGC
Organism: uncultured Rhodanobacteraceae bacterium; assembly: GCA_966248875.1. Taxonomy (GTDB): domain Bacteria; phylum Pseudomonadota; class Gammaproteobacteria; order Xanthomonadales; family Rhodanobacteraceae; genus Dokdonella_A. Next base: position 35,593 of record CBINBI010000022.1, read on the forward strand.
GCGAAGTGTTCGGGATCGCTGGCCCGCACGCTGATCTCGCCGTCGTGCAGCTTGAGCCCCGCTTCCGGCACCTCGGTCGCGAATTCCTTCAGTGCGAGCGATCCGGCAAGCTCGGGCGCCGCGGTCGTTCCCGCGAATGTGTAGTGCGCTTCGACGCGGCCCCTGACGTTGGCGACCTGCGTGGTGAGCAGCTCGACGAAGGCGAGGCTGTTGAGGCTGGCGTCGAGACGCCCCGACAAGGCTTGTGCCGATTGCGGCGGTCCGGACAACGTGACTTCGCCGTCGAGCCTGCCATCGTGATCGAGCGCCGCGCGCACGGTCGCGCGCATCGACTGCGGCGCGAGATCCGCATCGACGGCGAGGCCGGTGTAGGCGATCAGCGGCTGGCTCGCATTATCGGGATAGGCGACGCTGCCTCTGTCCGATGCGAGCGAGGCGCGGCCGTCGAGCGCGCCCGCGGCGTCGCGGCGGATGTCGCCGCTGCCGCCGATCACCCCTTCCACACGCAGCGGGGCGTCGGGCGAAGCAAGCCTGACCGCGAGCGCGAGCGGCAGCTGCTCGATGCGGTAGCGCGCGGCGAATGCGCCCGTGGCGGCTCCGTTGCCCGCGATACAGAGTTTCGGCCCGCCGCCCGCGAGGCACACCTCGGTGGCGCTGAATTCGCTGCCGTTCCAAGCGAGCTGCGCCGGCTGCTCGAGCGCGAGTTTCGGCGCATCCTTGACCGCGACGTCGAGCGTGCTCAGCGTGCCGTTCCATGTCCCGCTGTCGCCGCTCCTGCCGCTGAGCGCGAGATCGAGCGCGAGCGGCGTGCCGGTTGCGGAAAGCTCGAGCTGGTGCGATGCCGTATCGCCGCCGCCGCTGACATCGAGCGTGTCGAACGCGAGAGCACCCGCGACGACGTTCTGTGCGCGCAGCGTCAGCGTGCCCCGCGGCGGCTGCAGCTCGGCGATGTTCGCTGACAGTTCGAGCGCACCGATCTGCGCCGATCCGCTTGCGAGCTTCGCGCCGTGCGCCGTGCCCGACACCGCGAGATGCGGCCACTTGCCCTGCACGCGGAAATCGCCGTCGAGGCTGCCGGCCGCATCCGGCGCCCAGTCGGCCAGCGAGGCGATGGCCAGCCGGATCGTCGCATCGGTCTGCCCGCTGCTGCCGCGGCCGGTGACGTCGACGCGGCTTCTGCCGGAAGCGAGCTGCAGGGTGCCGTCGACGACATAGCCCGGCTTCACCGCGAGGTCCGCGTGGCCGGACACGGGTCGCTTGCGCAGCGTGCCGCCGAGCTTCGCGAGCTTGATCGTCGCGTCGGGTCCCTGGTCGGTCATCGAGCCGCCGGTTGCGAGCTCGAAATCGAGTGCGCCAGGCCACTCCGCGGCGAACGCGCCGGGATCGAGTCGGTCGGCCTTCGCCGTGAGCTGCCAGCCGATGGCGGGCTGCAGCGTGATCGTGCCGCGCGCATCGAGGCCGCCTTTCGGCTGCTTCAGCGCGAGCTGGTTCAGCGCGATCGCGTCAGGCGTGCCGTCGAGATTCAGCGCGATGTCCGAGAGCTTGCCGGGTGCGCCGAGCGAAAGCGTGCCGTCGGCGTGGAATGCCTCCGCGCTGCCGGAAGCGGTGAGCTTGCCGTGGGTCGCAAGCGGCTGGCCTACGAGATCGGCCGGCAGCTCGACGCCGTCCCAGTCGAGCGCGAGCGTCGCCGCGACGGGTTTCGCATCGAGCTTCACTTCGCCGTTCGCGTGCAGCGCGCCGGCGGCCTCCGGCGTTTTCAGCACGAGCGTCTCGATCGTCAGCGTCTGCCCGGACAGCGCGTAGCGCAACGGATCGAGCTGCACGCGGTGCTCGTTGACGTCGACTTCGCCGCTGAGCGCGCCGCTTTGCCTGTCGCCCGATCCTTCGAGCGACAGCGCCAGCGCGGTCAGCGTCGAATCGGGTTGCACGCGCTTCGGATCGAAACGCGGCACGCTGATCTTCGCGGTCCACGGGAATTCGCGCGATTGTGTCAGCGTCGCGGCAACGGTCGCGGGTGTCGGCGCGCTCAGCACGAGATCGAGCCTCGCTCTCCGTCCGTCACCGCGAGCTTTCAGCGTGCCGGCGATTTCGCGGTCGGCGGCGTTCCAGCGGAACGTGGTTTCGCCTTCGCCGGGGAAGCCCGGCGCGGATGACACCGTGCCGTGCAGGTCGACGCTGCCGTCGGGCGCGCGCAGCGCAAGCGAGCGGACGACCGCGCCTCCGCGCGTCCATGCACCGGCGAGGTCGAGGCTGTCGGCGGCGAACACCGGCGCGCCGTCCTGCATGATCGCGGCCTTCTTCAGCGAAAGGCGGTCGAGCACGATGTCGATCGGGGCCGCGAGCGAGAATTCGGATGAAGGTTCCTCCGGTTGCGGCGGCACGGTGCTCAGCGCAACGTCGACGTCGTCGACTTCGAGAGCGACGATGTGCAGACGCTTGCCGAGCAGCGCGAACGGCGCGATGTCGAGGACGACCTTGCCCACGCGCGCATCCACGCCCGACGCGGCATCGGCGTAACGCACGCCGGAAAGCGTCAGCGGCCCCGCGAGTGATCCGCGCGATCCTTGTATCGCGAGCTTGCCTTCCATGGCGCCGACCGCGCGCGCGAGGGCGAAGCGCGCGCCGGATTCGGTGCCGAGCACCCAGAAGAGCAGCACGCCGACGATGACGACGAGCGCGGCGAATGCGACGCCGATCCATTTGAGGAGGCGCATCGTCGCGATGCCGCGCATGCGATCCGCCCCGGCGCTCGCCCGGAAGCGGGAGAACGGGCGCAGCGTGTGCCGGCGCAGACTCGTCTTCATAGATCCGGCCCGATCACGATGTGCAGCTCGACGCCGTGGTTCTCGCTGTCGTTCACCGGGACGCCGAGGTCGACACGCACCATGCCGACCGGCGAGCGCCAGCGCGCGCCGATGCCGGCGCCGATCTTCTGCCGGTAATCGCGGAACGTGGTGAACGCATCGCCGGTGTCGATGAAGGTCGCGATGCCCCAGTTCGGCAGGAAGTAATACTCGTACTCCGCGCTCGCGACGAGCAGGTTCTTGCCGCCGATGATGAAGGCCTGGCAGTCGCTGTCCGGATCGGCCGCGCAGCGCGCCTGCGCTTCCGGCACCAGCGCATCCGGCAGCGGCGGGCCGATCGTCTGATACGAGTAGCCGCGGATCGAGCGGTCGCCGCCGGCGAAGAAACGCAGCTCCGGCGGCAGCTTGTCGAAATCGTCCACCTGGGTGGCGCCGAACGAGCCGCGCGCGATGAAGCGCCCGCTTTCGCCGAGCCCGTGTATCCACTTGGCGTCGGCCGTGACCTGCGCGAAGTCGGCGTCGGCGATGAAGGCGCTCGCGCGCGCGGCGAGGGTCAGCGAGTAGCCGTCGCGCACGAAGGTCGGGTCGTCGGCGCGCTTGCGCGCGATCGACACCTCCGGATAGAGCAGCGTCGTGTCGCCGGGAATGTTGGCGACCTCGAAGTCGCCGGTCAGGAACTTGATGCCGTAGGTGCGCGTCCAGCCGCGCCAGATCGCCGAATCGGTCGCGGCGAGCCCGAACGTGCGCGACTGGCTCGTGTCGGTGTTCTCGTCGCGGAAGTTGAAGCCGAAATTGATGCTGTGGTTGTCCGGCCCCGCGAGCGGAATCTGGTATTCCGCATTCAGCGTGGCAAGGCGCTGGGCGACGATCGCCTCGACTTTCGCCTTGTGGCCGCGCCGATTGATCCAGCGCCGCTGGATGCCACCACGCACGCCGACGCCGGTGTCGGTGCCGATGAAGAGGCCGCCGGTGTAGATCGTGCGCTTGGCCGGCGCGAGCATCACCTTGATCGGCACGGTCGCGTCGTGCGCGTGCTCGATGTCCGGTTGCACCTGCGCGATCGCGAAGTAGTCGGCATCGATCAGCCGCTGCTGGAGCTCGAGCACCTTGTCCTGCGTGTAGAAGTCGCCTTCGCGCCAGGGCACGTAGCGCTGCAGGTACGTGTCGGGAAACTGGCCGCCTTCGAACGTGGTGGTGCCGAGGCGGTACCGAGGGCCGACCTTCCACGCGAGACGGATGTCCGCGGTGTTGGCGGAGCGGCTGACCTCGACGCGATGCTCGACGAGCTCGGCTTCGAGATAGCCCGTGCCGAACAGGGCGGCCTGGACCGCGGCCTTGCTTTTTTCGTAGGCGGCGTGATCCAGCGGCTGACCTTTCGCCGGAGCGAACGCGGCGACCGCCTTCTGCACGCTGCGCTGGCCTTCGGCGTCGCCGTCGAGCTTGATGTCGATCGCGCCGACGCGGACCGGCTCGCCGGCGGCGACGTGCAGGACGGCGACGTAGTCGGGCCCGCTCTCGCGCAGCTCGCCGGTGACTTCCGCGTGGTAATAGCCGTAAGGCTCGAGTGCGGAACGGATCTGCTCGGCGGCGCGATCGTACAGACGATGCGCCTGCGCGGCGGTCACGTCGCGCGACGTGTACTGGTTGAGCTCGAGCCCGGCGAGAGCCGCATCGCGCGGCGGGCCGTCGACGCCGTCGAGTTGCACGGTGATGCGCGCCGCGTGCGCGCTGCCGGCCGCGAACAGCCAGAAAGCGAGCAGCGAGCGAGCCATGCGGCGCTGGCGTGTACCGCCGTCAAACGGGCGCATGAGCGCAGTTATATCAGGTGCTGCGGCGAGCCCGTGTTAGGGGCACCGCAGATCGAACGGGCGCAGCAGCGCCGGCTGCAACGCACCCCGAGTCCGGATGCATCTCGTCCGAAAACGGCGCTTCCAGACGGCGGCCAGTCGGCCGGTTGCGCGACCTGCGTCACATGCCGACAAAAGCTGCGGCGCCGCGGTGTCCCGGCCGTACAAATGTCAACGCTTCGTGACGGAACGCGCCCGGCCGCGCAAAGAGCACGTGAAAACGACCTGCAGCCACGACTCTCGCACGTGGCGCGCCAATTGCACCGCTTCCGCGTGTCGAACTCAGCCTTAGCGCGGTCTCTCCCATGAAACGCTTCGCCATGGCCGGCCTTTCGGAGCAGGAGCGCAGCGAACTGCTGCGGCTGCTGGCGCGGGCCGGCACGACGCTCGACGAACCCTGGTCCCTGCACGAAGGCGAAGGCCGCGCCGATCTCGTCATCCTCGATCCCGAGCAGTTCGCCGGCCGCGTGGCACGCGTGCGTGCCTTGAACGAGCGCACGAATTTCGCCGTCGTCATCGATGCCGGCGCGGAAACGCCGGAAGCCTGGCTCGTGCTGCGCCGGCCGCTGTCGACGGAGGCGCTCGTGGAAATGCTGAACCGCGCGAGCTGCTGCGACAGTGCGCCGGAAGCCGGTCGCGCGAAGACCGCCGCGGCGGCGCCTGCTCCGGTCGGGGAGGCGGCGAACACGCGCGCCTCGTTCGAAGCACCGCGGGCACCTCGCGTGTGCACGGACTTTCACGCGCTCGTGCAGCGCGGCGCGCTGATGATCGAGCGCGCGGGGCTGCCGCGGCTCGTCATTGATCCCGCCGCGGGCAACTATCACGCGAACGCGCCGCTGTCGCGGCTCGAGCCGTACTTCCTCGATCCGCTGAAGCCGTCCGAGTGCCGGCAGGTTCCATCGTCGCGGCTCGAAGAGATGCGCGCGACGGCGCCCGGGCGACCGCTCGTGCATCTGCACTGGATGAGCGCGCTGCTGCGCTCCAATGGCTGCCTCGGCGCGCACCTGGATCCGGGCGGCACGTACAAGGTGAGGCGCTGGCTCAGCGTGTACGGCGAGTACCGCAAGCAGTACCGCATCGCGACGATGATGCTGCGTCCGCTGCGCCTGCACGAGATCGCGCGCAAGGCGAGCGCGAAGATGGTCGAGGTGTTCGACGTCGTCAACGCGTATGACGCGATCGGGCTGCTCGAGTGGGAGCCGCGCAAGTCGCGCTATGCGGCGTCGGCCGCGGCCGACGGGCAGCGCGCGCAGCCCACGCGATTGCTCGCGGCGGCGCTGCTGACGCGCTGAGCCTCAGCGCGCCGCACTGACCAGGGCATTGCACTGCACTTCGACGCGCGCGCCGAGCGCAAGCCCGTTCGCGCCGAACGCCATGCGCGCCGGGAAGTGGTCCTTGAAATAGCCGCGATATACCTCGTTGAACGCCGGCCACTCGGCCATGTCGGCCAGCGCGACCGTGCACTGCACGACGCGATCGAACGACGAGCCGTGGCGCGCAAGGCTCGCTCCGATGTTGTCCATGACCTGCTTCGCCTCGGCCTTGATGCCGCCGGCGACGAGCTTGCCGCTGGCGTCGGTACCGATCTCGCCCGAGAGATAGAGCATGTCGCCGGCCCGCACGGCTTCGGAGAACGGCAGGCTCATGCCCGGCGGCGCATTCCGCTTCGCGTGGAACTCGAGAGGCGGCTTCGTTGCGACGGAAGGCTCCGCCGCGCACGCCATGCCTGCGCCCGCGAGCGCCTGCACGCAGAACGCGGCCACGGCGATGTGCACGCCCGAACCCGATCGCAGTCCCGTCATGGTCGCACTCCGCTCCGCCCTGCCGGCGTACGGCAGCCTAGTCAAAGGCGCAGCACGGGCGCAAGGCCGATCAGGCCGATGATGATGAGGTAGATGGCGACCACATAATTGAGAAGCCGCGGCACGATCAGGATCAGGATGCCGGCGATGAGCGCGATCAGCGGTTGCAGGGCGACGTGCACGGACATGGAAGCATCTCCCGGGGACGAAAGTGACAGACCTGAACGGCCCGGTACGTTACGCGATTTCGACAACGACGGGGGAACGCGGCGTCCTCTGCAGGACGATCAGGCGGAACCCTCGAGTGCCGCATGCAGCGCGCGGAGTAGACATTTCCACAAATCGCCGGTCCTGCGCCATTTCACAGTGAGTGAATCGGATTTGTGCGAGTCTGCGCGCCGAAACCGCGCCGGGCAGAGGAGGCGATGCAGAGCACGTTCGAGCTACCGGGGCAGGCGCCTCCGCGCAGCGGCCTCTGGCTGCTGATGGTGGAGGACCAGCGCTTCGACGCGATGCTGCTGCGCAAGCAGCTCGCGGCGCCGGCGGTAGGCTGCGTGCACGTCGATCACGCCGAGACGCTGGCGGGCGCGTTCGAGGCGCTCGGCCAGTGCGCGTACGACGCGGTTCTGCTCGATCTCGGTCTGTCAGATTCCCAGGGTCTTTCCGCGGTACAGGCGCTGCGCCAGCGCTTCCCCGAGACAGTGATCATCGTGCTGACCGGCCGCGACGACGAGCAACTCGGCGTCGACGCCATGGCGAGCGGCGCGCAGGACATGCTGGTCAAGGGCAGCTTCGATACCGATGCGCTGGCGCGCTCGCTGCACTACGCGATCGAACGGCAGCGCATGGAAGGCGGCCTCAGGCAGAGCGCCGAGGAACACCGCACGCTGTTCGAGAACCATCCTTTCCCGGTCTGGGTCTACGACAGCTACACGCTGCGCTTTCTCGCCGTCAACGAAGCCGCGGTCTGCGAGTACGGCTACACGCGCGAGGAATTCCTCAGGATGACGTTGCTCGACATCCAGTCACCCGAGGTCGCGGCGAAGCTCATCGCCTCGATCGAGGAATCCAAGATGGCTGGCCTAGTCGTCCACGAGTGGCGCCACCGCCGCAAGGACGGCAGCGTGTTCGACGTCGAGATCAACGCGCAGGCGATCGATTTCCGCGGCCGACCCGCGCGCATCGTGCTCGCGAGGGACATCACCCTGCGCAAGCGTGCGATCCGCGCGCTCGAGCAGAGCGAAGGACGGTTCCGCAAGCTGTTCCAGTACAGCCTGGGCCTCATCTGCACGCACGATCTCGAGGGCGTATTGCTCTCGGTGAATCCGGCCGCGGCGCGTGCGCTCGACTATTCCGTCGGCGACCTCATGGGCCGCAACATCGCGGACCTGATGCCGTTCGAGCGACGCGGCGAATTTCCCGAGTACCTTCAGCGCATCGTGGCCAACGGCGTCGATTCCGGCCTGCTGCCGGTGCTGACCCGCAACGGCACGCTGCGCATCTGGCAGTACCACAACGTGCTGGACAGCGACGCGGACGAGCCTTACGTGCTGGGCCATGCCCAGGACGTCACCGACCGTCGCATCTACGAACGGCGCCTCATCGAGCTGAGCACGATCGATCCGCTCACAGGCTGCCGCAACCGCCGCTTCCTCGGCGAGCACGTCGCCGGGCTGGGCGAGTCTCGTTGGGGTTGCCTCCTGATCGATCTCGACCACTTCAAGCAGATCAACGACACCCAAGGCCACGAGCGCGGCGATCAGGTGCTGGTCGAAATGGCGAGCTTCCTGCGCGAGCGCGCGCCGCCGGACGCTGTCGTCGTGCGTCTGGGCGGCGACGAGTTTCTGTTGTTGCTCGAGTCGACCGATGACGCCTCGATGTCCGATTTCGCAATCCGCCTGCGCGCCGGCGCAGCGCAGGCGCCGTGCGGTTTCACGATCGGATGGGCGGTTCGTCGGACGCAGGAATCGCTCGACGCGACTCTGCGCCGCGCCGATCAGGCGCTTTATGCCACCCGTGCCGCCGCGCGCGGCGTCACAGGCGCTCCAGCCTCCCGTTGAACACCCGCACGCGGTCACCGCTGCGGATGTCGGGATTGTCGTCCTG
>CBINBI010000023.1:0-42991 GCA_966248875.1 uncultured Rhodanobacteraceae bacterium
ACATCGGCGCCGTGCAGTTCGATTCGATCTTCGCCGACAGCTTCAACTGGGCGTTTTGAATCGCGCTCACTCACAAGCGCACCACGCGCGAGCCGAGGCGGCATGGTGCCATGCCGCCTCGTGCTCGATTTCTGCGCTGGCATCGAAGCTGCGTTCGCGCAGGAACGCGCCGCCGCCGTCGGTCAAGTAGGCCAGCGTGCTCGCCCTCGTTCCGTAATGCGCGCTGCCGCGGACGAACACCGATGCGAGGAGCCGTTCGAGGTCGAGCCCGACTCCGGTGTCGGGCAGCGCGTCGTCGGACGGCTGGTGCTCGTCGCGGAGCAGATCGAGCAGCCGCTCGTCGTCGGCGTCGTGCGTGGTTTCCGCGACAAACCGGTGTCTCAGCCGTTCGATCTTCGGCCAGCGCACACCGATGGGGCCGTTGCTGATCACATGCACGCCGTCCGTGAGGCGGATTGGAGCCGGCTCGGCCGTGCCGCAGGCCCAGGTGCCCTCGCGATCGCCGACGACGAGGTTGAACGAGCCGTAGCTTTCCGCATCGGCGTACACCGCTTCCAGGAACTCGCGAGGCGCCGCATCGCCGAGCATGAAATCGCGCACGAGCCAGCCGCGCGACTTCGGCGCACGCGCCGGCAGGCCCGAGCGCACATTGGTGACAGCGGCGTGGCGGCCGTCGGACCGCATTGCGAGCCAGGCGCCGCCCGCGACGAGATCTCGGCCGCCGACGACGCGCGGGTCCTCGCTCCACGGCGCCGCAGCGGTGCTGGCACGCTCGCGGTATTCGTCGCGGTTGCCGAGCAGCAGCAGCGGCTTGCCGGGAACGGCACGGATCGCGATCAGAAGCAGGCACATGCGTGGATCATCCAGACATCATGCGTTCGCCGCTCGCTCGCGGGAGGGCCGCGCCGAAGATTTCCACTCCATTTTCGCGCGGATGAGAGAGGCTGTTCCGCGAGCAGCCGTAGTGATGCGCTCTCCGTTCGCCGCCCGGCCTCATCCGCACCGATACGGCGCTGCGCGTCGATTTCTTCGCCAGCGCGGACCGTGACAACGTCGCCCGCGTAACAAGCTATCCCTGCTGCGCATTCGGCAGCGCGCGAATGCGCGCGTCGAGCGGCGCAAGACGCGGATTCACGGGGCTCAGCTGGCGCGCGGCATCGAGCGCGCGCGAGGCGTCGGCGCGACGCCCCTCGCGCACGAGCGCTTCCGCCTGGTCGATGAAGACGCTCGCGAGCCGCTCGCTCATCGGGACGATCGCCGCATCCGACGGATCGACCTGGCGGACCGTGTCGAGCAGGGCGCGCGCGCGCTGCGGCGTGCCGTCGGCGAGCGCCTTGTCGAACAGCTCCTTCGCACGGGCAGGCAGGCGCGCGATGCCATCGAGCGCCGCGCGATTGTGGCCGTCGATCGCGAGCGCCGCGCGGTATTTGTCATAGGCGCAGTCGCCGGGTGGAATGATCAGCTTGCCGGCGGCTGCCGCCTGTTCTGCTGCTGCGACGAGCTGCTCCACGCGCTCGCGGTCCTCGGGCGACAACACGGTCTGCTGCGCGTCGATGTCGTTTCGTTCGCGCAGCTCGCGCAGGTTGATGCGCGCTTCGCGCAGCTCGGGAAGATCCGGCGCGATCTTTGCGACGCTTGCGAGCAGATTGTCCGCCGCGGCCGGATTGTTGTCGTCGATGGCGGCGTTGGCCTGCACGACGAACGCCTGCGCGATGCGGCGCAGGCCTTCCTTCGCGCGCGCGTTGTCCGGATCCTGCTCGAGCACGCTGCGATAGAGCGCGAGCGCGCTGTCGCCGCCTTCGTTGAAATTGCCGGCGCGCACCTGCGCGTCCGCGCGCCGCAGCGTTTCCTCGAGCGCGGCGCGCCCAGCCTCGCGCGCCTTCGCCAGATCGCCGCGCAGCTCGGTCAATGCCGGATACGCGGGCAGGATGGTGGCGATGGCGTCGATGCGCGCCGAGGCGGTTTCGAGGTCGCGTGCAGCGAACGCGCTCCGCGCCTCGGCCGCGAGCGCATCGGCCGATTTTCGTAGGCCGGCCTGCGCCACGGCGTTGGAGCTGTCCGCTGCGAGCAGCCGCTTGTAGAGCGCGGCCGCGCCGTCATCACCCGATATGCGACCGGCATCAAGAGCCTGCTTCGCCTGGTCGAGCAGCTGCGCCGTTTCGGTATCGGCGCTTTCCGCCTTCGCGAGCGAGGCCGCGAACGCGTCGACCGCGGCACCGCCACCGAGCAGCTCGCGCGCAGCGTCGAGCGAGCGGCGCGCGGCCGTGAGGTCGCCGCGCTGCAGCTCGTTGTTGGCGCGGTCCAGCAGTTTCTGCCCGACGCGCTCGAGGCCGGCACGGGCGACGTCGTTGTCCGGGTCCTGCGCGCGCGCGGCCTGGAACAGCTCACGCGCGCTGTCCGGGCTGCCGGCAAGATTGCCCTGATCGAGCGCATGCTGCGCGCGGGCGAGCGTGTCGTTGAATTCCGTGCGCGGCAGGAACGCGCGCAGCCGGTCCTGGTACATCCAGGCGCCCACTGCGCCGATTGCGAGCAGAAGCAGCAGCGCGGCGCCGAGCCAGGGGCCGCGGCGTCGGCGCTCGTGGGCGTGCGTTCGCGCGTCCCGCTCCGCGCGCAGGCTCTCGGCGCCGACCGCTGCGACGATCTCGTCGAGGCGGCCGAGGTTGGGCTCGGCGCGCTCGCGATGGCCGACGCCTTCGCGCGGCGTCGACGATTGCGCGCGCGACTGCGGCGGAGGCGCGGGCGTGTGAGTGAGCGGCGGGGTCGGCGCCGGCGAGGGCGTCCGTCCGGGCGGCATCGGCGTCGAGGCGAACAGGCTCGCGGCCGGTGCTCCGTGTGGCACATTTTCCCTTGCGGTGTCGTCCGCGTTCGCCGGCACCTCGAACGTCCCGTTACGCTCGAATCCCGCGATCGCCGCAGCAACCTCGGCGCCGCTCTGATACCGGTCGTCCGGTTCCTTCGCCAGCATTCGCGAAATCAGCGGCTGCAGGCTGGCGATCTCGTCCGGCAGCACGGGCACCGGCTGGCTGATGTGCATGATGCCGACCGCGAGCGAGTCGTCGGCCTGGTACGGCACGCGCCCGACAAGCAGCTCGTAGAGCACGATGCCGAGGCTGTACAGATCCGAGCGCCCGTCGATCGATCGGCCGCGCGCCTGCTCGGGGCTCATGTAGTGCGGCGTGCCGACGACGGCGCCCGTCTGCGTCATCTTCGCGGCGGGATCGAGCGCGCGAGCGATGCCGAAGTCGGTCAGCACCGAGGAGCCGTCGTCGCGCAGCAAAATGTTGTCGGGCTTGACGTCGCGATGAACGAAGCCCTTCTGGTGCGCGTAGTCGAGGGCCGTCGCGATCTCGCGGATCACGCGCAGCGAGAACGGCACGGAGCGCGGATTGCCGTCCTTGTGCAGTACCGGCCCGCCGCCAAGATACTCCATCGCCATGTAGTGGTAGTCGCCCGAACGGCCGACGTCGTAGATGCCCACGACATGCCGGTGGTGCAGCTTGGCCGCGATCTTCGCTTCGCGCAGGAAGCGCTCGCCGAAGTTTGGATCGGCGAGCAGCGCCGGCGACATCACCTTGAGCGCCACCTCGCGGTCCACCGATTCCTGCACCGCGAGATACACCGTCGCCATGCCGCCGCGGCCGAGCTGACGCAGCAGCCGATAGCCTGAAATCTCGATCACGTTGCCGTCATTTCCGAGCCGAAAACCGCTTGCGTCAGGCGCACTTGGGGCGCGTGGGCCGCCAGAATACCATGTGGACACCCGACGGCCGCCGAGGTTCGTCGGCGCCGCCCGTGCTGCAGAAGCCGAACCCGGATGAGGGCGAGGCGGCCTCTTTTCCAGCGGCCTCAGGTGACCCGGCGCGCCTCGAGCACGTTTGGCACGGTCGCAAGGCGCGCAAGCAGGCCCGAGAGCTGCCCGAAATCGGTGACGCGCAACGCGAAGTTCATTTCGGCGAGGCCCTGGCGCGGATCGACCTGCGTGTTGATCGCGATGAGGTGCGCATTCGCGGCCGCGATCACGTTCGTGATGTCCTTGTGCAGCCACTTGCGATCGTAGCCGCGCACGACGACGTTGACTTCGTACGCGTGCTCCTTGCGCTCGCCCCATTCGACCACGATGATGCGGCCGGGATCCCGCTCGGCGAGGCGTGCGAGCTGCTTGCAGTCGGCGCGGTGCACCGACACGCCGCGGCCGCGCGTGATGAAGCCCGCGACCGCGTCGCCCGGCAGCGGCTGGCAGCACTTGGCGAGCTGCGTCATCAGATTGCCGACGCCCTCGATGACGATCGCGTCCCTGCCGCGCGCCGGCGCACGCGGCGGAGCCGGTGACGCGGGCGCGGCAGGCGCGGGCGCGACGGATTCGTGCAGCGCACGCGCGACCTGGCCCGGCGAGATGTCGCCGAGCGCGAGCGCCTCCAGCAGGTCCTCGTGCGTCCTGAGCTGGAAGCGCGCAGGGAGCGACTCGACGTCCGCGTGATGCAGCGCGAGGCGCTTCAGCTCGCGATCGAGCAGCGCGCGTCCCGCCGCGAGATTCTGCTGGTGATCGATGCGCTTGAACCACGTGCGCACCTTCTCGCGCGCACGGTGCGTGGCGAGATAGCCGTGGTGCGGCGAAAGCCAGTCGCGGCGCGGCTCGATCGTCTTGCCCGTCAGGATCTCGACGCGGTCGCCGCTCGCCGGCTGGAACGTCAGCGGCACGATGCGGCCGTTGACTTTCGCGCCGCGGCAGCGATGGCCGACATCGGTGTGGATCGCGTAGGCAAAATCGAGCACCGTCGCGCCGCGCGGGAGATCGACCACCTGCCCTTTCGGCGTCAACAGGTAGACGCGGTCCTCGATGACCTCGGTGCGGAATCCGGCGAGCAGGGCCGCATCATCTTCGTGCGCATCCTTGCTCTCGAGCAGCTGGCGCATCCAGGCGATCTTGCGCTCGAAGCTCGCGTCGGCGCCGCCGCCTTCCTTGTAGCGCCAGTGAGCGGCGAAGCCGAGCTCGGCGTGCCGGTGCATCTCGTGCGTGCGAATCTGCACTTCGAGGGTCCGGCCGTGCGGCCCGACGACGGCCGTGTGCAGCGACTGGTACTGGTTGCCCTTCGGGTTCGCGATGTAGTCGTCGAACTCGCCCGGGATGTACGACCACAGCGAATGCACGACGCCGAGCGCGGCGTAGCAGTTCGCGATGTCGTCGACGAGGATGCGCAACGCGCGCACGTCGTAGAGATCGGAGAACTCGACGCCCTTCTTCTGCATCTTCCGCCAGATCGAATAGATATGCTTCGGGCGGCCGGCGATATCGGCCTCGATGCCGGCTCTGGCGAGCGCGGTCTCCAGCGCCTTCTTCGCGTCGGCGATCCAGGCCTCGCGATCGGCGCGGCGCTCGTCCAGCAGCTGGGCGATGCGCTTGTAGACGTCCGGCTGGAGATAGCGGAACGCGAGATCCTCGAGCTCCCACTTGAGCTGCCAGATGCCGAGCCGGTTCGCGAGCGGCGCGTGGATATCGGCGGTGAGCTGGGCGAGCGCGTGGCGCTCGTCTTCGGAGAGATCCGCAGCCGCGCGCATGCGCACCAGCTGGCGCGCGAGCAGGATGAACACGACGCGCAGGTCACGGATGATGGCGAGCAGCAGCCGGCGCAGTCCTTCCGTGCTTCCGGTGCCGGTGCGCGCGGCATAGAGCGACCAGACGCGCTCCGCCGCCTGCTGGCCTTCGACGAGATTGCGTACCTCGTCGGGAAACGCACCGAGCTCCGCCACGTCCGGCTTCAGGCCGCACTCGATCAGCGAGTGCAGGATGGCGCCGGCCAGCGCCTCGGGCCCCACACCGAGATTGCGGATCAGGTCGAGCGTCGCGAAAAGCTGCGGGCAGTGTTTCGTCCAGCTCGCACCGAGCTCGGCCGCGTGCGCGTCCGCGAGCGCGCAGGCGCGCGCAAGGACATCTCCCGCGCCGGCCATTTCGGAAGCCGCGAGCCAATGCTCGAGATTCAGCCGGGAATCGGGCGAAGTTTTCACGGACGATCGAACGGCGGCGCGGCGCGCCGCCTCGGGATGAGGAACATCAAGCTTACGACGGATGCCGCCGAAGGAGCGGCATCGCGTGCGCAGTCTGCGGACGGTCTTTTATTGTCCGCTCATCCAGGAAAAGCCCGTCGAGGACGGCAGGAAACCGAACACGACGTCGTCGCCCTTGAACTTGTCGCCGCCTTCGGCGCTGACGGCAGGCTCGAGCAGGATCGAAACGGCGACAGCAGGCTCGTTGAGAGCAGGCGGCGGGCCGACGATCGGACGGACGAAGGCCATGTAGAACGACGTGTACAAAGTGGTCGTCACGTCGAGCGCAATCGACTGGTTCAGGGGACCCGTGAGGTCGAACGTGGGTGCTCCCACGCAGACGTTGCCGTCGAGTGTGCTCGGCAGGGTCAGGAGCCGGCACCACTGGCCGTTGTCGCCGAGATATCCGCCGCCCACGCCGACGACACCGCGGTCGTAACCTTCGACGACGCGCAGCATCGCGCCGGTCACGCCATCGGGCTGGTAGCCCGCATCGATCGGAAACTGCGGGCCGCTGTTTGCCTCATTCTGCGGGCCGTAGCGGGCATCCACGCGAACGATGTAGAAGAAGCTCAGGCCATCAGTGCCGGTCCACATGATCGGCGAGCGCGTGGCGCCGCCGACGCCGTTCCGCGCGCCGGAAACCGCGGCGCAGGTGACGTCCTCATCGACCTGCGCGGGCTGGTCGGGCGACGGATTGCACGGATCGGTCGGCACGAGCGACCAGTCGGGCGCACTCCAGTCGAAGCCGGCGATCGGAGCCCAGTTGATCATTCGCGGGAACTGCTCGGCGGCCCTGGACTCGTACCCGTTGCGCAGCAGGCCCTCGGTCAGCGGCGAAAGAATCTCGCCCTGCGCACCGACGCCGTGACACATCAGGCTTGTCTGGTTGGAGCGGTTCACGCGCAGCGTGCCCGCGCTGTACGCGACGGTCGCGACGTCCTGGGCCGCCGGCAGCCTCCAGTCACCGTGCTGCGGCACGACCGTGACGGCGGTCGGCGCTGGCTGGTCGCCCGAGTAGACGTTCGCGCAGAACAGGAAACCCTCGGTCGGGACCGACAGATTGCCGTCGGGACCGGTCACGATGTAGGTGAACCCGGGCGACGTGCTGATGCTCAGCGGCTCCTCGTTGTTGACGACGAGGGTGGCGGCGAGAGTGACGGCGGGAACGAAGAAGGCGGAAACAGCGAGACCGGCGAGGATTCGTGCGGCAGACGTCTTGATTGCAGGCATTTCTGGGCTTCTCGTGAATTGCTGTACTGCACGTGCGCCTGTCGCGCCCCGTTTCGAGGCGCGGTTCCTTGCACGCGGATTCTCCCTATGCCTTCGCCAGCCGCCGGTGCCGCCTTGCCACACGTGGGTGGACTTCGGGACCGTCATGCTACACTCGGGCCGCCGCATTCTATCCGCTTATGCGGTCGCGCGCACCTGTTAAGTTCGTAAAAGACAAGGATTTTTGCGGTCGCGGTCACGAACTGTCCTGCTGCCAACCAAGATCATGCGCCCCTTCCCGAGTGCTCTGACGCTGTCCCTTGCCCTGTCCGCCACGATCGCCGTGGCCCAGACGCAGCCCACCCTGGAGGAACGGATGTCGCAGACCGACTTCCGCGCCGCAGGTCTCGACCAGCTTTCGCCGGAACAGCTGAAATACCTGAACGAGTGGCTGCGCACGCATCCCAGCGGCACGACGCAGGTCGTCACGCCGAGCGGCCAGCCGGTCTTCTATCCCGACTCGACGGCGCGCGAGACGATCGAAACGCACATCGACGGCGTCTTCACCGGCTGGCGCGGCAAGACCGTGTTCAAGCTCGACAACGGCCAGGAATGGCGCCAGGCCGAATCGGGCGCCTACGATGCGGGTAAGTTCGAAAACCCGGCCGTGCGCATCAAGCCGATGCTCCTCGGCAGCTGGCTGATGTACGTCGAGGGCTGCGGCTGCAGCGTGCGCGTGCAGCGCATTAAATAGCCCCGTAATCGCGGCAACGGCCAGGCCATTCCGGCGAAGGCCGGAATCCATCTCGCACTAAGAAAGTAGAATGAGTCCCGCTTTCGGCGGGACGGCCGTGCGCTCGGTCACCCCGTCGAGGCGCGCAATCCTTCCACGAGCTTCGCGAGCCGCTTCGGCGACACGGTTGCCGCCGTCTTGAGCTCCTGTGCGAACGTCGACACGCGCAGCTCCTCGATGAGCCAGCGCAGCTCGTCGAGCGCGGGATCGTCGCCGCGCTCGGCACGCAGCTTCAGGTAGTCGCGCCAGTAGAGCTGCACGGCCAGCATGCGGGCCTGGTCGCGTGCGGGATCGTGACGCAGGCGCTCGGCGCGCAGCCGCATCGCGCGAAGATAGCGCGGGAAATGCGCGAGCCGCGCCTTCCCGGTCTGACGCACGAAACCCGGCGCCAGAAGCTCGGCGAGCTGATCGCGCAGATCGTCGTAGTTCGCACGCGCGAAGCCGAGCAGAGGCGGCTCCATCAGCGGCTTGAGCTCGGCGTAGCAGGCGATGATGTCCTCGACGATACCGAGGCGTTCCATTGCGGCTGCGAACAGCGCCCGCGCCAGCTCTTCGCGCGCGTGCTCGAAACCGGAGCGGCTTCGGATGTCGAGATCGCGCGCGGCGAGCAATTCGCGCAGCGCACCTTCGACGAGATCGGCACGCAACGCCTCGGCGCTGCCCAGCGGTGCCCACTTCAGCATGAGCGCGTTCTTGAGCGGCAACTGCCGCCGCGCGTGCTTGACCGCATCCGCGAGCGCCCGCCGCAGCAACCGCTCCACGCCCGCGCGATGCGCCGCGCTCGCCTCGTCGCGCCGCTCGAAGACGCGCAGCGCGACGCTCTCGCCGAGATCGACCAGCGCGGGAAACGCGGTCAGCCCGCCGGGCGAGATCACGCGATCCGGAATCTCCTCGAAATCGAATGCATCGACGTCCTCGCGGGTCAGCTCGACGTCCGCGCGGCGCGAGAACGCGACACGCGCGGCACCCGTCCACTCGGCCTGGATCGCCGCGAGATCGCGACTCTCGGCGAGCGTGCGCCCCTGGTCGTCGTGAATGCGGAAGTTCATGCGCAGGTGCGCCGGCAGTGCAACGCCGGCGAAATCCGCGGCCGTGATCGCGACACCCGTGACGCGCGCCAGATATCCCGCGAGCGCCGACGCCAGCGGCTCGTCGCGAGCGGCTTCGCTCTCCGCAAACGCGCGCGCGAAATCCGGAGCCGGCACGAAATTGCGGCGCAGCGCCTTAGGCAACGCGCGGATCAGCTCGGCAACCTTCTCCTCCAGCATGCCCGGCACCAGCCACTCGCAGCGCGCCGCGGACACCGCGTTGACCAGCGCGAGCGGTACGTGCAGTGTCACGCCGTCGGCGGGATCACCCGGAACGAAGCGATACGCGAGACGCAGCTTGTGCCCGGCGACATCGAGACTCGACGGAAACTCGCGCGCGCCGATCGAGGGCGGCTCGGCCAGCACGTCGGCGAGCGACCAGTGCAACGCAGCCTGCTGCTGCGGTGTCGCGCCGCGATACCACGCATCGAGCGATGCGCTCGTGTGGATATGCTCGGGCAGCTTGCCGGCGAAGAACGTGGCGAGTGCCTCCTCCTCGCGCACGAGGCCGGCGCGGCGTCGCTTCGCCTCGAGCTCGCGCGCCTCGGCGAGCACGCGCGCGTTCGCGCGCACGAAGTCCGTGCGCACATCGATCTCGCCGCGCGCGAGCGCCTCGCGCAGAAACACCTCGTGGGCGAGCTTCGGATCCTGCTTGCCGAACGTCACTGCGCGCTTCTCGACCAGCGTGAGGCCGAACAGCGTCACCTGCTCGTAGGCCACGACCGCGCCGCGCCGGCGCGACCAGTGCACGTCGCGCCAGGTCCTGCGGACGAGATGCGCGGCCTGCTGCTCGATCCAGGTCGGTTCGATCCGCGCACAAAGCAATCCGTACACTTTTTGCAGGTCGAGGATCTGCCCCGCGAGCACCCAGGGCGGCTGCGCCTTCGCCAGCACCGAGCCCGGAAAGATCGAAAAGCTGCGCTCGCGCGTGCTGCGGTAGTTGCCGCGCTCGGTCCTCAGCCCTACCTGCGTCGGCCATCCCGACAGGAGACAGCGGTGCACTGCTTCGTACCTGTCCGCCTCCGTTTTTGAGCTCTCCGCTTCAGGGGGCGGGCCTGGGTGGGATTGCTGTTTGCGCGCCGATCGATCTCTGCGCGACGCGGACGCGGCTTTCGCCTTGAAGGAAGCGGAATCTGGTTGCGGCTTGTCGAGCGTCCACTTCAGTTCGTCGGTCACGAGCAACAGAAGCTGCCGATGCAGCTCGCGCCACTCGCGCATGCGCAGGAACGACAGGAAGTGCTCCTCGCACCACGCGCGCAGTTTCGACTGGGTGAGATCCTCGTGTGCCGCGGTGTATGCGGCCCAGAGCTTCAGCACGCCCGCGAAGTCGGACTTCGGATCGGCGAACGCCGCGTGCGCCTGGTCGGCTGCCTGGCGCGCGTCGGTCGGCCGCTCGCGCGGATCCTGGATGCTGAGAAACGACACCAGCCCGAGCAACTCGCGCAACACGCCGCGCGTTTCGGCTTCGATCAGCATGCGCCCGAGCGCGACGTCGATCGGCAGCCGCGCAAGCGTGCGCCCGATCGCCGTGAGCCGCTTCTCGCCGTCGATCGCGCCGATCTCGGCGAGGCGGCGGTAGCCGTCGCCGATCGCACGCTCCGACGGCGCCTCGACGAACGGAAACGCGGCGACGTCGCCGAGCCTCAGCGCGAGCATGCGCAGGATCACGCCGGCGAGCGACGAGCGCAGGATCTCGGGATCCGTATAGCGCGGCCGCTGCAGGTAATCGTCCTCGCTGTACAGGCGAAAGCAGACGCCCGGACCGACGCGGCCGCAGCGACCCTTGCGCTGATCCGCCGCGGCCTGCGAGATCGGCTCGACGTGCAGCCGCTCGAGCTGGTTGCGCTGGCTGTAGCGCTTGACGCGTGCTGTGCCGGTATCGATGACGTAGCGGATGCGCGGCACCGTCAGCGAAGTCTCGGCGACGTTCGTCGCGAGGACGATGCGCCGCTGCGGACCCGGCCGGAACACGCGATCCTGCTCGGCGGCCGAGAGCCGCGCGTACAGCGCGAGCACCTCGGTCTCGCGATATTTGCGGCGCGAGAGTGCAAGGTGCGCGTCGCGGATCTCGCGCTCGCCCGGCAGGAACACGAGCACGTCGCCACGCGGGTCCTCGGCGGTGATCTCGTCGGCCGCCGCGACGATCTGCTCGGCGATGCCGGCTTCGCCGCGCTCGGGTGGGGGACGCCATCTCACCTCCACCGGATACGCGCGACCTTCGACTTCGACCACCGGCGCGTTGCCGAAATGCTCCGCGAAGCGCGCCGTGTCGATCGTCGCCGACGTCACGATGAGCTTGAGGTCGCGCCGCTTCGCCAGCAGGCGCTTCAGGTAGCCGAGCAGGAAATCGATGTTGAGGCTGCGCTCGTGCGCCTCGTCCAGGATGATCGTGTCGTAGGCAGCGAGCCAGGGATCCGATTGCGTCTCGGCCAGCAGGATGCCGTCGGTCATGAACTTGATCAGCGACGCATCGGAGACCTGGTCCGCGAAGCGCACCTGGAACCCTACGAGATCGCCGACCGCGCTGCCCAGCTCGCTGGCGACGCGGCGCGCGACTGCCCGCGCCGCGATGCGGCGCGGCTGCGTGCAGCCGATCAGGCCGGCGGCACCGCGGCCCGCGGCTAGGCAGAGCTTGGGCAACTGCGTCGTCTTCCCCGAGCCGGTCTCGCCGGCGAGCACGACGACCTGATGCGCGCGGATCAGGCGCACGATCTCGTCCGCTTTCGCACTGATCGGCAGGCTTGCGTCCAGCGCGATCTCGGGCACGCGCGCGGCACGCGCGGCACGGCGGGCGGCGGAGGCATCGATCTCCGCGCGCAGCGCGGCGATCGCCTCGCCCGACGGCGCCGGACGCGCGGACGCGAGCCGCCGCCAGCGCGCCAGGAGGCGACCGAAATCGCGCGCCATGACCTCATCGAGCGCGGCGCGCAGGGACGAAAGATCGGACATCGGATGCAATTATCGCGGGCGGAACGCCCTCGCAGGAGGCATGATAGTTAGGATCAATCGCCGGCATTCGCAAGTTCGATTTCCATCGATCGCGCCGCCGCGCTAGGTTGGCGGCGCCAACGCCAAGGAGAAGGGATCATGAGCATCGACATCGGCATCGCCAAGAAGGACCGCGAGAGCATCGCGAAGAACCTCTCCAAGCTGCTCGCGGACACCTATTCGCTTTATCTCAAGACGCACAATTTCCACTGGAACGTCACCGGCCCGATGTTCAACACGCTGCACCTCATGTTCGAGACGCAGTACAACGAGCTCTGGACCGCCGCCGACCTGATCGCCGAGCGCATCCGCGCTCTGGACGTCTACGCGCCGGGCTCGTACACGCAATTCGGCAAGCTGACCTCGATCAAGGAGGAGACCGGCGTGCCCGACTGGAAGGAAATGGTGCAGCAGCTCGTCGAAGGCCACGAAACCGCCGCCCGCACCGGCCGCGAAGTGTTCCGCGTCGCCGATAAGGCCGACGACCAGCCGACCGCAGACCTCGCCACGCAGCGGCTGCAGGAACACGAAAAGACGGCCTGGATGCTGCGCTCGCTGCTGAAGTAGCGGCTGGATCGGATCCCTCCCCTTCCTTCTCGCCGCACGAGAGGCAGGTAGTGGCGCTTCGGCATCGACGGAAGGTGCTGGGTCCGCGTTTCCGCGGGGACGACGAGGTGGAGGCTGAGCGTTCGTTCTGCGCGTGCTTCCGCTCCTGCTTCTACAGTAGAAACTGCCGCATTTTGCTCTCTGGGTACCTCTCGGTCGCGGCGAGCGGGTGAAGGAAAAGCCGCGCAGCGGTGGCCGGCAGGAGGCCGGGCAGTACGCTGTCAGTACATGGATGTACTGTCAGCGAACCCCGCAGCCCGCTCGCGAAGTCGCGCGGGCATGGACGCCCGCGTAACCGCGGCCGCGAGGGTGTCCTTTCTCTTGATTACTTCTCTTTGGGCAAGCAAAGAGCAGAAACTCGTCGGCCAGGATGGCCGACGAAAAAACACAGGGACTGAGCCGGCCTCGCGAAATCCTCAGCAAGCAAGACAATCATAGGCATTGAGCCCTCGCTGCCGCGCGGACGACGAAACACAGCGCCCAGCGCCAGCACAAAGGATTCCGGCCCGCCGGAATCACCTACCCCGCCCTCAAAGCTTCCGCCGCGGCGGCACCAGCAAGTCCCCGAACAAGAGCCCCGCGACGATCGACACGAGCAGCGTCACCAGCGTGATCGCGGTGTCGAGGCCCAGCAGCACGTCGCGCTCGAACACGAAGCTCAAGGTCCGGAAACCGACGCTGCCCGGCACCAGCAGGATGATGCCGGGCTCGCGCACGAGCGCGCCGGGCCGCTGCGCCAGCCGCGCGAACAGGTTGCTCGCCGCGCCGATGACGAGGCTGCCGAGAAAGACGCCGAACGCGGGCGCGACGTAGGCGCCGCCGAGCTGCGTGCAGGCGTAGCCGAGCAGCACCGATCCGACCACGACGGGCACGTAGCGGCGCGGCGAGCGGAACAACACGGCGAACGCGAAGGCCGCCGCGAACACGGCGAGCCATTCGGTCCAGCGCGGCACCGCGGCTTCCGCGTCCGGCAGCGGCACGAGCCCGAGCAAGGTGCAGAGCTGCGTCGCGGCGACGGCGCCGAAGGCGAGCTTCAGGAGCGTCGCAACCGCGCCCATCATGCGCGCAGTGCCGGAAATGAGGTGCTGGCTCGAAAGCTCGCGCACGGCCGTGGTCAGCGTGAGGCCGGGCATCAGCACGATGAGGCTCGCGATGACGACCGAGCGCACCGCGATCGGCATGACGTACACGGCGACGACGATCGCGATCACCGTCGCGACCAGCGCGGAGATCGCGTCCGAAGCCGCGGCGATGTTCGGCCGCTCGATCGAGAGCAGGTACACGACGCCGATCAGCACGCCGATCAGCGCCGCCGTTGCGACGCCGGCCCAGCCGGTGTGCAGGATCGCGGCGATGCTGCCGGCCGAGATCGCGTAGCTCGCCACCAGCCAGGCGCGGTGCGTCGCGCGCATCGAGGCGCGGAACTCACGCAGGCGGCGGCGCCCCGCGGCGAGGTCGAGTCGCCCGTCGATGACCTGGTCCGCGATCTCGTCGACCTGGCACAAGCGCTTCAGATCGACCGAGCCCGGCGGAAGGCGCACCACCTGTGTCATGTCCGCAAGACCGTCCTCGCGCGCCGGATCGGAGAACGACATCACAATCGAGGTCGGCGTCGACAGCACGTTGCACGAGAGCCCGAGGCGCGCGCTGACGAGATTGATCACGTCTTCCAGGCGCGGCGCCGCCGTGCCGTATTCGTGCAGGCGCTTGGCGAGATCGACGACGAAGCCGATGCGAATCTGGAGGGGCGCGCTGGCGCCGGTGTCCTGGTCCATGTCCGGCATAATGCCGCGCTTCGGCGCCGCCGTGGGGCGCCGCGCGGAAATTCAATGGGAATCGGCGAAGCCTGCTCCATCGGCGCCGCGCTGTCGTGGGCCGGCGGCGTGATCGTCTACAAGCGCCTCGGCGAGTCGCTGCCGCCGCTGCCGCTGAACCTGATCAAGAACCTGCTGGTGCTCGGCATGATCGCGCCGACCGTGCTGCTGGTGCATGGTGCCGGGCTGCCGTCGCTGCCGTCGTCCGCCATTGCGCTCGCGATCGCCTCCGGCGTGCTGGGCATCGCGCTCGCCGACACGCTCTACTTCAAGGCGCTGAACACGCTCGGCGCGGGGCGCATGGGCATCGTCGGCAATTTCTACAGCCCGTTCGTGATCGTGCTGTCGTTCGCGTTCCTCGGCGAGCGCCTGAATGCATTGCAGCTCATCGGCTTCGCGCTGGTCAGCAGCGGCGTGCTGATCGTGAGCAGCCATGATCCGCAACGGCGTCTCTCCCTGCGCGAGCTGCGCCGGGGCGCGCTGTTCGGCGTCACCGCGGTCCTGCTGATGGCGTCGGCGATCGTCATGATCAAGCGTGTGCTCGAAGGCCAGCCCCTGCTCTGGATCGTGCTGTTGCGCCTCGTCGGCGGCGTCGCCGGCATGCTCGTGCTGTTCGCCTGGCGGCGCGAGCCGCTGCCGCTCCGCCGGCGCGGCGCGGTGCCGCTGCGTTGGCCGCTGCTGGTGCTCGCGGCATTTCTCGGCCAGTACGTGTCGATGGTGCTGTGGATGGCAGGCTACAAGTACACCGACGCGTCGGTCGCGGCGGTGCTCAACGAGACGGCATCGGTGTTCATCGTGCTGCTCGCCGCGCTGTTCCTGCGCGAGGGGCTCGATGCGCGCCGCCTCGCGGGCGTCGGCTGCACGCTGTCGGGCGTCGCCTGCATGCTGCTGGCGTGACCGGCGCCGGCCCGATTCGCATCGGCGCGGCGGGCTCGGCCGCGGAGTACCTCGGCGCGCCCGCGGCCTGCTAGCCTTGCAGGCATGGCGAGCCCCGGCACGGCGGACATCGAAGGCACGCGCATCGTCGCCGCGGGTGACTGGACGCTGGCGTGGGCGTCGGCACTGGGCCGGCGTGTCGGCGAACTGAAGCGGCGATCGCCCGGCGCTCCGGTCGACGCGAGCGGCATCGGACGACTCGATACGGCGGGGGCAGAATTGCTGCTCGAACTCGCACGCGACGCACGCGAAGGCATCCTCGGCCTCGACGCCGGACGCCGAGCGCTGGTCGATGCCGTCGCGAAAGCGCGGGCTTCGGCCACGGCGAAGCCGCCGCATCGATCGCCGGGCATCGTCGTCCTGCTGGCGCGCACGGGCGCGGCCGTCGAATCGATCTGGCGCGACGCGGTCGCGCTGGTCGGCTTCATCGGCCTCATGCTGCAGACGCTGGCGCGCACGCTGCCGAATCCGCGGCGCTGGCGCCTCACTTCGCTGTCCTTCCACATCGAGCAGACCGGGCTCGATGCCGTGCCGATCGTCGCGCTCCTCAGCTTTCTGGTCGGCGCGGTGGTTGCGTTTCTCGGCGCGACGGTGCTGCGCGACTTCGGCGCGAGCGTGTTCACCGTCGAGCTGGTCGGCTATTCGTTCCTGCGCGAGTTCGGCGTGCTGTTGACGGCGATCCTCATCGCCGGCCGCTCCGGCAGCGCGTTCACCGCGCAGATCGGCTCGATGAAATCGCGCGAGGAGATCGACGCGATCCGCACGCTGGGCCTCGATCCGGTCGAGGTGCTGGTGCTGCCGCGCGCGCTGGCGCTGCTGGTGTCGATGCCGCTGCTGACCTTCGTCGCGATGCTGGCCGGCGTCATCGGGGGCGCGCTGGTCTGCATCTACGCGCTCGACATCTCGGCAGGCATGTTCCTGCAGCGCTTCCACGACACCGCCCGCATACGCCATTTCTGGGTCGGCATGAGCAAGGCGCCGCTGTTCGCGTTCCTGATCGCGGCGATCGGCTGCCTCGAAGGCTTCAAGGTGTCGGGCAGCGCCGAATCAGTCGGCGAGCACACGACTTCGAGCGTCGTGCAATCCATCTTCGTCGTGATCCTCATCGACGCGCTGGCGGCGATCTTCTTCATGGAGCTCGACGTATGACGGCGCGCGAATGCGTCATCGAGGTGCGCGGCCTGCGCAACCAGTTCGGCGCGCAGGTCGTGCACGAGAATCTCGACCTCGATGTCTACAAGGGCGAGATACTCGGCGTCGTCGGCGGCTCGGGCAGCGGCAAGTCGGTACTGATGCGCTCGATCATCGGCCTCAACCGGCCGGCAGCGGGCAGCGTCCGGCTGTTCGGCCGCGACGTCGCGAACCTGTCCGAGCGCGAGCGCTCGGCGCTGGAGCAACGCTTCGGAGTGCTGTTCCAGAACGGCGCGCTGTTCTCGTCGCTGACCGTCGCCGAGAACGTCATGGTGCCGCTGCGCGAGCATCACGACTTGGCGCCGGCGCTGATGCAGAAGCTCGCCGCGCTCAAGATCGCCCTGGCCGGCCTTCCGGCCGATGCGGGCGCGAAATATCTCTCGCAGCTGTCGGGCGGCATGGTCAAGCGCGCGGCGCTGGCGCGCTCGCTCGCGCTCGATCCGGACATCCTCTTCCTCGACGAGCCCACGGCCGGCCTCGATCCGATTGGCGCCGCCGCCTTCGACCAGCTGATCCTGACGCTGCGCGAAAGTCTCGGCCTCACCGTGTTCCTGATCACGCACGATCTCGATACGCTGTACACGATCTGCGACCGCGTCGCGGTGTTGGCGCAGAAGCGCGTGCTGGTCGCCGACACGCTGGACAAGGTGGAACGCTTCGAGGACAAGTGGGTGCGGGAATATTTTCAGGGACCGCGCGGCAGGGCAGCAGAACACGCGGCGGCACACGCAGGACGGCCGCGCGATCGGCCGGCAGCCGGAGAGAGTGCGCCGCCATGAACACGCGCACCGCTCTCCGCTCGCCGGGCGGGGCTCGCGGCTGACCGCGAACGGCAACGGAGTCACGCATGGAAACCCGGGCCCACCATGTCATCATCGGCGCGTTCGCGATCGGCGTGTTCGCGCTCGCGCTCGGCTTCGTGCTGTGGCTCTCGAAGTCGAGCATCGACCGGGAATTCGCGCTCTACGACATCGTCTTCGATGAGGCGGTGACCGGTCTCAGCAAGGGCGGGCTCGTGCAGTACAACGGCATCAAGGTCGGCGAGGTCGTGCAGCTCTCGCTCGCGAAGGACGATCCGCGCAAAGTCATCGCGCGCATCCGCGTCGAGGGTGACACGCCGATCCGGCAGGACACACGCGCCAAGCTCGGCCTGCAGGGCGTCACCGGCGTCGCCTTCATCCAGCTTTCCGGCGGCTCGCCTTCGAGCCCGGCGCTGAAGCCGACGCGCGAGAATCCGGTGCCGGTGATTCCGTCCGAGGCATCGGCGCTCTCCAAGCTGCTCGCTTCGGGCTCGGACATCGTCACCAGCATCAACGATCTCCTGCTGCGTGCGGGCGAGCTCTTGTCCGAGGAGAACGTCGAGCGCATCTCCGCGACGCTGGAAAACCTGCGCGGCGTCACCGACACGGTGAACGCGCAGCGCGGCGACCTCGCCATCGCCCTGAAGCAGCTTGCGAGCGCGACCGAGGATCTCAAGCGCACGCTGGCGACGCTCGATTCGATGGCGACGACGACGAACGACCTGATGCGCAACAACGCGCGCCAGGTGCTGGAATCGACGCAGAAGGCGCTCGAATCGGTGGACAAGGTCGCCAACGCGACCAACGCGCTGATCGGCGACAATCGCGCCGCGATCAGCCAGTTCAGCGAGCAGGGCCTGCGCCAGCTCGGGCCGACCATCGTCGAGCTGCGCGAGACGCTGCGCTCGCTGAAACAGGTGAGCGATCGTCTCGCGACGTCGAACAGCCTGCTGCTCGGCCGCGATCAACCCAGGGAGTTCGAGCCGCGATGACTCGCCTCAGCCGTTGCCTGCTTGTCGCTGCCGCGTTGAGCGTCGGCGCGTGCTCGTCGCTGACCGGAAAGCGCGAGCCGTTCACCACGTATGCACCGCGCTATGCAGCGCCGGACGCGAGCGGTGCTCGCGTCGACTGGCAGCTCGCCATCGACACGCCGCTCGCGAGCGACGCACTGGACACCACGCGCATGCTCGTCATGCCGACCCCAGGCGCTATCGAAACGTACAAGGGCGGCCGCTGGGCTGACACAGTGCCGATGATGTT
Organism: uncultured Rhodanobacteraceae bacterium; assembly: GCA_966248875.1. Lineage (GTDB taxonomy): Bacteria > Pseudomonadota > Gammaproteobacteria > Xanthomonadales > Rhodanobacteraceae > Dokdonella_A. The sequence continues at coordinate 18,731 of CBINBI010000023.1, forward strand.
GCGCGGGCTTCTGATCCAGGCGTTCCAGTCGTCGGGACGCATCACCGGCGTCGGCGCCTCCGCTTCGGGACTGCACGCGGACTACACGCTCGCGATCGATCTCTACGATTTCGAGACGCAGTATCGGGACGGCGTGCCGCACGCGGTCATCCGTCTCAACGCCAAGCTGACCGATGCCGTGCTGAACCGCGTCGCCGCCGCGCGCACCTTCGAATCCGAGGCGCCCGTCGCCGGCGTACAGGCGGCGGACGCCGCCGCCGCGGTCGAGCAGACCTTGAACCGCCTGCTGCCCGAGATCGTAGGCTGGACGCTGGATCAGGGCGAGTCCGCCTGGTCGCAGCGCAACACGCCGTCCTGATCGCTCTTACGACACCGTCGCCTCGATCCGGCGGAACGTCAGATTGACGCGCGCGCCCGCGACGCGGGCGGACTTCGGCAGATCGTGCTGATACAGCCGCTGCGTAGCGCCACGCATGACTAGCAGGGCGCCGTGCGCGAGATCGATTTCGAGCGTTACCTTGCGCGTCTCGCGCGAACGGAACCGGAACCGCCGCACGGCGCCGAAGGAGAGCGACGCGATGACGGGATCGGCGCCCAGCTCCGGCTCGTCGTCGCTGTGCCAGCCCATCGAGTCGCGGCCGTCGCGATAGAGGTTCGCGAGCACGCTGTTGAAATGAAGACCGAACCGCGCCGCCAGCGCCTCGCGAATCGCGGAAAGCGCCGGCGTCCAGGGATGCGGCTCGAAGCGCGTGCGCGAGTACGTGTAGATCGCATCCGTGTCTCCGATCCAGCACGAGAGCCTGGGTGAGTCGACTTCGCGGCCGAACAGCCGGATGCGATGCCGCTCCCACGGAATCTCGCGCAGAAGGGCATCGCGCAATGCGTCCGCCTCGCCGGCGAAAGCGTCGGCGAAATAACGGACGTCGGCGCCGGGCAGCGGAATGCGTGTTGCGCTCATGGCGTCTTCTCGAGTCCGCTGGCGAGAAAGCAGCGGAGCGCCCAAGCTCAAGCGGCGCGTATCGGATATTCAGGTGCCGCATCGAGCGTCGCGGCGCAGATTTCCGCAAGTTCGAGCAGGCGCAGATCCGAACCCGGCGCTCCGACGAGCTGCAGGCCCGTCGGGAAGCCATCCGGCAGCGTGCCCATCGGCAGGGTCACGGCGGGGCAGCCGGCGATGCTGGCGAAGCTGGTGAGATCGGCGTCGTTCGCGCGCTCTCCTTCCGCGAGCGGATACGGACCGTGCGGCACGGTCGGCAGCACGAGCACGTCGAGCTCGGCGAACACGCGCCTTGCCTTCAGCACGCCGGCGTCGAGGCAGCGGTCCGCCTTCGCGTAGTCGGCGGCGGACCTGCCGCGCGCGTAGTCGATCATGGCGCGCAGGCGCGGCGACACGGGATGCGCGTTGTCGGCGAGGTCGGCTTCCAGCTCGACCGCGAGCTCGCTTTCCATGACCAGCAGCGCGGCGCGGCGCATGCGCGCGAAATCGTAATCGGAGAAATCGACCGGCCGGTGCTCGCCGAGCTCGTTGCCGAGCGCGGCCACCGCGCGCTCAAACAGCGCGCGCACCGGCGCGGTGACGCCCAGCGCTTCGAGATCGCCGACGATACCGGCGCGAAGGCGCCCCGGCTCCCAGTCCGGCGTCGCAAGCGGAACGCGCCGGCGGCGCGAGCGCGGATCGGCCGGATCGAAGCCGTCGAGCACCTGCAGCACGATCGCGAGATCCGGCACCGAGCGCGCCAGAATGCCGACGCAATCGAGCCGGCGCGCACCGCGCACCATGCCGGTGGTCGAGATCTGGCCGAGCGTCGGCTTGAGGCCGTAGATGCCGCAGTGGCTCGCCGGGATGCGCACCGAGCCGAGCGTGTCGCTGCCGAGCGCGAATGCGGCGAGGCCCGCCGCGACCGCGGCGGCCGATCCGCCGGACGAGCCGCCCGCGGTGTAACCGAGGCGGAGCGGATGATGGGTCGGGCCGCCGTGCAGGCTCGCCGTCGTGGTGCCGAGCGCGCCTTCGTCCAGCCGCGTCTTGCCGAGAATGACCGCGCCCGCCGCACGCAGACGGGCGACGGCGACGGCATCGGTCGTCGCCGGAGCATGCCGGCCCGACAGACCCGCACGCGTCGCCATGCCGGCAACGTCGAAGTTGTCCTTGATCGCGACCGGCAGCCCGTCGAGCCGGCCGATGACGCAGCCCTCGCGCCGGCGCTCCGCGCTCGCCGCCGCGGCCGCCGGCGCGCCGACGTCGAGTTCGACGTAGGCGTTGAGGCGCGGATTCTCGCGCTCGATGGCGGCACGATGGGCCGCCGTCAACGCGATGCTGTCGATGCGGCCGGACGCGAGCCAGCACAACTGCTGGAACGCCGTCGCTCCGCGCAGCGCCTCGTCGGCGATGACGTCTGTTATTTTTTCCTTCATCGGGTTTCCCTTGGCGAGCGCGGATTATGACTCATGCGAGTGACGTGAACCCGAACGGAGCTCCCTCCGGCGCGCAGCACGGTGCTCGCGACGCGCGCACGAGCCGCGGTGTGCGCAAGCCGCGCTATCAGCAGCTCGCAGACACGCTGCGCGAAGAGATCCGCCGCGGCGAGCACGCGGTCGGCCGCTTTCTCGCAAGCGAAGCAGCGCTCAAGTCGCGCTTCAAGGTCAGCCGGCACACCGTGCGCGAAGCGCTTCGCGTGCTCGAGGACCTCGGCCTCATCGCGCGCCGGCGCGGCGCCGGCAGCATCGTGCGCAATTCCGAGGTGACACGCCATTTCGACCAGGCGCTGCACTCGATCGCCGACCTGCTCCAGTACGACGAGTCGAGCGATTTCCATGCGCGCTACACCGACCGCCTCGTCGCCGACCAGGAGCTCGCCGGCTGGCTGCAGACACGCATCGGTACCGAGTGCATCCTGCTGCATGGCGTGCGCATCGGCCGCCGCACGCGGCGTCCCATCGCGAGCGTCAACGTCTACCGCCGCGCGAGCTGGCACGGCTTGCCGACCGGCTACGCACGCCAGGAAGACGCGATCCGCGCGCTGCTGGAGGATCAGTTCCTCGCGCGCGTCGGCCGCGTCGAGCAGGTGCTGAGCGCGATCGCTACGCCGCCGGAGGCGGCCGCGGAAGTCCAGGCGCCGGAAGGCTCGCCCGCGCTGCGCAGCTTGCGTCGCTACTTCGACGCGCGCGACCGCCTGATGCTGGCCGTGATCTCGATTCATCCGGGCGGCGCTTTTTCGTACCGGACGGAGTACCGGCGCAGCGACATCGCGCAGGATCGCGAATGAACGGCAGGCGCGTGCCGAAATTGCCCCGCCCTGCCCCGATCCGCGAGAATCACCGATTACCCACCGGGCGGAGCCAGCGATGAGCGAGCGCGACATCATGGAATACGACGTCGTGACGGTCGGCGCAGGGCCGGCCGGCCTGTCCTTCGCGATCCGGCTGAAGCAGCTCAAGCCCGACATCCGCGTCTGCGTCATCGAGAAGGCTTCGACGATCGGCGCGCAGATCTTGTCCGGCGCGGTGATCGAGCCCGAGCCGCTCAACGCGCTGCTGCCCGAGTGGGGCAGGAACCCGCCGCCGATCTGCGTACCGGTGACGAAAGACGAATTCTGGTACCTCGCCGACGCGAAGCGCGCGATCAAGTCGCCCGTGGCTCCGCCGCAGATGCACAACCACGGCAACTTCATCGTCTCGCTCGGCGCGCTGTGCGCGTGGCTCGCGCCGCAGGCCGAGGCGCTCGGCGTCGAGATCTATCCCGGCTTCGCGGCGGCGGAGCCGTTGTTCGACGAGAGCGGCGCGGTCGCCGGCGTGCGCATCGGCGACATGGGCGTGGCAAAGGACGGCTCGCACAAGCCGGGCTACACGCAGGGCATCGACATCAGGGCGCCGCTCACGGTGCTCGCCGAGGGCTGCCGCGGCCATCTGACGAAGCAGTTGATCCGCCGCTATGCGCTCGACGCGGATTCCGATCCGCAAACCTACGGCATCGGCATCAAGGAGCTCTGGCAGCTGCCGGCAGGCCGCGCCGAAGCGGGCAAGGTGATCCACACGATCGGCTGGCCGCTCGACGCCGCGACCTACGGCGGAAGCTTCATCTATCACCTCGACAAGGATCGCGTCGCCATCGGTTTCGTTGCCGGGCTCGACTACAACGATCCGATGTTCTCGCCGTTCGAGGCGTTCCAGCAATTGAAGCACCATGCGATGGTGAAGCCGCTGCTAGAGGACGGCTCGATCCTCTCCGCCGGTGCGCGCGCGATCGTCGAAGGCGGCTGGCAATCGCTGCCGAAGTGCGACATGCCGGGCGCGATACTGATCGGCGATGCCGCCGGCCTCGTCAACGTGCCGAAGATCAAGGGCACGCACCAGGCGATCCGCTCGGGCATGCTCGCCGCCGAGCACGTCATCGAGTCAGGCAGGGCCGAAGGCTGGAATGCGAAGCTGCGCGCATCGCCGGTGATGGCGGAGCTCAGGAAGGTCCGCAACATCCGTCCGGGCTTCAACAAGGGCTTGTGGCTCGGGCTTGCGAACGCCGGCTGGGAGACGATCACGGCGGGACTTTCGCCGTGGACGCTGAAGAATCACGCCGACTGGTCGTCACTCGAAAAGCTCGGCACCTACGAATCGCCGAAGCGCGACTGGGTGGAACGCACGCTGCCGCCGCGCGACCGCCTCGCCGAAGTCTATTTCGCAGCCACCGAACACGACGAGGACCAGCCGGTCCACCTGCACGTCCGCGACACGAACATCTGCGTCACGCGCTGCGTGACCGAATACGGCAATCCCTGCCAGCGCTTCTGCCCCGCCGCCGTCTACGAGATCGTCGAGGACGCCGCCGGCAAGCGCCTGCAGATCAACGCCGCAAACTGCGTGCACTGCAAGACCTGCGACATCAAGGACCCGTACGAGATCATCGACTGGGTGACCCCGGAAGGTGGCAGCGGGCCGAATTATCAGAATCTCTGACGTGCTCTCGTCGGCGCCGCCGCCCGAACATCACCGCGGCGTTACGCAATCGTCCGAGACGAGTCAAGCCTACCGCGCGCCGGCATCGCGCGTTACGCTCGCGAGACGCTCGCACGCGCGTCGCGCATCGCAACACGACACCGGATCCATGGCACACATCGCACTCGTCACCGCGGCCGCCGCGCGCGATCTCAATGAAGACCTCGCGCCACTCGTCGCAGCACTGCGCAGCACTGGCGCCGAAGTGGATGTCGCCGACTGGGACGATGCCGCCGTCGACTGGTCGCGCTTCGATCTCGTAGTGCTGCGTTCCACCTGGGACTACACGCAGCGCCCGGCGGAATTCCTCGCCTGGGCCGAGCGCGCGTCCGCGCGGACGGCGCTGCTGAATCCGGCCGGCGTGGTGCGCTGGAACACGGACAAGCACTATCTCGCCGAGCTCGGCCGCGCCGGCGTGCCGGTCGTGCCGAGCACGTTCGTCGAAGCCGGCGAGGACGCGCGGGGCAGGCTCGATGCGTTTCTCCTCGAGCATGCCGGCGAATTCGTGGTCAAGCCCAGCGTCGGCGCCGGCTCGCGCGACGCGCAGCGCTACGCGCGCGACGAGCGCGACGACGCCGTCGCGCACATCGAGCGCCTGCTCGGCGCGCAGCGCAGCGTGCTGCTGCAGCCGTATCTCGGCCGCGTCGACGCGCACGGCGAGACCGCACTGATGTTCTTCGACGGCGTGCTGAGCCACGCGATCCGCAAGGGACCGCTGCTCCGTCGCGGCGAAGGCCCGACGCGCGCACTGTTCGCCGTGGAGCACATCACGCCGCGCGTGCCGGGCGAGGACGAGATTGCGCTTGCGAAGCGCACGCTGGCCGCGATGCCTTTCGAGCAGCCGCTGCTCTACGCGCGCGTCGACCTGATCCACGACGACGACGGCTCGCCGCGCGTGCTCGAACTCGAGCTCACCGAGCCCTCACTGTTCTTCGCGCACGCGGACGGCTCGGCGGCACGGTTCGCCGCGGCGATTTTGCGGCGCGCCCGTCCGCGCTGACGCGGCGCTTTGCTGCGCTTGCACCCGCATCGGTGCCGGCCTCGCCGTTCGCGCGCGCGGCTCGGCTACCACGCCGCTCAGCCCGCGGACCGGCGGCGCGCGTCCGCCGCGAGCGCGCGCGAAAGCCGCGCCGGAACGTCTATGCAGCGCAGGATGTCGACCTTGTAGAAGCGATGCACGTACCGCCACCTCCCCGCGTCCGGCTCGGCGCTTCGCCAGAGGAGGACGCTCACTGATTATCGTCCGCGACGGGCGTCGCAGCATCCCGCCGACGCGACCGGTACAGCTGCATGCGGCGGTGGACCGCTCAGGGACTGACCGTCCGCCGATTCCAAGTTACAATCCGCGCCTGTCTTCCGACCGCGCCCGCGCGGAAAATCCCGAGGAAATTCCGGACCATGAAGATCCTGGTCGCCTACAAGCGCGTCGTCGATTTCAACGTCCGCATCCAGGTGAAGCCGGACGGCAGCGGCGTCGTCACCGACGGCGTCAAGCTGTCGGCCAATCCGTTCGACGACATCGCACTCGAGGAAGCGCTGCGGCTGCGCGAGAAAGGCGTCGCCAGCGAGGTCGTCATCGCGACGATCGGCCCGGCCGACGCCCAGGCGCACATCCGCAACGGCCTCGCGATGGGCGCGAACCGCGCGATCCACGTCGTCGCTGCCGATGCGGTCCAGCCGCTGACGGCGGCTCGCGTGCTGCGCAAGCTGATCGACAAGGAGCAGCCGGCGATCGTCCTGATGGGCAAGCAGGCCATCGACGACGACTGCAACCAGACCGGCCAGATGCTCGCCGCGCTGTGGGATCGCCCGCAGGCCACGTTCGCGTCGAAGATCGAAGTGAACGGCAACGCGGCGCGCGTGACGCGTGAGGTCGATGCCGGGCTCGAGACGATCGAGGTCGATCTGCCGGCCGTGATCACGGCCGACCTTCGCCTCAACGAGCCGCGCTTCATCAAGCTGCCGGACATCATGAAGGCGAAATCGAAACCGATCGAGACGCTGCAGCTCACGGAGCTCGGCGTCGAATCGGGCGACCATCTGAAGGCCACGCGCTACGCGGCGCCGCCGAAGCGGAGCAAGGGCGTGATGGTGAAGGACGTCGGCGAGCTCGTCGCGGCGTTGAAATCGAAGGGATTGCTGTAGCGCGGCGTCACGCGGCGGGCGCAGCCCGCCGTTCAAGAACGAACAGGGTCACGACGGAACTCGAAGCATGAGCAAGGTCCTCATCATCGCCGAGCATCTCGACGGCAAGCTCAACGCGAGCACCGCGCGCTGCGTCACCTGCGCGAAGGAGCTGAAACCCGAATCGGTCGACGTCCTCGTGCTTGCGGCCGACGCCGCCGCCGTCGCGGAGCAGGCGTCGAAGATCGACGGCGTGACGAAAGTGCTGACCGCCACGCGCGTCGATAACGCGCATGCGCTCGCCGCGATCTACGCGCCGCAGATTGCCGCTGCGGCGGGGAACGGCTACACGCACGTGCTCGCACCTTCGACGACGTTCGGCAAGGACGTGATGCCGCGCGTCGCCGCGCTGCTCGGCGTGGCGCAGGTTTCCGACATCATGGCCGTTGAAGGCGAGCACACGTTCAAGCGCCCGATCTATGCCGGCAATGCCATCGTCACGGTGGAGGCGCCGCAGGATCGGATTCTCGTCGCCACGGTGCGCACCGCCTCGTACGCAGCGGCCGGGAACGCCGCGAGCGCGGCGCCGGTCGAAGCGCTGGCGCTCGATGTCGCCCTGCCCACGCACACGCGCTTCGTCGAGCTTGCGCAGGGCAAGACGGACCGGCCCGATCTCCAGAGCGCGTCGCGCGTCGTCTCGGGCGGACGGGCGCTCGGCTCGGCCGAGAACTTCAGGATCATCTACTCGCTCGCCGACAAGCTCGGCGCGGCGGTGGGCGCTTCGCGCGCGGCGGTGGACGCAGGCTACGTGCCGAGCGATCTCCAGGTCGGCCAGACCGGCAAGATCATCGCGCCCGAGCTCTACATCGCCGTCGGCATTTCCGGCGCGATCCAGCACCTCACCGGCATCAAGGATGCCGGCACGATCGTCGCGATCAACAAGGACGCCGACGCGCCGATCTTCGAGATCGCCGATTTCGGCCTGGTGGGCGATCTGTTCAAGCTGGTGCCGGAGCTCGAGCAGGCGATCTGATCGATCGTGCGCTTCGGGCGCTTTCGCAGGATCTCGCGGCGTTCACCCACTTCCCCGCAGACGGACAAGGAAATCCTTAGACTGCGAGCCCGACCTGCGGGCGACGCTCAAGACTTTCCCGTCACTGCGAACTCGTGCGCGGCGGTTTCGGCGGCGGCAATGCGGTCGGAGGTCGACGGGTGACTCGACACCGCTCTGCCCGTCGAAATACGTGCCGGCGAAACGCTCGTTCGCGAGCTACTCGAACGGGTCGCCGTCCAGCCGCGTGTTTCCGTAGAAATAGCGCTCGCTGCGTACCTTCGCCCAAGCCGAAAAGATGCCGAGCGTGACCACGCTGAGCGCGAGGTTGACGATCCAGATGCGGAAGTATTCGCGCGCGTCGCCGCCGAACTCGAACGGGTGCTCAGTGCGCACCGAACCGGGCGCCGGCAGCCATGACGGCGGCAATGGAGGCGGCGCCGGCGCCCCCGCAATGATTTCGTCCATTCCCCTGATTCCCTGTCGCCGTCGCAGCGGTGCTCCTCGCATCCCGGCGCGGAGTCTGGCAGCGCGACTTCGGTCGCGAGTGGCCGCGACACCGCATCGGCTAGGCTCGCGTTGACGGGATCAACGGCGTCACCGCATCGTTGAAGCGGCGGTGCGAAGGCTCCCAATTGGCGCAGCGCGCGCGATCACGCCAGCACTTCGACTGGATCCCCGACGCGGAGCACGCCGGTTCCGCGTGGAATCACGTTCTGCCCGAAGGTCACGCCACGCTCGGTGCGGCGGTAGGTCTTCAGCGTCCGCAGCGGCTCGCCGGAGGGATCGAACGCACCGCGCTCGAAATCGACCGTCGTGAACACGCAGCGCGAGCACGGCTTGACCACGTCGAGATCGATCGCTCCGATGCGGATGCGCTTCCAGCCATCCTCCGCGTGCGGCGCCGTGTGCGCGACGACGAGATTCGGCCGGAAGCGCAGCATCGGCACCGGCGCCGGAAGCTTCGCATTGAGCTCGTCGAGCGCGGCCTGCGAGATCAGCAGCAGCGGAAACCCGTCGGCGAAGCTGACTTCGTCGCCCGGCCTCGCGTAGTCCGGATCCACCGGACGCACGCAGGCATCGTCCATGTACACAAGGCGCGCCGGCATGCCGAGGAACGCGCTGATCCACGCGTCAGCAGCGTCGCCTGCGGGCAGGGCGGCGACCGTGTTCTTCCACACCGCGACAGGAACGCGCATGCCGCCGGATGGCGCGACGAGGCGCAGCGCCGGCATATCGGGCGCGGCGATATCGAGCGCATCGCCGTCGGGCACGGCACGCAACAGCGTCAGGCGCGGTTGCTGGCGGCCGGTGAGGAAGCGGCCGTTCGCGTCGGTGACGATCCAGCGGCGGTCGTGGCGGATGCCGCGCGCTTCGAGGACGGCCGCGTCGAGCGCGAGGGGCGCGCAGGACTTCACCGGAAAGATGTTGAGCGCGGCAAGGGTCGGCGCCATCGGCCTAGTATGCCGCAGCACAAAAAAATCGTCGTGCTAGTCTTGCGCGCCTGCCGATTCCGGAACGCGCATGCAGAGCCGCCATCGCCCCGCCATCCAGCGCCACGAATGGTTCGCCGTCGCGATCGCGTTCACCTATTTCTTCTGTGTGCTGACGGCGTATTACGTGATCCGGCCGGTGCGCGATCAGCTCTCCGCGGCGGTCGGCTCGACCTCGCTGCCGATCTTCTACACGGCGACCTTCGCGGCGACGCTGGCGCTGACGCCGCTGTACGGCGCACTGGTGGCACGCTTTCCGCGCCGGATCTTCGTGCCGGTCGTCTATCTGTTCTTCATCGCCGGCATGATCGCGTTCATTCCGGCGTTCGAGATGCAGGACGTGATCGGCGCGCGCGTGCTCGGCTCGATCTTCTTCGTCTGGGTCAGCGTGTTCAACCTGTTCGTCGTCGCCGTGTTCTGGAGCTTCATGGCCGACCTGTTCGACGCCGAGCAGGCGCATCGCCTGTTTCCGATCATCACCCTGGGCGGCGCGATCGGCGCACTCGCCGGGCCGGGCCTGACGCGCGCGCTGGTGTCGCTCGTCGGCGTGTCGGGACTGCTCGTGATTTCCTCGCTGCTGCTCGGCATGGCGATTGCCTGCATCCTCGCGCTGTCGCACTGGGCGAAGCAGCACCCAGTGGTAGGCGACACCAACCGCGACGCGCGCGTCATTGGCGGCGGATTCCTCGCCGGCGCGATCGAGACGCTGAAATCCCCGCTGATGCGCAGGCTGGCGCTGCTGATGCTGCTGGGCGACGCGGTGGGCACGGTGATCTACGCGCTGCTCGCCGACTACAGCGGCGCGACCTACCCGACCCGCGAAGCGCGCATCGGCTTCGCGGCAGGCATCGACCTCGCCGCGAACACGCTGCAGATGGTGCTCCAGATCGTGCTGACGCGACCGCTGATGGTGCGCCTGGGGCCGGGCGCCGCGATGGCGATGGACGGTGCGGTCAAAGCCATCATGCTGGCCGGCCTCGCCGTGTTTTCAGGTGCCTGGATCGCGATCGTCGCGGTCATCACGCGCGCCAGCGCGTACGGTGTCTTCAAGCCCGCGATGGACAGCCTCTACACGCGCGTCGACGCGGAGACGCGCTACAAGACCAAGAACTTCATCGACACCTCGGTCTGGCGTTTCGGTGATGTCGTCATCACCAGCGGCTTCAATCTCCTGCGCTGGCTCGGCGTGACGCTGCCCGGATTCGCTGCGCTGACGATGGTGGCGGCGGCGAGCTCCGGCTGGGTCGGCTGGCGCATCACGAAGCGGAGCGAACTGGCTGCGCAAAGCTCATTGTCCACGCGCTGAGAACGTGGTTTCCTGCGCGCTCGGCGCGGTGTTCCAGGACCGCAGGAAGGATACGAGGATGGCCATCGAGACGATCTCCGAGCAGCGCTGCTTCGGCGGCGTGCAGGGTTTCTACAAGCACGAGTCCGCCGAGACCGGCGGCACCATGAAGTTCGGCGTGTTCCGGCCGCCGCAGGCGGAACAGCGTCAGGTGCCGGTGCTGTACTACCTGGCCGGCCTCACCTGCACCGAGGAGACTTTCGTCATCAAGGCGGGCGCGCAGCGCATCGCGGCCGAGCTCGGGCTGATGTTGGTGACGCCGGACACGAGCCCGCGCGACACTGGCATCGAGGGCGCGACCGGCGACTGGGAATTCGGCGAGGCGGCCGGCTTCTATCTCGACGCGACGACGCCGGCGTTCGCGAAGCGCTTCCGCATGTACAGCTACGTGACGAAGGAGCTGCCGGCGGTGATCGCGGCCAGCTTTCCTTCCGCCGACCTCACGCGCGAGAGCATCTTCGGCCATTCGATGGGCGGCCATGGTGCGCTGACGATCGCGCTCAAGAATCCGGAACGCTACAAGTCCGTGTCCGCGTTCGCGCCGATCGTCGCGCCGAGCGAAGTGCCGTGGGGGCAGAAGGCGCTGCCGCGCTATCTCGGCGACGACCGCAAGGCGTGGCGCCCGTACGACGCCGTCGCGCTCATCGAGGACGGCCGGCGCTTCCCCGGCACAATCCTCGTCGACCAGGGTTATGCGGACAAATTCCTCGAGGTGCAGCTCCAGCACTGGCGGCTCGATGCCGCGTGCCGCAAGGCCGGCCAGCCGCTGACGCTGCGCGTGCACTCAGGTTACGACCACAGCTACTACTTCATCTCGACCTTCATGGAAGATCACCTGCGGCATCACGCGCGGTCGCTTGGCTGACGGATGTCGCAGCCAGAGCATTCCCCCAGCGGCATTCCCGCTGGGAGTTTGGAATGCCCGCGGCTCCGGCTGTGCGTGACGAATTTAAAGGCGCTGGGTCCCCGCGTTCGCGGGGGCGACGAAGTGGTCGTTCGAGCGGATGCGGTATGTCCGTGCGGGAATCGGCGTGTTCGCGCGTGCGTGCTCGCGCGCTTGGGCGAACCGTCAGCGCAGGTCCAGCGTCCTGCCGCGCATCGACGCTCCGTCGGCGCCGAGCAACCACGCGATGAATTTTGCGGCGTGATCCGGCTCTGGGTGCATCATCGTGTCCTCGCCGTAGTATGCGGCGCGCCGCAGCACGGTGCGCATCGGTCCCGGCAGCACGGCGTGCGTGCGCACGCGGCTTCGCTCGGTTTCCTCGTGCACGATCGATGCGAGACCGGCGAGCGCGTGCTTGGCGACGCCATAGCCGCCCCAGAACGCCTTGCCCATGCGCACCGGATCATCGAGCACGAACACGATGGCGGCGTCCGCCGATTTCCGCAGCAGCGGCATGCAGGCCTGCGTCAGCTGGAACGGCGCGGTCAGGTTCACCTGCTGCGCGCGCGCCCATTCTTCGGGCGTCTGCTGATCGAACGGCTGCAGGCTGTCGAAGTGCGCGGCGGCGTGGACGATGCCGTCGAGGTGCCCGCATTCGCGCTCGATCGAAGCGGCGAGATCGACGTGGTCGCGCGCCGTCGCGCCGGCGAGATCCATCGGATACACCGCGGGCTGCGGTGCACCGAGCCGCTCGATCTCGTCATACAGCGCCTCGAGCGCACGCACCCGGCGGCCGAGCAGGACCACGGTGGCGCCAGCCGCCGCGGCGGCGAGCGACGTCGCCCGCCCGAGCCCGCCGGTCGCACCGGTGACGAGCACGACGCGATCGCGCAGCGAAGCGGGCGGCGCGTCGTCGCCCTCGAACGTCGCGAGCTCGAGCACGCTCAGGCCTTCTGCGTGTCCTTGACGAGACGGTCGAGCTCGCCGGATTCGTAGAGCTCCATCGTGATGTCGCAGCCGCCGATCAGCTCGCCGTTGATGAAGAGCTGCGGAAACGTCGGCCAGTTCGAATAGCGCGGCAGATTCGCGCGGATCTCGGGATCCTCCAGCACATTGACGGCGTGGAAATCCGCGCCGACCGCCTTCAGCGCCTGCGCGGTGCGGCTGGAGAAGCCGCACATCGGAAACTGCGGCGTGCCCTTCATGAACAGCACGATCGGGTGCGATCCCAGCGTGGCCTTGATGCGTTCTACGACTTCCATTTTTTGCTCTCGAAACGATCGGCGCGCGGCGCGCGCCACTGGATGCGATTCTACCAGCGCCGCCGCCTGGAGGCTCTGCAGCTCCGGCGGCCTGCTAGACTCGTGGGTCCCAACCCAAGGAGACGGAACGATGGCCATCGAACTTCCACCGCTGCCGTGGGCTCGCGACGCACTGGCTCCGCACATTTCGGCGGAGACGATCGACTATCACTACGGGAAGCATCACCAGGCATACGTCACCAACCTCAACAACCAGATCAAGGGCACGGAATTCGAGAACATGAAGCTCGAAGAGATCGTGCGCAAGGCGACCGGCGGCATGTTCAACAATGCCGGCCAGATCTGGAATCACAACTTCTACTGGAACTGCCTGTCGCCGAAGGGCGGCGGCGAACCGTCGGGCCGGCTCGCCGACGCGATCAACAAGGCGTTCGGCGGCTTCTCGCAGTTCAAGGAGGAATTCACCAAGCTTTCGGTCGGCACGTTCGGGTCAGGCTGGGGCTGGCTCGTGCAGCGCGCGGACAAGGGGCTCGGCCTCGTTTCCACCTCGAACGCGGGCACTCCGATCACCGGCAGCGACCGTCCGCTCCTGACCTGCGACGTCTGGGAGCACGCGTACTACATCGACTACCGGAACGCGCGCCCGAAATACATCGAGGCGTTCTGGAACCTCGTGAACTGGGATTTCGTCGCGAGCCAGATGGCTTGAGGAAAGCGGGATTCGGGATTGGGGATTCGGGATTTGTAAAGTGCGAACTGGCCGAATCCCGGATCTGCAATCCCGGACCTTCAGAGCGCGCCCAGAACCGGATCGATCTGCGCTTCGCGGCCGAGCGCGCGCGCGATGCGTGCGAGGCGCTCGCCGAGTTCCGCTGCCGTGGGCGCGCACACGGTCGCATGCCCCACCTTGCGGCCTGCGCGCGGCGATTTTCCGTAGTCGTGCCAGTGCGCGTCTCGTTCGCGCAGGATCGCGGTCGCATCCGGCAGCTCGCCGATCCAGTTGAGCATGACGCTCGGACCGCGCGCCGAGGTATCGCCGAGCGGCAGGCCGAGCACGGCGCGCAGATGGTTCTCGAACTGGCTGCACACGGCGCCTTCGATCGTCCAGTGCCCGGAGTTGTGCACGCGCGGTGCGATCTCATTGCCGAGCAGCTCGCCGTCGCGGTCGAAAAGCTCGAGCGCGAACGTGCCGACATAGTCGAGCCTCTCCGCGAGCGCACGCGCGTGCGCCACCGCGCGCTGCTCCAGCTCCGAGCTCGCGGGCGCGGGCGCGAGGCTCGCGGCGAGAATGCCGTCGGCGTGCCAGTTCTGCGTGAGCGGATAGTGGCGGAACTCGCCGCTGCGCGACCGCACCGCGATCACCGAGACTTCGCGCCGGAACGGCACGAACGCTTCGAGGATGAGAGCCGCTCCGCCGAGCGCAGCCCAGGCAGTGTCGATATCGGCGGGCGTGCGCAGCACGGCCTGTCCCTTGCCGTCGTACCCGAGCCGGCGCGTCTTCAGGACGGCCGGCAGGCCGATCGCCTCGACCGCATGCACGAGGTCCTCGCGGCTGTCGACGGCGGCGAACGCAGGTGTCGACAGGCCGATCTCGCGGAACAGGTTCTTCTCGGCGAGGCGATCCTGCGAGAGCGCGAGCGCTTCGGGGTTCGGAAAGACGTGCGTGTGCTCGGTGAGCCAGTGCGCGGTCTCCGCGGGCACGTTCTCGAAATCGAATGTCGCGACGTCGACACGGCGCGCGAACTCGGCCAGCGCGTCGAAATCGCGCCAGTCCGCGCGCAGCAGCGGCGCGACCTGCCCCGCGCACGCGTCCGCCGCGCTGTCGACGACGAGGAAACGCTGCCCGAGCGGCGCGCCCGCGATCGCGAGCATGCGCGCGAGCTGCCCTCCTCCAAGAATGCCGATCGTTGCCATCGCTACTTCCTCTCTCCCGCTTGCGGGAGAGGGTTAGGGTGAGGGCAATCCTGGTTCGTCTGAACCCGCGCGCCCTCATTCGCCTCCGGCACCTTCTCCGGCGAGCGGAAGAAGGAAATGCTGCGCCTCGACGCAGCCGCGTCGTTGAATGCGTACGAGAACATGATCACTCGACTCGCGGATCCGGCTTGTCGAGCACAACCTGCGTCTGCGCGGCGCGAAACGCGTCGAGCTTCTTCGCGACATCCGCGTCGTGGACGGCAAGCATGGCCGCCGCGCAGAGCGCCGCGTTGATCGCGCCGGCCTTGCCGATCGCGAACGTCGCCACCGGCACGCCCGCTGGCATCTGCACGATCGAGAGCAGCGAGTCCAGGCCGTTCAGCGCCTGCGACTGCACCGGGACGCCGAGCACCGGCAGACGCGTCTTCGCAGCCAGCATGCCCGGTAGATGCGCGGCGCCGCCGGCGCCGGCGATGATGACCGCAAGCCCGCGCGCAATCGCGTCTTCGGCGTATTCGAACAGAAGGTCGGGCGTGCGGTGCGCGGAGACGACGCGCACGTCATGAGCGATGCCGAGGTCGGCCAGCGTCGCCGCGGCGTGCTGCAGGGTATCCCAATCCGAGCGGGATCCCATGACGACACCGACGCGAGGACGCTCCTGGTTGGACACGCTCATGGAGGGCAGCCGGCAAAACCGGTATTGTACGCGCAAAGCCGGCCTGGACCGCAGCCAGCGTGCCGCGCGGCCGCCGTCCCGCCGGAACGAGCCGTCCCGCGATGATCGACCGACGCCTACTCGACATCCTCTGCTGCCCGGTGACGAAGTCGCCGGTGCGCCTGCTCTCGCCCGAAGAGCTGGAGGCCCTGAGCCGGGCGGTCGCCGCCGGCAGCGTGCGCACCGACGCGGGAGCAATTCTGAAGGCGGCGCCGCCCGCTGGCCTGATCACGCGCGACGGGCGCACGATCTACCGCATCGACGACGACATTCCCGTCATGCTGCCGGACGAAGCCGTCGCGACGGCCCAGATTCCGGATTTTCCTCGCGGCTGAAACCGGCGGGGCCGGCTCCGATCGAAAAGGAGCATTCCAAGCGTGACGAAAATCACACTCCCTTAACGGCTCTCACCTATCATTTCTGAACAAGCGTCCGCATCTCGTTGAGCGAGATCGCGCAGCGAGGAACGCCCTGAATGACCGCCCCCAACGACGCTCCGAAAGTCGTCGATCTTTCGCAACGGCAGAGCACGGCCGGCGGCGGCGATCGCATGGGCGATCTGTTGAAGCTGGTCCGCGGCATCGCGCAGAAGCGCATCAACGGACTGGTCTCGACGCTGTTCGAGAACGTCGACGACGCGCTGTTCGATCTCGCCGAGCGCGCCGGCAGCAATGCGCTGCAGACGGAATATTTCGATGGCATGCGCGAAGTGCGCAAGAAGCGCCAGCTCGTGGAGCGCTTGTTCCAGGAGCAGGCGTCGCGGAACTTCACCGAATTCGCCGAAGGCAAACTCAAGCCCGTCAAGCCCGAAGCCGCACCGGCGACGCCGGGCGGCGGCTTGTCGCTGGTCGACGATCAGGAGCTCGAGGAATCGCTCGCCGTCTCGAGTATGGTTGCCAAGGCCGAGAACCGGCTGCAGCGCTCGCTGTATCAGATCAATCACCGACTCGGCGTCATCATCGGCGGCGGCAAGGTCGAGGACGCGAACAATCCGATCGGCCCCGCTGTGCTGGGACAGGCGTTCCGCACCGCGGTGCGCGAGTTCCAGGTGAACGTCCAGGTCAAGCTGATCATCTACAAGCTGTTCGACCGCTATGTGATGGCCGGCCTCGAGCCGCTGTACGAGGAAGTCAACGCCGAGCTGATCCGCGCCGGCGTGCTGCCGCAGATCCGCCACGTGCTTTCGCAGGGAGGCCGGCCGATCCCGCCGCCTTCCGCGGGTGGTGCGCACGCGCCGACGACGGCGGGCGCGGCATCCGCCGGCGGGGCCGGTACGTCATACTACGATCCCGCTGCGGCGGAACTGCAGGCAGAGCTCTACAACACGCTGCGCAACCTGCTCGCCAGCCGCCACGGCGGCCGCGCCGCCGGCGACTACGGCTCGGCGGCGAGCGCGTCCGGGCTGACGCCGACCGAGCTTCTGAGCGCGCTGACGATCCTGCAGAGCCAGTCGTCCGCCGTGCAGCCGCGCGATTCCATCGCGGACGCCGCGCAGGCCGTGCAGGCGCTCAAGCAGGAGCTGCTCGAGCAGGTGCACAAGCTTTCGGGCGAATCGAAGCCGCACCACGTCTCGTCGGCCGACGAGGACACGATCGATCTCGTCGGCATGCTGTTCGAGTTCATCCTGCAGGACCGCAATCTGCCGGCGCAGATTCAGGCGCTGCTCGGGCGGCTGCAGATTCCTTATCTCAAGGTTGCCATCCTCGACAAGCACCTGTTCGCGCAGAAGACGCATCCCGCGCGCCGCCTGCTCGACGCGCTTGCGGACGCGGGCAAGAGCTGGTCCGAGGAATCGGACAAGGATCATCGCCTGTACGATCGCGTGCGGCAGGTCGTCGAGGCGATCCTCGGCGATTTCGACGACGACGTCTCCGTGTTCGAGCGCGAGCTCGAGAGCTTCACCGGCTTCATGGAGCAGTACCACCGCCGTGCCGAGATCGCAGAGCAGCGCGCCGCCGAGGCGACGCGCGGCCGCGAAAAGCTGCAGGAAGCGCGCCGCAAGGCCGCGCAGGAAATCCTCGCGCGCATCGAGAACCGCAACCTGCCACCGGTCGTGCACGCGGTGCTGTCGCGCCCGTGGGCGAACTATCTGGTGCTGACGCTGCTGCGCCAGGGCGAGAATTCGGACGAATGGAAGAGCGCGCTGCGCTTCGCCGACGAGTTCGTCTGGAGCGCGCTGCCGAAGACCAGCGATCTCGAGCGCACGCGCCTGCGTGCGCTGCTGCCGCAGCTCGAAAAAGCGCTGCGTCACGGCCTCGCGACCGTCGCCTACCACGACAACGACGTCAAGCAGCTGATGCAGGAGCTTTCGCAGTTCTATCAGCGCCTGCTCGACGGCGAAAAGCTGGAGGTGAAGAGCGCGCGCGAAGTCATCGCCGCGGGCGCCGCGGCCGCGATCCCCGCCGCGGTGCGGCCGGTGGAAGCCGCTGCGCCGGAGGCGGCCGCCGCACCGGCCACGCAGAGCCCGGTCGAGGAGATCGTGCTCAATTCCGACAGCGCGGAAGAGGCGGCGCCGGAAGAGAACTATGCCGAAGACGACGAGTTCCTGAAGGCGGCGCGGGAAATCAAGGTCGGCACCTGGCTCGAATTCACCGACGAAAACGGCAATCGCGAGCGTGCCAAGCTGTCGTGGATCAGCCCGATCAGCTCGAAATATCTTTTCGTCAACCGGCGCGGCCTCAAGGTCTGCGACAAGACGGTGTTCGCGCTCGCCGCCGAGTTGCGCCGCGGCTCGACCATCGTGCTCGAGGAAGTGCCGCTGTTCGATCGCGCGCTCGACGCGATCGTCGCGCGCCTGCGCAGCGCGCAGTCCGGCGCGACCGATGCGCCGGCGCCGAAACCCGCCTCGCCGCCCCACTGATCCCGCCGGGCGTTCCGATGCACGCCGCGCCCGTTGCCGTATCCTCGGCGGTCCCGCTGCCGTCCTCCGACCGCCCGATGACACCCTCGCACCCGCCGGCCGAGCTGCCTCCCCGCGAAACAATCGAACGCGACGTGCGCCGCGCTCTCGACGAGGACGTCGGCAGCGGCGACATCACCGCCGACCTGCTGCCGCCGGACGCGCTCGCGCGGGCCCGCGTGGTCACGCGCGAGGCCGCCGTGCTGTGCGGCACGGCATGGTTCGAAGCCTGCTTTCATGCGCTCGATCCCGCCGTGCGCTTCGAATGGTTCGCCGGAGACGGTACGCACGTCGCTGCCGGCGCGCTCGTGTGCCGCATCGAAGGTCGGGCGCGCGCGCTGGTCACCGGCGAGCGCACCGCGCTCAATTTCCTGCAGACGCTGTCCGGCACCGCGACCGCGACCGCGGCCTTCGTCGACGCCGTGCGCGGCACGCGCACGACGATCCTCGACACGCGCAAGACACTGCCGGGCCTGCGCCTCGCGCAGAAATATGCGGTGCGCGTCGGCGGCGGCGCCAATCACCGGATCGGCCTGTTCGACGCGATACTGATCAAGGAGAACCACATCGTGGCCGCGGGCTCGCTCACTGCGGCGGTTGCGCGCGCACGCGCGCTGCACCCCGGCGCGATGGTCGAGGCCGAGGTCGAGAATTTCGGCGAGCTGCGCGAGGCGATCGCGGCCGGGGCGGATCGCATCATGCTCGACGAGTTCGAGCTGCACGAGCTTTCGCAGGCAGTGGCCGAGGTCGACGGCCGCGTGCCGCTCGAAGTTTCCGGCTCGGTCAGCCTCGAGCGCGTGCGGGCGATCGCCGAGACCGGCGTCGACTATGTCTCGATCGGCGCGCTGACCAAGCACGTGCGCGCAATCGATCTTTCGATGCGGATCGAGATGGGCCGAGGGCCGGCAACGGAGGATTAGGAATCAGGGAAAAACGCAGGTTCCGACCCGAATCCTTGCCCTCCGGCTACAAGATCCCGAAATACCGCAACGCTCCGAACGCAATCGCCGCGACGACGACGATCGCGATCACGATTCCTATCGCCCTGCCTGACCCCTGCGCGGCCGGCGCTGCGGGCTTCGCGGGCTCCGTGCGCGGCGCGGCCTGCTGTTTCGCGTCCATGCCGGGCGCGACGAGCATGAAGCGCACGGTGTCCAGGCGCAGCTCCTCGCCGGGCTTCAGAAGGCCGTTCTGGATGCGCTTGTCGTTGATGAACGTGCCGTTCGCGGAATTCATGTCCTCGACCAGCACGCCGTCCGCGGCGACCTGCAGGCGTGCGTGGTGGCGCGAGATTTCTTCCGCCGGGACCGGAATGTCGCAGTCGTGCTGGCGGCCGATCACCATCGTCCCGGTCAGCGCGAAGGTCTTGCCGAAGGTCGCGCCGGAAACGCCGCGCAGCATGAACTTCGGCAGAGTGTTGCGCACGCGCGTGCGCGCGGCTTCGTCGGCGGTCTTGCGCGCCGACGGCGGCGGCATGGTCGCGGCCCCCGGACGATCCGACGACACGCGGCAGCCGACACGCGCGAACAGCAGCAGGTCACCAGGCTTGAGCGGCATTTCCTGCGTGATCTGGCGCCCGTTGAGCACCGTGGGCGCGGCCGCGTCGACCGGACGCACGCTGCTCTGCCCGCCGCGCGTCTCGATTTCGCAGTGATGCGCCGCGACTCCGGGCGCGGTCAGGACGATCGTGCAGCCGGCAGCGCTGCCGACGCGCGTGACCCCTTCCTCGAGTGAAACCGGCGCGTGCTCCCCATTCGGAAAAATCAGCTTCATCGTCTCCCCCTGTCGACGGCGCGAGGCGCAGCGCCCGTGGCGGACGGCCGATGACCCGCCGCGTGCGGATGCCCGGCCCCGCCTCTCGCAAATTGTAGCCATACCGCAGGTCGGCAAACCCGGCGGGCGGTCACGTTGCGTCCGTGGTGCCCTTGCCAGCGGATGCGACCGTCCTCACACTCCGGCGATGCTCGGAACCTGGCTGCTGCTGCTCGCGATCGCCCTCGCCGTCTGGATCTGGATGGACGCGCTCAGCGCGCGCGAGCGTGCCGTCCGCTTCGGCCGCGAGCTCTGTCGTGCGGCCGGCGTGCAACTGCTCGACCAGACCGTGTCGATGGCGCGCCTTCGCATCGAGCGCGTGGACGGCCTGCCGGCGCTGGTGCGCCGATACCGCTTCGAGATCAGCTTGAACGGCAGTGACCGGCATCGAGGACATCTCGATCTGCGCGGCCACGAGCTGGCGGGCTGGAGCTTGCCGCAGACGGCGGACCCCGCCGCGTCGCGGCCGAACGCGGACCCGCTGAGGGTCGTCCACTAAGGGACAAAGCGCCACGGCATGATGCCGCGGCGGCCGCCGCGGGTCACTTCACGACGCGCAGGCGCGGCTTCTTCATCGCATCGTCAGGCTTCGGCGTCGCCGGCGGCGGTTCCGGCGGCGCGTTCTCGGCGGAGAACATCATCCCCTGGCCATTCTCCTGCGCGTAGATCGCGAGCACGCCGCTCATCGGAACCTCGACGGATTGGCTGACACCGCCGAAGCGCGCCAGGAACCGGATGCGCTCGTTGCTGATCTCGAACTGTGTGACGGCACGCGCCGCGATGTTGAGCACGACCTTGCCGTCCTTGGCGGCGCCGGGCGGAACGCGCACGCCGGGATTCGTCGCGTCCACGAGGAGATACGGCGTGAGACCGTTGTCGCTTATCCACTCGTACAGCGCCCGCAGGAGATACGGGCGGTTCGAGGTCATCGCCGCGGGCGAGTTCATGTCTGCCGCTCCGGCATCCGGCGGAAGCGTTGCTGCGTCGTGTCTCTCTGGAACATCACGGCCTCAGCAGTTTTTCTTCAGGGGTCAGACTGCGCGCAAAGCCCTGGCTGCGGAAGATGCGCTCGCCGTAGTCGGTGATGACATGCGCCTCGCGCGGGAGCTGCACGCCGAGCGCGTCGAGGCGCCAGATCAGCGGCGCGAGCGCGCAGTCGGCCAGGCTCATCTCGGGGCTCAGGAAGAACTTGGACGCCTTGAAGGCCGAAGCGTTCTTGATGAGCTCGTCCCGCAGCGCCTTGCGCGCGGCATCGGCCGTGCGGCCGCCGGCGTCGATCTGGTCGACCAGGGTCAGCCAGTCGTTCTCGATGCGCACGATCGCCAGGCGCAGGCGCGCCCGCGACAGCGGATCGACCGGCATCAGCGGCGGGTGCGGATAGCGCTCGTCGAGGTACTCGCAGATGACGCTGGTGTCGTAGAGCACGAGGTCGCGGTCGACCAGCGTCGGCACCGAGTTGTAGGGATTGAGGTCGAGAAGGTCCTCGGGAGGATCGTCGAGGTCGACGGGCACGAGGTCGTAGGTGACGCCCTTGGCGGCCAGCACCAGCCGCACGCGGTGGCAGTGGATGCAGTCCCGCGCCGAATAAAGGGTCAGGATCGTGCGTGAGCGCTGACTCAAAGCCATTCTCGGACCCCCTCCCGGGTAACAGCTGCCCCCGGGCAATGTACTACGCGCTCCGACAGGCGCCTAGACGGACCAGGGGCGTTGCGGCGCGTTGCGGCAGCGCGTCATGACGCGCGCGGCCGCAACGCCGATGGCATCTCCGGGCTCAGAATCCCGGGATTCGCGCAGCCGCGCAGGCGTCAGTGGACGTCCTTCCAGTACTCGTGCTTGAGGAGCCAGGCAAGGAACGTGAAGAACGCGAGATAGAGCAGCACCCACACGCCGACCGCCTGACGCTTCAGGGCGGCGGGCTCGGCCGCATACGCCAGGAACGAGGTGATGTCGCGGACCGCCTGATCATACTGCTCGGCATCGAGGCGGCCGGGCGTCCTGATCTCGAGCTTTTCGATCGCGGCGTCCTGCCCTTGCGCGGCGGGATGCTTGACCGCGACCTGCAGGCCCTGGAGCTCCCACAGCGCGTTTGGCATCGACGCGTTCGGGAACACCGTGTTGTTCCAGCCCACCGGACGGCTCGGGTCGAGATAGAAGGACTTGAGATAGTGGTAGATCCAGTCCGCGCCCTTCGCCCGCGCTTCGAGCGAAAGATCCGGCGGTGTCTTGCCGAACCAAGCAGCCGACTGCTCCGCCGGCATGTGGTTGGTCGCGCGCTCGCCGATCTTGGCGCCGGTGAAGATCAGGCTGTCGGCGACGGCCTTCTCGTCCAGCTTGAGATCGTCGGCGATACGCGAGTAGCGCAGGTACTGCAGGCTGTGGCAACCCGAGCAGTAATTGAAGAACAGGCGCGCTCCGCGTTGCACGGCGGCGATGTCGTCGACGCGCACGTTGGCGGGCTCCATGCCGCCTTCTGCGGCGTGCACGACGCCGGTCAGCGAAAGCGCGGCGATAGCGATGAGTGCGATTTTGCGCAGCATGCCGTCTTTCATCCGCGGGGTTCGGTCGAACGTGGTCTCGCAGTCGATCTCACGCATGGGTCGTCACCCGATCCGGCACCGGCTTGGTCTTTTCCTTGCCGAAGCGCGTATAGACCCACAGGAACGCGAAGAACGCAAAGTAGACGATCAGCCAGAACCGGCCGAACGCGTTTTCGATCGTCGTCACGTTCGCTTCGGGGCCGAACCATTCCGGGATCTTCTCGGCCGTGATGCCCGCGCCGACCGCGCCCAGCATCACGAACGACAGCGCGAACAGACCCAGCGCGATCTTGTAGCCGAGGCCGCGGTAGCGGATCGACTTCACGATGCCGCGATCGAGCCACGGCACGAAGAACAGCAGCACGATGCCGAGGAACATCACGATCACGCCCGGCAGCTTGGCCGGAATCATGCGCAGCATCGCGTAGAACGGCGTGAAGTACCACACCGGCTTGATGTGCTCGGGCGTGGCGAGATTGTTCGCCGGAATGAAGTTGTCGTGCTCGAGGAACCAGCCGCCGAAGGTCGGCGCGTAGAAGATGATGAAGGCCGCGATCAGCAGGAAGAAGCCGGTGCCGAACAGGTCCTTGACCGTGTAGTACGGATGGAAGGCGATGCCGTCGAGCGGCGTGCCGTCCGGCTTCTTCTTGTCCTTGATCTCGACGCCGTCCGGATTGTTCGAGCCGACCTCGTGCAGCGCGCCGAGGTGGAGCACGACCAGCAGCAGCAGCACCAGCGGCAGCGCGATCACGTGCAGCGCGAAGAAGCGGTTCAGCGTCGCGTCGGCCGGGAGGTAGTCGCCCATGATCCACTCGACCAGCGTGTCGCCGATCCACGGCACGGCGCCGAACAGCGAGATGATGACCTTCGCGCCCCAGAACGACATGTTGCCCCACGGCAGCACGTAGCCCATGAACGCTTCCGCCATCAGCACGAGGAAGATCAGCATGCCGATGATCCAGACCAGCTCGCGCGGCTTCTTGTACGAGCCGTACATGAGCCCGCGGAACATGTGCAGGTACACCACGACGAAGAACAGCGAGGCGCCGGTCGAGTGCATGTACCGGATCAGCCAGCCCCATTCGACGTCGCGCATGATGTACTCGACCGACGCGAACGCTTCCGCCGCGCTGGCCTTGTAGAACATCGTCAGGAAGATGCCGGTGAGGATCTGGTTGACCAGCACGACCAGCGCGAGCGAGCCGAAGTAGTACCAGAGGTTGAAGTTCTTGGGCGCGTA
>CBINBI010000024.1:0-42417 GCA_966248875.1 uncultured Rhodanobacteraceae bacterium
TGAAGCGCGCGCTGACGTGCACGTGCAGTTGCGGCACGATGTTGCCCAGCGCAGCGAAATTCAGCTTGTCGGGCCGCAGCAGCGCATCCAGCGCGCGGCCGACGCGGTCCATTTCAGCGAGCAGACGTTGCTGGTCGCCTCCGTCGAGATCGATCAGCTCGCGCGCGCCGGCGATGCGCGGCACGAGGATCAGCCACGGGAAGCGCGCATCGTCCATCAGAAGAAGCTGCGAAAGCGGGAGGTCGCCGATCGCGTGGGTGTCGGCGGCAAGTCGCGGATCGAGCGCGAAGCTCATGGGCCGCCGAGCGTCCGCGCGAAGAACGCCAGCGTGCGCTCGAGCGCGAGCGCGGCGCTCGGCGCGTGGTATGCCTTCGGATCGACGCTGCGATCGAACGCGTGCCCGGCCGGATACGTGTAGATCTCCGCGTCCGGCAGGGTCTGCCGATGCCGCTCGACGGCTTCCGGCGGAATCGAGGTGTCGCGCTCGCCGAAGTGGAACTGCACCGGCGCCTGCGGCTTCTCGTCCAGGAATCTCACGTTGCGCGCGCCGTAATAGCTCACCGACGGCATCGAGAGGCGTGTCGCCGCGAGAAATGCCACCGTGCCGCCCCAGCAGTAGCCGACGCAGCCGATGCGGCCGGCCGAGCGAATCGATTCCGCGGCGCTGGCGACGTCCGCGATCGCCGTCTCGAAGCTGATCTCGCCGACGAGCTCGCGTCCGCGCTTGAATCCTGCTTCGTCATAACCGAGCTCGACACCGGTCTCGACGTGATCGAAGAAGGCCGGCGCGATCGCGACGTAACCGTGCTCGGCGAAGCGGTCGGTGACGTTGCGCATGTGCTCGTTGACGCCGAAGATCTCCTGCACGACGACGATCCCGCCGCGGGGTGTTCCTTCCGGTCTTGCGAGATAGGCGCCGATGCACTGCGTGCCGGTGGTGTTGAGCTGGATGTGCTGGCCCATGGCTCGATCGTCCTTGTGTGACTGCAAAGACTGTACAGCGTGACAGGCCGCGATTTAAGGGGGCGTGTTTCGACGGCTGACGGCGCGCGCTTCGTTCTTGCCTCGGCGCACGACGTGCCGTCGCCCATGCTCTTCTGCGTCGATTCGCCGTCAGGCGGCGAGAAGCATTCCGATGCGTCGCCGCAGCTCCGGCAGCAGTTCCCGCTCGAAGGCCGGATGGCGCTGCAGCCAGGGCGTGTTGCGCGGCGAGGGATGCGGCAAGGGAAAGTACCGCGGCGCGTATTCGGTCCAGGCCCGCATCGTCTCCGACAGGGACGCCTTCCGGCGCGCGCCGAGAAAATGACGCTGCGCGTACTGGCCGATCAGCAGCGTCAGCTCGATCCGCGGCAGCTTTGCCAGCAGCTTGTCGAGCCAGAGCCGTGCGCATTCCGGCCGCGGCGGCAGGTCGCCGCCAAGGCCGCGGCCGGGATAGCAGAATCCCATCGGAATGATCGCGATGCGCGACGCATCGTAGAAAACGCCGCGATCCACGCCCATCCAGGCACGCAGGCGTTCGCCGCTCGCATCGTCCCAGGGGATGCCCGACGCGTGCACGCGGGCGCTCGGCGCCTGCCCGACGATGAGGAGGCGCGCGCTCGGCGACGCCTGCAGCACCGGCCGCACGCCCAGTGGCAGGACATCGCGGCATGCCGTGCAGGCGCGAACGGCCTTCAGGAGGGACTCGAAACTCCCGTCGACGCCTTTCGCCGCACGGCTTCGCACCGATCCGTCAAGCATCAGCGCGTGGGCACCCCTTCAGTGGAACTCGCGATCAGGCGAATGATCGTGATGCGCGTGTCCGGCACCGCGCGTTGCAGCGCGGACACCGCGTCCTGCGGTGACTCGCGCGCGCCGTCCAGCGCAAACGACAGCGCCGGCGGTGCCTCGGCGATGCGCACGCTGGCCGCATCGAGGCCTCGCACGCGGCGAGCGGCCGCGCGCAGGCGCGAGGCATCGACCGTGCCGCCAAGCTCGCAGAACACGACGACATCGCCCTGCGCCGCGGCTTGCTGGATCACAGCGTAGTCATAGGTCGCGGCGATCTTGTCCTCCAGGCAGGCGCCGCAGGCGGCAGCATCCGACGCCGCGACGGTCGCGGCGAGGACGAGCGATGCGATGCGCGTCCTCACGATCCGCCTCCCGCGTTCGAGGCCGGCGGATCGGCCGACTTCGTCTTCGACGGCGGCAGAGCCGTGCCGGGAGCGGCCGGCTGCGGCTGCGTCGTGCCTTTCGGCCGGACGTTCTCGTCGGCCCAGCGGAAATACGCGATGTACTGCCGGATCTCCTCTTCGTTGAGGCCCTGGTTGGGCATCGGCACCTTGTACTTGTCGAGCATGGCCTTGGCGGTCGCGTCGGAAGCCAGCATCTGTTCCGGCGACTTGAGCCAGCGCACGAGCCAGCTCTCGTCGCGCCGCTGCGTCACACCGTGCAGGTCGGGCCCGAGCTTGTCGCCGCCCGCGATGGAATGGCAGGCGAGGCACTTCGACTCGAACGCGAGCTTGCCTTTCTGCGCGTTCGGATCGACCGGCGCCCCCGTCGCGGGAATGTTGTGGTGCTCGGGCTCGGTGCCCTCGGGCGAGCCGCCGGCTGCGATGATGCCGATGGCGCCCTGCGAGGCGTTCGCGAAGTGGTGATCGACCATCACGTAATTGCCTGCCTCGGGAATGATGAACTCGACGATGGCGGCGCCCGATGAGCCGAGCAGCACCGTCTGCATGCCGCGGAACTGGTTGTCCGGATTGCCGTCGAACCAGACGCGGTCGAAGATCGTGCCGACGACGTGGAAGCTCGACGTGTTGGACGGCCCCACGTTCAGCACGAACAGGCGCACGCGCTCACCGGGCGCGGCCTCGAGCGGCTCGTCGACCATGCCGTTGTAGCGACCGTTGAACACCGTGTAGGTGGGCCGCTTCTCGCGGACGCGCGCGCCGTCCAGCACGTAGAGAGGCTGCCCTTCGATCTTGCGCTTTTCGGGGTCGGGCCTGGTGTAGAACTCGCTCTGGATGATCGCGTACTCGCGGTCTGCTTTGGTCGGGTAGCCGTTCTTCGGCTCGACGATCATCATGCCGTACATGCCCGAGGCGATGTGCTCCAGCACCATCGGCGTGCCGCAGTGATACATGAAGACGCCGGGATAGTTCGGCGTGAACTCGAACGAGATCGTCTGGCCCGGCGCGATCGACCGGTACTTGTCCTGCGGCGAGACCATCGCCGAATGAAAATCCATTGAATGCATCATCGGCGCGGCGGTCAGTCGCACGCCGGGGACGGGCTCGTCGGAGCGGTTCGTCATCGTGAACTTGATGCGATCGCCGACGCGCGCGCGGATCGCGGGTCCGGGAACCTGATCGCCGAAGGTCCAAGCGCTGAACTTCACGCCGGGCGCGATCTCGATGATCTTGTGCGTCGTGTCGAGGCGGATCTCCTTGACGGGCGACGGATCGAGCGGCTTGATCGCCGCGGTCATGCTCAACGCGCTGCCCTGCGCGAACGGGCCCGTGTGGCGCTCGTTCGAGACCACGGCAGGCGGCGTGCTGAAATCCATCTTGCTCGTGTCGTAGGGATCCGGCGCCGCAACGCTCGATGCGGCGACCGCAGGGGACGAATGAGCTTCGTCCGACGACTTTTTCGAGCAGGCGGCGCAGAGCGCCAGCGCGGCCGACCAGAGCATGCAACGGATGAGCGCTGACGGCACCTTCGCGATCGGGCATGACCGATTCATGGGGCCCTCCTGAGCTTTCCGGCGGCGGCGCTCGCTACGTTAACAGGCGGACGTGACCCTTGCATCCGCGCGGCCGCACGATGGGAGTGCTCCCGGAATGCGGCGCGCAGGCAGGCTCGGCGGTTTCTGATTCGGAGCAGCAAGCGCTGGACACGACGACGCCACCGCGTGTGTCCGCCCGAGATCACGCGGCGTAGCGCTGCACCTGGTTCCTGCCGCCACTCTTCGCCGCGTACAGCGCCTTGTCGGCGGCTTCGAGCAGTGCTTCGAGGCTCGGTGGCGGATCGAGCTCGGCAAGGCGGGCGACACCGATGCTGACGGTTGCGGCGATCTGGAGGCCCGGGTTTTCCTGGCCGAGCCTTTCGGCGACGCGGGAACGCAGGCGCTCGGCGAGGGCGATGACGTCGTCCGCATCGCGGTCGATGACGATGGCAAGGAACTCCTCGCCGCCTATGCGGCCGAGCAGATCGTCGGATCGCAGGCAGCGGCGCATCGCTTCGACGCCGGCGACGAGCACGCCGTCGCCGAACAGGTGGCCGTGCAGATCGTTGATCTGCTTGAAGTGATCGAAATCGATGAGCAGGATCGCAAGCTCGCTGCCGGAGCGCGCACAATCCTCGATGCTGCGTGCGAGCCGGCGCAGGCTGTAGGCGCGATTGGCGATACCGGTCATCGAATCGGTGATCGCGGCCTGGTAGAGCTCGACGGCCTGCTGCTCGAGCTTGTCGTTCGCCGTGGCCAGCGCGACACGCTGCCGCTCGATCTCGACGTTACGCCGTGCGAGCGCGCGGTTCAGCCGGTTGACGCCGGCGAAGCGCCAGAGCACCAGCACGAGCAGCGTCCCGAGCCCGCCCAGAGCGCCGATCCCGATGCGCCGTTCAAGGCGCTGTTTGGCGAGCAGGGCGGCTTGCAGATCGTTGTCCTTGGCGAGCAGCGCGAGGCGCTGCTCGGCTTCTGCACGCGCATGGCGCGTTTCCAGTGCGGCGAGCTGGCGGCTGGCGCGAATGCCGAGCAGCTCCTCGCGCTCGGCCGCGTACTTGTGCGCGAAGCGCAGCGCGTCGGCATCGTTCTGCTCGGCACGCGCGAGCTGCTCCCGCGCGGCATAGGCGAGCGCGAGCTGCGGCCGGAGCCGCGCGGCTTCCAGGCCGGCGATGGCTTCGTCGAGCAGGCCGTGCGCGCGCAGGCGATCGTGTTCGAGCAGCGCGATGTCGGCGAGGTGCAGGAGCGCGCGGGCAACGATTTCGCGCTGCCCGAGCTCGCGGCCGAGCGTGAGCGCGGCTTCAAGCTCGGCTGAGGCCTCTCCGTTGCGGCGCTGCCCGAGCAGGGCGCGGCCGAGCTCGAGGTGCTCGAGGCCCTGATGCGGCCGGTCGCCGAGCGCGCGGTCGATCGCGAGCGCTTCCTCCGCGGCCGCCTGCGCGGCCGCATATTCGCCGAGATCGTTGAGCAGGCCCGCATACGCGCCCACGACCGCGGAATAGGCGGCAGGGCTGCCGCGCTTCGCGGCGACGGCGAGCGCGCGCTCGAAATAGCCGCGCGCGGCAGGGCCGTCCTCGATCTCGCGATAGAGGAGGCCGACGTTGCGGTAGGCGATTTCGAGCTTGTCGCCGGTTTTCTCGCGCAGAGCGACCGCTTCGAGCGCCATGTCCAGCGCCTTGGCGAAATCGCCGCGATCGCGATGCACGGTGGCGAGATTCGTGAGCGACTGCGCGATGCCATACGGGTCTGCTGCTTCGCGATAGAGCACGAGTGCGCGCTCCTGATGCGCGAGCGCCTTGTCGAGCTGGCCGCGGCGGCGCGCGACCACGCCGAGGTTGGCCTCCGCGAACGCGGCCTGGATGCGATCGCCGGCCGCACCGGCCACTTTCGCGAGGCGCTCGGCGAGCGTCTGGCAGCGCGCGTAATCACCCTGCGAGAGCGCGATCTCGACGCGCTGCGCGAGCGCGATCGTCAGCCGCTGCGTGTCTCCGCGGCGCTCCGACGATTCGGCGACGCGCTGCCATTCGCCGTCGGCGGCGGCGAGCGCGCCGACGGCGGAAAAGAGGCTGCCGGCGATCCAGGCCGCCCACGCCTGCGCGGCCGCGCCCCCGAGGCTGCTCACCAGCGTCGCCACGAGCGGTGATTCGAGCGTGCCGGCGATCCACTGAGCGCTGCGCAGGGCCGACGTCGCCGCGGCCGCGCGCGGATACGCTGAGGGCTCGGCGGCAGTGTCGGCGCGGGCAGGCGCCGCCGCGACGAGCGTTATGAGAGAAAGAAAAACGGCCGCAACCGGCGGCGCACGACGATGGCGCCGGTCGTCAGCATCCTGGCGAGCTGGTTTCACTCGATCCCCCCTCCGCCCTACATCCGATGTCGTGGCGGCACCGCTCTATCATCCGCGATTTCGCCGGCCGGTGCTCGACCCCCAGGCGCGCTGCAGCGGACTCCTTCCGCACGGTAAGCTATCGGGCCCCCGCTCATTGCTTCCCGATGTCGCCCCGCAATCCCAAGGTCGGTTTTGTCAGCCTCGGCTGCCCGAAGGCTCTGGTGGATTCCGAGCGCATCCTGACGCAACTACGCGTGGAGGGATACGACATCGTGCCGAGCTACGATGCGGCCGACGTCGTCGTCGTCAACACGTGCGGTTTCATCGATGCAGCAGTAGCCGAATCGCTCGACGCGATCGGCGAGGCGCTGGAAGAGAACGGCAAGGTCATCGTCACCGGCTGCCTCGGCAAGCGCGCCGATCTGATCCGCGAGGCGCATCCCGACGTGCTGTCGATCAGCGGGCCACAGGATTACGCCAGCGTGATGAACGCGGTGCACGCGGCGCTGCCGCCCAGACACGATCCGTTTCTCGACCTCGTGCCCGAGCAGGGCATCAAGCTCACGCCGAAGCACTACGCGTACCTCAAGATCTCGGAAGGCTGCAATCATCGCTGCACGTTCTGCATCATTCCGTCGCTACGCGGCGACCTCGTGTCGCGCCCGATCGACGACGTGCTGGTCGAGGCCGAGAAGCTGGTCAAGGGCGGCGTCAGGGAGCTGCTCGTCGTCTCGCAGGACACGAGCGCATACGGCGTCGACCTTGAGTACGCCGAGCGCGAATGGCGCGGCCGCCCGTACGCGACGCGCATGACCGATCTCTGCCGCGGGTTGTCGGAGCTCGGCGTCTGGGTGCGCCTGCACTATGTCTATCCGTATCCGCACGTCGACGACGTGATCCCGCTGATGGCGGAAGGTCGCGTCCTTCCTTATCTCGACATCCCGTTCCAGCACGCGAGCCCGCGCATTCTCAAGCTGATGAAACGGCCCGGTGCCGTCGACAAGGTGCTCGCGCGCGTCCGCGCCTGGCGCAGCGCATGCCCGGATCTCACGCTACGCTCGACCTTCATCGTCGGATTTCCCGGCGAGACCGAAAGCGAGTTCGAGGAGCTGCTCGCGTTCCTGCGCGAAGCCGAGCTCGATCGCGTCGGCGCCTTCGCCTATTCGCCGGTCGAAGGCGCCAGGGCGAACGAGCTGCCGGATCCGGTGCCCGAAGAGCTCAAGCAGGAACGTCTGTCCCGCTTCATGGCAACCCAGGCCGGCATCTCCGCCACCCGCCTCGCGCGCAAGATCGGCACGCGCCAGGCCGTGATCGTCGACGAAGTCGGCGCGCAAGGCGCGATCGCCCGATCGAGAGCCGACGCGCCGGAGATCGACGGCATCGTGCGCGTCGAAGACGGACAGGGACTGCGCGCGGGACAGATCGTGGACGTGACCGTGACCGGCGCGAGCGAGCACGATCTCGTCGCCCGACTGCAACGGGCAGTGGAATTCGAGTAAGAGCCCAGCTCTCCGGCAACTCGCAACCACGGCGGCAATCGGCGATGCAGGATCATGTCGGCAACGGGAGTCCGCCCGACTGCAAGGAACGATGGCCCATGGCCGATTCCGAGCAGGCGTCCGCGCTGGTGCCGATGCCGAGAGATTGCGCATCCAGGTACGCTCACCCATTGTTCGCCGGGTTCGCCTGCGACCGTGACGAGTTTTCCGTCGGCGACCTCGCGGCATTGAACAATCGGATGAGCAGCGCCGGAAGCACGCGTTCGCTGCGCTTCGTCGCCCAGACACCCGATCTCCTCGTCGACGGCCTCCACTACGAGGAACGCATCGCGCGCCGCGGCGTGATCGCGACGCGTGAAGGCAGCACGCACGATTTCTTCAACGCGCTGGTCTGGCTGCGGCATGCGGATCTGAAGCGTGCCATGAACGTGCGGCAGGTCGCCGACATCGCGCGCGTCGGGCCGAAACGGCGGACGCGCGGCCAGTGCGCGCTGACCCATTTCGACGAGGCCGGGTTGATCGTCTGGCTGGACGAAACTCCGGATCTTGAAGAGGCGTGGAATGCGCACGACTGGCGCAGCCTGTTCTTCACGCATCGCGGGGACTGGGGCTCGCGCATCGCGGTGACGGTCATCGGGCATGCGCTGCTCGACCATGCGTTCCTGCATGGCTTGCTGCCCACCGCGAAAGCGCTGGCGGTCCGTGTCGATCGCGACCGGATCGAAAGGCGCAGCGAGGACGCCGTGATCGCGTCCTGGCCCGAGGCGGAGCGTGCGATCGCTCGCCACATCGAAGCCGCTCGTCTGCTCACGGATCCGCAGGAGCTGCGGCCGCTGCCGCTCGCCGGCATTCCGGGGTGGCAAGCAGGCCAGTCGGAAGCGTTCTACGACGAGGCGTCGTGCTTCCGCCCGCTGCGGGCGGGCCGCTGCTATCCGCCGCCGTGGGACCTCCCGCGTCCGAAGGATTGACGAAGTCGCAGGACTGTCCGCGCGCGATCAGCTGCCGGCCCGATCCGGCGGACGGCCGTTCCGTGGGGAACTTTTTGCCTGTCCTGCGGTATCTTCCGCAGCGCTCGCGTTTTCGTCCGCCGGGAGGGCGGCTGCGGCCCAGCGCCCGCAGCGCGGTCGTCGCGGATCGCGAGGTGTACGTTGGAAACCCCTTCGGGCCCGCGCGGCCATGGCGCCCGCGCGTCCGTTTTTCACGACGGTAAACCGGACCATGATAGAAACCCGACAACTCTGCAAACGTTACGGCGATCTCGTCGCCGTCGACGGCATCAGCTTCAGGGTCGAGCCTGGACAGGTACTCGGCTTCCTCGGCCCGAACGGCGCCGGCAAATCGACGACGATGAAGATGCTGGCAGGCTTCCTGGCGCCGACGTCCGGTTCCGCGTCGGTCGGCGGTTTCGACGTCGAGAAGCAGCCGCTCGAGGCCAAGCGCGTGCTCGGCTATCTGCCGGAAGGCGCGCCGAGCTACGGCGAGATGACCGTGCACGAGTTTCTCGAATTCATCGCTGACGTCCGCGGGCTGAAAGGCGATCTGCGCGACCGGCGTCTCGACGACACGATCGCGCGCCTGCACCTGGAGCGCGTGCTCGAGCAGCCGGTGGACACGCTGTCCAAGGGTTTCAAGCGCCGCGTCGGGCTGGCGCAGGCGATCCTGCACGATCCCGCCGTGCTGATCCTCGACGAGCCGACCGACGGCCTCGATCCGAACCAGAAGCACGAGGTGCGCACGCTGATCAACGCGATGTCGCGCGACAAGACGATCATCGTCTCCACGCACCTGCTGGAGGAGGTCCACGCGGTCTGCACGCGTGCGATCATCATCGCCGCGGGCCGCATCCTCGCCGACGCGACGCCGGCCGAGCTCGAGGCGCGCTCGCGCTACCACCAGGCCGTGTCGCTGACGGCGGACAACGTCAACGCGGCAAAGGACGCGCTCGCGCGCGTCGCGGACGTCGCGTCGATCGAGGTCGATCCGCAGGACAACCGCATCACCGCGTTCCCGAAACCGGGGCGTTCCATCTTTGTCGCCGTGAGCAACGCGCTCACTAGCCAGGGCGTCGCCGTGCGCGAGCTCGCGCTCGAAGGCGGCCGGCTCGACGAGGTGTTCCGCACCATCACACTGGGGGCAATCGGCAAGGAGGCGCGCACATGAGCGGCGTCGTCACGGTCTTCAAGCGCGAGCTCAGGAGCTATTTCGCGACGCCGGTCGCGTACGTCTTCATCGTGATCTTTCTGATCCTGTCGGGCGCTTTCACGTTCTACCTCGGCAATTTCTATGAGCGCGGCCAGGCCGATCTGCAGCCGTTCTTCAATTTCCATCCGTGGCTCTATCTTTTCCTCGTGCCGGCCGTGTCAATGCGGCTCTGGGCCGAGGAGCGCAAGAGCGGCACGATCGAGCTTCTGCTGACGCTGCCGGTGACGATGTGGCAGGCAGTGTTCGGCAAGTTCCTCGCGGCGTGGGCGTTCATCGCGATCGCGCTCGTGCTGACGTTCCCGATCTGGATCACGGTGAACTATCTCGGCAGCCCGGACAACGGGGTGATCTTCGCGAGCTACATCGGCTCGCTGCTGATGGCGGGCGCGTTCCTCGCGATCGGATCGTGCATCTCGGCATCGACGCGCAACCAGGTCATCGCGTTCATCCTGACGGTGGTGATCTGCTTCCTGCTGCTGCTGGCGGGCTTTCCGCTCGTGCTCGATGCGTTCCGCGCGATCGCGCCGCAGGGTGTCGTCGACGCGGTGTCGGGGCTGTCGTTCCTGACGCATTTCACGTCGATCAGCAAGGGCGTCATCGACCTGCGCGATCTGATCTATTTCCTCCTGATGATCGGCGTCTGGCTGTACGCGAACGCTGTGGTCATCGACTACAAGAAAGCGGCCTGAGGAGGGACCCACATGCCATTCAATCGCAAGGCGCTCTCCGGCACCGCGCTGGTCGTGCTCGCGGTGCTGTTCGTCGCGGTGATGCTGCTGGTCAACGTGGCGTTCCGCGGCGCGCGCGTCGATCTCACGCAGAATCACCTGTACACGCTGTCCGAAGGCACGCGCAAGATCATCGGCTCGCTCGACGAGCCGATCAATCTCTACCTCTATTTCTCCGACAGAGGCACGCAGGACCTGCCGCAGCTGCGCACGTACTACACGCGCGTGCGCGAGATGCTGGAGGAGATCGCCTCGCGCTCCGGCGGCAAGGTCAGGCTGCAGCTGATCGATCCGCTGCCGTTTTCCGAGGACGAGGATCGCGCCGCCAGCCTCGGCCTCCAGTCGGTGCCGGTCGGAGCGACGGGCGAGAAGATCTTCTTCGGCCTCGCCGGCACCAACTCGACGAACGGACAGGCGACGATCCCGTTCTTCAATCCGGAGAAGGAATCGTTCCTCGAGTACGACATCGCCAAGCTGATCCACGAGCTCAGTGTCGCGAAGAAGCCGGTGGTCGGGTTGCTGTCCGGCCTTCCGATCACGACCGGTTTCAATCCCGAGACGCGCCAGATGCGCGAGCCGTGGGCGGTCGACCAGCAGTGGTCGCAGCTGTTCGAGATGAAGACGCTGACCGCGTCGAACCTGAAGTCGATCGACAAGGACATCGGCGTGCTCGTCGTCGTGCATCCCAGGCAGCTGCCCGAGGATGCGCTGTACGCGATCGACCAGTTCGTGCTGCGCGGCGGGCACCTGCTCGTGTTCGTCGATCCGATGGCCGAACTCGACGATTCCGCCGCCGACCCGAACAACCCGATGGCGGCGATGATGGCCGACAAGTCGTCGAATCTGCCCAAGCTGTTCAAGGCCTGGGGCATCGAATACGACCCGACCAAGGTCGTCATCGACCGCTCGCGCGCGCTGCCGATCAGCATGGGCGAAGGTCAGGCACCGGTGCGTCATCCGGCGATCCTCGGCTTCACTGCCGATGACCTCAACAAGGACGAGGTGACGACCGCGAACCTCGACACGATCAACGTGTCGACGACGGGCTATTTCGAGCTCGCCAAGGACGCCAAGGACGTGACCCTGACGCCGCTGATCCAGACCACCGGCGACGCGTCCACCGTGCCCGCCGACCGACTCAAGATGCTGCAGGATCCGAGCGTGCTCTATGCCGACTACAAGCCGAGCGGCGAACACCTGATCGTCGCCGCGCGCCTCTCCGGCAAGTTCAAGACCGCTTTCCCGGAGCGCAACGATGAAGGCGCGCTCAAGGAGTCCAAGGACGAGGGCCAGATCGTCCTCGTCGCCGACACCGACATCCTGTCGGACCGCATGTGGGTCCAGGTACGCTCGTTCTTCGGCCAGAAGCTCATGAACGCGTTCGCGAACAACGGCGACTTCGCCGTCAACGCGCTCGACAACATGGCCGGATCGAGCGAGCTGATCTCGATCCGCGGCCGTGCGACCTCGCAGCGTCCGTTCACCACCGTCGAGGCGCTCAAGCGCAATGCGGACGAACGCTTCCGCGCCAAGGAGCAGGAGCTTCAGAAGGAGCTGTCCGACACGGAGCGCAAGCTGACCGAGCTGCAGAGCGCGAAGAGCAAGGAC
This sequence comes from uncultured Rhodanobacteraceae bacterium, assembly GCA_966248875.1. Classification (GTDB taxonomy): domain Bacteria; phylum Pseudomonadota; class Gammaproteobacteria; order Xanthomonadales; family Rhodanobacteraceae; genus Dokdonella_A. The sequence goes on from CBINBI010000024.1 coordinate 12,064, forward strand.
CAGGCGCAGATCCTCTCGCCCGAGCAGAAAGCCGAGCTCGAGAACTTCCTCAAGCGCAAGCTCGAGATCAGGAAGGAGCTGCGCCAGGTGCGCCGCCAGCTGGATGCCGAAATCGAATCGCTCGGCACGAAGCTCAAGCTCGTCAACATCGTGCTGATGCCGGCCCTCGTCACTCTCGCCGCGCTCGCGTTCGCCTGGTGGCGTAACCAGCGCCGCCGTGCCGCGCAGGGAGAATCCGCATGAACCAGAAGACACTCATCGGGCTCGCCGTCGCAGCCCTCGTCGCGATCGTCGTCGCCGTCGTCGTGAACCACTCGCGCCAGCCGCAGAGCGAAAGCGGCGGCGTGGACACTGAGACGTCATACCTCGTTCCTGGCCTGCGCGACCACGTCAACGACGTCGACAAGCTTGTGCTGACCGGCGCCGAGAACAAGCCGATCGCGACACTAACTCGCGGCGCCGATGGCTGGACGCTCGCCGAGAAAGGCAACTACGCCGCCGACACCGGCAAGCTGCGCGAGCTGCTGCTCAAGCTCGCCGACGCGAAGATCCTCGAAGAGAAGACGTCCAACAAGGACAAGTACGAGACGCTGGGCGTCGAGGACCTCGCAGGCAAGGACGCGAAGGGCGTCCAGATCGAGCTGGGCGGCCTCGGCCAGCCGGTCAAGCTGATCGTGGGCAACGCCAACACGCGCGGCGGCACCTTCGTGCGGCGCGCGGGCGAGGCGCGGAGCTGGCTCGTGTCGGCCAGCCTCAACGTCGACAAGAAGGCCGAGAACTGGCTGCGCAAGGACGTCGTCGACGTGCAGGCGAATCGCATCGCCTCGGTCACGGTGACGCATCCCGACGGCAAGACCGTGCGTGTCGCGAAAGAGGACGAGGGCGATGCCAACTTCAAGCTCGCGGACATTCCGAAAGGACGCGAAGTCAGCTCGGAATACGCGGTGAACGGGCTCTCCTCGACGCTGGCGAACCTTCGTTTCGACGATGTCCTGCCGGCGAAGGACGCCGCGCCGGGCGACAAGCCGCTGAAGGCGCGCTATGCGACGTTCGACGGCCTCGTCGTCGATGTGGTCGCGTGGGAGAAGGACGGCAAGCACTACGCGCAGCTCTCCGCATCGGTCGACTCCGAGCAGGCGGGCAAGCACATCGAGGCGCAGCAAGCCAAGGCGAAGGCCGACTACGAGTCCAAGCTCGCGGAGCACAAGAATGCGTCCGCGGCGGATGCCGAGAAGCCGGCCGAAGGTTCCGCGCCGGCCGAGACCAAGGCCGATTCGGCAGAGCCGCCGAAGCCGCCCGAAGTCGCCGATCCCGCCAAGGATCGCGAGGAAAAGCTGGCCGCGATCGAAAAGGAGGCCGCGGACCTCAACGCGCGAGTCAAGGACTGGACATACGTCATCCCGGCGTACAAGTACGCGAACATCGACAAGTCGATGGACGATCTCCTGAAGCCGGTGGAGAAGAAAGAGCGCAGCGGGAAGAAGTCGAAATCCGCGAAGTCGGACGATTGAGCCCGCACGGCATGCCAGGCAGTGCGCCGCGGTCGTCCGACGTGCGGCGCGTTGCGTTCCGGTGGAACGGATCGTGAGCTTCTCGCGCAGGGCACTGGCGTCGGCCGCCCTGATGGGCGGCGTCGCCGTCGCGCTCGGTGCTTTCGGCGCGCACGCGCTGCGCGGCTCCCTCGGCGAACAGGCGCTCGCGACCTGGCACACGGCCGTGGACTACCAGTTCTGGCACGCGCTCGCGCTGTTCGGTGCCGGACTGCTCGCGCGCGGCGGCACGTCAGCGGCCTTGCGCATTGCCGCCATTGCCTTCGGCGCCGGAACCGGACTGTTCTGCGGCAGCCTCTACCTGCTCGCGCTCGGAGCGCAGCGCGCGCTCGGTGCGATCACGCCGCTCGGCGGTGTCGCCTTGATCGTCGGCTGGCTCGCGCTGGCGGTGCACGCCGCGCGCATGCGCGACTGACGGTTTCCTGTCAGCGCTCCACGCGCGCTTTCCTACCGGCGCTTCGCGTGCCAGCACCAATGCCACGGCTCGTAGGCGATGCCATGGGGGTTGCGGCGCGGATACGAAAGCCTGAAGCCGAAGCGCCTTGCATTGCGGCGCAACCACGCGAATGCGGGCGAGTGCTCGAATTCCTCTTCCAGCGCGGCGTAGCCGGGCGTCGTGAGATCCACCGCGCGCCCGGAATGGTGCTCGCTGTAGCCGGGCGCAGCGCTGACACGCAGGATTTCAGGCATCGGAAGTCCGCGCTCGCGCTTGCGGCGGAGAATGCCGAGCTGGTAATCGGCGGAGCGGAACGCCGAGACGACCTCGAGCGTGATGCCTGCCTCGCGCGCTGCGTCGCGCATGCGCACGAACGCGCGCGCGGCGCGCGGTGCGAGCCACTGCGGGCGTTCGTGGATGTCGAGGCCGATGCATGCGAGCGCGCGCGGCTCGCGCATGACGGGAAGCCTGCGCGCGCGCCCGTAGTCGCGCGGCACTCCGAGCGCGATCGCCTCGGCGATCACCTCGCGCCTGCGCGCCGCGTCGCAGCGGGGAGGCGGCGCGTGAATCGTCGTCGCCATGCGTTGCGCGCGTCAGAACTGCGGCTTCGGTGCCTGCGTGACGTGAAAGCCCGCGATGCGGCCGTCGCTGCCGCAGGCGATCTGCGCCACGAGATTGGTCTTCTCGAAGATCAGCGGAATCATCACGATCGTGTAGCCCTGTCCGGAGCCGAGGTGCGACTGGCCGCGCGCGACCAGCTTGCCGAACTGCGACAGCGATTCCCACTGCTGCTTGAATTTCGGCACCGGCAGCTCGGCGCGCATCTTCGCATCGAAATCGCGCGTCGCGCCGGCGTAGTCGGCCTTCTCGGCGTCGTCGAGCAGGCTCGCCGCGCGCGCGCGGCAACTGGCCGCGATGCTCAGCTCGCCGGCATCGGGCGCGGTCATCGAAGGCGGCGCTTCGGTCGGGGTTTCGCCGGCGGAAGGCGAACCGGCGGGCGGAGCGTTCTCGGTCGGAGCCTTTCCGGTGTCGGACGATCCTGCGTCCGACGCGGGCGGCTGCGCTTCGGCGGCTGCGGCTTCGGTCGGCGGCGTGTCGGTGGGCGAAGGCTCGGGTGGCGCCTCTTCCGGCGGCGGCGTCGTGGCGGATGCGTCTTCCGACGTTGCCTCGGCCGATGCGTCGGCCGGCGCGGGCGTCGCGCCCGCATCCTTCGCGCGCGCCATGGCGTCGACATCGATCTCCTGCGGGTCCTGGTCCTGCCTGGTTTCCGGCGGCGCGGCAAAGACGAGCGACGCTCCGTACAGCAGCACGCATGCGAACAGACGAATCGACATCACGTCACTCCAGCGAAAACGGAATCGGCGCGCCAGCGGACTGGCCGATGGCTCCAATGCTTTCGCATCGCGGAAGCAAATGGAAGCACGGCCGGGCTGAATTCGGGCCGGATCGCGGCCCGTGGCATGTCGCTCACGGTCTGCTCATGGCCTGGGTCGCCTCGAGGCGGAAATCCGAGATGCCGCCGTCGGCGTTGCAATGGACCTCGGCCGTCAGCGTGCCGCGCTCGAAGATCAGCGGCACCATGACGACGATCTGTTCCGCGACTTCGCTGCTGTGCGGGCGGCCGCGGCCGAGCGGGCGTCCGATGGCCGCGCTCAGCGCAGCGTAGTCCTGCCGGATCTTGGCGGCCGGGTAACGGGCGCGGAGCGCTGCATCGAAATCGGCCGTCGCGGCCTCGTAGTCTTCCGCGCCGAGCGCGTCGAACAGCGCGTTCGCGCGCGCGTCGCAGAGCGCGTGCGGCGTCGCATCCGGAGTGGCTTGCGCCTGAAGCGAAGCCGACGCGAGCGACAGTGCAAAGGAGGACAAGGCGAGCGCTACCGAACGCAGACAGGTGTTCATCGTCGCAACTCCATGCACGGGCAGGGTGCCCGGTCGATTCGGCGCCGCGTAGCGCAGCTCATTTCTTCGCGCCGCCCCGCGGCGCCTCGCGTGGCGGACGCAGGCGGCCGGCCTTGCGCAGCGCCTCGCGCAGCAGGTATTCGATCTGCGCGTTGACGGAGCGCAGCTCGTCGTCGGCCCAGCGCTGCACCGCGTCGAGGACCGCGGCGCTGATGCGCAGCGGATAGGCTTTCTTGTCGCTCACGCCGCTTCTGCCCGGTGCGGAAAGCGCCGATCGGGACTCACGCTCAACCCGTGTACAGCGTGCCGGCGTTGACGACCGGCTGCGTGGCCCGATCGCCGCAAAGCACGACGAGGAGATTGCTGACCATGGCCGCGCGGCGCTCGTTGTCGAGATCGACCACGCCGCGCTTGCCGAGCTCGGCGAGCGCCATCTCGACCATGCTGACCGCGCCTTCGACGATGCGCGCGCGCGCCGCGATGATGGCGCCGGCCTGCTGGCGCTGCAGCATCGCCTGCGCGATCTCCTGCGCGTAGGCGAGGTGGCTGATGCGCGCCTCGACGACCTTCACGCCGGCCTTGCCGAGGCGCTGCTGGATCTCGTTGCGCAGGTGCGCGTTCACTTCCTCGCCGTGGCTGCGCAGCGACGGTGAGCCCGTGTCGTGCGAATCGTACGGATAGCTCTGCGCCATCTGGCGCAGCGCCGCTTCGGACTGGATCTGCACGAAGTTCTCGTAGTCGTCGACGCAGAACACCGCTTCGGCTGTGTCGACGACCTGCCAGACGACGACGGCGGCGATCTCGATCGGATTGCCGTCGGAGTCGTTGACCTTGAGCTTGCCGGATTCGAAATTGCGCACGCGCAGCGAAACCGCTCGCTTGGCGTAGAACGGATTCGTCCAGCGCAGGCCTTCGTCGCGTACGGTGCCGGAATAGCGCCCGAACAGCTGCAGCACCTTGCCCTGGTTCGGCTGTACCTGGAAGAAGCCCTTGCCGATGAAGGCGAGCAGCACGAAGGCGAGCACGATGGGGATGACTTCGGCGGGCTGCGGCTGGGTCTGGACCGTCTGCAACAGCCAGTAGCCCAGCGCGAGCCAGGCGACGATGACCAGCAGGACGGCGGGAATGCCGGGCAGGGAAAACGCGTTGCGTTCGTTCATGGCTCTCTCCTCCTCGAGAGGGAACGATATCATAAAGATATCATAGAGAGCTTTCCGGGCATCAGCGCACCCATTCACCCTCTAGCGGCGTCGCCTCGCGCAGCTCGAGTCGCCCGAGCATGTCGAGGCCCGCGTAGAACCGCCACGGATCGCCGTCTCCGACTGAGAGCGCGATGTGGCCGGCGTCGAATCCCTGCAGCGCGGCGTCGAAGCTCTGCCAGCGGCCGTCGATCCAGGCTTGCACCCAGGCGTGCGGGACGAACACGCGATCCTTGCCGGCGAAACCCGGCGCGTACGCGAGTCCGTCCACGACGCGCGTCGCGATGCCGAGCGAGCGGCCGAGCGCCGCAAGGAGCACGGCGTGCTCGGTGCAGTCGCCTTCGGGCTTGCGCACGACTTCGAGCGCCGAGGCATAGCCGACGCCGAGCGTCTTGGTGCGGATGTAGCTGCGCACGAAGGCTTCGAGCCGCCGCATCTGCTCCGCTGGATCGCGTGCCCCGGCTGCGGCCTTGCGCGCGAGCGCGGCGACCTCGGGTGCGGTGCTCTGCAGCCAGTCGTTCGGCGCGTAGTCGGCCGAAGCCGGTGCTGCCTCGCCGTCGGGCGTGGGTAACGGCGCGACTTCGACGACGAGCGTGCCGTCTCTCGCGGCGACCTGCTGCTCGCCGGTCTCGGGCAGGCGGAGCGCTGCGCCGCCATCGCTCGGTGCCAGCACGTAGCGCATGCCGCGGCCGAGCTCCGCCTGTGTCAGTGCTCGCGGAGAGGCCATCAGCGTGCGATCGAAGATGTCGGTGCCCTGGTTCGGCGCCGTCGCGCAGGCGCGGTCACAGGCGAGCAGCACCAGCTCCACGCCGATCACCGGCATGGTCAGCTTGTGCACGGTCTGCTCGGCGTCCACCCAGAGCCGGCTTTTGACCGGCGTGCCGCCCAGCGAGATCGTCTGGTCCAAGACGCTCAGCGTCTTCGTCCCGCCGGGAAGATCGACGGCCTGCGGCGCGCGCACCGTCGTCTCGATCTCGGCCGCATCGAGGCTCGACGGCTGGAACGCGAGCGCGCGGTAACGCGTGCCGGGAGCGAGTCCCGCGCGCAGCCCCACGAGCCGCAGGCCTTCCGGCAGCAGCGCCCCCGAAGGCCACGGAATTTCGCGCTGCTGCTCGGCGCCCGCGGTGCGCGTCTTCACGATCGCCTTGCCGTCGCGCACCGTGCCTTCGATCGTCGTCTCCCCGCCGGAAAGGCGCGACACGCTGGCGAACGCGAGCGGCTTGCCGTCGGGCGTCTCCTCGGTGGTTTCCCTGCTGGACAGGGCGACCGCCGTGCCGGCGCGCTCGATCGAGAGATCGAGCGTCTGCGTCGTCACGACGCGGCCGTCGCGCATCGTGCGCGTCGACTCGAACGAGCCGATCTTGCGCCCGTCGAGCAGCACGGTGAACCACTGGTCCTCGGGCGGCGCTGCGCGGGCAGCGAGCGGCAGCAGGACGAAGGCGATCAGCGCGATGCGAGACATGAGAGAATCCCTGTGGCGAAAGCGCATTGTGCCTCATGCGTCGGTGCGGATAGGGGTGCGACGGTGTTCGCCACGGCGTCGCAGGTCCGCGCATCGCCGCGATCCCGGCGCAGGCCGCCTCTTTCCGGAGCTTCCTCGCGGACATGAAAAAACCCTTCGGCACGCCCGGCACCGACACCGCGATCCGCGTGCTGCTGCTCGGCAGCGGCGAGCTCGGCAAGGAAGTCGCGATCGAGCTGCAGCGATTCGCGATCGAGGTGATCGCGGTCGATCGCTATGCGAACGCACCGGCGATGCAGGTCGCGCATCGCAGCCACGTCATCGACATGTTGAACGGCAGCGAGCTTACGCGCGTCATCGAGCTGGAGCAGCCCGATCTCGTCGTTCCGGAGATCGAGGCGATCGCGACACCGACGCTGGTCGAGCTCGAACGCCAGGGACTGCGCGTGATTCCGACCGCGCGAGCGGCGTGGCTCACGATGAATCGCGAAGGCATCCGCCGCCTGGCCGCCGAGGAGCTCGGCCTGCCGACCTCGCCCTACCGTTTCGTCGACACGCGGGCGGACTGTCACGCCGCGGTCGCGGCGCTGGGCCTGCCGTGCGTGATCAAGCCCGTGATGTCGAGCTCCGGCAAGGGGCAGAGCGTCGTGCGCGACGCGGCCGGTGTCGACACGGCGTGGGACTATGCGCAATCGGGCGGCAGGGCGGGGCAGGGCCGCTGCATCGTCGAAGGCTTCGTCGATTTCGATTACGAAATCACGCTGCTCACGGTGCGCCATGCCGGCGGAACCTCGTTCTGCGCGCCGATCGGTCATCGCCAGGAGGCGGGCGACTACCGCGAATCGTGGCAACCGCAGCCGATGAGCGCGGCGGCGCGGGCCGAAGCCGAGCGTCAGGCCGGCGCGATCACCGCTGCGCTCGGCGGCGCCGGCATCTTCGGCGTCGAGTTCTTCGTCAAGGGTGATGCCGTGATCTTCTCCGAAGTCAGCCCGCGCCCGCACGACACCGGGCTCGTCACGCTGATCTCGCAGGATCTCTCCGAGTTCGCGCTGCACGCGCGAGCGATCCTCGGCCTGCCGATTCCGCTGATACGCCAGCTCGGACCGTCGGCGTCGTGCGCGGTGCTCGCCGAAGGCAACGGCGACCGGCCGCGTTATCACGGCGTCGCCGACGCGCTCGCCGAACCCGATACGATGCTGCGCCTATTCGGCAAGCCCGAAGTGCGCGGCCACCGGCGCATGGCGGTCACGTTGGCGCGCGATTCGGACATAGAGTCGGCGCGCGCGAAAGCGAGGCGCGCGGCGGCCAAGCTTTCGATACAACTTTGATCCACGCTCGATCCGCACGGAGCCTGCATGCCCGACTCGCCGAACTACGCCGTGTTCCTGTTTCCGCAAGCGCTCGAGGCGCTCGGCGATCCGATCAAGCCGTACGTGCGGCAGGCGCCGATGGGCCCGCACATCGTCTGCAGCGAAATCGACGCGTCGGGCTCGTTCTTCGAAATGACGCTCTCCGGCGAGGGCGCGCAGGGCCAGCCGCTGACCCTCGAAATCATGGTGCCTGCCTCGATGGTGAAACTGGTCATGTCCATGCACGGGGAGCACGAGATCGGGTTCGTGTGACGGGCTTGCGGCGATCGCGAGCCCTGCCCGGCCGATGCGGGCTCCGTCATGCCTCGCCCCGCATTGCCCGACGGAAAGGGCGGGCCGGCGTGCGCGGAACGCGCCGGGCAACGTTGCCTTAACGGTCGAAGAGGTATCCTTCCCCGCTAGCTCAGCCACGGCTCGTGGCTGCCCACCTCTTGGTTTCCTCGTGTGAAAGCGCGTGAAGCAGGCCGCTGCGGCCTGGGCGCGCCTCCGCGCGCAAGGAGGATGTCATGTCATTCGACGTTGGACTCGGCCGCTGCGCCGCGCTCACGGACGACTCCGTCACCGTGAAGCTCGACAGTGGCCTGGTCCGGAAATGGTTTCCGCTCGAGCCCTGGCGTCGCCCCGGAACGAGCCTGCTGAAGTTCGATCGCAGGCTGTGCAGCACGGAGCGGCCGCCGCAACTCGATCAGGAGACGTACATCAACAGCGCTTCGCTCCGGCGGAAGGCGATCGGTTCGCTCGACCTGGACGGAAGCGGCGCGAATCGGACGATCGTCGACCTGCGCGTCATTCTCGACGGCGTCGAGCCGATGCCCGCACCCGCGCCGAAGCCCAAGCCCGGCCGTCGTCGCTGAGGCGGCGCGCATTCCACAGGAGTAGATGATGCTGACTTTGAGTGTCCGCGGACTGCCTCGATCGATGACCGAAGCCGTCCTGCGGGAGCTGTTCGAGCCTTTCGGGCGCGTGTTCGAAATGCGCATGGCGAAGGATCTCTTCAGCGGCGAGTGCAAGGGCTTCGCGGAACTGAAGATGGAAGGGCATTCGGCACGGAATGCGATCGCGGCGTTGCACGGCACGTCGCAGGGCGGCGAAATGATCCGCGTCGCCCTGCACACGGAGCGCGGGCACGGGCGCAGGCGCCACTGACCGGCTCGCGACCCCGGTCCGGGCCGTCGCGCGCAGGACGGAGAGGTCTTTCCGGGCGCGGACTCGCACGCGGCGTGTCAGCGCCCCGCGAGCCGGCCGTGCAGCACCTTCGCCGGCAGCGAGCGGTGACCTCGCCCGATTGACGCAACGGCGATATGGCTGTGCTCGCTGGCGGATTTCGCCGGGACGTCTGGAAAAGGATTCGCGGCGCTATCGCGTTATAGTTCCGCCCCGGTCGCGGGAGGACACTGCGTTGACGCCGACGAGCTATGACAACGACCTTGCCTCGACCGGCATCGAAGGTCTCGACGACGTGCTTCAGGGCGGCCTGTCCCGCGGGCACCTGTTCCTGCTCGAAGGCGAGCCGGGCGCCGGGAAAACCACGATCGCGATCCAGTACCTGCTCGAAGGCAGCCGGTGCGGAGAGCGTTGTCTCTACATTTCGCTGTCGGAGACGGCGGACGAGCTGCGCAGGACGATCGCATCTCACGGCTGGACGCTGCCCGACGATTTCACGATCCACGAGCTGCTGCCTCCCGAAGGCGCGCTCGCGCAGGATCAGCAGCAGAGCCTCCTGTATTCCGCCGACCTCGAGCTCGGCGAGACGACCCGGCAGATCTTCGAGACCGTGAATCGCGTCCAGCCGGCGCGGCTGGTGCTCGACAGCCTTTCCGAGATCCGGCTCCTCGCGCAGAGCTCGTTGCGCTACCGGCGCCAGATACTCGCCATCAAGCACTATTTCTCCAAACTGAAAGCGACGGTCCTGTTTCTCGACGATCTCACCGCCGAGGCCGGCGACAAGACCGTGCACAGCATCGCGCACGGTGTGATCCGGCTCGAGGAAATCGCGCCGGGGTATGGGCCCGGCCGGCGACGGCTGCGGGTTTCGAAATACCGGGCACATCGCTACCGCGGCGGCTATCACGATTTCGCCATCGAGCGCGGCGGCGTGCGCGTGTATCCGCGCCTCGTCGCGCTCGAGCACCGCACGCGCTACGAGCGCGAACGGCTCTCGACCGGCAACCGTGCGTTCGACGCGCTGCTCGGCGGCGGTGTCGAGAAGGGTTCGAGCACGCTGATCCTTGGCCCGGCGGGAACAGGCAAGTCGCTGATCGCCCTGGGCTTCGCGCTGGCCGCCATCGAGCGCGGCGAGAAAGTGGCCATCTTCGTCTTCGACGAGGAAATCGACCTGCTGCTGGATCGCACGCGCAATCTCGGCATGAACCTGGAGAAATTCGCGGACGACGGCCTGCTCTTCATCGAGCAGGTCGATGCCGCGCAGGTCACGCCGGGCGAGTTCGCGCACCGCGCGCGCAGCCTCGTCGACACGAACGGCATCACCGCGGTCATCATCGACAGCATCAACGGATACCGTGCCGCGATGCCGGAAGAGAGCTCGCTGATCCTGCACGTGCACGAGCTGCTGCAGTACCTCAACCGGCGCGGCGCGAGCACGTTCATGACCGTCGCCCAGCATGGCATCGTCGGCACGATGGAGGCGCCGGTCGACATCACCTATCTCGCCGACACGGTGATCCTGCTTCGCTATTTCGAGGCCAGCGGCGCGGTGCGCCGCGCCGTGTCGGTGGTCAAGAAGCGCGGCGGCGATCACGAGTCGACGATCCGCGAGTTCCGGATCGGAGCGGGCGGCGTGAGCCTCGGCGAGCCGTTGAGCGAATTTACCGGCGTGCTCATGGGCACGCCGACGTTCATCGGCTCCTCGCTGCCGCCGACGAAGGGGAGCTAGCGTGCCTCGCGGCGGTCCCCTGTCCGAGCGAGCGCTCGTGCTCGCGCCGTTCGGGCGCGACGCACAGCTCGCGTCGATGATGCTGGAAGAGGCGGGCCATTCCGCCTTCATCTGCCGCACGATCGGCGAGCTCGCGCGCGAGATCCTGCACGGCGCCGGCTTCGCGATCGTCTCGCTCGAAGCGCTGATGGCTTCGGAGCTCGGCGCGCTCGCCGATGCGCTGGGACGACAGGAGCCGTGGTCCGACTTTCCCTTCCTCGTGCTCGCCACGCATGGGCAGGGCCTCGAGCGTCGGCTCATTCCCGAATCGCTGATGGAGCTGCTCGGCAACGTCACGATCCTGGAACGGCCTTTTCATCCTTCGACCTTCGTCAGCTTCGCGACGACGAGCGTAAGGTCGCGCCGCCGGCAGTACGAGGCGCGATCGCATCTGCTCGAGCTCTCCGAGGGGCACGAGCGCATCGAACATGCGCTGCGCGAGCTCGCCGCCGAGCGAGCTGCCCTGACCGAGCTGACGCAGGAGCTCGAGCGGCGCGTCGAAAACCGCACGGCGGCTCTACGCGAGGAGGTGATCGCCCGCGAGCGCGCACAGGAGCAGCTTCTGCACGCGCAGAAGATGGAAAGTCTCGGTCAGCTCACCGGTGGCGTGGCCCACGATTTCAACAATCTGCTGATGGCGATCATGGCGAATCTGGAGATCCTTGATCACCGGTTCGACCCCGCGTCGGAAGAATCGGGCCTGATCCGCACCGCCTTGCAGGGCGCGGAGCGGGGTGCTGCGCTGACCCAGCGCATGCTCGCATTCGCGCGGCAGCAGGAGCTCGCGACCTGCAGCGCGAATGTTCACGAGCTCATCGCGAGTGCCCGCGAGCTGATCCGCCGTTCGATCGGTCCTCACGTCGTCCTGCACGACGAGGACATTTCGGCAGAGCTGCCGCCGGTCAAGGTCGATCCGGTCCAGTTCGAGCTTGCGATCCTCAATCTCGCGATCAACGCCCGCGACTCGATGCCGGATGGCGGACGCATCGAGCTGCGTGCCGGCATCGCGCGATTGCCTGCGTCGGCGACCGTCAGGGCGGGTTCGTATGTCTGGGTCGAGGTCGCCGATTCCGGCGGCGGCATGCCGCCCGAGACCGTCGCACGGGCGACCGATCCGTTCTTCTCGACGAAGCCGCCCGGCAAGGGCACCGGTCTCGGACTCTCGATGGTGCGCGGCTTCATCGAGCAGCTCGGCGGCACGCTCTCGATCACGAGCGAGGTGAACGTCGGCACGACGGTGCGCCTGTGGTTTCCGGAAGCGGATGAACCCGCGGTGCAGGACCTGCACCGCCCCGGGCTCGCGCCTTCGACGGTGGAGCAGGCCACGATCCTGCTCGTCGACGACGATTCGCTCATTGCGTCGAGCACAAAGATGCTTCTCGAGGCGATCGGGCACAGCGTCATCGACGTCGCCAGCGCGGAAAGCGCGATCGAGGTGCTCGAAAGGAACGCACCGGTCGATCTCGTGATGACGGACTACGCCATGCCGGGCATGACCGGCCTGGAGCTGGCCACGTACATCCGGAGATTCCGTCCCGAGCTGCCCGTGCTGCTGGTCACTGGCTTCGCCGATCTTCCGAACGCGCCGCTGCCGAGCGTCGCGAGGCTTTCCAAGCCTTATCGCCAGGCGCAGCTCGAAGAGAAGCTTGCGACGTTGTTGGGGAAGTAGGCGCCCGCAGCAGGCGAGCGCAGAGTATCAGAGCGTGATCCACGCTCCGTTGCGCAGCACTTCGAGCGGACGGAAGCGCGCCTTGTAGTCCATCTTCGGATGGCCTTCGATCCAGAAGCCGAGATAGACGTGCTCGAGCCCGCGCTCGCGCGCCAGGCGGAGCTGCGTCAGGATCGCGAACGTGCCGAGCGCACGCTCGGGCTGCGTGGTGTCGAAGTACGTGTAGACCGCGGAGAGCCCGCCGGCGCAGAAATCCGTGACCGCGACCCCGATCAGCCGGTGCGCCTCGCGGAATTCGATGAAGCGCGTCGGGCTCCACGAGGTGTACAGGAAGCGCGCGAAATCCTCCGGGCGCGCGTCGTCCATGCCGCCTCCCGGATGCCGCGACTGGAGGTAATGGCGATACAGCGCGAAATGCTCGTCGCTGTAGCCGGCCGGCACGATGCGGATCTCGACGCCGGCGTTGCGCGCCGCGCAACGACGCTGGCTGCGGTTCGGCCGGAAGCGCGCTGCCGGGACGCGGCAGGCGACGCAGGCCTTGCAGTTTGCGCAGTGCGGATAGTAGACGTGGCCGCCGGCGCGGCGATAGCCGCGCAGCACGGCGAGATCGTAGAGCTGCGGCAGTTGCGGCGCGCTGGGATCGATGACGAGATTCTGCGCGGTGCGCTCGGCGAAATAGCCGCAGGCGTGCGGCAGGGTCTGGAACAGGCGGACGACGTCCGAGCGCATGATGCCCGCTTATTAGCGCGGCAACCCCCGTCTGTAAAGCTCGGCGTGGGTGGCACGCTCGAGGCCCGCGGTCGCGGCCTGCGAGGCCGTCAGCGCAGCTCGGTCAACGCGATCAGCGCGATGACGCCCGCGATCAGCGCGAATACGATGAGCTTGATCCGCACCGACACGCGCCGGTGCCGCGACGTGTCGCCGACGCTGCGGGCTGCGGCGAGCTCGTCGGCAAAACGCGTCGCGGGCTCGAGCCCCGCATCGCGCAGCACCTGGCGCGCCCGCGTCTGGTCCTCCGAGCGGACGACCCACACCTGCGGCCAGGATTCGCGGTCGCCCTTCGCCGTGTAGCTGAAACGCTTCCAGTCCGAGCCCTGATACGCACGGCGGTTGCTGACCGTCGTCTGGATGCCGTGCTCGGCCATGAGCTGCACGACGCGCTCGATGTTGGCCTGGCGTGGCGATGTGTAGATCTGGCGCATGGTCGGTGAGTCTTAGTGCACGCCGCGAAGCGGTTTTCGTTTCCGGGCCGGAAGGGGCTTGATGTTCAGCGCGCGGGAGAACCGCGAGCTTACTCCGGCCGCAGCCGGATCAGTCCCTCCTGCGCCGTGGAAGCGACGAGGCGGCCGTCCTCCGTGTAGATCATGCCGCGCGCGAGGCCGCGCGCACCTTGCGCGGTGGGGCTGTCGCACGAGTACAGGAGCCATTCGTCCGCACGGAACGAGCGATGGAACCATAGCGCGTGATCGAGGCTCGCCATCTGCACGTTCTTCTGCAGATACGAGATGCCGTGCGGAAACGTCGTCGTGCCGACGAGATGGAAATCGGAAGCATAGGCGAGCATCGCTCGGTGCAGCACCGCATCGTCCGGCGCGCGGCCGATCAGACGGAACCAGACGTGCTGGAACGGCGGCTGCTTGCCCGGATTCAGCTCGTCGCGCGGATAGACGCGGCGGAATTCGAACGGCCCGCGCATCGCCAGCCAGCGCTGGAGCTTGGCCGGGATCAGGGCGAGCTGTTCGGGCGGAATCTCCGGATGCGGCGGCAGATCGTCCGGCTTCGGAACCGCCGGCATCGGCAGCTGGTGCTCGACTCCGGGCTCGCTGATCTGGAACGACACCGAGCAGTTGAAGATCGGCTGGCCGTGCTGGATCGCGACCACGCGTCGCACCGAGAAGCTGCCGCCGTCGCGCGCGCGCTCGACGTTGTAGACGATCGGATGCGCGATGTCGCCGGCGCGCAGGAAGTAGGCGTGCAGCGAGTGTGCGCTGCGTTCGGGATCGACTGTCTGCTGCGCGGCGGACAACGCCTGGCCGAGCACCTGCCCGCCGAACACGCGATGCGTGCCGATGTCACGGCTCTCGCCGCGGAACAGGTTGTCTTCGAGCCGCTCGAGGCGGAGCAAGGCGATCAACTCGTCGACGAGGGCTTCGGTCATGGTCGGTGGCGCCGGATCGGGAGCGCGCGAGTATAGCGGCGGCTCGCGCAGGCGAGGCGGGCTGTGGGCAATCGGATTGCGGCTTCGCTGGCTCGGTGCTCACGGTGCGGGCGCGAGGCGTGCGAGAGCGCAGCCGTCGAGCACCTCGTCCCATGGAAACAGCGGCCCCGGATCGCGCCGGCGCGGCAGGAGCCTGTCCGGATCGTCGCTCGCCGGTTCGAGGCGGCGGTCGAGATCCTCGTGGCCCGCGATCCAGCAGAGGTTCGGCAATTCGCTGCACAAGCGATCGAGCAGCGCGCGCAGCGCCTCGATCTGTGCGGGCGTGTACGGCTCCGTGAACGCCTGGTGGCGGCTGTCGTTCCAGCGCGGATAGCGGCCGAGGTTGACGAGCTCGATGCCGACTGAGCGCGCGTTGTAGCCGTAGGTGTGGTGCGCGACGCGCGTATCGGCGACGAAGCGGAACAGCGAGCCGTCGCGATCGACGTAGTAGTGCCCGCTGTTGCCGGTGCCGTTCTCGTAGCGGACCTTTTCGCCGAACTCGCGCGCGAGCGCGAGGTCGGGCAGCTCCGTGCAGTGCACGACGACGAGGTCGATCGCGCTCGCCGGCCGCTCGTCGAGCCGGTCCTCATACGGAAGCGGCCAGTCGCGGATGGTGATCGGTGCGTACATCCTCGCAGTGTCGCACGCGCGGCGAGCGGGCGCAGCCGCCGGCCGGGCGGCGGATCGATGGTGCTAGGATCGCGCGTCGTTCACGGCGAAGCGCTGAGCGCATGAAGGCATGAAAGGCACGGTCATCCTCTCGCACGGCCTCGAGAGCGGCCCGAATGCGACCAAGGTCAGCGCGCTCGCGCGCGTCGCCGACGTGCTCGGCTGGCAGAGCGTCCGGCCCGACTATCTCGACATCGACGCGCGCAAGGACGCGCGTGCGATCGACGCGCGCGTGGCGCGCGTGCTCGCGAACACGCCGACGGAAGGGCGTGTCGTGTTCGGCGGATCCAGCATGGGTGCGTTCGTGTCGGGGCTGGCCTCGCTGGAGCGCACCCCCGCGGGCCTGTTCCTGCTCGCGCTGCCGCTCGAGATTCCGGGCTACTGGCGCCGCTTCTCGGCCGCCGCCGTGCCGACCGCGATGGTGCACGGCTGGAACGACGAGCTGTGTCCCGTGGACGCAGCGATCGACTTCGCGCGTGCGCACGGCGCCACGCTGCACCTCGTGCCCGACGATCACCGGCTAGGCGCGCACGTCGCATTCTGCGCGGAGATGTTCCATCGTTTTCTCATGAGCCTCGACTGAAGTGGCCGGCTCGTCGCGCGCGTATTTCGCCACTTGCGCGAAAGGCCTCGAGTATCTCCTGCGCGACGAGCTCGCTGCGCTCGGCGCGGCGGATGCGCACGAGAAGCTTTCCGGCGTCGCGTTCTCGGGTGATCTCGCCATCGGCTACCGCGCCTGCCTCGAATCGCGGCTCGCGAGCCGCATCCTGATGCCGCTGGCGGAGTTCGAGGCGGCGGACGCCGATGCCCTGTATGCAGGCGTGCAGGGCATCGACTGGTCCCGGCACCTGTCGGCGACGGGCACGCTCGCGGTCGACGCCGTCGGCACGACGAGCTCGTTGCGTCACACCCAGTTCGCCGCGCAGCGTGTCAAGGACGCCATCGTCGACCAGTTCCGCGAGCGGACGGGTGCGCGTCCGGATGTCGATCCGGAGCGGCCGTCGGTGCGCGTCCATCTCCGCCTGCACCGCGATCGCGCCACGCTTTCGCTCGACCTTTCCGGCGCACCGCTGCACCGGCGCGGCTGGCGGCGCGGTCAGGGCGAGGCGCCCCCCAAGGAAAATCTCGCCGCGGCGATGCTGCTGCGCGGTGGCTGGCGGGACATATTCGCGGCGGGTGGTGCGCTGATCGATCCGATGTGCGGCGCAGGCACCTTGCTGATCGAAGGCGCGTTGATGGCGGCCGGCGTCGCGCCCGGGCTTCAGCGCGAATATTTCGGATTCCTCGGCTGGCTCGGACACGATGCGGCGCTCTGGTCGGCGCTCGTCGCTGACGCGAAAGCGCGTGCCGACGAAGCCCTGCGAAAATTGCCGGCGGCATTTTTCGGCTACGACGACGATCCGCGCGTGCTCGGTGAAGCGCGCCGCAATGCGCAAGCGGCCGGCGTCGCGGGCTTTCTGCGTCTGGCGCGGCAGGATGTCGGCCATCTGCGCCGACCGGCCGAATGCGCGGCGCCGGGTCTCGTCGTCTGCAACCCGCCGTACGGCGAGCGGATCGGCGACGGGAGCGAGCTGCCGGCGCTTTACCGGTGCTTCGGCGAGCGTCTGCGCAGCGAGTTCACCGGCTGGCGCGCCGCGATCCTGACACTCGACGATGGTCTCGGACATGCGCTTGGCCTCCGCGCGCAGAAGCGTTACGTGCTCTACAACGGTGCGCTCGAATGCCGGCTGCTGCTGTTCGATCTCGACGCCGACGAGCCGCCGTGCGAGCGCGACGAGCGGCCCCTGTCGGACGGCGCGACCGCCGTCGCCAACCGCATCGCGAAGAACGCGCGGCACCTGCGCAAGCGCCTCGCGAAGGAGGCGATCGGCTGCTATCGCGTCTACGACGCCGATCTTCCTGAATACGCGGCAGCGATAGACGTCTATACGGCCGTGAGCGAGGAGCGGCCCGAACCGGTTGCGAACGACGCGAAGCGTCAGCAGCAACGTGATGACGCGAGCCGGGTCTGGCTGCACATCCAGGAATATGCGCCGCCGCGCGATATTCCCGAGCACGTCGCGCGCGATCGCCTGCGCGCGCTCGTGCGCGCGGCCTCTGCCGCGCTGGGCGTGCCGCGCGAGCGCATCGCTCTGAAGACGCGCTATCGCGCCAAGGGCGGCTCGAAGTATGGACGACTCGCCGAACGCGGCGAGTTCCTGCACGTCGAGGAGGGCGGGCTCCGTTTCCGCGTCAACCTGTTCGATTATCTCGACACCGGACTCTTCCTCGATCACCGGCCGGTGCGCGCGCGCATCCGCGGGCTCGCGCGCGGCAAGCGGTTCCTGAATCTATTCTGCTACACGGCGACAGCGAGCGTCCATGCCGCAGCGGGCGGCGCGAGCGCGACGACGAGTGTCGACCTTTCCGCGACCTATCTCGACTGGGCGTCACGCAATTTTGCGCTGAACGGATTCACCGGCCCGCGGCATCTTCTCGTCCAGGCGGACGTGCTCCGCTGGCTCGAGCACGATCGCGGCGAATACGACCTCATCTTCGTCGATCCGCCGACATTCTCGAACTCCAAGCGCACCGACGACTTCGACGTGCAGCGCGATCATGTGCGGCTGCTGAAATTGTGTGTTGAGCGGCTGGCGCGCAATGGCCTGATCCTGTTCTCGAACAACGCGCGCCGTTTCCGGCTCGATCGTGATGCACTCGACGATCTCGATGTGCGCGACATCACCGCGGCGACTCTTCCGTTCGATTTCGCGCGCAATCCTCACATCCATGTTTGTTACGAGCTGTCGCGAGCGAATCCCGCCGTTGCAAATCGGTGACGTTTTCTTAACAGCGAAAGCCGAAGAATTTCAGTGCCGATTCAGCCCTTGCGCCGCAACATGCGACGGCTACCTGAAGGAGGGATGTCCATGTTCGGTTTGCGCAAATACCGCGTCCGTTTCGCGTTGCTGGGGCTTCTCGCCGCCGGCGCCGTGATGGCGGCGCCGTCTGCGTTTGCCCGGGGTCACCACCATCACAGCCACTGGAGCGTCGGCATCGGCGTGCCCGGCGTGAGCTTTGGCTATGGGAGCTGGGGCAGCGGTTACGTTTCGGCCTATTTCCCGACGTACTACGCACCGGCCTACTACCCGGCGTATCCCGTCTATTACTCGAGCTACTACTACCCGGCGCCTACGGTCGTCTACTACGACCGCGGTCACCGCCATCACGGCTATTACCACGATCACGGCCGTTATCACCGCGGCAGCGGCTACTACCACCGTTCAGGTTATTACGATCGCGGCCGGTAACCGCGATCACGTTCAGCGCTGGTAGCGTACCCCTCCCTCCCCCTTCCCCGTTACCAGCGTATCCGCCCCGCGACGATTTCCCCTGGTCGTCGCGGGGTTTCTATTCAAGTTGCCGATTCCTGCGGAGCTGAGCTCCGGCTGAGTCCGGTGGCACCCACTCGCGCTATCATCGACGGGTCTTCCTGCAGGAATGCTGCATGACTCGTGATCGCCCGCGGACGCGTCGCGCTCCGGCCCGGCACCGCGATTTCGCAGCCCGCCCCGACGCGTGGATGTTCTTCCGCCAGTGGCTGCGCAATCCGCGCGCGATGGCCGCGCTGTCGCCTTCGAGCCGCCAGCTCGCACGGCTGATGATCACGCAGTTGCCGGCCGGCGCGCGGCACATCATTGAGCTGGGCGGCGGCACGGGCGTCTTTACGCAGGCGCTGCTCGAGCACGGCATCGTACCGCGCGAATTGCTCGTCGTAGAGCTAAACGAAGAGCTGCATCAGCTGCTGCGTCGGCGCTTCCCCGACGTGCAGATCGTCTGCGGCGACGCGCAGGAGCTCGAAAACATCGTCCGCCACACCGGCTTCGCGGCCGGTCACGGCGCCGATGCGGTCATCAGCGGGCTCGGCATGCTGTCCATGCCGCGCTCGACGCAGCGCGCGATCCTGTCCGCGGTGTTCGCGGTGCTCCGGCCGGGTGGCCGATTCATCCAGTTCACCTACGCTCCGGCCAGCCCCGTTTCGCGGGAGCTCCTGAACGAGCTCGGGCTGGAAGTCCGCCGTGCCGGCATCGCCTTGCTGAACGTGCCGCCGGCGACGGTCTTCGTCTACACGGCGAAGGCGCCGAAGCCCGCGCGTTCTCGTTGAAGCCCACCCCTGATCGATAGTCAGATCGGAAGGACTCCAGCCCACTGCTCCATTCGAAGGCTGCAACGCTTCGCACCCGCCGCCATCAGCGCACGATGCCGAGCGCGCTCATGTCGACCTGGTAGATATCGTTGAGCCCGTTGCCCGGCGCGTGCAGCCTGGCCGTCAGCTCGCGGTAGTCGAGCCGATGGTCGAGCGGCTTGTCGCTGAAGCCGCGGTTGCTGCAGAAGAACAGGTATTTGCCGTCGGGCGAGGGCTTCGCGCCGTATTCCGAGCCGGGCGAATTGACCGCATCGCCGAGGTTGCGCGGTTCGCTCCAGCCATCGCCTTCGCGAAAACTCACGTAGATGTCGTCGGCGCCGCGTGTGTCCTTGCGTCCGTTGCTGGAGAAGATCAGGTAGCTCTGGTCCGGTGCGATGTAGGCTTCCGTGTCGCTGCCGGCTGTGTTGATCACCGGCCCCAGATTTTCGGGAGCGGAGTAGTGCCCGTCGATGAGGCGCGAGCGCCACAAGTCGACGGTCCCGTCCGGGCCGAGATTGCCTTCGCGGCGCGCGGAACCGAAATACAGCGTGCCGTCGTCCGCCACGGTCGGAAACCATTCGTTGCGCGGGCTCGAAACTTCGGCGATGCGCTCGGGCTCGCCCCAGCCGGAGTCGGTCCTGCGTATCCGCCAGATGTCGGTGTCGGCGTGTGCCTTGCCGTCGAACGGCCGGTTGGAGATGAAATAGAGCGTGCCGTCTTTCGCGAGGAACACGTCGGCATCGTTGTATTGGCCGGAGAAGGGCGCGACTTCGGGCGTGCTCCAGCGGCCGGCGCGATGATGCGAGATCACGATGGTCCAGTGATCGAACTTCGGCGAGTTCTTGAGGAAGTACAGCGTCTCGCCGTCGGGCGTGAAGGTGGGATGCGATTCGTCGTCGGCGGTCGAGATCACTCCCGGCATGAAGATCTCCGCGACCGGCAGCGGCCGGCTCGCCGCGTACGGCGGCGATGCAAACACCGCCGGTGCGGCCGGAACGAGGCACGCCGCGATGAGCCGCGCGAGGTGTGCGCGTCGCCGCCCGCCGGAGGAAATCTGCCGCCTCATCGGCTCGCTCCCGTGCTCGCCGGATGGATCACGCGATGGCGGTCGAACCAGCCGATCGTGTTCAGCACCTGCGCCAGCATGTTGCTCGGCCGCGTGTTGATCTCGTGCGACGCACCCGGAACGCGCACCAGCGCCGTGTCCACCTTGCGCAGCTTCAGAGCCTGATAGAACTGCTCGGCTTCCGAGCTCGGCGTGCGGTGATCGTCCTCGCCGGTGATCAGCATCGTCGGCGTCTTCACGTTGCCGACATAGGTGATCGGCGAGCGCTCCATGTAGTTCTGCTGCTGCTCCCACGGAGGGCCCGGAAACCAGTAACGCGAGAACAACGTGTAGAAATCACTGGTCAGCGCAAAGCTGTACCAGTTGATCACGGGCTTTGCGACGACGGCGGCCCGGAAGCGATCGGTGTGGCCGACGATCCACGCGGTCAGCACGCCGCCGCCGCTGCCGCCGGTGACGTAGAGGTTCGACGTGTCGACCGAGCCGCGCGAGATGACCGAATCGACCACGCTGACGAGATCGTCGTAGTCCTTGCCGGGATACGCGTTCTGGATCAGGTTCGCGAACTCGCTGCCGTAGCTCGTCGAGCCGCGCGGGTTCGCGTAGACCACGATGTAGCCGTGCGCCGCATAAAGCTGCGTCTCCGGCGCGAAGCGCGGGCCGTAGTTGGCGAACGGGCCGCCGTGGATTTCGAGCATCAGCGGATACTTCTTCGCCGGATCGAAATCCGGCGGCGTGACGATCCAGGACTGGATCTCGCGCCCGTCGGCGGAGGACTTGACCCGCATTTCCTCGACCTGGCCGAGGGTGCGGTGCCCGAGCAGATTCGCGTTGAGATCGGTCAGCACGCGCGGCTTGCCGCCGCGCTCGACGATGGCGACATCGGCAGGCCGGTACTCGGTGCCGCGCGTGTAGGCGATGCGCCCTGCCGCAGCCGACATCGCGCCGCCGGGATACGGCCGGCCCATCGAGGTGCCGCCGAAATCGTCGGCGAGCACCTGAACCTTGCCGCCATTCGCGGAAATCCAGCCGATCCTCGTCGTGCCGCGATCGTCGTAGTGGAAGACGATGCCGCGGTTGCCGTCCCACCTCGGCTGCTCGATGTCGTAGTCGAAGTCGCCTGTGAGGGCGCGTGGCCTGCCCTCCGCGAGATCCATGACATAGAGATGCGAAGCCTGGTAGGGCTTGCCGTTGTCGTCGAAGCCGAGCCATGCGATGCGCTTGCCGTCCGGCGAGACGACGGCGCCCTGGTCCGGGCCCTTGCGTTCGGTGAGCTGAGCGATCGCGCCGGTGTCCAGGTCGACGCGATAGAGCTCGCTTTCGAGCGGCTCGTATTCCCAGTCTTCGTTGAAGTTGCTGGACACGATGAGCGACTTCCCGTCGCGCGTCCAGGCCGGCCTGCCGATGAAGTTGTGCTTGCCTTCGGTGACCTGTCGCGGCGCACCGCCGTCGGCCGCGACCACGAACACCTGCGTGTATCCGGGATCGATGTAGCCGCCGCCGTCCATGCGGTAGATCACGCGGTCGATGATCTTTACCGGAGGCGCCCATTCGGCCCCCTTCGGCGGCGCGGGCATCTGCGCCAGCGAGAGGTCCGGTCCCGGCACGCGCATCGTGAACGCGATCCATTTCCCGTCCGGCGACCAGCTGAGCGCACGCGGCGACTGCGTGAGGTGCGTGATGGCGGCCGCTTCGCCGGTGGCCATCCAGCGCACGAAAATCTGCGACTTGCCGTCCTCCGCCGCGACCCAGGCCAGCCGCTTGCCGTCGGGTGACCAGGCCGCGCCGCCGTCGTTCGCGGCGCCGGTCGTCAGCGGGCGGTTGCCGCTGCCGTCCGCGCCGATGATCCAGAGGTTGGAGCGCTTCTTGTCCTTCATCACGTCGAACCAGCAGCGCTCGTAGACGACCGCTTTGCCGTCCGGCGAGATCTGCGGATGATCGGCCCATTGCAGCTGGAACACGTCCATCGGCTGGAACGATCCCGAGCGGATGGGGCCGGGCTCGCCCGGCTGCGCGTGGGCGACGGCCACGAAGCCGGCGAGGACGATGCAGGGCAGGGGACGGAACATGGACATCGGGCTTCCTGTGCGCGGAGTGCGGGATCGCGGGGCCACTATGTTGGCGCAAGCGCGAATCGCACAGTGACTTTGGTTGGGCCGGAGGCCGGGAGCGGCATCATGGTAACGTTCGGCTGCGTAATACACTGATGCCGAAGTCCGAATCGCCGGGCGCGACGGCGGAACGCGAGGATCACGGATCATGGCCGATTTGCCGAAGAACGAATGGATGGACCAATGGCAGGCGCTGTCGAGGCAGTACTGGGCCGCCTGGCAGGAGCTGTCGCGCGAGGCCGCGGCGGCATCGGGCACCGATCCCGCTAGCGTTCCCTGGCACGAGGGATTCGAGCAGTGGGCGCGCATGTTCGGCGCGGGCGATGCCGGCAAGCAGAGCGAGACGATCGAGCGCGTGCTCGCCAGCGCAAGAAACTTCACGGCCTTTGCGCAGGCGATGATCGCCGCCGCGACCGCCGGACAGGGCGGCGCCCCGGGCTGGCAGGAAGCGCTGCGCAACGGATTCAGGATTCCCGGCGTCGCGGCGACACCATTCGACAATCCGGTCGCCCAGGCCTTGCGGGAGATTTCCGGGGCGGGAGCCCGGAGTTTCGAGCAGATGATGCAGGGCCTCGCGCCGGCGCTCGATCCCGCGCGCGAAGCCAAGAGCTGGCTGCGCACGCCGGCATTCGGCTTCCTGCGCGAGCACCAGGAGCATTACCAGAAGATGGCTGTCGCCCTGATCGAATATCAGGAGCAGGCGAGCCGTTACAACGCGCTGATCCTGAAGGCGAGCCAGCGCGGCTTCGAGCTGTTCGAGAGCAAGCTCGCCGCACGCGAGGAGCCCGGCCGCCAGATCGATTCTCTGCGTGCGCTCTACGATCTGTGGGTCGATGCGGCCGAGGAGGCGTACGCGGAGGTCGCGCTGTCGCCCGAGTTCCGCGAAGTCTACGGTGCGCTGGTCAACGCGCAGATGCGTGTCCGCTCGCAGGTGCAGCAGGAAGTCGAGCGCATCGCCACCGACTTCGGCATGCCGACGCGCAGCGAGCTCGATTCGATCGGCCAGCGCCTGCACGAGCTGCGCCGCGAGCTGCGCAACGGCGGCAGCGTCTCGTCAGGTGCGCTGGCGCGCGAAGTCGAGACGCTGCGGCGCGAAGTCGCCGCGTTGAAGGCGGCGTTGAATGGCAGGACATCGCCTGCGAAGAACGCTGAGGCCGGCGGCGCGGCCAAGTCATCGCCACCGAAGGCGCAGGCCACACGCAAGCGTCCGCGCCAGGCCGCGCCGAAGAAGCGGCCACCAGCGGCCGCCGCCTTGCGCGCGGATGTCGATGAGGCCGTGAGCGCAGTGTCCGGGCCGGCGCAATCGCCGCCGCGGGACAGGAAAAAGTCGCCGCCGCGCGCGCGCACGCACGCGCACGCGCCGGCGCACGCGCAGCGTCCGGCCACGCCGCGCGCGAGGAAGAGTGTCGCGAAGATCGCGCATACGCCGAGCCGCGTCGGCCATCCCGTCGCGACGTTCGCCGAACGCATGGCCGCCTTCGCGCGCGCCGCACGCCGGCACGCCAAACCGGCAGTCGCTGCGGCCCGTCGCAACCAGCGGCGCGGAGGACACTGAGCCATGGAACCCGTCAGGATCGAACCGGTGAAGGCGCTTGATGAAGTGCTGAAGATGGAGCGCAAGCTCGCCGCCGGCATGAGGACGCTGCGCGAGCTGGATGACGTCGACTACGGCGCGACGGACAAGGAAGCGATCTACCGCGAGGACAAGCTCGTCGTCTACCGCTTCAAGGGTTCGCAGCGTCCGACGGCGAAAGTGCCCATCCTGATCGTCTACGCGCTGGTCAACCGCCCGTACATGGTGGATCTCCAGAGCGACCGCTCGCTGGTCAAGAACCTGCTCGCGCAGGGCGAGGACGTCTATCTGATCGACTGGGGTTACCCCGACCGGGCCGATCGCTGGCTGACGCTCGACGACTACATCAACGGCTACATCGACCGCAGCGTCGACGCCGTCGCGCGCCACACCGGCGCCGACCGTATCAACCTGCTCGGCATCTGCCAGGGCGGCGCGTTCTCGCTGTGCTACACGGCGCTGCACCAGGACAAGGTGCGCAACCTGATCACCATGGTGACACCGGTCGATTTCCACACGCCGGACAACATGCTGTCGCACTGGATGCGCGAGGTCGACACCGACCTCTTCGTGGACACGCTCGGCAACGTGCCCGCGGATCTCATGAACTGGTGCTACCTCACGCTGAAGCCGGTGCGGCTGAACCAGCAGAAGTACGTCGGGCTCGTCGACATCCTCGACGACAAAGCCGAGCTCGAGAACTTCCTGCGCATGGAAAAGTGGATCTTCGACTCGCCAGACCAGGCCGGCGAGGCGTTCCGCCAGTTCATCAAGGATTTCTACCAGGGCAACAAGCTGGTGAAAGGCGGGCTCCACATCGGCGATCGCGAAGTCCGCCTCGGCGATATCACGGTGCCAGTGCTCAACATCTTCGCCGAGCAGGATCATCTCGTGCCGCCGTCGGCTTCGCGCGTGCTTGGCGACCATGTCGGCACGAAGGACTACACGCAGCTCGCCTTCAAGGGCGGGCACATCGGCATCTACGTCTCCGGCCGCGCGCAGCGCGAGGTGCCGCCGGCGATCCACAACTGGCTGGCGAAGCGCGCGGGCTGAGCGCGTCGTCCCCGGAAGCGGGGACGGCCGTGCCTTTTGTTGCGCCGGAAGCGGAGTCGCCGAACCCACTTCACGGGGACGAAGATCGCGGGGCGGAAAGCCCGTCAAAAACGCGCAGCGTAGAATATGCGTCTCCCATTCCGACGCGCGCGCCATGAACGACGTCCTCTTCACGCTGCACGGCATCACCGTCACACCCTGGAAGCTGATCGGCTATCTCGGCACGTTCCTGTTCACCGCGCGCTGGTTCGTGCAGCTCTACGCGACCAAGAAGCTCCGGCGCGTGCACATGCCGCTGATGTTCTGGTGGCTCTCGATCGCCGGCAGCGTCATGACGCTGGGCTATTTCATCTGGGGCAAGAACGACTCGGTGGGGATCATCCAGAACGCATTCCCGATGTTCGTGTCGGTCTACAACGTCGTCGTCGACCTGCGCCATCGACGCGATCGCGCGCTCCAGCGGGAGGCCAACGCCAGCTAGCCCGGGCCGCGCTGACTCTGTTCGTTTCGGCCCCTCTCTCGTGTTGATGGGAGCGGCGGCAGGGCAGGCCGCCGCAATCCGTTCTGGCGCGCTCGCCGGAGCGGTGCCAGAATCGAGCCGCCGGGGACATGCCCGGCTCCTTTGGGAGGGGAAAAATGGAAAACCGCAGCGCACCGGTGATCTCGCTGGGCGAATGGATCATCACCTTCATCGTCCTGGCGATTCCGCTGGTGAACATCATCATGCTGTTCGTCTGGGGATTCTCGAGCGGCACGAATCCGAGCAAGCAGAACTTCTGCCGGGCGACGCTGATCGTCTACGCAGTCTGTTTCGTGCTGTTCTTCCTGTTCGGCGGCATGGCGTTCCTGACGGCGATGCGCGGGATGCCGCAGGCGTCGTAAAGCCACTAACGCCTGCACTCATACGGGTGGGCCTCGGCCCACCCTCTTTTTGGCTGTTATATACTTGACAAACCCATTTGATAGTATCAAGATGGCGCCACTGGAGAAAAACCATGGCCGCCAACAAGTCCGCAGACATCTACGCACCGCACTTCCAAGACGCCGATAAGGCGCGCGAGTACTTGGAAGCGTTGCGCTGGCCGGATGGCCCTATCTGCCCGCATTGCGGCTGCATCGGCGGCCACTACGCGCTCAAGGGCAAGGCTCACCGTCCCGGCCTGTGGAAGTGCAAGGACTGCCGCAAGCAGTTCTCCGTCACCGTGAAGACCGTTTTCGAGCGCAGCAAGATCCCGCTCAACAAGTGGCTGCTGGCCGTGCATCTGATGTGCGCGAGCAAGAAGGCGATCAGCTCGCACCAGATTCACCGCATGCTCGGCGTTACCTACAAGTCCGCGTGGTTCATGACTCACCGCATCCGCGAAGCCATGAAGCCGGAAGGCGGCGGCCTAATGGGTCCGAACGGCGGTGTTGTCGAAGCCGACGAAACCTATTGGGGCAATAACGGCAAGCAGAAAGCCGGCGCTCGCGGCTGGGACCACAAGATGAAGATCGTTTCGCTTGTGGACCGCTCAGGCGAGAAGCGTTCCTTTCACGTGCCGCGCGTCAATGCCAAGAGCATTGACGCGATCTTGCGCCGCAACGTTCACCCGACAGCGATCCTGCATACCGATGAAAGCGCCGTCTATAAGAAGCCGGGCAAGCGTTTTCGCAAGCATGAGTACGTCACCCATGCGACCGACGAATATGCACGCGGCGACGTGACGACTAACACCGTAGAAAGCAGCTTCAGCCTGTTAAAGCGCGGTCTCGTCGGCACTTTCCACCATGTAGGCGAGCAGCACTTGCAGCGGTACTGCGTCGAATTCGATTACCGCTGGAACCATCGCATGAAGCTAGGCTTCGATGACAAGCAACGTAGCGACAAACTGCTTACTAAGATTGGCGGCAAACGGCTTACTTATTCTTGACTCGCGGATCGGGCGGCGTGTCCAACATGCGCCGCAGAATCTTGTCAAAAGCGGACTTCGACGCACGACGACTGGGAAGTGAGTCGCCAACCGACTTTTCAATTCCCTTAGTAGCCTTGCGCTTCGCTTCTTCTCGTGCCTGTTCTCGCTTGGCTTTTTGCTTAGGCATTTCTAAGACCTCTATGATCTTTTCTCCGGGGACGACCGTTCCGTACCCGGTCGGATACCGAATCCTCGTATATCCAATACGATCACTCGGCAGCAATTCCCAACTGCTACGCCACATTCCTAGGAGATGCACTGGCCCATATGCCTTGGGCGGCTCTCGCACGAACATGCTATTGCTAAAGTGCATTTCACCGCGTTGATTGTGCGTATGTTTTTCGTCTCGATCTCTGGTATCCGCAGCCCTTCTGACAAAAACAGGGGAACCACTGGAGCCTTCCAGTGCCAAGCATTGCACGATGTAAGCGTCGATAAATCGGCTGGCCGTCTCGTCTTCAGGATTGTCCCAATCCTCTACTTCAATCTTCTCATCGTCTGAAAATGCTGCAATGTGTCCTGTATGAACAAGTGGGATATTCTTCGACCTTCCGCGATGTGTCCTGAATAGACCAACCATGTAGGTCAAATCGCCGGGGCCACAACTACTGCCGCTTCTGTCATCCGAGCCTGGATCACTTGGAATTTCGTCGGTTGAATACGGTACGCAGTACCTACTGTCAGTAGGTAGCGGCCATTCGAGTAGCGCAAGATCTACATTGGGATCTTCATGGAAGATCCAATCGGGAGATTCGATCCAATGCACCCGAGCACCTTCTTCGGTGTTCATCCTGACCCAGAAATCACCACCTACAAACTCACGCAGGCAATGCTTGGCGGTGACTAGATAGACCGGCTCCCATACGAGCGCTCGTCGGCGAATTAGAAAGCCACTTGCCAGTGGTCTGAACTGGGCTGGGTCACCCTCAACATGGCATTCCCCCAAGAACACAACGCAGCGGCGGGCGTCATTGGAAATACGCACGGCGGTAGAGGCCCCTTCGATGGGCCGCCAAAGCTGAGGCGGAGTTAGAGTCCATGGAATCATGGCCCTAGCTCCCTGGGTTTGTCAAAGGTATAACACCCCTCTTTTTTGCGCATTCACTCGGGATCGTAGTCGAGATTCGTCGCCAGCCAGCGCTCCGCCTCCGCGAGCGACCAGCCCTTGCGCCTCGCGTAATCCGCGACCTGCTCCTTGGTCAGCCGCCCGACGACGAAGTACTGGCTGCCGGGATGCGAGAAATACCAGCCCGAAACCGCCGCGGCCGGATACATCGCGTAGCCTTCGGTGAGCTCGATGCCGGCCTTCGCCGTCGCATCGAGCAGACGGAACAGCGTCGCCTTCTCGGTGTGATCCGGGCAGGCCGGGTAGCCCGGCGCCGGGCGGATGCCGCGATATCTCTCGTCGATCAGCGCATCGTTGTCGAGCGCCTCGTCGGGCGCATAGCCCCACAGCTCGCGGCGCACGCGCTCGTGCAGGCGCTCGGCGAATGCTTCGGCCAGGCGGTCCGCCAGCGCCTTCAGCAGGATCGACGAATAGTCATCGTGCTCGCGCTCGAAGCGCGCGAGGTGCGTTTCGATGCCGATGCCGGCGGTGACGGCGAACGCGCCGATCCAGTCCTCTTTGCCGGACGTCTTCGGCGCGATGAAGTCGGCGAGGCAGAAATCGGGACGATCGGCGGGCTTGTCGGCCTGCTGCCGGAGGAAGTGCAGTACGGCGAGCGGTACTTCGGATTGCTCGCGACTGGGCGAAGGCGAGAAAATCTCGACGTCGTCTCCAAGCGAATGCGCGCGCCAGAACCCGGCCACGCCGCGGGCGGTCAGCCATTTCTCCGCGACGATCCTGTCGAGCATCGCGCGCGCATCGTGGTAAAGCTCGCGCGCCTGCGCGCCGACGACGGCGTCATCGAAAATCCCCGGAAAGCGGCCGGACAGCTCCCATGCGTTGAAGAACGGTGTCCAGTCGATGCGCCCGACGAGATCGGCGAGCGGATAATCATCGAACACCGTGATGCCCGGACACCGCGGGCGCGGCGGTGCGTAATCCGGCCAGCCGCCGTCGAAGCGCTGCGCGCGCGCCTTCTCCAGCGGGACGAGCTTCTTGCCCGTGCCGCGGCCCCTGTGGCGTTCGCGGATCTCGGCGTACTCGGCGCGCACGCGCGCAAGGAAATCGTCCACCAGCTCCTTCGAGATCAGCGACTGCGCCACGCCGACCGCGCGCGAGGCGTCCTTGACCCAGACGGTCGGCGCCTTGTAGTGCGGCTCGATCTTGAGGGCCGTGTGCGCCCGCGAAGTCGTCGCGCCGCCGATCAGCAGCGGCACGCGGAAATCCTGCCGCTGCATCTCCTTCGCGACGTGGCTCATCTCCTCCAGCGAGGGGGTGATCAGCCCGGAGAGCCCGATCATGTCGGCGTTCTCGGCGCGCGCGGTATCGAGGATCTTCTGGGCCGGCACCATGACGCCGAGATCGATGACCTCGAAATTGTTGCAGCGGAGCACGACCGCGACGATGTTCTTGCCGATGTCGTGCACGTCGCCCTTGACCGTCGCCATGACGATCTTGCCGTTCGATCGCGCGACGTCGCCGCTGCGGGCCTTCTCTTCCTCGATGAACGGGATCAGGTAGGCGACGGCTTTTTTCATGACGCGTGCCGACTTCACCACCTGCGGCAGGAACATCTTGCCCGCGCCGAAGAGGTCGCCGACGACGTTCATGCCGTCCATCAGCGGGCCCTCGATGACGTCCAGCGGGCGCGCACTCTGCCGGCGCGCTTCCTCGGTGTCCTCCTCGACGTACGCGTCGATGCCGTGCACGAGCGCATGGCTCAGGCGCTCGCGCACCGGCAGCCTGCGCCAGGCGAGGTCCTCGGCCTGTGCTCCGCCCTTCTTCGACTTGTAGCGCTCGGCAATCTCCAGCAGGCGTTCGGTCGCGTCGCGCCGGCGGTTCAGCACGACGTCCTCGACGCGCTCGCGCAGCTCGGGATCGAGATCGTCGTAGATCGGCAGCGCGCCGGCGTTGACGATGCCCATGTCCATGCCGGCGCGGATCGCGTG
>CBINBI010000025.1:0-41648 GCA_966248875.1 uncultured Rhodanobacteraceae bacterium
GAGCCGACGCCCGGGATGCGCGAGATCTGGTCGAGCACGCGCGAGCCGACGATGTCGTTGAGCGCGTTGCGGTCGATCGCCGGATTGGTCGAGCGCAACGCGACGACCATCAGGAAGCCCGCGTTGGCCTTGGCGACGACGACGCCCTGCTGCACGACTTCGCTGGGCAGGCGCGGCGTGGCCAGCGCCACCTTGTTCTGCACCTGCACCTGAGCGATGTCGGGATCGGTGCCGGTCTCGAAGGTGAGCGTGATGTTCGAGCCGCCGTTCGAGTTCGAGGTCGAGTTGAAGTAGAGGAGGTGATCGATGCCGGTCAGCTGCTGCTCGATGACCTGCGTGACCGCGCGCTCGGTGGTCTCGGCGCTCGCACCGGGATAGCTCGCGCTGACGTTGACCTGCGGCGGCACGACGTTCGGGTACGACTCGACGCCGAGATTGAACAGCGCGATCACGCCCGACAGCGCGATCAGGATCGCGATCACCCAGGCAAAGATCGGGTGGCCGATAAAGAATCTGGACATGGTCGTCGGCCCTTACTGCTGGCCCGGATTGCCGCCCGGCGAGGCAGACGGTTTCGCGGGCGGCGTTCCCTGCGCGTCGGGGCGGGCGTCGGGTGCGTCCGGCTGCCAGGGCGTGCCCTTCGCCGGCTCGCCCGGCTTGGCGCGCTGGATGCCGGAGACGATGACCTGATCGCCGACCGCGAGGCCCTGCGTCACGATCCAGTTGCCTTCGAACGCGACGTCGGTGACGACATCCTTGCGCGCGACCTTGCCGTCGCTGCCGACGACGAGGACGTACGGGCCGGCCGCGTCCCGCAGCAATGCCGCCTGCGGCACCTTGAACACGCCGTGCTGCTCGCCGAGCGTGACGCGGATCGAGACGTACATGCCGGGCAGCAGCGAACGGTCGCGATTGGGGATCTGCCCGCGCAGGCTGACCGCGCCGGTCGCGGGATCGACGGTGGTGTCGGAAAAATCCAGCGTGCCGGTCTCGCCGTATTCCGTGCCATCGGGCAGCGTCAGGCGGATTTCCGCCTTGTCGGGCTCGGCGAGCGTTGCGCGGCCCGCGGCCTTGGCGCGGCGCATCTCCTCGAGATCGCTGACGCTCAGCGTGAAGTTCACGTAGAGCGGATCGATCTGCTCGATCGTCGTCAGCAGGGTGGCCTCGTCCTGACCGACCAGTGCGCCCTCGGTGACCCGCTGCTTGCCGGCGCGGCCCGAGATCGGCGCGCGCACGCTGGCGTAGCCGAGGTTGATGCGCGCGCTCTCGACGTTCGCCTCCGCCTGCTTGACCGCAGCGGCGGCGGTGCGCTCGGCGGCCTCCGCGTTGTCGAGGTCGGATTTCGAGACGAAGCCCTTCGGCGCGAGTTCGCGCGCGCGCTCGGCTGCGATGTGGTTGTTCGTGTACGTGGCCTTGGCCTGGGCCAGGGTCGCGAGGCTCGCATTCAGCGCGGCCCGCAGCGGCGCCGGGTCGATCTCGAACAGGAGCTGGCCTTCCTTGACGTCGCTGCCTTCGCGGTACACGCGCTTGACCAGCACGCCCGCGACGCGGGCGCGCACGTCCGACGAGCGGAACGCGGAAAGGCGGCCGACGAGATCGCGCGTCAACGGAACCGTTTCCGTGCGCATGGCCACCACGCCGACTTCGGGCGGCGGCGGCGCAGCCTGCTGTTGCGCCTTTTTGCCGCAGCCGGCCATGGCGGCGAGCATCGCGCCGGTCAGAATTCCAGAAACGCAAAAACGGATCATCGTTGGACTTTTCCTTCAGAGGCAATCGATGAATGCTTCGACGCGCGAGCGGGACGCGGCGGCTGCCTCGCAGCGGGCTCCGCACGGCGGAGCCGCGATTCGGCGGCGGCCGCGGCGCTGTCGCGGTTGCCGCACCTTGCGCGAGCGCGATGGGATCGCAGGCGCGCCCAGCACTCGGCGCGCGCCGCACGCAGCGGCACTGAACATACCGGTCGGGGATGCAAAATGCACGCGCCGAAAGTCGTGTTCCGGCGTGTCCTGCGGGCCCGGGCATCACCGCTCCGTCCGCTGTTGCGAGCACGCCGGCGGTGCCTTCGCACGTGGCCGCGCGGAGCGCTCTAGTTTCTTGATTTGACGGCGATTGCGGCTGGATTCCCGCCATGCCGAAGGGGTATCCTTCGCGCCCCCGCCGCATTCCCGCACAGACTCTTCTGATGAACGCCCAAGGCGCAGTGAGCGCGAAGACCGAAGTCGATTCGATACTGTCCCTGCTTTCTGCCCAGCTCGCTGGCGCGCGGCTGCGCGACGCGCAGGCGTTCGCCTCGGAATTCCTGCGCCAGCTTCCGGCCGAAGACCTCGCGGCGCGCGGCGCGTCGCAGTGGCTCGGTGCGATCGTCGGCGCGTTCGAATTCGCGCGCGAGCGCCGGCCCGGGACGGCGAAAGTGCGCGTACTGAATCCCGGCGCCGAAGGCACGGACGCGGCCGGTGCCGACGCGACGCGTTCTGTCGTTGAGATCGTCACCGACGACATGCCGTTCCTCGTCGATTCGGTCGGCATGCGCATCAATCAGGCGGGCCTTTCGCTGCACACCGTCATCCATCCGATCGTCCGCGTCGCGCGCGATCCCGGCGGCCACATGCTGAGCCTCAGCACCGACGACGACGCGCCGGGCACGCCGGAATCGATCATGCACTTCGAAATCGACCGTATCGCCGGTGCGGTCGAAATGGAGAAGCTCAAGCAGGGCATCGCCGCGACGCTGGACGACGTGCGCGCCAGCGTCTCGGACTGGTCGGCCATGCGGCAGAAGATGCTCGCGATCGCCGACGAGTTGCCCGGACGCAGGACGCCGGTCGACGCCGACGGGATCGCCGAGGCTCAGGAGTTCCTGCGCTGGGTCGCCGATGACAATTTCACCTTCCTCGGCTATCGCGAATACGAAGTCGCGCGCGCAGGCAGCGACGAAGTCCTGAAGGCGAAGGAGGGCTCGGGCCTCGGCATCCTGCGCGGCGAGGAGCGTTCGCTCGCACCGCGCTCGCTGCGCACGCTGGTCGCCAAGGACCTGCC
Source organism: uncultured Rhodanobacteraceae bacterium (assembly GCA_966248875.1). GTDB lineage: Bacteria > Pseudomonadota > Gammaproteobacteria > Xanthomonadales > Rhodanobacteraceae > Dokdonella_A. The sequence goes on from CBINBI010000025.1 coordinate 3,037, forward strand.
GCAGTCGGGCTCGATGGACGCGATCATCCTGACCAAGACCAACGCGCGTGCCAGCGTCCACCGCCCGGGCTACATGGACTACATCGGCGTGCTCGCTTTCGACGACAAGGGCGTGCCGGTGGCCGAGCAGCGCTTCCTTGGCCTCTACACCTCGGGCGCGTATATGCGCCGGCCGCAGGACGTGCCGCTCGTGCGGCGCAAGGTGGAAGCCGTGATGAAGCGCGCGGGCTTCCGCCGCGACTCGCACTCCGGCAAGGCGCTGCGCCACATCCTCGAAACGCTGCCGCGCGACGAGCTGTTCCAGTGCACGGACGACGAGCTGTACACGACGGCGATCGGCATCCTGGCCCTGCAGGAGCGCGCGCGCACGCGCCTCTTCATCCGGCGCGACAAATACGGCCGGTTCTATTCCTGTCTGGTCTACCTGCCGCGCGACCACTTCAGCTCCGATGTGCGCGAGCGCGTCGAGGCGACGCTGAAGCGCGCGCTGCACGGTGAGCGCGTCGACTCGTCGATCCAGGTCGGCGAGTCGCCACTCGCCAACCTGCACCTCATCGTGCGCCCCAAGCCGGGCGACAAGGCGAGCTACGATGTCGCCGAGCTCGAACGCCGCATCGCGCAGATCGTGCGCAACTGGCACGACGAGCTGCGCGACGCGCTGGTGCAGAAACACGGCGAGGAGAAGGGCCTCAAGCTCGCCTCGCGCTTCGGCCGTGCGCTGCCGGCCGGCTACATCGAGGAAGTCACGCCGCACGTCGCGGCCACGGACGTCGAGATGGCGGCTTCGCTGCGCGACGCCGACGACATCCGGCTCAATCTGTACCGGTCGCGCCGCAAGCCCGGCACGCTGCACCTCAAGGTGTTCCGGCTCGGCGCGGACATCGCGCTCTCCGACGTCATTCCGCTGCTGGAGAACATGGGCCTCAAGGTGCTCACCGAGCATCTCTACGAGATCGAGGCCGATGGCGGGCGGCTCTACATCCAGGACATCGAGGTCACGCCCTCGCTGCGCTGCGAATTCGACATCGACGAAGTGCGCGAGATGTTCCAGACCGCGTTCGAACGGATCTGGCGCGGCGTCGCCGAGAACGACGCGTTCAACAAGCTCATTCTCGGCGCGCAGCTTGACTGGCGCCAGGTGAGCGTGCTGCGCGGCTACTGCAAGTACCTCCTGCAGACCGGCGTGCCGTTCTCGCAGAGCTACATGGAGGACACGCTGAACCGCTATCCCGCGATCGCGGGGCTGCTCGTCGAGCTGTTCGAGGCGGGCTTCGACCCGAACCGCGAGACAGCTCCCAGGAGCACCATCGAGGCGGCGAAGAAGCGGCTGGCGAAGGAGCTGGAGGCGCTCGTCCCCGAGGACGTCCGCAAGGCACATCCCAAGCTCATCGACGATCTCGTCGCCGCGCGCAACGCGCCGCGCGCGCAGCAGATCGCCGCGATCATCGCCGGCATCCGCATCCTGCTCGATCAGGTCGCGAGTCTCGACGAGGACCGCATCCTGCGCGCGTACCTCGGCGTGATCGGCGCGACGCTGCGCACGAACTACTACCAGACTCGGAACGGCGTGCCGCACGAGTACATCAGCTTCAAGTTCGACTCGGCCAAGGTGCCCGATCTTCCCAAGCCGCGCCCGTACCGCGAGATCTTCGTCTACAGCGCGCGCGTCGAGGGCGTGCACCTCCGCTTCGGTCCCGTCGCGCGCGGCGGCCTGCGCTGGTCCGATCGCCGCGAGGATTTCCGCACCGAAGTGCTGGGCCTGGTCAAGGCGCAGATGGTCAAGAACACCGTCATCGTGCCGGTCGGCTCGAAGGGAGGCTTCTTCGTCAAGCGCCCGCCCGCGTCCGGCGAGCGCGATGCGGTGCTGGCCGAAGGCGTCGCGTGCTACCGCATGTTCATCAACGGCCTGCTCGACATCACGGACAACCTCGTCGACGGCAAGATTGCGCATCCGGATGCGGTCGTGCGCCACGACGGCGACGATCCGTATCTCGTCGTCGCGGCCGACAAGGGCACCGCGACGTTCTCCGACATCGCCAACGCGGTCAGCGCCGAGCATGGCTTCTGGCTTGGCGACGCGTTCGCCTCGGGCGGCTCGGCCGGCTACGACCACAAGAAGATGGGCATCACCGCGAAGGGCGCCTGGGAGTCGGTCAAGCGCCACTTCCGCGCGCTCGGCCGCGACTGCCAGAACGAGGACTTCACCTGCGTCGGCATCGGCGACATGTCCGGCGACGTGTTCGGCAACGGCATGCTGCTGTCGCGGCACATCAAGCTCATCGCCGCGTTCGACCATCGTCACATCTTCATCGATCCGGACCCGGATCCGGCCACGTCCTATGCCGAGCGCGAGCGCCTGTTCGCGCTGCCGCGCTCGTCCTGGGCCGACTACGACGCGAAGCTCATCTCCCGGGGCGGCGGCGTGTTTCCGCGCAGCGCGAAATCGATCCCGGTGTCGCCGGAAGCCCGGCGCGCCCTCGGCATCGATGAATCGATCGAATCGATGACGCCGGCGGCGCTGATGAACGCGATCCTGAAGGCGCCGGTCGACCTGCTCTGGAACGGCGGCATCGGCACCTACGTCAAGGCGACGAGCGAATCGAACGCCGACGTCGGCGACCGCGCCAACAACGCGCTGCGTGTCAACGGCAGCGAGCTGCGCTGCAGAATCGTCGGTGAGGGCGGCAACCTCGGCCTGACGCAGAAGGGCCGCATCGAAGCCGCACAGCATCACGTGTTGCTCAACACCGACTTCATCGACAACTCGGCCGGCGTGGACACCTCGGATCACGAGGTCAACATCAAGATCCTGCTCAACGACGCCGTGCAGCGCGGCGAAATGACGATCGCCGAGCGCAACGCGCTGCTCGCCGCGATGACGGACGAAGTCGAGAGGCTCGTCCTGTCCGACAACTACCGCCAGAACCAGGCAATCACGGTGATGGAGCACCTCTCCGTGCAACGGCTCGGCTCCAAGGCGCATTTCATCCGCGTGCTCGAAGCCGAAGGGCTGCTCGATCGCCAGATCGAATCGCTGCCGTCGGACGCCGAACTCAACGAGCGCAAGCAGCGCCACCAGGGCCTGACGCGGCCTGAGCTGGCGATCCTGCTCTCGTACGCGAAGATCAAGCTCTACCAGCAGTTGCTCGATTCGGACGTGCCGGAGGATCCCTATCTTTCCAAGGAGCTTGCACGCTACTTCCCGGTGCCGCTCCAGGAGAAATACGCCGAGCACATGCAGCGGCACCGCCTGAAGCGCGAGATCATCGCGACCGCGGTGACGAACTCGATGGTCAACCGCATGGGCGCGACATTCACGCTGCGCATGCAGGAAGACACGGGCCAGCCGCCGGCCGCGATCGCGAAGGCATACTCGGCCGTGCGCGAGATCATCGACGCCCGCTCGCTGTGGGCCGAGATCGAGGCGCTGGACGGCAAGGTTGCCGATGCGGTTCAGGTGGATGCGCTGCTCAAGATCTGGGATCTTCTGCGCAACCTCACGCGCTGGCTGCTCAACCACCGTGGCGTAGCGCTCGATATCGCGAGCGTCGTCGCGCGCTACGCGCCGGGCGTCGCCGAGCTGCGCGCCGCGCTGCCGCGCGCGTTGACGCCGACAGGCCGCGCCGACTACGACGTCGATGTCGAGAAATGGCAGGGCCTCGATTTTCCGGAAGCGATCGCCGCACGCCTCGCGATCGTGCCGGTGCTTGGCGCGGCGCTGGACATCGTCGAGGTCGCGCACGATTCCGGGCGCCCCGTCGAGCGCGTCGCCTCGATCTTCTTCGAGATCGGCCAGGCGCTGGAGATCGATTCGCTCCGCCGGCAGATTGAGAACCTTCCCGTCGAGAGCCGCTGGCACGCGCAGGCGCGCGGTTCGCTGCGTGACGAGCTCGCTGCGCAGCATCGCGCGCTGGTGACGCAGATCCTGGCAAGCGCGCCGCCAGGCGCACCGAACCGCGTACAGGCCTGGCTGGAGCGCGACGATCCCGCACTCAAGTTCACGCTGGCCATGCTGGCCGAGATCCGCACGCAGACGGTGGACTATCCGATCGCGTCGGTCGCGCTGCGCAGGCTGGCTCAGCTCGTGCAGGCGGGCGCGAAGGCGGCCTGATCGACGAGAGGACACGATCCGGCGGAGGGGCCGGATCGAAAGGGGAAGGCCATGAGCGCGCCGGTGCGGCCAATTGGGTTGCCGCCGTTGTCGCAGCACCTGCGCGAGCTTGCGTCGCGCCGCGACGCGTGGCTCGTCATCGCGCGCAACCTGATTCCGGTCGTCGGCATCTGGTTCTTCGGCTGGTCGGCGGCGCTCTCGGTATTCAATTACTGGTTCGACGGTTTGAGCGCGCTCGCGGCGATCGTTGCCGCGCTGGTGCCGCGGGCGCTGCGCGAATCGCAGCCGGACACCGTCGATCCGGTCACGCGCCTCGTCCTGGGCGTGTTCGTCTGGGCATTCCTGGTCGGCATCGTCGGCCTGCCGTACTGGATCGTGCTGATCCCGCTGCACGATCTCCTGCTCGGCGACGAGCTCTGGCATCGCATCGCGACGTCACCGTCGCTATGGGTCGCGTTCGGCATGATGGCGAGCCTGCATCTTCGCAAGGCGCTCGCCGTCGGTTACGGGGCGCTGCCGGAGAACGAGCTGAAGCAGCGCGTGCGCTGGGACGTCTATTTGCTGATGCTGCGCGGGATGGCGATGTTCGCGATGGCCGCGCACGGGCTCGCCTTCATCCTCGTGCCGCTGATGGCGCTGCTGTTGTCGTACTTCGAGATCTGGCCCGAACGCGTGCTGGGTGCCGTCTTCGGCGATCCCTCGAAGCTGTACCTGCACGATCCGGGCGGCGCGCCGACGCGGCGCAGGACGAAACGGAAGTGATCCGCCGCCGCGGCGCGTACCGGATTTACCGGCGCCACCCCTGCTAAGCTTTCGCGCGGGTCACCAGGAAACCGTCGTGGACGCGAACCGCATCGCCTTCGTCGCCGCACCGACCGATGAAGCGCAGGCCGCGCTGGCCGAGCTCAAGTCGCGGTACGGCGACGCGCCGATCGACCAGGCCGACGTCATCGTCGCGCTCGGCGGAGACGGCTTCATGCTGCGTACGCTGCACCGCCACATCGCGCGCGGGCTGCCGGTGTACGGGATGAAGGTCGGCACGATCGGTTTCCTGATGAATCATCACCATACCGGCGATCTGCGCGAGCGCATCGCACGCGCGCAGGCGACACCGCTGCGCCCGCTCGAGACCGAAGCGGTCAATGAGACCGGCAGCACGGTGCGGGCGCTCGCGTTCAACGAGGTCTCGCTGCTGCGCCAGACCAAGCAGATCGCACACCTGCGCATCTCGCTCAACGGCTCGGTCAAGCTCGACGAGCTGATGTGCGACGGCATCATCGTCGCGACGCCGGCCGGCTCGACGGCCTACAACTTCTCCGCGCACGGCCCGATCCTGCCGCTCGGCTCGCAGCTGCTCGCGATGACGCCGATCAGCCCGTTCCGTCCGCGGCGCTGGCGCGGCGCGATTTTGCCGGCGGTGACGGACATCAAGCTCGAGATCCTCGATCCCTACAAGCGGCCGGTCAGCGCGACGGCTGACTCGAACGAGGTGCGCGACGTCGTCGAGGTGCGCATCCGCGAATCGAGCGAGCAGACGATGACGCTCCTGTTCGACCCCGAGCACAATCTCGAGGAGCGCATCCTCGACGAGCAGTTCGAGCACTAGTTCTTCGCTCGCCCACTTCGCTTTTCCTCTCTCTCGTGTGCGGGAGATGGGGAAGGTGCGCGAGTGTGAGGGAATGACTATGCGACGCTCTCGGCGCTGTAGCGCGCAAGCAGGCCGCTTCTCACGGTCGCGCGGAACACGCGCACGAACGCGTACTGCGCGAGGGCAATCTGCACGAGCGCGATGCCGAATCCCCACAGCAGCGAGTACCACGAGAACGCCTGCCCCGCGACGATCGCGCGCATGCCTTCGAACACGTACGACGGCGGCAGCAGGTGCGCGATCCACTGCATCCACGGCGGCAGCACGGTGAGCGGGTAGAACACGGCTGCAAACGGCGACAGCAGCGCCGGAATCGGCCAGACCAGCCACTCGGACACGGGGCCGAGCCGGAGCACCAGCGCGCTCGCGAAGATGCCGAGCGCGATGCCGAACAGGAACAGCACGAGCACGAACGGCACGGCCGCCGCACCATACGCGAAGAACGAGAGGCCGAACACGCCGGTCGCGAGCACCAGCATGACCGCGAGGCCGATCAGACTCGTGGCGATGCTCGTCACGACGAGGCCGGCGACGTATTCGGCCACGGTGAGCGGCGTCGCGAACACATTGAGGAAATTGCGCGACCAGACGTCCTCCAGGAAGGCCGTCGAGATGCCGTGCATGACGCGGGTGAAGAAATCCCAGAGCAGCACGGCGCCGAGCAGCGTCATCGTGAAGTTCGGCCCGCCGGAGGCGACATCGTTGAGGTACCGTGCAATGAAGCCCCACAGCACGATGTCGATCGCGGCCCACGCGAACAGGGGCACCAGCCGCGTCGGACTCGTGCGCATGAGGTAATACTGGCGCAGCACGATCGCGCCGACGCGGCGCAGGCTCATGGCGCACCCGCCCGCAGCGGTTCGCGGGCGAGCGCGATGAACAGCGCCTCCAGCGAGTCGACGCCGTGCTCGAGCGGCAGCGTGCGCGGATCGCCTTCCAGCAGGATGCGCCCGCGCGAGAGAAACAGCACGCGGTCGCAGACTTCCTCCACTTCGTACATGTTGTGCGAGGTCCAGAGGATGCCGCCGCTGCCGTGCGCGGCGATGGCGCGGATCGTGCGCCGCAGGTCCTGCGCGGTAGCGGGATCGAGCGAGGCGGTCGGCTCGTCGAGCAGCAGCAGCGTCGGCTCGTTGAGCATCGCCTTGGCGAGGCAGACGCGTGTCTGCTCGCCCGAGGACAGCACGCCGCACTTGGTGTCGCGCAGCCGCACGAGATCGAACCGCTCGAGCATCGCCTCGATGCGCGCGCGGAGGCGGTCGACCGCATAGAGAAGGCCGAACCAGGTCAGGTTCTGCACGACGGTGAGATTGCCGGGGAGCGGTGCATACACCGCGGCGAAGTTCGTGCGCGCCAGCGCCCGCGCACGCTCGCGGGCGAGGTCGATGCCTTCGATCGCGATCGATCCCGAGCTCGGCTCCAGCACGCCCATGATCATGTTGAGCGTCGTCGTCTTGCCGGCGCCGTTGGGCCCCAGCAGGCCGACGATCTCGTTGCGCTGTACCTGGAACGAAACGCCGTCGACGGCCGTGGCGGCGGCATAGCGCTTGGAAAGATCGCGGACGGAAAGGATCGGCGCGCCGGGCGCCGCGATGGCGGGAGATGTGGACATGTGGATGGCGGAACGCGCTGCGTCGCGGACGCCCGCGAGGCGCGGCACCGCGATCTTCGCATGGAAATCGCGATCGTCGGAACCGTGTTCGCCGCTGGCGGCTGCGGCCGCTCGGAGCCGGCCGCACGCCGCAGCCCGGCCGCCGATTCCCTGCCGCCGGGATATCGCGCAGAATGGGAAATCGCCCCGCGGCGTCGCCGGCGGGTTGCACGCCACCGCAGCGACTTCGGGAGGAGAGTTTCATGGCCAAATCGAACATCGAGGCACTCGGCAGGTTGCCGCTCGCAGCACTCGCGATCGCGTGCGGCTCCGCCTTCGGCGCGACGATCAATCCGGACCTCGCCGCGGCCATCCGCCGCGACGGCTCCGCGCAGGCGCTGATCGTGCTCAAGGACCAGTCGACGCCGATGCTCGCGCCGCTCGATCCCAATGCCGATTACAAGGCTCATCGCCGCGCGCTGGTCGACGCGCTGCGCATGCGCGCCGAGGAGCAGCAGAGCGGCCTGCGCGCCTGGCTCGACGCGCGGGGCATCGCGTACCGGCCGTACTGGATCGCGAACGTCGTGCTCGCGGATCTCACCGCGCAGGAACTGAAGCAGCTCGCCGCCCGGCGCGAGATCGAGCGCATCGAGCCGAATCCACGGCTGCCGGCGCATCTGCCGCGGCCGTCGGCCCGCGCAATGGTGTCGCGCGAAGTCGAGTCGATCGCCTGGGGCGTCGACAAGATCAACGCGCCGGACGTGTGGGCTGCCGGCGTGACCGGCCAGGGCGTCGTGATCGGCGGCCAGGATACCGGCTATCAGTGGGATCACCCCGCGCTGAAGGCGCACTACCGTGGCTGGAACGGCAGCAGCGCCGATCACAACTACAACTGGCACGACGCGATCCACGATTCCGTCGGCAATCCGTGCGGCAACGACGCGCCGGCTCCGTGCGACGACTACGGCCACGGCACGCACACGGCGGGCACGTTTGCCGGCGACGACGGCGCGACGCACCAGATCGGCGTCGCGCCCGGCGCGAAGTGGATCGGCTGCCGCAACATGGACGACGGCGCCGGCACGCCCGCGCGCTATATCGAGTGCATGCAGTGGCTGCTCGCGCCCACCGATCTGAACGACCAGAACCCGAATCCCGATCTTGCGCCGGACGTGATCAGCAATTCCTGGACCTGCACGTTGGCCGAGGGCTGCACGGTCGGCCGCGAGATCTTTGCCGCGGTGGCGAATCTCAACGCCGGCGGCATCCTGTTCGTCGCGGCCGCCGCGAATGACGGGCCGTCCTGCAACACGATCTCCTCGCCGCCGGCGACCTACACACCGTCGCTGACGATCGCCGCGACGGACAGCAGCGATGCGCTCGCCGGCTTCTCGAGCCGGGGCCCGGTGCTGAGTCAGCTTTCCATCAGCCCGAACAGCCGGCCGATCAAGCCCGACGTGTCCGCACCCGGCGTCAACGTGCCCTCGGCCTGGCCGCCGAACACCTACCTCAATCTCGACGGCACCAGCATGGCGACGCCGCACGTCGCTGGCGCGGCCGCCCTCATCATGTCGGCAAATCCGGCGCTGAAGGGCCATCCGGCGGCGGTGGCTTCGATCCTGCGCGACACCGCTGTCACGGTCGGCGTGACCGATCCCGTGAACCAGGCCTGCGGCGGCACGCCGCGCACCACCTGGCCGAACAACATGATGGGCCACGGCCGCATCGACGCCTTCGCGGCGTATCAGGCCGCATTGCAGACGACGGTCACCGGCTGGGGAGATGCCGAATGAGAATGCGTACGAATCTGCTGGCGCTGGCCTGCATTGCCGCGTGTCCCGCCGCGAACGCGGCGCATGTCGATGTGCGGCTCCTCGCGCCGGGCGGCGGAGAATCCGATGCGCTGCTCGTCTTCGCGGCATCATCGCGGGCGCTGCCGCTCGCGCCGGACGCCGATTACAAGCTGCGCCGGCGCGTGCTCGTCGACACGCTGCGCGCGCACGCGGACGCGACGCAGCGCGACGTGCGCGACTGGCTCGATGCGCACGGCATCGAGTATCGCAGCTACTGGATCGCGAACGTGATCCAGGCGCGCCTGCCGCACGCGGCCATCGAAGCGCTTGCCGCGCGCAGCGACGTGCTCCGCATCGAGCCGAACGTTTCGATAGCGCTGGCGCTGCCGCCGCGCGAAGCCGGCGCCGACGATGCGCAGCATGCGCCCGAGACGATTTCGTGGGGTGTCGAAAAGATCGACGCGCCGGCGGTCTGGGCCGCGGGCTACAACGGGCAGGGCGTGGTCATCGCCGGCGAGGACACCGGCTATCAGTGGGACCACCCGGCGCTGCAGCCGCACTATCGCGGCTGGGACGGCGCCAACGCCGATCACGATTACAACTGGCACGACTCGATCCACGATTCGTCCGGCAACCCGTGCGGCAACGATTCGCCGGAGCCCTGCGACGATCGCGGCCACGGCACGCACACAGCCGGCACATTCGCGGGAGACGATGGCGCCACGCACCAGACCGGCGTCGCTCCCGGCGCGAAGTGGATCGGCTGTCGCAACATGGACAGCGGCAACGGCACACCGGCGCGCTACATCGAGTGCATGCAGTGGATGCTCGCGCCCACTGACCTGAACGGCGAAAACCCGAATCCCGATCTTGCGCCCGACATCGTCAGCAACTCGTGGGGCTGCATTCCCTCGGAAGGCTGCACGGTCGGCGACGAAATCCAGGAAGCTGTCGAGAACGTCGTCGCCGGCGGCATCTTTTTCGTCGCATCGGCTTCGAACGCGGGCCCCACCTGCGAGACGATCGCGACGCCGCCCGCGACCTACGACGCGAGCTTCGTCGTCGGCGCCACCGACAGCAGCGACCGCATCGCCGGCTATTCGAGCCGCGGGCCTGTCGAAGGCAGCGTGCTGGTTCGTCCCGATATCGTCGCGCCGGGTTCCAGCGTGCTGTCTTCGCTGCCGCCGAACACCTACGGCACGCTGAGCGGGACGAGCATGGCGGCGCCGCACGTGTCCGGCACGGCGGCTTTGCTAATGAGTGTCAATCCGAGCCTGAAGGGCCACCCCGAGGAGGTGGCAGCCATCCTGCGCGCGACGACCGTCATCGAGGGCATCACGGATCCTTCGAACCCCGGCTGCGGCGGGCTTACGATGGCCGAGTGGCCGAACTATCAGGCCGGTTACGGCCGGCTCGATGCGTATGCCGCTTTCGTGCTTGCGGATACGATCTTCGCCGATGGGCTCGAACCCGAAGACTGACATCGATACGGCGACGCCCGCGCGGCGTGACAGGACGCTGGTCGTCGCGATCTCCTCGCGCGCGCTGTTCGACCTCAACGAGAGCCATGCGCTGTTCGAGCGCGAAGGTGTCGACGCGTTCGCGCGGTACCAGATCGCGCGCGAGGACGAGCTGCTCTCGCCCGGCATCGCGTTTCCGCTCGTGCAGAAGCTGCTGCGCCTCAACCGGGCGCCGCCCGAGGCGCCGCACGTCGAGGTGATCCTGCTCTCGCGCAACTCGGCCGATACCGGGCTGCGCATCTTCAACTCGATCGAGCATTACGGTCTCGACATCGTGCGCGCTGCGTTCACGCGCGGCGAATCGACGCTGCCCTACGTCAACGCATTCGGCGCCGACCTGTTCCTGTCGGCCAATCCGGACAGCGTCGCGCAGGCGCTCGCGTCCGGCATCGCCGCGGCGACGATCCTGCCGTCCAAGATGCCGCGCCGGCAGTCCGAGCAGCTGCGCATCGCCTTCGACGGCGACGCCGTGCTGTTCGGCGACGAGGCCGAGCGCATCACCGAGGAAGGCGGCATCGACGCGTTCCACCGCAACGAGACCGAGCGCGTGCGCGAACCCTTGTCTGGCGGGCCGTTCCGCGGCTTCCTGCACGCGCTGCACCAACTGCAGGCAGCGTTTCCAAGCGAGAACTCGCCGATCCGCACCGCGCTCGTCACCGCACGCTCGGCGCCCGCGCACAAGCGGGTGATCCTGACGCTGCGCGAATGGGGCGTGCGCATCGACGAGGCGCTGTTCCTCGGCGGCCGCGACAAGGGGCCGTTCCTGGACGCATTCGGTGCCGACATCTTCTTCGACGATTCGACGCACAACGTCGAATCGGCGCGGCAGCACGTGGCGACCGGCCACGTGCCGCGCAGCACCCGCAAGGGCGACTCGTGATCCCGCACGCGGCGCCTGTCGCATCCCCGGAGCCTTGATGTTTCCGCAACCGCTCGACCAGTTTCTTGCGATCACCGAGCTCGATGACGCGGCGCCGTTCTTCGGCGAGCTGTTCCGCCGCAAGTTCGGCGATCCGATCCCGGCGGAAAAACACCATCTCGGCGTGTTCTATCGCGCCGGAGACGGCAGCTTCGTGCCGCTGTCGTATCTGCACTTCATGCCGTACGGCGAGCTCTCGCTGGTCGGCGGGCTCTGCACCGACGGCCGCGCATTCGCGCGCATGAGCGAGGCGGAGCGCACCGCGATCGCCGCCGCCGGCGGCGTCATGGTCCATGCGCTCCGCTACGCGTTCGTCCGTCTCGCCGACACCTGCGAGGCGTACTTCGGCTACTGCGGCGACCCGCGCGCCTGGGAAGTCGACGTGCAGGCCGGCTTCGTGCCGACGGAGCACGACAAGCTGATCGCGCGCTGGCACAAGCCGCTGGACGAGGCGCGCAAGCAGAGTCTCGTCGCGAAGGCGCACGCGATAGGGCCGTTCTGAGCGGCACGCGCGACGCAAACACACCATCGCGGTCGTCCGGCAGCGGATGAAAGCCACCGGGTGGGGCGCGCGTGCTAGCTCGCGTCGTCGAGTAACCGCACAAGATCATCCGCCGAGGCCCAGTGATGCCCGCACACGTAGCGCGGCAGGTTCCAGCGCGGACTGGTGCGTTCTACCGGCTGCGGGTTGGTGCCGAACGCGGCGCGGAGGCGGTGCTCGGCGGTGCGGTTTGGCAGGTAGTCGCTGAGTAAATAGTCATTGGTTTCGCCGTACGGATACGCAAAAAGGCCGGCGCGTCGCGTGCGGGCGTTCGCGTCGAGCCAGTCGTTGGCGACGCGGATCTCGGCATCCGCGTCGGCGTAGGTGTCGATGGTGCGGAACGTACCCTTGCGCTGCTCGCGCTGCGCGGTCGCGGGCAGCGTGTGATGGTTGTGGTCCCAGCTATGGCTTTCGATGGCGATCAGGTCTTCGCGCTCGGCGAGCGGCCACCAGTCGTCGCCCCACCAGCCGCGGCCTATCAGGCAGGTGCGGTCGAGGATCGCCCTCGCTTCGGGCGAGACGATGACGAAGCTGGTCGCGTGCACGGCGGCGCCGGTCTCCACGGCGAAATCGCGCAGCACGTTCGCGAAGCTGCGCTGTCGGCCGCAGGTCGGATGGTCGAGGTCGTGCCAGTCGAACCAGGAGCCGTCGTCGAAGCTGATCGCGACGGCGCGGTCGACGGCGTCGGCGGGCGCCTCGCCGAGCAGCGCGTCCACGACGAGGGACAGCGGCACGATCCGCAGGCCCAGAGCATGGATGCGGCGCAGGTCCTCGGCCAGCGCGACGTGGTCGTTGTCGGCGTAATCGTTTCCGCCGACGTTGTTCGAGTGATAGGCGAGGACGGGTACGCGCATGGGCGGGGCCGGGCGACCGGCGAGGGTACGGGCAAAGGTCCGATTTCCGGTTGCGACCCGGTAGAATAGGCGACTTTGCCCGTCCCGGACTCCCGGCCATGCCCGCCACCCCGCTGAACCCGACCGATCTCTATGACGTCCGCTCGCTGCTTTCGGAGGAGGAGCGGATGGTGCAGGACACCGTGGCGCGCTTCACCGACGAGCGCGTGCTGCCGATCATCGGCGACTGCTTCGACAAGGGCGTGTTCCCGAAGGAGCTGATTCCGGAGATGGCGGAGCTGGGCCTGCTCGGCTCGTCGCTTCCGACCGAATACGGCTGCGCGGGCATGAACGCGGTCAGCTACGGGCTCATCTGCCAGGAGCTCGAGCGCGGCGATTCGGGCATCCGCTCGTTCGCGTCGGTGCAGTCATCGCTCTGCATGTATCCGATCTACGCGTACGGCAGTGAAGAGCAAAGGAAGCGCTGGCTGCCGGAAATGGCGGCAGGCAAGGTCATCGGTTGCTTCGGGCTCACCGAGCCGCACGGCGGCTCCGATCCCGCGAACATGAAGACGAACGCGAAGCGCGACGGCGGCGACTGGGTGCTCAACGGCGCCAAGATGTGGATCACGAACGGCAACCTCGCGGACATCGCGATCGTCTGGGCGATGACCGACGAAGGCATCCAGGGCTTCATCGTCGAGAAGGACTTCAAGGGCTTCACCGCGCAGGAAATCCACAAGAAGATGAGCCTGCGCGCATCGGTCACCAGCGCGCTCTACTTCGACAACGTACGCGTGCCGGAGGCGAACCGCCTGCCGAACGTGAAGGGCCTCAAGGGCCCGCTCGGGTGTCTCACGCAGGCGCGCTACGGCATCACCTGGGGCCCGATCGGCGCGGCGATCGCATGCTTCACCGAGGCGAACCAGTATGCGAAGGAGCGCATCCTGTTCAAGCGTCCGATCGCGGCGACGCAGGCCGTGCAGCTCAAGCTCGCCGACATGGCGCGGCGGATCACGCTGGCGCAATTGCTCTCGCTGCAACTCGGGCGCCTCAAGGACGCCGGCAGGATGCAGCCGACGCAGGTCTCGCTCGCGAAGTGGAACAACGTGCGCATGGCCATCGACATCGCGCGCGAAGCGCGCGACATCCTGGGCGGGGCCGGCATCACGACCGAGCATTGCCCGATTCGCCACGCGCTGAACCTCGAATCGGTGATCACGTACGAGGGCACGGAGACCGTGCATCAGCTTGTAGTCGGACGCGAAGTCACGGGCATCAACGCGTTCTGAGGAAGCAGAAAGATCCGGAACCCATAAAGGCGGGCTTCGGCCCGCCGCTCGCGTCGAAGGCCATCCGAGGAGGGCGGGCTGAAGCCCGCTCCATGAATCCGTGAATCCGATTCCCGCCCGCCACAAGAACGTCAACCGCGCGGAAGTCTGCGACCAGAACTTCATCGAGTTCGTGCAGAACTGGACGGGCGAGGCGCGCCGCGCGCCGCGCGCGGACGAGCCCGTGCTGCCGGGCAGCCTGTGCACGGCCCGCGATTTCGCCGAGCTGTTCGAGTCGCAGCTGATTTCGCGCCACCTCGACCTGATGGCGCGCGTGCTGCGCGTTCGGAACAAGGTGTTCTACACGATCGGATCAAGCGGGCACGAGGGAAACGCCATGGTGGCACGGCTGACGCGCCACACGGATCCCGCATTCCTGCACTACCGCTCCGGCGGCTTCATGGCCGAGCGCTTCCGCAAGCTGCCCGGCATGGATCCGATCATGGATTCGGCGCTTTCGTTCGCGGCGAGCAGCGACGATCCCGCGTCCGGCGGGCGGCACAAGGTGTGGGGCTCGAAGCCGCTCTGGGTACTGCCGCAGACCTCGACGATCGCCTCGCACCTGCCGAAGGCGTTCGGCACTGCGGTCGCGATCGAGCAGGCGAAGCGCATCGGGCACGAGCTGCCGGTGCCCGGCGACTCGATCGTGATCTGCTCGTTCGGTGACGCGTCGGCCAATCACGCGACCGCGCAGACTGCGTTCAACGCCGCGCAGTGGACGGCCTACCAGAAACTGCCGGCACCCGTGCTGTTCGTCTGCGAAGACAACGGCATCGGCATCTCGGTGAAGACGCCTGGCGGCTGGATCGCGAATGCGTTCAGCCGGCGCGACGGGCTGGACTACTTCCACGCCGACGGCCTCGACCTCGCCGAAGGCTACGAGCAGGTCGCGCGCGCGATCCATCACTGCCGCACCACGCGCCGCCCGACCTTCCTGCATCTCGCCACCACGCGCATCATGGGCCACGCCGGCACCGACTTCGAGATCGAATGGCGCAGCATCGACGAGCTGGTCGCGGTCGAAGCCACCGACCCGCTGCTGCGCTCGGCCGCGATCGCCCTCGAATCCGGGCTGGAGACGCGCGAATCGCTGCTCGCGAAATACGAGGCGATCCGCAGCCAGTGCTTCGCCGCCGCCGAGGAGGCGGACCGCCGCCCCAAGCTGACGACTCTCGCCGACGTGATCGCTCCTCTGGCGCCGTACACGCCGGACAAGGTGAACGCCGAAGCGCGTCGCGCGGATTATGCGGACCGGCGCCTCGCCGTGTTTGGCAGGAACAAGCTGCCGGAGGACCAGCCGCCGCGGCATCTCGCGATCCAGATCAATCACGCGCTGCACGATCTTTTCTGCAAGTACCCGGAAGCGCTGCTGTTCGGCGAGGACGTGGCGCAGAAGGGCGGCGTCTACACCGTCACGAAGGGCCTGTACAAGGCGTTCGGCGCGCGCCGCGTGTTCAACACCCTGCTCGACGAGACGATCATCCTCGGTCTTGCCCAGGGCTTCGCCAACATGGGCATGCTGCCGGTGCCGGAGATCCAGTATCTCGCCTACTTCCACAACGCCTGCGACCAGATCCGCGGCGAGGCGGCTTCGCTGCAGTTCTTCTCGAACGACCAGTACCGCAACCCGATGCTGGTGCGCATCGCGGGGCTCGGCTACCAGCGCGGGTTCGGCGGGCATTTCCACAACGACAACTCGATCGCCGCGCTGCGCGACATTCCGGGCGTGGTCGTCGGCTGCGCGAGCCGCGGCGACGACGCGGCGATGATGCTGCGCACGCTCGCTGCGCTGGCCAGGATCGACGGCCGCGTCGCGATCTTTCTCGAGCCGATCGCGCTCTACATGACGAAGGATCTCCACGAGCCCGGCGACGGCGGCTGGCTGACGAAGTACCCCGCGCCGGGAGAGGCGCTCGTGCTCGGCGAGGCGCGCGTCTACGACGAGGGTGCCGACGATCTCGTCGTCTTCACCTACGGCAACGGCGTGCCGATGAGCCTGCGCGCCGCGCGCGCGATCGAACAGAAGCACGGATGGCGCACGCGCGTCGTCGACCTCCGCTGGCTGGTGCCGCTCAACGAAGCGCTGATCGCGGCGCACGCGAAGACCGCGAAGCGCATCGTCATCGTCGACGAGGGCCGCCACAGCGCCGGCGTCGGCGAAGGCGTGATCACCGCGATCGTCGAGGCGGGGTACGGCACCAAGCCGCTGCGGCGCGTAGTCGGCGCGGACACGTACACGCCGCTCGCCGGCGCGGCGTTCCTGGTGCTGCCAGGCGAGGACGACATCGTCGCGGCCGCCGCCGAGCTCGCCTGATCGATTCGTCCATTCCGGCCGCTTTTCCGGAATTGCCGCCGTTCCGTTTCCCGCTTGCGGGAAGCGGGCACGCCGAGAGCGGAGAACCACACGCGCCGACCTCCGGTGCTGTCTCGCAGCGGACAGGGGCAAAAACGCGCGGGCGGCAGGGGCAGGCAGCGCCTACACCCGCCCCGCCGATTCCCCTATCATCGGCCGCTCCATGACCGAGCGCCGCGCCCTCACGATCCTGTTCGCCGACGTCTCGGGCAGCACGAAGCTTTTCGAAACCAGGGGCGACGAGGCCGCGATGCGCATCGTCGGCAGCGTGCTGGTGGCGCTGGCCGAGATCGCGGCACGGCACGGCGGGCGCGTCGTCAAGACGATTGGTGACGAGATCATGTGCACGTTCCCGGGCCCGCTGCACGGGCTCCTGGCTGCGACCGACATGCAGCGGCGCGTCAAGAGCGATCCCGATTTCGTGCGCGAGAATCTCGGCATCCGCATCGGCCTGCATCATGGCGACGCGCTGATCGACGCGAACGACGTGTTCGGCGACGCGGTCAACACGGCCGCGCGCATGGCCGACAAGACGCTCGCCAAGCGCGACCAGATCGTGACGACGGCGAGCACGGTGCGCGGCGTCACCAACACGACCGGGCTGCGCGTGCGTCCGCTTGGCACCGCGCGCGTGCTCGGCAAGCTGAAGCCGATCGAGATCGTCGACGTGCTCTGGCAGGAGGACCTCGCGCACGTCACGACGGTGCAGCGCGTCGTGCAGGTCTCCGGCGAGGAGCCGCAGCGCTCGACGCTGACACTGCGCTTCAAGAGCCAGGCCTTCGAGCTCGATGAGCTGTCGCCACCGTTCACCATCGGGCGCGATGCGAGCAACAGCCTCGTCATCGAGACCGAGTGGGTCTCGCGCAACCACGCGCTGATCGAGTGGAAGCGCGGCTATTTCACGCTGTCCGACCGCTCGACCAACGGAACCTGGGTGCGCATCGGCGACGACGACGAGCTCTTCGTTCATCGGGACGAGGTGCGCCTGCGCCGCGGCGGGACGCTCAGCATCGGCCAGGCGCACCAGATCGATTCGCCAGACCTCGTGGCATTTCAGTGCAGCGATGGTGAGCCGTAGCCGGTAGTCCCCGCGAAAGCGGGGATCCCGGCGCGGAGCAAAGTCGCTGGCTTCCCGCTTTCGCGGAAACGACGAAGATTCTTACTCGAACCCGTCCGCGAAAATGTCGTCGAACTGGCTCGGCGGCAGGTCCGTGCCCTGGAAGATGCCGAGCGGCGTGTAGCCCGAATACCCGGGGAACACGTAGTAGATGTTCGGATTCGCCATCCGCCGGATCAGCGCCTCGGAAATCACCTGCCGGTAGTCGGTCGTCACGTCGACGTCGGTGCCCTGGTACAGGCTCGCGCCGTCGAGCCCGCGGAAGTCGCCGTACACCTGTCCGCCGTTGACCGCTCCGCCGAGCGCGAGCATGACGTTGCCGTAGCCGTGGTCGGTGCCGCCGTCGGCGTTTTCGAGCACGCGCCGGCCGAATTCGCTGACGACGATCACGCTGACGCGCTGCATGTAGTTGCCGGCCGGGTCGCTCGAAAGATCCGTGTAGAACGCGGCGAGGCCCTCGGACAGGCTTTCGACCTGATTGCCGAACCAGTCGTAGCTTTGCGTCGGATTGCCCTGGCCGTTGTGCGTGTCCCAGTTGCCGAGATCGATCGTCACGGCGCGCAGGCCGAGATCGAGCTTGATGAGCTGCGCGATGTTGCGCAGCTGCGAGCCGAAGCCGGAGTTGTAGTTCAGCGCATAGTTCGCGCCGCCGGAAGGCTGATAGCCGTTCGGGTGATTGTTCGGATCGTAGGGATTGAAATCGATGGGACGCAGCAGCGCGAGCGAGCCGAGCGCTTCGGCACCGGCCTGTTCGAGTGCGGTGCTGCCGCGCCAGAGATCATTCATGCGCGTCACCGCGCCGACGATGCCGTGCGCGGCATCGTCGTTCTGCCACGACCAGTGGAACGTGTCGAGCCGGAAATCGGAACCCGATGCCATCGTGATCGCGTCGGTGCTGCCGAGCAGGCTCGAAGCGGTGATGCTGCCCATCGAAACCGCGGGCAGCGGCACGGTCGGAGGCAGGCCGCCGCTGACGAGGTGCCGAGTCAGCCAGCCGATGCCGGAGCCCGAGCCGCCGCCGACGCCGAACTCGAGATTCGACTGCGCCTCGAAATGGCTGCGCACCACCGGGTTCGGCTGCAACTGCCCGGCCGCGACGATGAAGGCGAGATGGTTCGCCGCATAGAGATCGCGCAGCTTGGTCGCGCGCGGGTGCAGCGCCCAGCTCGTGTTCGGCAGCGCCAGCGCCGCGCCTGTGCCGGAGATCGGCACGCGCGTGCTGCTGCGGTTCGCTTCGTAGTCCGCGCGGAACGGGCTGGAAGCGCCGGGCGGCAGCAGGCTGAGCCCGTCCATGGCGCCGCGCAGGAACACGATGACGAGTGTGTCGTCGGTGGCCGTGGTCGGCACGACCGGCGGTGCGAAGTAGGCTCGGGCGCGGCTGCCGACGCCGCCGGCGACGGCGGCCACGCAGCAGCTCTTGAGGAAATCGCGGCGATGCAGGCGTGTCATGGCGATGTCTCTCGTGCTGTGCCGACCGGCAAGGTCAGCGGCGCAGGAATTCGGGGCTGCACAGGATCAGCGCGATCGCCGTGCGCAGGCGTGCGATCGTGTAGTGCCTGGAAAGATCGTTCATGTTCCAGACGCCGGTGTGGTTCGGCTGGCCCTGATCGTTGGTGCTGTCGGTGACGATGTCGAGCGGATCGCCCGCCGCTGCGTTCTGACGCAGGAAATCGACCGCGATCGTATGCGTCGGCTCCGGGCGGTAGCCCAGGATGCGGTCGCACCAGTAGCCGATCAGGTTCGAGGCCGTGCGGTTGGCCGGATCCGGGAACGCGGCCAGGGTCTGCGCCTGCACGTCCGCGACGAACGGCTGCGTGTTGTCGTACCCCTGGTTCTGGTGAAGCTCGAGCAGGCGCGGCAGCAGTTTCAGCGTCATGCCCAGCGAGCCCGTGCTGGACCAGGCCTTCATCACGTCCGGATAGCCGTTCGGCGCCGGCCAGTAGAAAAGGCGATGCCCCGCGGCCTGGAGGCGCGACATGAATTCCTCGGTCGTCGTCCACGTGCTGGTGTTGTCCGGCTTCGGGATGAACACCGCGCCGAGCGCGCGCAGCGCGCTCACCGCGGCCATGGCCGGGCGCTTCATCTTCGTGCCCCAGCTCTGCTTGAACTCGGACGATTGCAGGATCAGCCGCATCGCCTGCGCGATCTGATCGTCGGCCAGCCATTGCTGGTGCAGCACGTCGGCGACGCTCTGCACCAGCGCGGACGGCGGGTTGTCGCCGACGAAGCGCCGGCACAGCTTGCCGGCAAGAAAATGCGCCGTGCCCGGATGCTGCGCCAGCATGTCGACCAGCAGCGTGCCGTCCGCCTGCCCCTGGTACGGGTCGAAGTAGCGCGCCAGGATGTGCTTGGGCGCCTGGTCGTGCGTCGAATCGTCGTAGGCGAATTCGCCGAGCGGCGCGCCGCCGACGGGATCGTAGGGCCAGGTGCTGCCCGAGATCGTCCAGCCGGTCAGCGCGCGCGCGGCTTCGTAGACGTCGTCATCGACGTACTTCAGGCGTTCGATCTCGCCGTCCCACGCCGTGAACGTGCCGAGCTCGGCGAGGTTCGCCGGGCTGTCGGGATTCCTGATGATGCCGGCGTAGTTCTCGGCGCCGAGCGTGTGCAGCTCCATCAGCTCGCGCGCGTAGTTCTCGTTCGGATGTCCCGCCTCGCTCGCATAGAGGTCGAGCATGTACATCATCGAGGCCGACTCGCCGACGGCCCGCAGCATCGTGCGGAAGTTACCCAGCACGTGCGGGCGGATCGCGTCGCGATCCATCGCGACGAACATCGGGCCCGCGTCGTAGTCCCAGCCGAACACGCTGAAGTGGTCGTGCCAGAAATCCACCATCAGCTCGTAGAGCTGGCGCTTGCTGTAGATCCGGCGGATCAGCGTCGCGCACTCGGTTTCCGCGACGGGCAGCATGCGCAGCGAGTAGTCGTTGGTGACCGAATGGTGATCGGTCCAGAGCTGGTTCGCGGTCTTGCCGAGCGTGACGAAGCCGGCGAGGGCGAGGATGGCCTCGCAGTTGCTGTCGTCGATCGATTCGGGCGCGAGCTGGCTCTCGGTCCAGGCCTGCCAGCGCGCCTCGTCGGTGGCGCCGAGCGCGAGAAACGACAAGAGGTCGTTCGTCGTGTATCCGAACGTGCCGCGCGTCAGCCAGCGCACCGCATCCGGCGGAAAGGTCGAGGAATCGGGGCTCGCCGGGACGTTTTCCGCGCGAAGGCCGGTGCGGCCAGGCCGGCGCATGGCCAGCGCGGGATCGAGTCTGACCAGGCCGGCGCTCGCGAACAGCGCGCGGAACAGGCGTCGCCGCGAAGCGACGAATGACGATTGAGCGGCTACGGCTGCCATGCGACCCCCGCCTGAAAATGCCGGACACGGTGCGCCCCGGGCGCGCCTCGACCATAGCCGCAGAAGGCCGTCGCTTGCTGTGATCGTTGGCCCGAAAACGCGCTCGAGCCGGAACGCGTCAGGGCGAAAGCGGTTGACGGTGGAAGGTCAGACGACCAGCGGCTCGGGCTCGAGATCGACGCCGAAGCGCTGCCGCACACCGGCGCGGATGCGCTCGGCGAGCGCGTGGATCGCAGCGCCGCTCGCCCGCCCGTGATTGACGAGGACCAGGGCGTGCCGATCCGAGACGCCGGCATCGCCTTCGCGCAGGCCCTTGAATCCGGCGCGCTCGACGAGCCACGCCGCCGAGACTTTCGCCAGACCGTCGCCGGCGGTCCAGACCGGCGCGCCGGCATGCTCGCGGCGCAGCGCTTCCGCGTCGTCCGCCGGAATCAGCGGGTTCTTGAAGAAGCTGCCGGCATTGCCGATCACGGCGGGATTGGGCAGCTTGCGCATGCGCAGGCGCGTGATCGCTTCGGCCAGCGCGGGCGGCCGCGGCGCATCGACGCCAAGCGCCTCGAGCTCCTCGCGCACGCCCGCGTAGTCCAGCCGAAGCTCGCGCTCGCGCGCCAGCTCGAATTCGACGGCGGTGATCACGTAGCGGTCCGTGTGCTTGAACACCGAGTCGCGATACGCGAATGCGCACTCGGTGCTGTCGAGCCACGCCATGCGCGCGGCGGCGCGATCCCAGACCTCGACGCGCCGGATGAACTCGCGCACTTCGACGCCGTAGGCGCCGATGTTCTGCATCGGCGCCGCGCCGACCGAGCCCCAGATCGCGACGAGGTTCTCGAGCCCCGCGAAGCCGCGGCTCAGCGACCAGTGGACGAAGTCGTTCCAGTTCTCGCCGGCTTCCACGCGCACGATCGTGCGATCGCCTTCCGTGCCGAGGATGGTGATCCCCCGCGTTGCCATCGACAGCACGATGCCGGGCCAGTCGCGCGTGAACAGGACGTTGCTGCCTTCGCCGAGCACCAGCAGCGGCCGCGACTTCAGCGCGGCGAAGCCGAACAGCTCGGCGAGCGCGTCGCCGCGGCGCACGTCGATGAGGATTTCCGCGCGCGCCGGCACGCGGAACGTGTTGCGGCCTTCGAGCGACGCGTTCTCGACGATCGTGTAGCCGGCGCCGTGGGCGATCGCGACGCTCATGCGGCGCGCGCCTCGCGCGCGCGGATCGCCTCGACGCATTCGCCGATCAGCGCGGGTCCGCGATAGATCATGCCGGTGTAGAACTGCACGACCGACGCGCCCGCGTCGATCTTCGCGGCCGCGTCGCCGCCGGTGACGATGCCGCCGACGCCGACCAGCGGAATCCGCCCGCCGAGCCGGCGCGCCATGCCGCGCAGCACGGCGGTCGATGTCGCGAACAGCGGCTTGCCGGAAAGGCCGCCGCTCTCGCCGGCGTAGCGTCGGCCCGCCACGGCCGTGCGGTCGATCGTGGTGTTCGTGCAGACGAGGCCGTCGATGCCGCTCGCGATCGCGACTTCGGCGATGGCGTCCTGTTCCGCTTCACTGAGGTCCGGCGCGATCTTGAGCAGCATCGGCGTGCGCGCGCCGTGCTGCGCCGCAAGCCGTTCCTGCGCCTCGCGCAGCGTGCCGATGAAGCGCTTCAGGGTTTCCTCCTGCTGGAGATCGCGCAGCCCCTGCGTGTTCGGCGAGGAGATGTTGACCGTCACGTAGCTCGCCCGCGCGTAGACGCGCTCGAGGCAGGTGAGATAGTCCTCGACGGCGCGCTCGTTCGGCGTGTCCTTGTTCCTGCCGATGTTGATGCCGAGCACGCCGCCGAAGCGCGCGCGCTCGACGTTGCGCACCAGCGCGTCGACGCCGTCGTTGTTGAAGCCTAGCCGGTTGATGACGCCCTCGACCTCCGGCAGGCGAAACATGCGCGGCTTCGGGTTGCCGGGCTGCGGGCGCGGCGTGGTCGTGCCGACCTCGATGAAGCCGAAGCCGAGCGCGGCGAGCGCGTCGACGTGCGCGCCGTTTTTGTCGAGTCCCGCCGCGAGGCCGACCGGATTCGGAAAGCTTAGGCCGAAAGCCCTGACCGGCAGCGGCTGCGGGCGCGCCGCCAGCAGCGGTTCCAGCCTCGTGCGGTAGGCGGTCTCGATGGCCGCGAGACCGAGATCGTGTGCGCGCTCGGCGTCGAGGCAGAACAGGAATGGCCGGACGAGTGCGTACACGCTACTGCCAGATTGTCTTGAGAAGCCCGATCCCTCCCAGGACGACGAGCACGAACGCGGCAGCCACAATGACGAAGGCGAGTTGAAGCCAGCCCAGCACCAGTCCGGCCAACGCGAGGCCATTGCCCTCGATGCTGCCCGGCGGCGCGCGCCGGATTTCACGGCGAGCGCTGTGGCCGAGGATCACCGCGGCGAGTGCGCCGAGAAACGGCAGCGCGATCCAGCCGAGGATGCCGAACACGAGGCTCGCGGCGGCGGTGCCGCTGGTGCGGGTAAGTCGATCCATGCTGCGAAGGAGGCTGCCCGCTCGCGCGGGCTTCTTCGCACAGGATAGCCGATCGGCGCGTTGCGCCGGCGCGGGCGCGGACGTCCCTGTCCGCCCCGCGGGCACCGCCCGCGTCGCGCGCGGCGACGCATGCGACGAAGCGGGAGGAGCTTCGTTCGTTTTTCGACTCGCTACTTTGCGGCGACGGCTTGCGGCGGCGCGGGGAACGTCACCACCGGACCCTCTGCCGCAACGCCCGGCGGCAGCGCCGCGGGCGCGGGCTCGCCGGCCGGGCCGAGCGAGCGCACGAACGTCCACAGGGCTTCGAGGTCTTCATCGCTCATCGCGTTCACGGCCCAGTACGGCATAGGCGGACGCGTCTTCAGGCTGCGCGCGTACGCCTTCCAGGCCGGAAGATCCATCGCGGCGAGCTTGAGGCGCAGGTTCGGCGCATAGGTCGTTCCCCAAGCGCCTTGCCAGCCGAGGCGGTCGCCCATCAGCCATTGCGATTCCGGCAGCTTGCCGCCGGCCACAGTGAAATCCGGTGTATGGCAATCGTTGCAGCCGCCGATCATCACCACGTAGCGGCCACGCTCGACGAGCCGCGGGTCGCTCGCGTCGGCGGCGAAGGCCGGGCCTGCACCGAGGGCGCCTGCCAGGAGCAGGACGGAAACGAGGATCTTCGACATGACAGCACCTGCGAGACCCGCGGAATGCGGGGGGATGCTGTCTAGAACGGAATCAGGCGGGCGAAGCTATCACCGTAAGCGTCCACCCTCACCGCGGCCCTCTCCCGCAAGCGGGAGAGGGGAAAGCAGGGCGGCTGGAAACGCTGAGCGGGGCGCCGCGGGCATGCGGCACCGCCGTGTCAAAGATCGAACTTGATGCCCTGCGCCAGCGGCAGCGCGTCGGAGTAGTTGATCGTGTTCGTCTGCCGGCGCATGTATGCCTTCCACGCGTCCGAGCCCGATTCGCGGCCGCCGCCGGTTTCCTTCTCGCCGCCGAACGCGCCGCCGATCTCGGCGCCGGACGTGCCGATGTTGACGTTGGCAATGCCGCAGTCCGAGCCCGCGGCGGAGAGGTACTGCTCGGCTACCTTGAGGTTCTGCGTGAAGATCGCCGACGAGAGGCCCTGCGGCACGCCGTTCTGCATCGCGATCGCCTCGTCGATTGTCCTGAACGGCATCACGTAGAGAATCGGCGCGAAGGTCTCGGTCTGCACGACCTCGTCGGAATTCTTCAGGCCCGTCACGATCGTCGGCAGCACGAAATTGCCCTTGCGGTCGGTGAGCGCCTTGCCGCCAGTGACAATCGTGCCGCCGCTCGCCTTCGCCTTCTCGATCGCGGCCGTGTACTGCTCGACCGCAGCCTTGCTGTTGAGCGGGCCCATCAGCGTCGTCGGCAGCGTCGGGTCGCCGATCTTCGCTTCGACCTGCCTGTACGCGTTCACGAGTCTGCCCAGCACGTCGTCGAAGATCGACTCGTGTACGAAGAGGCGCCGCGTCGTCGTGCAGCGCTGGCCGGCCGTGCCGACCGCACCGAACACGATCGCCGGGATCGCGAGTTTCAGGTCCGCGCTCTCGTCGACGATGATCGCGTTATTGCCGCCGAGCTCGAGCAGCGAGCGGCCCATGCGCCGCGCGACGCGCTCGCCCACCATGCGGCCGACCCTGGTCGAACCCGTGAAGCTGATCAGCGGAACGCGGTGGTCGTCGACGAACTTCGCGGCGAGATCGGTGCCGGCGTCGTTGAACAGGAAGAAGAGATCGGGAAAGCCGCCGGCCTTCAGCGCGTCATTGCAGATCTTCATCGTGGCGATCGCGGACAGCGGCACCTTCGGCGATGGTCTCCAGATCGAGATGTCGCCGCACACCGCGGCGATGAACGAGTTCCACGCCCACACCGCGACCGGGAAGTTGAACGCCGATATGATTCCGACGAGGCCGAGCGGATGCCACTGCTCGTACATGCGGTGGCCCGGGCGCTCGGAGTGCATCGACAGGCCGTACAGCATGCGGCTCTGGCCGACTGCGAAGTCGGCGATGTCGATCATCTCCTGCACCTCGCCGTCGCCTTCGGGCTTGATCTTGCCCATCTCGAGCGCGACCAGCGAGCCGAGCGCGTCCTTGTTCCGGCGCAGCGCCTCGCCACAGAGGCGCACCGCCTCGCCGCGTCGCGGCGCCGGCGTCGTGCGCCAGACCTGGAACGCCGCCTGTGCGCGATGCACGATCGTCTCGTAGTCCGCGGGGCTTGACGCGAAGACCTCGGCGATGACTTCGTTCGTGCTCGGATTGAGCGGCTGCAGCACGCCGGCATCGGTCGTCTTCGACCATTCGCCGTTGCCGAGGTAGGTACCGGAATTCTTGTCGGAAAGGCCGAGCGCCTTCAGCATCGGGGCGGACATGGGGACTCCAGGACAGGGAATGCGCAGGGGCGCCAAACCGTCAATTGTAGCAGGCGAAGTTTGGTGAGCCCGGCTCAGCCGAACCGGAACCCGGAAACCGCCTTGCCGAAGATGCGGTCGCGGTAGGTCCGCACGCCGCGGTCCCCGGCGGCGGCACCTGCCGCCACCATCAGTGGCAGCAGATGCTCGCTGCGGGGATGCGCGCTGCGGGCGCCGGGCGCGTGCATCCAGGCCGCGAGCCGCGCTTCGCGCTCACTCGCGCCGGCGGCTTCCACGGTATCGGCCAGCCACGCGTCGAACGCGCGCGCGGCTTCGACGTCGTGCGCATCGGTCGACCAGAAACGCCGCAGGTTGTGATAGCTCATGCCGCTGCCCACGATCAGCACACCTTCGTCGCGCAGCGGTGCCAGCGCGCGGCCGAGCGCGATGTGCGCAGCCGGATCGAGATCGCCTCGCAGCGACAGCTGCACGACCGGCACGTCGGCATCCGGAAACATCAGCAGGAACGGCACGAACACGCCGTGATCGAAGCCGCGCGCCGCGTCCTCGTCGCTGGCGATGCCCGCCGCCGCGAGCAACGCGCGCACACGCGCCGCGAGCTCGGGCGAACCCGGCGCCGGATACTCGAGACGGTACGTGTGCTCGGGAAACCCGTAGTAGTCGAACAGCAGCGGCGAGCGCTCGGCCGTCATCACGGTCGGCCGCGGCATTTCCCAGTGCGCCGAAATCACGAGGATCGTGCGCGGCTTCGCGCCGATCGACGCCGCGATGCTGCGCAGATACGCCGCCATCGCGTCCCACGCGTGCGGATCGCCGGGCGGCGGGTCCATGAAGAAGCAGGGGCCGCCGCCGTGCGGAATGAAAAGCGTGGGCAAGCGGGCGAGCGTCGGGTTCGCGTCCATGTTGTCGAGGTGGAGGCGCCGCAGGTCGCGCGCAAGCGGCACGCGCGGCCGCCTTGCACGTCGCCCCATCTGCCGCCACATCCGACAGATGACGATCCGCCTCCGCGCCACGCTCGTGGCCGCCGCAGCATGGCTTCTTGCCTCCTGTGCCACGCAGCCTCCCGTGCCGACGCGGCGTCCTGCGGACATCCGCGCAGAGATCCGGCACCGACTGCCGCCGGGCACGGCAGACCGCGAAGGCTGGGCGGCCGATATCGAGAAGGCGTTTTCCGAGCTTCGTCTCGAGGCCGACGCGCCGCACCTCTGCGCGGCGATCGCCGTGATCGGGCAGGAGTCGGGTTTCGTCGTGAATCCCGTCGTGCCCGGGCTGGGACGCATCGCCCGCGCCGAGATCGATCGGCGCGCCGCCGCGCATCACGTGCCGGGGTTCGTCGTCTCCGCCGCGCTCAAGCTGCCTTCGTCGCAGGGCGGGAGCTACGGCGAACGCATCGCCGGCGTGCGCACGGAGCACGAGCTGAGCCTCGTTTATGACGACCTGATCGGCCGCGTGCCGCTCGGCCGGCGCCTGTTCGCGAATTCGAATCCGGTGCGCACCGCGGGTCCCATGCAGGTCGGCATCGCGTTCGCCGAGGATTTCGCGCGCGAGCACGGCTATCCGTATCCGCACGCGTCGATCCGCGACGAGGCGTTCACGCGGCGCGGCGGCGTCTACTTCGGCGTCGCGCACCTTCTCGCTTATCCGGTGTCGTACGACCGCATGATCTACCGCTTCGCCGATTACAATGCCGGCCGCTACGCCAGCCGCAACGCGGCGTTCCAGAACGCCGTCGCGATCGCGAGCGGCAGCAAGCTCGCGCTCGACGGCGATCTCGTCGGCTACGGCGACGGGCCCGGCGCGACCGAGCGCGCGGTGCAGGCGCTGGCGCAGACGCTGGATCTCGGCGAGCGGGAGACGAGGAGAGCGCTCGCGAAAAGCGGTTCGATCGATTTCGAACGGACGGCGCTGTACGAGCGCGTGTTCGCGCACGCCGAGGCGATCGCGCACCGAAAGCTGCCGCGCGCGATCGTGCCGGACATCCGGCTGAAAAGCCCGAAGATCACGCGCAAGCTGACGACCGAATGGTTCGCGAAGCGCGTCGACGCGCGCTATCGCGCCTGCCTCGCGCTCTGACGGCGGCGGCAATGGCATCGGCCGCGAAGGGATGGCGGCCCCGACACGATTCGAACGTGCGACCTTCCCCTTAGGAGGGGGACGCTCTATCCAGCTGAGCTACGGGGCCGTCGGAGCGGATTCTAGCGGTTCGCTGCGGCGGATGCGCCCCGGCCGGCGCGCGGGCGGATGCTAGAATGCGCCGCCGCGACGCGCACGGCACCGAATGCAAGCGGCATCGCGCTCGTCCCGCGTGCGTTCCCGCTGCCATCCGACCGCTCGATGTTGCACGGCAAGAAGATCATCGTCGTCATGCCCGCGTATCACGCGGAGAAGACGCTCGCCGCGTGCCATGCGGCGATCCCGCACGACGTCGTCGACGAGGTGCTGCACGTCGACGACGCGAGCGACGACGCGACCGACGCCGTGGCCAAGCGCCTCGGCATCATGACGCACCGGCATCCGTCGAACCGCGGCTACGGCGGCAACCAGAAGACGTGCTACGCGCTGGCGCTCGGGCGTGGTGCCGACATCGTCGTCATGCTGCATCCGGATTACCAGTACGAGCCGCGCCTCATCACCGCGATGGCGGCGATGGTCGCGTCGGACGTCTACGACGTCGTGATCGGCTCGCGCATTCTCGGCAACACGGCGATCGCGGGCGGCATGCCGCGCTACAAGTATTTCGCCAACCGCTTCCTCACCGCCGTGCAGAATCTGCTGCTCGGCTCCAAGCTTTCGGAATTCCACACCGGCTATCGCGCGTTTTCGCGGCGCGTGCTGGAGACGCTGCCGCTCGCGCGCAACTCGGACGATTTCGTGTTCGATAACCAGATGCTGGTGCAGGCGCTGGCCTTCGGGATGCGCATCGGCGAGATCTCGTGCCCGACCCGCTACTTCCCCGAAGCAAGCCAGATCGACTTCCGGCGCTCGGTCGTATACGGATGCGGCGTGCTGTGGACGGGGCTGCAATACCGCCTGTGGAAGTGGAAGCTCGCGCGGCCTGCGCTGTTCTCGCAGGACGTCGCGCTGCGACTCCGGCCCGCCGCCGATCCGGACGCTTCGGGCGGATGCTGAGCCGAAAATTCTCCGCGACGCTGTGCGACCGGCGCTCGTGGCCCTGGCTCGCGCTCGGCGTGCTCGCATTCCTCACCGGCGTCTGGCTGCGCGTCTGGCAGCTCCGCACGCAGGTGCCGATCGACGACGAGTGGCACGCGGTGCGCGCACTGATCGGCTCCGGCGCCGCCGGCATCGTCACGCATTTCGGTTACGCCGATTACTGCATTCCGCTGACGCTGTACTACCGCTGGCTGTACGGCCTCGGCGCGCTCGACGAATGGCAGATGCACCTGCCGCTCCTCGTCGCCGGCGTCGCACTACTCGTCATTGCACCGTATCTCATGCGCCGCTCCGTGCCGCCGCCGGTGCGGGCACTGTGGATCGCGCTGATGGCCGTCTCGCCGGTGCTCGTCTATCTCAGTCGCACGGCGCGGCCCTATGCGCTAACGTGCCTGTGCGCGTTCGTGGCGATCGTCGCGTTCGATCGATGGCGCCGGAGCGGCCGGTCGCCCGGCTGGGCGATCACGTACGTGCTCGCGGCGGTAGCCGCGGCGTGGCTGCACCTGCTGTCGGTCGTGTTCACGCTTTGGCCGTTCCTCTGGTTCGGCGTGCCGGCGCTTCGCAATGCGCTGCGGCGCTCGTCGCGCGAGGCGGGTGTTCGCGATGTGGCGCGCATCGGCGTGCTCGCGCTCGCGACGGTCGTCGGCCTCGCGGCCGTGCTGCTGCCGCCGCTGCTCGGCGACTGGCGCTCGATGATCTCGAAAGCCGGCGCGGGTGCGGTGACCGGCGACACGCTCCAGCGTTCGCTGTTGATGGCGTTCGGCGTGTCGAGCGCCTGGCTCGGCGTGGTGCTCGCGATCCTGCTGGTGCTTGGCATCGCGCATTCCTGGCGGCGCCGGCGCGGTTTCACCGCCTATGTGCTCGGCATGATCGTGGTCGGCTGCAGCGTGATCGCGCTCGCCCGGCCCGCGTGGGTACAGCATCAGCAGACTTTTGTCCGCTATGCGCTGCCGGCCCTGCCGTTCGTGCTGCTCTTCGTCGCCGAGGGCGCCGCGTTCGCGCTGTCGCAGCTGCGCATCCCGGCGCTCGCGGCGGCGGCAGCGGCGCTGCTCGTCGCTGGCCTCGTCGCGGCAGGCCCGATCCCGGGCTATTACTACTATCCGAACCAGCTCATGGGTCACGAGCTGTTCCAGTTCGATTACGCGGCGGAAAGGAATCCGTATTCGACGCGACTCGAGCTGGGCCCGGTGCCGCAGTTCTACCGCGATCTTGCCACGCGGCCGCGCGGCAGCATCACGCTGATCGAGACGCCGGCGCGCCTCATCTCGCACTACCTGCCGGATCCGTGGTACCAGGCGATTCACCGTCAGAACGTCAAGTTCGCGCTCGCTGCGCCGTTCTGCGGCAGCGGCGAGGCGGACGAGTTTCCGTACACGGCGACGGGCACACGGTTCCGCAGCGTTGGCCGCCTCGCCGACATCGCTGAGGGTGCCACCTGGGGCGCGGATTATCTCGTCCTGCGCCTGCATCCGTGGTCCGTTCCGCCCGGCATCGAGATGCCTTGGCCCGACATGGAAGCCTGCGCATCAAAAGTTGCCGCCCGCGTCGGCGAGCCGGTCTATCGCGACGGTCAGATCGTCGTCTTCGCGCTGGCGAAGAAATGATGCGCGCGCGGCAGCGCCGAAGCGGGTGCGCCAGGCGAGCATAGGCAGATCAGCGCAAGCCGGCCTGCAGGTCGCCTTCGGCGGCGCCGAGCGCCGCGAACAACGCGAGCTGGTTGCGCGCGCGCTCGAGGTTGTGCAGCGGATGCTCGACGCGGAAATAGCGGTCGCCGTCGAGATAATCGGTGAGGAAGCGGAGCGCGAGCATGCCGGTGACCACGCGCGCTCCGAACACGAGGTTCGCGCGCTCGACCGGCGTCAGCATCTCGCCGCAGCCTTCGATGTAGCCCTGCGCGACGGCGGCGAAGACGTCCTCGCGAACGCTGATACGTTCGATGTCGGCCGAATCCTCGGCCACGGGGCTGACCAGCGTGCGCACGAGATCGCCGAAGTCGAACAGCGGCGAACCCGGCATCACGGTATCGAGGTCGATCACGCAGACCGCGCGTCCCTCTGCATCGAACAGCACGTTGTTGAGCTTGCAATCGTTGTGCACGACGCGGAGCGGCAGCCCGCGCGCGTCGAGTGAACGCCAGGCGGCGACGACGTCGGCGAAGGCCGATGCGTCGCGGCATTCGGCCCGGCAGACTGCCGCCCGGCCGACACGATCGTCGGCGAGCGCGCGCCGGAAATCGGCGTGACGTCGCGCGGGATCGTGGAAGCCGGGAATCACTGCGCCGATGGCGGCGGGCGGCAGCGAGGCGAGCGCCGCCGCAAACGCGCCGAACGCACGCGCGGCTTCGCCGGCCATGGCTGCATCCGTCGCGATGTCGTGCGTGCGCGTGTGCGGCACGTAGTCGTACATGCGCCAGCAAGTTCCGTCCGCAAGCGTAAGCGCCGGCGCACCAATCAGCGTCGGCACGAGCTCGAGCACGGCATAGTCGTATCGTCCGGCCGCGCGCTCGCGGCCAAGATGCGCCGTGACGGCCTGGCAGTTCCGGATCACGAGTCCAGGCTCGCGGAACACAGCGGTATTGAGCCGCTGCAGCACCCGCTCGCGGCCGTCGTCGCGCACGCGCAGCGTGCGGTTGATGAGGCCGCGGCCGAGCGATTCGAACTCTGCGTCGGGGCCTAGGCCCCACGCGGCGGCAATTGCGGCCTTGGTCGGCGCGTCCAGAATGCGAGTGTCCTGGTTCACGCGCTGCTATCCGCAAAAACCATCGTTCCCCGCCTTCGCCATCACTTTGGGAATGACGAAACCGGGACCGTAGCCGTCATCGCCGGGCCACGACCGGCGCGAACGGGACCGGCGCGCCGGGTTTCAGCGTTCGCTGCCATGTTTCGAGTTTCGCCTCGATGCTGCGTGTCGAGGCGATCTGCGGCTCGGAGTGTTCCTCGCCGTCGGCGTCTTCCCATTCGGAAACCGATTTCTTCGCCTGGGCGAACGCTTCGGGGATCGACGTCGTTTTGTTCAGAGCTTGCGCGAGGAAGGCCTTGCCGAAGTAGGTGATGTCGGAATCGGCGCCGCAGCCGAACGACGTGCGGTCCGCGCGCGCGGACGTGATCACCAGCGTCGAATCGTCGCGCAGCGCGTCGATGAATCCGCCGGAATAGCACGCGTTGACGACGACGACCTTCCAGCGGATGCCGGGATCGGTCTTCAGCGCGTCGGCGAGATCGTCCGGCGTGATCTGGTTCAACGGCAGCGGATCGAGATCGACGAGGAGCTCATGGTCATGGCCACCATGCGTCGTGACGTAGAGCAGCAACACGTCCTCGGCGGGGTCCATCTTCGCGGCGACGTCGTCGAGCGCCCAGGCGAGGTTGGTCAGCGTCGCGAGCGGGCGCGTCGCCACCGTCGCGGGGTTGTTCTCCAGCACGAGCACGCGTCCGTCCGCGCCGAAGCGTTGCGCGAAAAGCCGTTCCACGTACTCAGCCTCGTTGCGGAACACATCCTCCTGCGCGTCGCCGGCGAAGGCGACGACGTAGAGATCGACGGTGCCCGGCGTCTGCGGCCTCAGCTTCGCCACGGCCTCGTCGAGCAGGTTCTGCTGGTTGTAGATGACCTGCTCGGCATCGAACGGGGGACTGCGGGGCGATTCAGTGCCGACGCCGCCGACGTCCTCGCCCGCGATCGCATCCCTCGCTGCGGTATTGGCAACTTGCGCCGTCGTCAGAACCGGCACCGCGTCCAGCCACCACCAGGCGGCGGCGGACACGGCATAGCCGAGCACACCAGCCGCGAGCGCCCGCCAGAAGCTGCGCGGCGCAAGCCAGTGCGCGACGACGATCAGCACCAGAAGCCACCACCAGCGCGAGACGAGGCCGGCCAACCACGCGGCGAGAACGTGGCCGTGCATGACCAGCGCGTGCGTGGCGTGGTTGAGCGGCCAGTGGACGAGGATGGACGTCATGATCGTCGCGGCGAGGAGGATCGCAGCGATGCCCCAGACGATGCCGTCGCGCTGCATGACGCGCGCCATCAGCCAGGCCGCGGCCAGCGTCAACAGCGCGTCGGTGAGCACCGTCATGAGACCCAAAGAGAGGAGGGCCCACGGGCGTGCGATCTCGATCATCGCCAGCGCGACCGATACGACGAGATAGGCGACGGTCAGCGCGAAGAACAATCCGGGTCCGGTCTCGACCGGATTGACGCGCGGCGGGCGCAGCGCGACCGCGCGCATGCCGTTCCACAGGGCCGTCCAGAGCTTCACTCGCAGGCTTCCTTGCTCGTCACGTCCGTCGTTCTGTCACAGCACAAAGGGAATCAGCGCCCGCACCTCGGCGCGATAGCGGAGGTAGGCCGCACCGAACGTCTCGACCATCCAGCGTTCTTCGATGCGCAGCTTGCGCCAGAACGAGGCGAAGACGATCAGCACCGCGAGCACGCCGCGCCATTCGCCGCGCGCGATCGCCGTACCCGCGAACGCGAACAGGAGACCGGTGTAGATCGGATGGCGGACCCAGCGGTACGGTCCACTCTGCACGAGCTGGTGATCCTGCTTGACGGTGACGATGCCGCTCCAGTTGCTGCCGAGCACGCGGCGCGCCCAGATCGAGAAGGCGAGGCCGAGCGCGAGCACGGCGAAGCCAGTCCAGAACGTCGCCGGCGTGTCCGGCACGAAACGCCGCCCGAGGAATCCGACCGACAGCGCCGGCAGCCAGAGGAGGCAGGCCGCGATGACCAGGGGGAGTATGTACGACGCACGCGACGCCATCGACTCGCGCCGCTGGTCCGCTTTCGCGCTCCGCGCTGCGATGCCCCAGTACACGGTCCATGCGATCCACAAGGCGCCGACGAGATTCGCCTGGAGGATGCTCATGAGGACCGGCGATCCGCTGTGTCACCAGGTGCGGTCGCATCGGAAGCGATCGCATCGGGATCGATCGCATCGAAATCCGGGACGCAGGGATGCGCGCTCGACGGCCGGCAATGCGCAGGCGGGCGCGCCAGCAGCACGGTCCGGCATCCGGCGGCGCGTGCCGCGTCCAGCTCTTCGGTGACATCGGAGAGAAACAGAATTTCCGGCGCCGGCACGCCGATCGCATCGGCGATGCGGCGATAGGAGCCCGCGTCGCGTTTCGGGCCCGTCTCGGTATCGAAATAGCCCGAGAAGAGCGGAGTCAGGTCGCCGGCTTCGGTGTGGGCGAAGAAGAGCTTCTGCGCCGGCACCGAGCCCGACGAATAGACGTAGAGCTGCTTGCCCGCGTCGCGCCAGGCGCGCAGGCGCGCCGGCACTTCCGGGTAGACGTGCGCGCGGTATTCGCCGTCGCGGTAGCCTGCTTCCCAGATCATGCCCTGCAGCGCCTTGAGCGCAGTCGATTTGCGATCGGCA
The DNA here is from genome assembly GCA_966248875.1 of uncultured Rhodanobacteraceae bacterium. Lineage (GTDB taxonomy): Bacteria > Pseudomonadota > Gammaproteobacteria > Xanthomonadales > Rhodanobacteraceae > Dokdonella_A. The sequence goes on from CBINBI010000025.1 coordinate 37,561, forward strand.
TCGATCCAGCCGATGAGGAGATCGATGATTTCCTGCTGCGTGGCCGAGACCAGCCCGGCTTCTTTCGCCGCCTCGTGCAGCCAGTGGCGCACGGCCTCGTTGTCGCCGCGCGTCGCCACGAAGGCAGGGAGGCGCCGCCGCGCATACGGAAAGAGCACATCCTTGACGAAGCTGATCGAGCTGGTGGTGCCTTCGATGTCGGTGAGAATCGCGGAGATCAAGACGGGCTCGCAGCTTCAGTCGAACACGCACGCGGGACGAGCAGATGTTACCGGGCTTCGCCGGCCGGCGACATGCACAGCCGACGCCCGCGGCTTGCGCCTCGCCGCGTCAGCCGGCGGCGCGCGCCGATTCGTGCGGCGCCATGCGCGGGAAGCGCTCGGCGATGTCGGTGCCGGTGAAATTCGCGACCCAGCCTTCCTTGTTGGTGAAGAGGCGGATCGCGACGAAATACGGCGACTCGCTCATGTCGAACCAGTGCCGCGTGCCGTCCGGCACGCCGATGAGGTCGCCCGCTTCACAGAGCACTTCGTAGACCTTGTCGCCGATGTGCAGCGTGAACTGCCCGGCGCCGGCGACGAAGAAGCGCACCTCGTCCTCGCTGTGCGTGTGCTCGTTCAGGAATTTCTGGCGGAACGCGGTGCGGTCGGGATGGTCGGGTTTCAGGCTGATGACATCGACGGCCTGGTAGCCTTCCTCGCGCATCAGGCGATCGATGTCGCCGCGATAGGCGGCGATGACTTCTTCCTGGCTCGCTCCGGGCACGATCGGCTTCGACGCTTCCCAGCGTTCGAAGCGCACGCCGACGGTGCCGAGCTCGCGCGCGATGTCGGCGTGGTCCGTGTGCACCGACAGCGGCGGATGCGTGCGGTTTTCGTCGTAGATCTTCAGCCGGCTCATGGATCGTGTCACCTTCTCAGGTTCCTGAGGTCGAGCTCGCAGGCTAGCAGGAATTCGAACGCCTCGAGATGGCGCCGCGTCTCCGCCATGTCACTGCCCCACGTGTAGATGCCGTGGCCTTCGATCAAGTAGCCGGAGAGCGGCTTGCCGGCATCGAGCCACGCGTCGACCGCGCCGGCGAGCACGTTCATGTCCTGCGTGTTCGCGAACACCGGCACTTCGAGCGTGCTTTCGTGCGTCGTGTAGCCCGAGATCGCCTTCTGGAGCTCCCAGCCTTCGAGGCGGATCACGCCTTCGGCCGCGAACAGCTTCGAGGCCACCGACTGCACGCGCGAGTGCGTGTGCAGCACGGCGTTCGCCTGCGGGAGGCGGCGGTAGACCTGCGTGTGCAGCAGTGTTTCGGCCGACGGCTTTGCATCGGTGGCGACCGCGCGGCCGTCCATGTCCACAACCATCACGTCCTCGCCGCCGAGTCGCCCCTTGTCGCGACCGGAGATCGTCACGGCGAGATGGTGCGCATCGAGCCGCATCGAGAAATTGCTGCTCGTCGCCGGCGTCCAGCCGAGCGCGGCGAGCTCGCGGCCGGCGTCGGAGATCGTCCTTGCGCAGTTGGCGAGAGCGACGGGGTCGTAGGGGAGAGCGGTCGTCACGTCGAGGCGTCCGGGCTTGGTCTGCGCGAATATATAGGACGAGGTGGAACAGTCGGCAGATAGTGGACCCCCGCTGCGTCGCTGTGTTCCACCGGCGCGTTTTGCCGTCCGCGCGCAAATGTAACTGAGAGTTATTCCTATCCCGTGTCAGCCTCGATTTAGAGCTTGGGAGTATTCTCGGCGCCGCGCGGGCCCAGCGCCCACCTGCTCGATCTACACTCCCTCCATACACAAGCACAGGAGTCGATGATGTCAAACCCAGCCGAAAGCCAGGCACGCCGCCGTTTCCTCAAGCTCGCCGTCACCGGTGCGGTGGTGGCGCCGGTGGCCGCGACGCTGCTGCCGCGCGTGGCGCTTGCCGAAGATCTGCCGCACCTGTCCGAATCCGATCCGACCGCGCAGGCGCTCGGCTACAAGGAAGATGCGACGAAGGTCGACACGGCCAAGTTCGCCATCTACAAGCCCGGCCAGCTCTGCGAGAACTGCAAGTTCTGGACGGGCAAGCAGGGCGACGCCTACGGCCCGTGCAGCCTCTTCCCGGGCAAGGCGACGGCTGCCAAGGGCTGGTGCTCGGGCTACAACCCGAAAGCCTGAGGTACGACCGCTTCGACCGGACGCCGCGCACTCGCTGCGCGGCGTTCTCGTTTCCGCGGCAGGCGATCGTCTCGGCAACTGAGACCGCACGCTGTCACAATGATGGCCTCGAATCGTTTGAGGCCCGCCTGTGCCGAACCTGCCGCTTCTCGTCGTCAATGCTGCCGCTGCCGGTGCGGGCCTTCTCGTCGGCGCGCTCGTCGTCTTCGTGCTGGCGCGCGGCTGGATTGCGAAGGCGCACGAGGCGGGGCGAGCGGCACGCGACAGCGAAGTCGCTGCGCTCGCCGGGCAGCGTGATGCGCTCGCGGAGCGAGCGAACGAGCTCGCGCGTCGCATCGAGCGTTTCGAGCGTGACTGGAGCGCCGCCGAGGCGAACCTGCGCGCGCTGACGGCGCAGGCCGCCGAGCACAAGGCGCACGCTGACCGGCTCGGGCAGCAGCTGCTCGAAGCCTGCCGCAGCCGCGACGAGTCGCGGCGCGAGCTGCTCGATCTCACCGGGCGCTACAAGGCGCTCGAAGCCGAGTCGCGCGAGCAGGCGCGCGCTGCCACCGAAAAGCTGCAGCTGCTCGATCAGGCCGAACAGCGCCTGCGCGAATCGTTCCAGAATCTCGCCCACGCGATCCTCGACGACAAGGCCGAGCGGCTGCGCGAGCAGAGCGCGCAGCATCTCGGCGGGTTGCTCGATCCGCTCAAGGCGCAGCTCAAGGAATTCCGCGAGACCGTCAGCCAGACCTGGGCGAGCGACCAGCGCGAGCGCGGCATGCTGGCGCAGGAGATCCAGAGCCTCAAGCAGCTGAACCAGCGCATCAGCGAGGACGCGATCAATCTCACCCGCGCGCTGAAGGGCGATACGCGGGCGCAGGGCGCGTGGGGCGAGCTAGTGTTGGAACGTGTGCTGGAGGCATCCGGCCTGCAGCCCGGCCTGCACTACGAGACACAGGTCAGCTTCCGCGATCGCGACGGAGGCCGGCAGCGTCCCGACGTCATCGTCCACGTGCCGCAGGGCAAGGACATCGTCATCGACGCGAAGGTCACCCTGGTCGCCTACGAGCGCTTCGTCGCCGCCGACAGCGACGCGGCGCGCCAGCTCGCGCTTGCCGAGCACCTGCAGTCGCTGCGCCGGCACATCGACAGTCTGTCGTCGCGTAACTACGACGACATCGACCAGTTGCGCACGCTGGATTTCGTGCTGCTGTTCGTCCCGGTGGAAGCGGCCTTCATCGAAGCGGTGCGCGCGGACGAGAGCCTCTACGGCTACGCGCTGGCGAAGAACATCTCGCTCGTCAGCCCGAGCACGCTGCTGGCTACGCTGCGCACGGTGACACATCTGTGGCGCATCGAGCAGCGCAACGAGAATGCTCGGGAAATTGCGCGCCGCGCGGCGCTGCTGCACGACAATTTCGCTTTGCTCGTCAACGAGCTCGGCAACGTCGGCATCGCGCTCGACAAGGCGCAGCGCGCGCACGCGAGCGCGCTGCGGCGCCTGCGCGAGGGCGGCAAGGGCAGCGTGCTCCTGCAGGTGCAGAGCCTGGCCGAGATGGGCGCGCCGGTGAAGAAGCAGCTGTCGCTGCTCGAATCGACGCCCGCCGATCTCGTCGACGAAGCGGCGGAACCGGAAGCTCCCGAGGACATGGGCGCAGCGTCCGCTTCAGCCGCGAAAGAAGCGGCGGCTTCCGGGGCCGATCCGGCGAAGCCGCCTTCGGTGGTTCCGCTGAATTCGATCAAGGGGCGGTCGTAGGACGCGCTCGGCTTTTGTCGTTCCGGTCGGAGCCGAATTCTTTTTCGCTGTTGTCGTCCCCGCGAAGGCGGGGCCCAGCGTCTTTGTTTTTGGTTTGTTGCGTTGTCGCTGGGGCCGACTCATGTCCTTGTGTTTTTTCGTCGGCCCTCCGTGGCCGACGAGTTACCTTCTTTTGCTTGTCCAAAAGAAGGTAACCGAAGAAAAGG
>CBINBI010000026.1:0-39766 GCA_966248875.1 uncultured Rhodanobacteraceae bacterium
GAGGACCAAAAGGCTGCCCGCGATCGCGAGCACCGTGCCGGCCGCTGCGGCGAGAGGCATCCAGCGCCGCCGCGACGCCGGCGCGGGCGTCGCCTCGATGCGTGCCGCAATCGCCGGCCAGAGATCGCGACCGGGAGCACGCGGCGTGTTCATCGCGCGCAGCCTGCGCTGCATCTCGAAATCGTTCATGGCGTGTCTCCCAGCATGCGGCGCAAGAGGCCGCGCGCGCGATGCAATTGTGCCTTCGACGAGCCGACCGCCATGCCGAGCTCGCGGCCGATCTCCTCGTGCTTCCAGCCTTCCACATCATGCAGCACCAGCACGGCGCGCGCCCGCGGCGGCAGGTTTGCGACGGCCTGCTCGATGTCGGCGCGCTCGCCGGCACAGAACGGCGTGACGGGATCGCTGGCGGCCTCGAGCACGTCGCTCTCGACCGTGTCTTCCGGGTCACGGGCGCGCAGGTCCATCAACGCGACGTTGACCGCGAGCCGGTACAGCCAGGTCGAGAACGCGCTCTCGAAGCGGAAGCTGCCGAGCTTCTGCCAGGCGCGCACGAACGCCTCCTGGGTCAGCTCCTCGGCGCGCGCCTCGTTCATGCCGGCCAGCCGCCAGACGGCGCCGTGCACGCGTGCCGCATGCCGCCGGTACAGAACCTCGAACGCACGCATTTCGCCGGCGGCCGCGCGCCGCACGAGATCCGCGTCCGCGTCCGCGGGCGGTGCGGATTCGGTCCGGGGCGCTTCCGTCATCGGCAGGGGCATGGCAAGGCAGGCGCTCATCTTGCCAGCTTGGATGCCTGTTTGCCGGCGCGGGTTTAGAGGGTCCGGCGGCCCGGCGGCGGGCTTCAGGGCGCGGCTTCCTCGAAGCGGTTCGCGGCGACGTTCTTGCGCACGCGTGAGGGATCCCAGATCCGCCCGTTCATCGCGATGTAGACGCCGTCCGGCAGGCTCTGCACGGCGCCGACCGCGCAGCCGATGTTGAACACGGCGTCGGAGCCGCGGAACAGCGCCGGATTGAGCGCGCCGGTGAGGACGATGACCTTGCCCACCACGTCCGCGAGTGCGCACGCGGTCTCCACCATCGTGTCGGTGCCGTGCGTCACCAGCACGTGCCGGTGCGGCTGGCGCTCGATTGCGGCGCGGATTTCGGCCCGGTCCCGGTCGTCCATGTGCAGGCTGTCCTTGCGCATCAGCGATATGACTTCGAATGTGAATGCGACGCCGAGCGTCGTAAGGATCTCGCCGATCTGCGGCTCGCCGATCTGGAACGAGGATTTGTCGTCGAAGTAGATCTTGTCGATCGTGCCGCCCGTGGTGATGATGGTGAGGTGCTGCATCGCGATGTCTTCGATGGCGGCGGTAAACGCCGGGCGCGGAGCGCGCATTTTACGTAGATTGGTGCTGGACGTTGAGTCCGGTAGGGGAGCTCAGCGGGAATCCGTCTTCGCGGTGCGCCTGACGTGCAGGCTCGTGAGTCGCGACAGTCCGTGATCGACGAAGCGTGCGAGTGCGGCCGTCGCGTCGTCGTCGCATTGCGTATGTGCCGCACGGCGTGCCAGCAACGCTGCCGCGAACGTGCGCGCGAGCGTCAGCGCGAGCTGGCGCGCGCCTGCCTCCAGCGCCTCGCGGTCGCCGGCGTTTTCGTGCAGCCAGCGCGCGGCCGTCGCGAGCGCGGCGTCGATCGAGCCGGCGTGGGCGGGCAGGTCGCGCATGAGGTTCTGAATGCCGTTACGCAGCGGATCGATCCCGCTCTTCGCCAGCACGCGCAGCACGTCCAGCGCGAGCACATTCGTGGTGCCCTCCCAGATCGGGTACACCTGCGCATCGCGCAGCAGCAGCGGAATGCCGGTGTTCTCGATGTAGCCCGCGCCGCCGAACGCTTCGCAGGTTTCCGATGCGACGCGGACGGCGAGCTTGCCTGTCCAGAGCTTCGCGAGCGGCGTCAGCAGCCGCAGCAGCGCACGCTCGTCGTCGCTTGCGAGGCCGCGCTCGACGCGCCCGAGCAAGCCGGCGACGAAGAAGCCGAGCTCGAACGCGGCGGCGAATTCGGCTTCCATCGCGGCGAGCGTCGCCGCGTGGAGCGGCTGCTCGATCAGGGCGCGGCCGAAGGCTCGGCGCCGCCTGGCGTACTCGGTTGCGAGCGCGAGGCAGCGCCGCATCGTCGCGAGTGCGCAGATCGTGTTCCAGGTGCGCGTGATGTTGAGAACCGGCGCGATCAGCCGCACGCCGTGGGCGAGCTCGCCGACGGGTTCGGCGAGCGTGTCCTCGAGATGGATTTCCGCCGTCGGCAGCTCGCGCGTGCCCAGCTTGTCCTTGAGGCGATCGATGCGCATGCCGTTCCAGCGGCCGTCGGGCGTGCGGGTCTCGACGTAGAACAGCGCGAGCGCGTCGGAGCCTTCGCCCGCCGGCGCGAGCGCGTCGGGCTCGGGTCGCGCCAGCGTCAGCGCCATCTCGCCGACGACGGCCGAGGTGAACCATTTACGGCCGGACAGCCGCCAGCGGCCGTCGCCGCCGCGTCGCGCGACCGTTTCGGTCGAGGACACGTCCGAGCCGCCGGCGGTCTCGGTCATCCACTGGCCCGAAAGCCACAGCTGCGACGGATCGCGCGCGAGCAGGTGCGGCACGGCGCGTTCGATCAGCGTGCGGTTGCCCGACGCCTTCAGCGCGGTCGCCGCGCCGTCGCTCATGGCGAGCGGGCAGGTGTAGAACTCGCTTGCGACGTGATAGAGGTAGACGCGGACGAACTGATCGATGCGCGCGAATTCGCCGAAGCGCGCCTCGTGTCCCGCGGCGACGAAACCGTAGCGCGTTGCCAGCGCGGCGCCGTCACGCCATGCCGGCGTGATTTCGATGCGGTCGATGCGCTCGCCCCAGGCGTCCCATTGCGTCAGCGTGGGCGTCACGGGCGTACGGGAGCGCGCGGTCTGCCACGCCTGCGCGGCGTGTTCGCCGAGCTCGCGAAGCTCGTCGGCGATCGCCGCCTGCATCGCGTCCGGCAGAGCCTGCGCGAGAAACGACCGCAGCACACGGTCGTCATCGAACGTATTGGCGAGGACCGGCGCGTCCTGGACGAAGGCCATGCGCTGAAAGGTAGCACCCGGCGCGCACGGCGACGATCCGCGCCGCAAGACACGCGGCGGCCGAGCCCGCCGGCCGCCACGAGCGGTCAGGCGGCTTCGAGCAGCCGCTCTTCGATCATGGCGTGTGCGTCTTGGAGCGCCTTCGCTTTCTGCTCGGGGCTGATATTGAGGCCTTCGGCGCGCACGAACTCGACGTCGGTGATGCCGATGAAGCCGAATACGCGGCGCAGGTACTTTTCCTGGAAATCGAAATCCTCGCGTCCGCTGTCCGCGCCGTAGAAGCCGCCGCGCGTCGAGGCGACGATCACGCGTCGTCCGCCAGCGAGACCCTCGGGACCCTGCGCCGTATAGCGGAACGTCCGGCCGGCGACGAGGATGCGGTCGATCCAGGCCTTGAGCGAGCTCGGCACGCTGAAGTTGTACATCGGTGCGCCGATCACGACGACGTCCGCGGCGAGGAACTCCTCGAGTACTTCGGTGCCGGCCCGGGCCGCGGGATCGGACGAGTCCGCCACGGGCGCCCAGTGCGGCAGTGGCCGCGCGGCGAGATCGCGGCAGGTCACTTCGAGGCCGGGCTCACGGCGCTTCCACGCGTCCACGATGGCTCCGGTCAGCTCGCGCGAAGCGGAGTGGGTGCCCAGCGCGCTGGAGTCGATGTGCAGGAGTTTCATGGTGGAGTTTCTCCGTCGGGTCGCCGGCTGTCCGGCGTGTGCGGAGAAGCTAAGGCGTGGACGATCCGGCGATAAGCCCGCAATAATTGGATAGATCGTTCATTGCGGAGAACAATCATGAGCTTTTCCGAGGGCGCCCTGGCCGACCTCAACGATCTGCGTTTCTTCGCCTCGGTGGTCGAGCACGGCGGCTTCTCTGCCGCGGCGCGCGCGCTCGGCGTGCCGAAATCGCGGCTCAGCAAGCGCGTCGCGCTGCTGGAGGACCGGCTCGGCGTGCGCCTGCTCCAGCGCACGACGCGGCGCTTCGCCATCACCGAAGTCGGCGAGCGCTTTCTCGCGCACTGCCGCGCGATGCTGGAGGAAGCGCGCGCGGCGCAGGACGTCGTCGACGAGCTCCGCGCGGAGCCGCGCGGCACGGTGCGCGTGAGCTGTCCGATCGCGCTGGCGCAGACGGTGCTCGCGCACGTACTGCCGGAGTTCCTCGCGCAGTATCCGAAGGTGCAGGTGCGACTCGCTGCGACCGACCGGCGCGTCGATGTCATCAACGAGGGCTTCGACATCGCCATCCGCGTGCGCACGCGGCTCGATACCGATGCCGCGCTCGTCTCGCGCAGCTTCGGGCACTCGCGCGTGCTGCTCGCCGCCAATCCGGCATTCCTCGACAGGCACGGCCGGCCCGAGGCACCGGAAGATCTCGAGAAGCTGCCGCTGCTCTCGCAGTTCGAGCACGACGGCGCGCAGGTAATGGAGCTGCTCGACGCGGCAGGCGCGAAAGTCACCGTCGAAATGCGCGCGAAGCTCATCTGCGGCGAGTTCAACGTGCTGTACGAGGCCGCGCGGCGCGGCATCGGCGTCGCCGCGCTGCCGGAGTTCGTCTGCGCACCGGCGATCCTGCGCGGCGAGCTGGAAATCGTGCTGCCGGCGTGGAGCATGCCGCAGGGCGTCGCGCATTTCGTCTATGCGAGCCGGCGCGGGCTGCTGCCGTCGGTGCGCGCGTTCGTCGATTTCCTCGCCGCGCGATTGCTGGACACGATGCGCCTCAAGCACGAGCAGTGCATGAAGCGCGACGAGCCGGTCACCTGAGGCGGCTCGCCATCCCTGCGAAAGGCGGAATCCATTCCGGATTGCCGCCAAGAAATTTTGCGCGGGGCGGTGCAGAACCCGGCTAGGCCGCGCGAGCACGCCCGCGCCGCGCGCGCCAGCCGAGCGCCGTGATGAGCGTGACGCAGAGCGCGCTTTCGGCCAGCGCCGGAATGCGGGCGGCCGGCGCGATCCACGCTGCGACGACGCCGTGACAGAAGTAGAAGAGCGCCGCGACACCGGCCCAGAGCAGCATGCGGCCGACACCGCTCCGCCAGGCGAGCAGCGGCAACAGGAGGCCGGGCAGCGTCAGCGCGAGCGCGATCCAGGGCGACGCGCCGCCAGGGGGCGCGAGCACGAGGTACCACGCGAACTGCAGGACGATGAGCGCGCTCCATGCGGCGACGCCGGCACGCTCGGCGCTCATGCGCCGCGCTCCAGTCTCGCGGCAACCTCGGCGACACGACGTCCGAGCACGCGCGCGAGCAGGCGCTCGTCCCCGCTGATCGAGTGCTGGCCGGACGCGCCGGCGACGTGGCTCGCGCCGTAGGGCGATCCTCCGCCGCTGGTGTGGTTCAGCGCCGGCTCCGTGTACGGAATGCCGACGACCAGCATGCCGTGATGCAGGAGCGGCAGCATCATCGTCACCAGTGTCGTCTCCTGCCCGCCGTGCTGCGAGCCGGTCGACGTGAACACGCCGGCCGGCTTGCCAGCGAGCGTGCCGGACAGCCAGTCGGTCAGCGTCGAGTCGAGACAGTGCTTGAGCGGTGCGGCCATGTTGCCGAAGCGCGTCGGGCTGCCGATGACGAGACCCGCGCACTCGCGCAGATCGTCGAGTGTCGCGTAGGGCGCGCCGGCGTCCGGTTCCGGCGGCGCGGCCGTCTCGGTCACCGGCGCGACCGGCGGCACGCTGCGCAGCCGCGCCGCGACGCCCGTCACCTCCTCGACGCCGCGCGCGACCAGCCGCGCGAGCTGGGCGGTCTTGCCGTTGCGGCTGTAGTAGACGACGAGGATTTCGGTCATTTCCGTTCCTTTTGAATTTTTCCGGCCGCAGGGGAGGGCGAACCGGAATTCGCCCCGCAGCGAGCGCCCTCATTCCGCAGCAGCCCGGCTGCGCTCTCCCGCACAGCGGAAAATGGAAAAGTTGGTTCCGCCGATTCCGCTGCGATAGGCTCGTTCCATGCCGTTCGCGCCAGCGAAGTTTGCCAGAAACCTCCGCCTCGACCGTGAGCGCTGGCTCGCGCTGCTGCGCTTCACCTGGCAGCGCTTCCTCGAAGACCGCTGCATGCAGACCGCGGGAGCGCTGGCGTACACGTCGGTATTCGCGCTGGTGCCGCTGACCGCGGCAGTGCTCGGCATCCTCGCCGCGTTCCCGGTGTTCGCCGGCTGGCGCGACAAGATCACCGGCTGGGTGTTCGCGAACTTCGTGCCGGCCGCGGGCGACACCGTGCAGGGCTACATCACCGAGTTCGCCGCCAACGCCAGCAAGGCGACCGCGGTCGGCGTCCTGGTGCTGCTGTTCAGCGCGATCTCGCTGATGATGAGCATCGAGGACGCCTTCAACCGCATCTGGCGCGTGCAGACCTCGCGCCCGGCGGCGTCGCGCTTCGTGATCTACTGGACCGCGCTGACGCTCGGCCCGCTGCTGCTCGTCGCAGCGCTCGCGATCAGCTCGTACGTGATCGCGCTGCCGCTGATCGGCACGGCGGCGGAGCAGTTGTCGCTGAAGGCGCGCGTGCTCTCGGTGCTGCCGTTCCTGATCGTGTGGAGCGCGCTGGTCGCGGCCTACGTGGTGATTCCGAACCGTGGCGTGCGCATCGCGCACGCGCTGATCGGCGCCTTCATCGCGGCGGCGCTGTTCGAGGGCGCCAAGCGCGGCTTTGCGCTGTACGCCACGCGGGCGAGCTATCAGCAGGTGTACGGCGCGATCGCGATCGTGCCCATCTTCATCTTCTGGATCTATCTTTCGTGGGCGATCGTGCTGTTCGGCGCGTCGCTGACCGCATCGCTCAGCGCGTTCGACTACCGTCCGGCTTCGCTGCGCCTGCAGCGCGGACATGAATTCGCGGGCCTGCTGCGCGTGCTCGGGCATTTCGCGGCCGCGCAGCGCGACGGGCGCGGCCTGCGCAGCGAGACGCTGTGCGCGGCCGAGCCGTTCCTGACCGACGATCTGCTGCAGCGCTATCTCGGCGATCTCAACCGTGTCGGCCTGCTCCGTCGCAGCGAAGTGGGCGAGTGGGTGGTCGTGCGTGATTTCGCCAGCGTCACGCTGCTGGAAATCTACGAGGAGGGCAGCTACCGTCTGCCGTACGAGGCCCAGCTCGGACCCGAGCCGTCACAGCCCGCGGCGATGCTGCTGGCGCACCTCGCGAAAGACGTGCGTCAAGGGCTCGACGTGCCGCTGTCCGAAATCTTTCCCGCTCCCGCGCGGTCTGCAACCGGCGCCACCGGCGCAGATCCGCCGCATCCGATGGAGTCAGCATGAAACGATCGTCAACGCGCTTCGTCACCGCGCTCGCCGCGCTGCTTCTGTTCGCCGCGAGCGCGGGCGCCGAGGCGCCGAAGAAGCCCGCGCTCGAAGTGAAGACGCTCGACGGCGGCACCTTCGATCTCGCCGCAGAGCGCGGCAAGTGGGTCATCGTGAACTTCTGGGCGACCTGGTGCTCGCCCTGCATCAAGGAGATGCCGGACATCTCGCGTTTCGTCGCCGCACGGGAGGATGTCGACGCGATCGGCCTTGCGTTCGGCGACGAGGAGGAAGCCGACATCGTCGCCTTCCTCGGCAAGCATCCGGTGAAATATCCGGTCGCCAACGTGCCGATCGACGCGCCGCCGAAGGATTTCGGCGCGCCGAAAGGGCTGCCGACGACCTATCTCATCGCGCCCGACGGCAGCATCGCGAAGAAGTTCACCGGTCCGGTGACGTCGAGCGAGCTCGAGAAGGCCATCGCCGCCGCGGCGAAGGCGAAGAAATCCTGAGTGTCATGGCAGCCGTCCGCTTCGTCGTTTCCGGTCGCGTGCAGGGCGTGTTCTTCCGCGCCTCGACGCGCGCCGAGGCCTTGCGGCTCGGGCTCGAGGGGTCCGCGCGCAACCTCGCGGACGGCCGCGTCGAAGTGATCGCACGAGGACCGGACGAGGCCCTGCGCGAGCTCGAGCGCTGGCTCTGGCAGGGCCCGCCCGCCGCCCGTGTCGAGGACGTCGCACGCGAGGCGGTCGACGAGACCTCCGCCGGTCGCGCTGCGGGCGGGTTTCATATCGGGTAGCGCGGCGCCGTCGATCTCGCGCGATGCGCCCACGACCTTCGCCGGACAAAGGCTCACCGAAAGCGCCGCCGCGGCGCGGCCTCGCGCGCTCGCTGTCGAGGCTCGGCGTCTGCTCGCGCGCGCAGGCCGAGCGCCATGTCAGGGACGGCCGCGTCGCGGTCAACGGCCGTGTCGTGCGCGATCCGGAGTGGCCCGTGGATGTGTCGCGGGATCGCATCGCGCTCGACGGCCACGAAGTGCGCGCGGCGGAACGCATCTATCTCGCGCTGAACAAGCCGCGTGGCTACGTCACCACCGCCGCGGACGAGCGCGGACGCGAGACGGTGTACGCGCTGCTCGAAGGCGCCGGGCTGCCTTGGGTCGCGCCGGTCGGCAGACTGGACAAGGCCAGCGAGGGCCTCCTGCTCGTGACCAACGACAGCGCCTGGGCCGCACGCGTCACCGCGCCGGAATCGCACGTCGAAAAGACCTATCACGTGCAGATCGACCGCCTGCCCGACGCGGCCCTGCTGGCCGCGCTGCATCGCGGCATCGACGCCGGCGGCGAGCGGCTCGCGGTGAAGTCGGTGCGCGAGCTGCGCCGCGGCGGGCGCAACGCCTGGCTCGAGATCGTGCTCGACGAGGGCCGCAACCGGCAGATCCGGCGCTTGCTTGCCGCGTTCGAGGTTGCCGTGCTGCGGCTCGTCCGCGTCGCGATCGGGCCGGTCACGCTCGGCGACCTGGCCAAGGGCCGGTTCCGCAACCTCTGCGCGGCGGAGGTCCGCGCGCTGGCGGGATAATTCCTTATTGCACAGATTTGATAAATTGGTACCGGTGTCATCCGGCCGGCGGCTGCCTCCGGACAGGGGAGACCGCCCGTCCGCCACGCGCACGGCGGCGGGCGATCACGAGGGTCCGGTACGACATGAAAACCGTTCTGATGTTTCCGTACGCGAACCACCTGGGCGGCACGCAGCCGCTGGTGGCGATCGGCGGTGCGCTGCGCGATGCCGGGCACCGGGTCGTGTTCGCCGCCCGCGGCAAATGCGCGGCCTATGTCCGCGAGTGCGGCTTCGACGTCGAGGACGTGATCGAGCTCGATCCCGAGCGCAGCGTCGCCTATATCAACAAGTCCAGCCTCGGCTACCACACGCGAAATAGCATCGCGGAATTCGTCGCGCAGGAGTCCGCGCTGATCGCGAAGCACAAGGCCGACGTCGTCGTCGATCTGCACCGGCCGACGCTGAAGCTGTCGGCGCTCCTGACGGACACGCCGCGGGCCGTGCTCTGCAATACCGTGCTGACGCGCTATTACGCCGGCGAGAAATTCCTGCCGGAATCGCACCCGCTGAGCGCGATCGTGAAGCACCTGCCCCAGGCCATCCTCGGCCCGGTGAGCGCCTGGGCCGAGGAAAAGCTGTTCCAGTCGTGGGTGCGACCGTACAACGCGTATCTCACGGGCAGGACCGAGGTGCGCTTCGCTTCGATGAAGGATCTCTTCGAGGGCGAGGCGACGATCCTGATGGACGCGCCCGAGTTCGCGCCGTCGGTGGATCTGCCGTCGCACGTGCACGCCGTTGGTCCTCTTGTGCACGAGCAGAAGGACAAGGTGCCCGAATGGTACTCGAAGCTCGATCCGTCGAAGCCGTCGGTCTTCGTCTATCTCGGCTCTTACGGCGAGCAGTTCACGCGCATCGTCGACTATCTCGGGCGCATGCTCGCCGATTCGCGCGATCTGCAGGTGGTCGCGGCAACCGGCGGGCTGTACGGCTATTCGGGACCTGCGTGCCCGCCGAACGTCATCGTCAGCGATTACGTGCCGGCGAGCCTGGTCCTCTCGAACAACTGTGCCGCGATGATCACGCACGGCGGCCGCGGATCGATCTACTCGGCGCTGCACCACGGCGTGCCGCTGGTCGGCATTCCGAACCAGGGCGAGCAGGAGTGGAACCTCGACGCGGTGGAGCGGCACGGCCTGGGCCGCAAGCTGTCCGCCAAGCGCATCAGCTTCGAAGCGTTCCGCGACGCGCTGCACGCGGTGATCGGCGAGCCGCGCTTCCGCGAGAACGCGAATGCGTTCCGGCAGAAGCTGCGCAACTACGACGGCGTCGCCGCGGCTTCGCGCATCATTGCCGGCCTGGCCTGAAGGGGAGAGACGACTGCGCGCCAAAGTGCAATAACGCGCAGTCGCGCTCTCAGCGCTTCAGCACGCCGAGCGAACGGCCAACCTTGACGAAGGCATCCACCGCGCGATCGATCTGCTCGCGCGTGTGCGCTGCGCTCATCTGCGTGCGGATACGCGCCTGCCCCTGCGGGACGACGGGATAGAAGAAACCGATCACGTAGATGCCTTCGTCGAGCAGCCGGCGGGCGAATTCCTGCGCGAGCTTCGCGTCGTAGAGCATGACCGGCACGATCGGGTGCGTGCCGGGCTTGATGTCGAAGCCCGCGTCGGTCATGCGGCGCCGGAAATAAAGCGCATTGTCGTTGACCTTGTCGCGCAGCGCCGTCGATGAGGACAGCATCTCGAACACCTTGATCGACGCCGCGACCAGCGGCGGCGGCAGCGTGTTCGAGAAGAGATACGGCCGCGAACGCTGGCGCAGGAGGTCGATGATGGCCTGGCTGCCGGTCGTGAAGCCGCCCGAGCCGCCGCCGAGCGCCTTGCCGAGCGTGGACGTGAAGACGTCCACGTCCTGCATGACGCCGTGGAGCTCGGCCGATCCGCGGCCGGTCGGGCCGACGAAGCCGGTGGCGTGCGAATCGTCGACCATCAGCAGTGCGTTGTATTTCTTCTTGAGCGCGACGATTTCGTCGAGCTTGGCGATGAAGCCGTCCATCGAGAACACGCCGTCCGTCGCGATGAGGCGCGTGCGCTTGCCCTGCGTTTCGGAAAGGTGCTTCTCGAGCTCGGCCATGTCGCCGTTCGCGTAGCGGCGTCGCTCGGCCTTGCAGAGGCGGATGCCGTCGATGATCGAAGCGTGGTTCAGCGCGTCGGAGATGACCGCGTCCTCTTCGTTGAGGATCGTCTCGAACAGGCCGCCGTTCGCGTCGAAGCAGCTCGTGTAGAGGATCGCGTCATCGGTGCCGAAGAATTTCGCGATCGTCGCCTCGAGCTGCTTGTGCAGGTCCTGCGTGCCGCAGATGAAGCGCACCGAGGCGAGACCGAAGCCGTGCGTGTCGAGTGCCTGCTTCGCCGCGGCGATGATTTCGGGGTGGTCGGCGAGGCCGAGATAATTGTTCGCGCAGAAGTTGAGGACTTCGCGGCCGTCCGATGTGCGGATCGCCGACGACTGCGGCGTCGTGATGATGCGCTCGGTCTTGTAAAGACCCTGGTCGCGGATCGACTGGAGCTCGGCTTCGAGGCGCGGGCGCGTGGGATTGTCCATGGCGGTAGGCTGGCCGGGGAAAAGGACGCCCATTGTCGGCGATCCGGCGGCAAGACTGAACAAGGCGGTGCGTCGCCGCTGTCGATCGCGGTTCTCTCCGGCGCGTCGCTGCGCTAGGCTGCGCCCTTTGCAAAAAAGGGGATTACGCATGCGTCAGCTCTGGATTGCGGCGATGCTGGCTCTGCCGGTCGCTTCGCTCGCCCACGAGGCGGATCCGGCCTATCTCGCGACATTGCACGACGATCCTTCGTCGGTGCTGCCGCGCGGCCTCGCGCCTTTCGAGAAGCTGCCGCGGCTCGCCGCTCCGCGCGCGCCGCAGGATGCGCCGGGCGGCCACGTGCGCGCGATCGCCGAATACGAGGCGAACAGCGGCATCCTGATCAGCTGGGGCGGCTTCAACGCGCTGCACACGGCGATGACCGTGCCGCTGACGACCGCCGATCCGCCGTCCGATGTCTGGGTGGTGGTCGACTCGACCAGCGAGCAGAATTCCGCGCGCAACGTGCTGCAGAACGGCGGGGCCGACATGGCGCACGTGCACTTCATCCTCGCGGAAACCGACAGCGTATGGATCCGCGACTACGGCCCGCGCTTCATCCAGCACGCGGGCACACGCGGCATCGTCGATCACATCTACAACCGGCCGCGGCCGCACGACGACGGTGTGCCGGGCGTCATCGGCGCGGACTGGGGCGAGCCGGTCTACGAGCTGCCGCTCGTGCACGGCGGCGGCAATTTCCACCTGTTCCGTAACCGCGAGGCGTTCATGACGCGGCTCGTCGTCAACGAGAACCCCGGGGTCAGCGAACAGGAGATCATCGGCGACTTCCGCGCCTACGAAGGCCTCGACGTCACGCTGTTCGATCCCTTTCCTACGAGCTACGACTCGACGCAGCACATCGACATGTGGATGCTGCCGCTCGCCGATTCGAAAGTGCTGATCGGCCAGTACGATGCGAGCGAAGGGGGCGGCGTGCCCAAGGCCGTCACGGACGCCGCCGTGGCCGAACTCGAATCGCGCGGCTACACGGTGTATCGCACGCCCGGCTGGAACGACTTCGGCACGCACTACACGTACACCAACTCGGTGATCGTGAATCAGGTGGCGCTGATCTGCCGCTTCCAGGGTTACGACGCGGAAAACGCCGCTGCGCTCGCCACCTACCAGAGCGCGCTGCCGGACAGCGAGATAGTGCAGGTCGACTGCACGGACATCATCCCGCTCGCCGGCGCGATCCACTGCATCGTGATGCACGTGCCGGACCTTCTGTTCCGCGACGATTCGGACGATCCGATCCTGTAGCGCTACAGCGGCCGCATCGGCCTGCCGTCGCCGCATGAAAAATCGGAGTCGCCGCCTGCGCGGCGGAGCGCTCAGCCGCCGGTGAAGGCGCCGTAGCGGCGCAGGCGCTGATAGCGCTGCTCGAGCAGCGTCGCCGTGTCCAGGTGTTCGAGCTCGTCGAGCTGGCCGAGCAGGATCGCCTTCAGGCGGATCGCCATCGAGTGCGGATTGCGGTGCGCGCCGCCGAGCGGCTCGCGGACGACCTTGTCGATGAGGCCGAGCTCGTGGAGGCGCGACGCGGTGAGTCCGAGCGCCTCGGCGGCGTCCTTCGCCTTCTCGGCGCTTTTCCACAGGATCGACGCGCAGCCCTCCGGCGTGATCACCGAATACGTCGAGTACTGCAGCATGTTCGTTCGGTCGCCGACTCCGATCGCGAGCGCGCCGCCGGAGCCGCCCTCGCCGATGACGGTACAGACGATCGGCACCTCGAGCTCGCTCATCTCGGAGAGGTTGCGCGCGATCGCTTCGCTCTGGCCGCGCGCCTCGGCGTCGACGCCGGGCCAGGCGCCGGCCGTGTCGATGAACGTCAGCACCGGCAGCCTGAAGCGCTCGGCCAGCTTCATCAGCCGGAGCGCCTTGCGATAGCCCTCCGGCCGCGGCATGCCGAAGTTGCGCCGGATCTTCGATTTCGTATCGCGGCCCTTCTGGTGGCCGACGATGACGAGACTGCGGCCGTTGATCCGCGCGAGACCGCCGACGATCGCGGCGTCTTCCGCGAAGGCGCGGTCGCCGGCGAGCTCGTGGAACTCCTCGCACATGACGCCGACGTAATCCAGCGTGTACGGGCGCGCCGGATGCCGGGCGAGCTGGGCGATCTGCCAGGGTGTGAGATTGCGGAAGATCTCGGCGGTCTTCGCCTTCAGCTTGTCCTGCAGCGTCTTGATCTCGTCCTCGATGTTGAAGGCCTGGCCATGACTGGCCAGCCTGAGCTCCTGGATCTTGGCGTCCAGTTCGGCGATCGGCTGCTCGAAATCGAGGAAATTCGGGTTCATTCGGCGACGTTCGCGCCGCGGAGGCAGCGCAAAGGCGACGAGTATAGCCGCTCGCGCTGCCGGCTCAACGCGAGGTGCGGCCCCGGATCGCGTTACCGCTCCGGAAAATCCGGCGGCGCGGCGCCGCCGGCGGATGAGTCTGGCTGTGCGTCGGCTAGTGCAGCGACCACGAGGCGCTGACGCCGATGGATCGTTCCTGCCCGAAAGTCGAGAGCTCGTCGGCCGTCGCGTAGTAGTCCTCGTCGAAGAGGTTGCGAACATAGAACTGCAGGCGCCACGACGGCGAGACCTGCCAGCGAAGATCGAGATCGACGATGTCGACGGGATCGCGCTCGACTTCCTCGAAGCCCGGGCGATCCATTTTCCAGCGATGGGAGTAGCGCCCTGCGAGCGTGACGTCGCCGAGCGCATAGCGCGCCTCGAGCTCGGCGGTCACCGGCGGAATACCGTACAGCGGCCGGCCGGTCTCGTCATGGCCGCGGACCAGCGCGACGCTGCCGGACAGTGACAGGCGCTCGTTGGGCGCCACACCGACGATCGCCTCCGCGCCGTGCAGCGTGCCCTTGCCGATGTTGTCGTAACCGTCGACACCTTCGGCGATCGGCGTCAGCTGGATGAGGTCGGTGACTTCGCTGCGCCAGGCGTGCGCTTCGAAACCCCATATGCCCGGATGCCAGGCGTAGCCGATGTCGATGCCGCGCGAGTGTTCGGAGGAAAGATCCGGATTGCCCACGACCTCGCCCTGTGGCGTGACGCCGCTGTAGAAGCGCTCTTCCAGCGTCGGAAACCGGTAGCCGCTCGCGGCGTTGAGCGTGACGCGCGTCGCCGGCGTCGGTGTCCACACCGCGCCGGCCGTGACCGCGGCGTCGGAATCGTCCGAATCGTCGCCGCGATGATCCTGCCCGATCGTCGTGTAGCGCGCGCCGAATTCGAGCGAGAGCTCCGGCGCGACGCGCCAGTCGGTGATCGCGAACAGGGAGAGATCGTCCTCGCTCGCGTCGCGCAGCGTGTAATTGCGGTTGATCACCGAGCCCGACGCGTCGTACGCGTCGACGCCGCGGCGCGCGAAGTACTCGAGGCCGATGTTGGTGTCGAACGCGCCGCTTTCGAACGTCTGCTGCACGGTCGCGCCGTAGTCGGTGCTCTGGACGCCCGCGAACGTATCCGGCGAACCCGGCCGGCGGTTCCATGTGCCGAGGTACTGATCGTGGGCGAACACGCTGGCTTCGAAACCGTTTTCGTGGCGCAGGCGGATGCGGCCGAGCGTATGGCTGTCTTCGGGATATGTCGAATCGCGTGCCGGATATCGGCTGTTCGATTTGCCGATGTTTTCGGTGCGCGACGGCAGCAGGAACGCGTCGATGTCGAACGCGCCTGCGTTGCCGCGGTACTGCAGGATCGCGCTTTCGCGCGTGTAGCTCGTGTTGAGCGGCGTGCCGTTGGCGGCTTCGCTGTCGCCGGCCTGGTGGCGCGCGGCCGCGATCGAATACGACTCCGAGCCGAGGCCCGCGGAGAGGTATGCCTCGTCCCCGGACGTCGCGTAGCCGGCGGAGGCGAACGGCGCGTCGAACCAGCGCGGCTCGATCGAGACGGCGCCGCCGAGCGCGCCGGGCCCGTAGTGGACGACGGCGGGGCCGAGCGTCACGGCGATGTCGCCGAGCAGCGAGGGCTCCACGAACGACACCGGGATGCCGGCGCGGCGTTGCGCGGTGATCGGAATGCCGCCGACGAGGATCAGGATGCCGTTGGCGCCGCTGCCGCGGATCGAAAACGTCTCGAAGATGCCGTTCTGGCCGGTGGCGCCGACGCCCGGCAGCCGCGTGACGAGATCCTGGAAATCCTCGGGAGCGGCGACGGCCTGCTGCCAGTCGACGACTTCGATCGCGAGCGCGTCGGGCGCATCGGCCGCGGTCCCCTTGGCGGTGACGCGGACGACGTCGCCGGTCCAGGTGCGGCGCACCTCGTCGTTTTCGAGGATTTCTTCGCTTTCGCCTTCGCCCGCCTTCGCGGCATCCTCGGCCAGCGCCGAGCCGGCGGCGAACGGCGCCACGCTGAAAGCCGCGGCGAAAACGCTTCTCTGGATCTTCTGCATCACGATGAGCCCTCCCGGGTAGCTTTTACCGTCCGGCGGGGGACGGAACCGGGACCGGACTCTAGAGCAGCCGGCGCAGAAGGTGATCGGTCTCCAGCCGGAGTCGAGGCATCCGGTGCGCGTTCGGAAGAGGGGGCGACGGCCCGTGACGGAAGTCGTGCCCGGCGTCAGCCGAACACGAGCTCCGCCGCGACGACGCCCTCGAGGGCCTGCAGACTGTCCTTGAGCGCGGGGCTGGCGCGCACGCGCCACTCGGCGCCGAGCTCGATGTCGGCCTGTCCGGCGGCGTTGTGGTATGTCAGGCGCACCGGCGTCTGTCCGCCGCGGTGCGCGGCGAGCGTGTGCTGCAGCCGCGCGACGAAGTCGGTACGCACGCCGTTGAGGCGCACGCGCAGCAACCGCGCCTGACGCTCGCAGGCGGATTCGATGGTCGCGACGGCATTCACGCGCAGCTGGTAATTGCCGGAGAACTCGTCGAGGCTGAGGCCGCCGTCGAAGACGAGGATCGCATCGCGCGTCAACAGCGGGCCGTATTCGATCCACGCTTCGCGGAACAGGCTGACCTCGATGCGGCCCGACCAGTCCTCCACCTGCACGAAGGCCATCGCATCACCGCGCTTGCGGATGGCGATGACCTGGCCCGCGATCGTGTATGGCAGATCGGAAAACCGTCCGCGCCTCTCGTTCGGCGCCGGCGGCTTGTAGTGCTGGTCGATCTCGCCGATCGGCGACGTCGCGATGCGCGCGATCAACGGCTTCCAGCTGTCGGTGGGATGGCCGGAAAGATAGTGGCCCAGCGTCTCGCGTTCGCCGGCGAGCTTGCGCTCGATCGGCCATTCCGGTGCCGCCGGCAGCGGTGCCGTGGCGCTCGTTGCAAGTCCGGCCATCGGCGCGCCGAACATGTCGTGCTGGCCGGCCTCGGCGTCACGCGCGTGCTGCTCGGCGGCGCGCACCGCTTCGGGCAGTTGCAGCATGAGGCTGGCGCGCGTCGGCGCGAGCGCGTCCATGGAGCCTGAGAGGATCAGCGCCTCGAGCACGCGCTTGTTGATCTTCTGCGCGTCGACGCGGCGGCAGAAATCGGCGATGTCGCGGAACGCGCCGCCTTTCGCGCGCGCCACGACGATGGCTTCCACCGCGCCACGGCCGACGCCCTTCACTGCGCCGAGCCCGTACATGATCGTGCGGTCGTCGCGGGCTTCGAACATGTAGTTCGACGCATTGATGTCAGGCGGCAGCACGACGAGGTTCATCGCGCGCGCCTCGCCGAGGAAATTGACCACCTTGTCGGTGTTGTCCATGTCCGCGGACAGCACCGCGGCCATGAACTCGGCAGGGTAGTGTGCCTTCAGCCAGGCGGTCTGGTACGCGACCAGCGCGTACGCCGCCGAGTGCGACTTGTTAAAGCCGTACTCGGCGAATTTCTCCATGAGATCGAAGATCGAGCTCGCGAGATGCGCGTCGATGCCGTTCCGCGCGGCGCCTTCCTCGAAGGTGACGCGCTGTTTGGCCATCTCCTCGGGCTTCTTCTTGCCCATCGCGCGGCGCAGGAGATCGGCGCCGCCGAGCGAATAGCCGGCGAGCACCTGCGCGATCTGCATCACCTGTTCCTGGTAGACGATGACACCGTAGGTCGGCTTCAGGATCGGCTCCAGCAGCGGATGCGGATAGCTGACTGCCGCGCGGCCGTGCTTGCGCGCGATGAAGTCGTCGACCATGCCCGACTGCAGCGGGCCCGGCCGGAACAGCGCGACGAGCGCGATGATGTCCTCGAAATTGTCCGGCTGCAGCTTCTTGACGAGATCGCGCATGCCGCGCGATTCGAGCTGGAAGATCGCCGTCGTCTGGCAGCGCTTGAGCAGCGCGTAGGTCGGCGCGTCGTCCATCGGCAGCGCGGCGATGTCGATGGGCGCCTCGCCACGCGCCGCGCGCTTCGCATTGATCGCCTTGACGGCCCAGTCGATGATCGTCAGCGTGCGAAGCCCGAGGAAGTCGAACTTGACGAGGCCGACCGCCTCGACATCGTCCTTGTCGAACTGCGTGACGAGCCCGTCGCCGCCGCCTTCGGAGAAGAGCGGCGCGTAATCGCTGAGCGGGCCCGGCGCGATGACGACACCGCCGGCGTGCTTGCCGGCATTGCGCGTCAGATCCTCGAGCTTGAGCGCGAGGTCGACCAGCTCCTTGACCTCCTCGTCGGTCTCGTAGAGCTGCCGGAACTCGGCGACGACGCGGTCAGGCTCCTTCCGCGATTTTTCCGAGCGGCCGAGGGCGTCCTCCAGCGAGAGATCCAGCGGCATCTTCGGCAGGAGCTTGGCGATGCGGTCGACCTGGCCGTACGGCATGCCGAGCACGCGGCCCGTGTCGCGCAGCACGGCCTTCGCTGCCATCGTGCCGTAGGTGATGATCTGGCTGACACGGTCGCGGCCGTACTTGTCGGCGACATAGTCGATGACTTCGTCGCGCCGGTCCATGCAGAAGTCGACGTCGAAGTCCGGCATCGACACGCGCTCGGGATTGAGGAAGCGCTCGAACAGGAGATCGAATTGCAGCGGATCGAGATCGGTGATGCCGAGCGCATAGGCGACCAGCGAGCCCGCGCCCGAGCCGCGCCCGGGCCCGACCGGAATGTCGTGCGCCTTGGCCCAGTTGATGAAGTCGGCGACGATCAGGAAGTAGCCCGGAAAGCCCATCTGCACGATGACGTCGAGCTCGCTTTCCAGGCGGCGCTCGTAGTCCTCGCGCGTGAACCCGGGGGCCGGCGCGTGGCGCGCGAGGCGCGTGGCAAGACCCGCCCGGGCGTTCTCGCGGATGTAGCTCTCCAGCGTGTGCTCGGCCGGCACCGGAAACGCCGGCAGGAAGTACTTGCCGAAACTCAGCTCGAGGTTGCAGCGCTTGGCCAGCTCGACCGAGTTCTCGATCAGCTCGGGAAGGTCGGCGAACAATGCCGCCATCTCCTGCGGCGGCTTCAGGTACTGCTCGGGCGAGTACTCGCGCGGCCGCTTCGGATCGGCCAGCACGCGGCCGGCGTGGATGCAGACGCGGGCCTCGTGCGCCTCGAAATCCTCGCGCGCGAGAAAGCGCACGTCGTTGGTCGCGACGATCGGCAGGTCCAGCGCTGCGCCGAGCGCGAGCGCGCCTTCGAGGAAGGCTTCCTCGTGGGCGCGGTGCGTGCGCGTCGCTTCGAGATAGAGCCGGTCGGGGAAGCGCGCGCGCAGCCATTCGGCGCGCGCCTCGGCGGCATCGTCGCGGCCGGCGATCAGGAGGCGGCCGATGTCGCTCTCGCGCCCCGCGAGCACGATCAGGCCGTGGTTCGCCTCGCCAAGCCAGTCGAGCCGCACCAGCGCCTGCTCGCCGTGCCGGCCTTCGGCATAGGCGCGCGACAGCAGCCGCGAAAGGTTGAGATAGCCTTCGCGGCTCTGGCAGAGGACGGTCAGCCGCTGCGGCGCGGCGCGCGCGTCTTCGTCGGCGACGCGCAGATCGCAGCCGGCGATCGGCTTGATGCCTGCCGCTTCGGCGGCCTTGTAGAACTTGACCAGCGCGAACAGGTTGCTCTGGTCCGTCAGCGCGACCGCCGGCATCCCCGCAGCCGCGCACGTCCCGACCAGTTCGCCGATGCGGATCGTCGAATCGGTGAGGGAGTACTCGCTGTGGACGTGAAGATGGACGAATTCCGCTGGCATGGCGAAGGGCGCGGAGGCAGCGGGCCAGCGTAAGCCGCGCCTGTCGGCCCGGCAAGGCTTGACGCTTCGGCTGCGACGGCTCCGGCTGTCGGCGCCGGCCGCTGCTTTTTCGAGCGCGGCTCGCGCCTTTCTCTGCTGCGCCGGTCGCGACTTCCCGGCGCGGATCGCCGGCGTCCGACATGCAAATCAGCGTTTTCCTACAACGATCTAAAGTGTGACGTCAATCACGTTTTGGTAGGCTGTCCGGCAGCAGCGCCGCTGTGGGTCGCGGCGCGGGGGGCGGCGATGTCGGCGAGAGCGGCGCGCTTCGGGTATCGCGTGTTGAGCGGCGTCCATCGTGACGAAGGCCGGACGCGGGGCCGCTTCGTCGGCTCGACAGCTTCGCCGGCCGACACTCGCAGCGTTTCGACATAGCCGGTGCGCGCATGTCCGACACGCAGACATTCCGCTACCGCGCGTTCCTGTGCTACAGCCACAGGGACAGCGCCTGGGCCGACTGGCTGCATGGCGCGATCGAAGGCTATCCGGTTCCGTCGCGCCTCGTCGGCCTCGCGACCGGTGCCGGCGTGATTCCGCCGCGCCTCGCGCCGGTGTTCCGCGATCGCGACGAGCTGCCCAGCGCAGCGAATCTCTCGGCCAAGGTGCAGGACGCGCTCGCCCAGTCGGCGAACCTGATCGTGATCTGCTCGCCGCACGCGGCGCAGTCGCGCTGGGTCAACGAGGAGGTGAAGGCGTTCCGGCGGCTCGGCCGCAGCGACCGGATCTTCTGCCTCATCGTCGGCGGCGAGCCCGGCGCCAGCACGTGGGCCGGGCGCGAGCACGACGAATGCCTGCCGCCGGCATTGACCGATCGCGAGCTCGGCGAGAGGCTCGAGCCGATTGCCGCCGACGCGCGGCCTGGCAAGGACGGCAAGTCGAACGCGCGCACGAAGCTCGTTGCGGGCCTGCTCGGCGTCGACCTCGACGACCTGCGTCACCGCGAGCGGCGGCGCCGCCGCGTGCGCGCGTTCATCGCCGCGGCGGCGGCGGTTCTCCTGCTCTGCGCCACGAGTACGCTCGCCATCAACGCGATGCTCGCACGCCATGCCGCCGAGCGGCGCCAGAAGCAGGCCGAGGATCTCATCGAGTTCATGCTCGGCGATCTCGACGACAAGCTTCGGCAGGTCAACCGCCTCGACATTCTCGAAAGCGTAGCCGACAAGGCGGTCAGTTATTTCGCGACGATGCCGCTCGCCGACGTCAACGATGCGACGCTGGCGCAGGGCGTCCGTGCGTTGCAGCAGATCGGCCGCGTGCGCTACGACCAGGGACGCATGCCCGAAGCCGAGAGCGCGTTCGCGGTCGCCCAGCCGACCGCCGACGAGCTTGCGCGGCGCGCGCCGGGGAACGCCGAGTTCGTCTCGATTCAGGCGCGCAACCGGCTCTGGCTCGGGCGCGTCGCATGGGAACGCGGCAACCTCGATGACGCGTTGACGCGGTTCCGCAGCGGGCTCGATCGCATCGCGACGCTCGGCAGGGCGCAGCAGGGCGAGGCCGAAGTCATCGACCTCGCCAGCGAGCTGCACACGAACATCGGCCGCGTGCTCGAGGCGCGCGGCGAATTCGATGCGGCGCATGAGGAGTACATCGTCGTGCTCGGCAATTACGAGCGTCTCAGCGCGCGCGAGCGCGACAAGCTCACGTGGAAGGCCGAGGTCGGCTATGCGCACAACAATCTCGGCCAGATCGCGTGGAAGGAAGGCCATCTCGACGAGGCGATCCGCGAATACGGCGCCGACCTCCGCATCAAGGCGAGCCTCGCCGCGCTCGAGCCGAGCAACGCGCGGCGCGAGGATCTTCTGATCAGCAACGCGATCCTCGGAAAGAGCCTTGCCGCGGTGGGCGAGGTCGAGCTGGCGGACCGTCATCTCAGGACGGCGGTCGAGGACGCCGAGCGCCTGCTCGTGATCGACCCGACCGTGACGAGCTGGCGCGAAGACGCGGGCTACTACAGCATGATGCTCGCCGCGCTCGCGCGCGCGCGGGGCGATTTCGCCGATGCGGCGCACTACGGCGAGCGCGCGGTGCTGCACCTGCGCGGGCTTGCGCAGCAGGATCCGGAGAACGTGCTCTGGGCGCGCGAGCTCGCCGAGGCGGAGCTCGAAGGCGCGCGCCGGCTGCTCGCCCAGAGGCGCTACGCCGAAGCGGTCAACCTGATCCGCGCCGCCGACCGGGGGTTCCGGCCGATGGTCAAGGGCGAGCCGGCCGACCGCACGCACGCACTGGTGCTCGCGCGCATCGACATCGCCGCGGGCGACATCGCCGAGGCGCGCAACGACATGGCCGCCGCCGAGAACGCATGGCAGCGCGCGGAGACGACGACGCAGGAGTTCGCAAGCACGTCGCGCGATCCGTCGTGGATCGACACGCGCATCGGCGCGCTTGTGCGCGTGCGCGACATCGGCGCCGCGCGCCCGCTGCTCGACCAGCTGGCCGCGATGGGTTATCGCCATCCGGATCTCGTCGCGACGGCGGCGACACACGGCGCCACGTTCGCGCCCGAACCGGAGGCGGCGCGAAGGATCGCGCTCGCGGTGGCGACGCTGGCCGACGCAAGCGGTGCCGAAACGGCAGCGGCGCGTTCCAAGACGAACTGAGCGCGCCTCGCGCGCGTTCGCAGCATCCGGGCAACCGAAGCATCTCAAAGGCGAGGGAGATCTCCAATGACCACGAGCATCACCACGACGATCAACGTCTACTTCGATACGAACCGCAAAATTCAGTACTCGCCGAGCAATCGGATCCAGGTGCCACCGGATACGATCGCGACGGTCATATGGAAGGGCGTGGCTCCGCTGCAATTCGTGCGGAACAAGACGAGCGCGACGGGTCTCGTCAACATCGCGCCTGCTCGGATCACGTACGACGACGGCCCGGGCACGGCGCCCTACACCGACACGGTCACGGTGACGATCGACAACACCGGCGGGCCGCCGAACGTTGCTGCATCGGTGGCGCTCAACATCGTCGACATGGCGAGTCCGCAGCAGCCGCCGCAGGTGATCCAGGGTGGCGGCTCGATCCGCAACAAGGGCACGTCGATCTGGGTCTGGGAGACCTTCGCCGCGATCGCGATCTCGCTGGTTGTCGGCGTCCTCATCGGCCGCGCGACCGGCGCCGGCCCCGAGCTCGGTCCGCTCGCGGCGGGCGTGCTCGGGCTCGTGGCGGGCTTCGTGGCCGGCGCGATGTCGTCGCGTGGGCGAGCCCGGGCGCCGTGAAAACCGCACGCGACGCGTGGTCATGATCGGGGAGCACGGCGCCGATCGCGTCGCGCTTGCGATCGGCGTCACCAGTCACCGCGACATTCCAGCCGCGGAGACCGGTGCGATCCGCGAGCGCGTGCGCGAGTTCTTCGCACGGCTCGGTCGCGATTATCCCGATCTGCCTCTGACCGTCGTGTCGGCGCTGGCGCAGGGCGGCGATCAGCTCGTCGCGGAGGAAGCGCTCGCCGCCGGCGCGCGGCTCGTCGCGGTGCTGCCGATGGAGCGCGCGCAATACGCGCGGGATTTCCTCGACCCTGCAGGGCACGCGCGCTTCGACGCGCTGTGCGCGCGGGCCGAGGTGATCGAGCTGCCGCGCATTGCGGGCGACCCCCTCGAAGACGCCGACGAAGCGCCGGTCGGAGCCGAACGCGATCGTCGCTACGCGCGTGGTGGCGTCTATATCTCCAGCCACTGCCACATCCTGCTCGCGATCTGGGACGGCAAGCGGTCGGAGCGCGTGGGCGGCACCGCGCAGATCGTCGACTGTCACCTGCACGGCATCCGGCCGCAGTCGATCGAACGCCGGCGCTCGCGCGCTCATGCGCCGCTCGGCAACGATGCCGAGCGGCTGGCGTATCACATCGTGTGCTCGCGGGAAGGCGAAGGCGCACCGGCCGCGGAGCTGCAGCCGCTGGACATGTTCTGGCGCACCGGTGAGCAAGCCGTTCCCGGTGATGCGCCGATGCCCGGCACGTTCCGCGCCACGTTCGCCCACATGGCGGAATTCGGCGCCGACTGGACGAAGTACCGGCGCGAGATCGATGCGAAGGCGGCGCGCCGATCAGCCGCCGCGAACGGCGCGGGGAGCCCGTCATCCGATCCGCTGAACCGGCTGTTCCAGGCGGCCGACTGGCTCGCGCTGCATTTCCAGCGCCGCGTGCTGTTCGCGATGCGCGCGATCTACACGCTGGCGGCCGCGATGGGCATCGCCTTCACGTGCTACTCGGATCTGCCCGCGCAGGACTACATGATCTTCGTGTTCCTCGCGCTGTTCGCGTTCGGCGTGTCGCTCAGCATGCTCGCGATGCGGCGCGGCTGGCACCGCAAGTACCTCGACTATCGCGCGCTGGCGGAGGG
Source organism: uncultured Rhodanobacteraceae bacterium (assembly GCA_966248875.1). GTDB lineage: Bacteria > Pseudomonadota > Gammaproteobacteria > Xanthomonadales > Rhodanobacteraceae > Dokdonella_A. The sequence continues at coordinate 23,944 of CBINBI010000026.1, forward strand.
CTTGCGTGTGCAGTCGTACTGGCGTCGCGCCGGGCTTTCGGTCACGGCCGACGCGGAGTTCGCGCACGACAATTTCCTGCAGAAGCAGGACGTCGAGCTCGGCTGGATCCGCAACGTCATGCGCTCGGCCGCGCTCGAAGCCGATCTCTCGCCCGCGCCGCGCGAAGCCGGCAACCTTGCGCGCGTGATCGCCGAGTGGGTGGGCACGTCGGGCGAGTCCGGGCAGCTCGACTACTACGAGCGCCGCGTCGCGCAGCGCACGCGCCTGCACCGGATCACCGAAACGCTGGGCACGATCAGCTTGTGGTTCGGCATCACGATCAGCGTGTTCCTTGCGGCGTTCGTATCGAGCCTCTCGCAGGACAGCAAGTCGACGCTGGTCGCGGTCATGGCCGTCGTCTCGATCATCGCGGCGGTGCGCGAGGCCTACGCGTACCGCAAGGCGGACAAGGAGCTCATCAAGCAGTACCGGTACATGCAGCGCATCTTCGCGCGCGCGCGGGCGGCGCTCGATCGGGCTCGGGACGCGCGCGAGCAGCTCGAGATCCTGCGGGCGCTCGGCGAAGCCGCGCTCGCCGAGCACGCCGAATGGACGCTGATGCACCGCGAGCGGCCGCTGGAGCACGCGCGGCTCTGAGGTCCGGCTCCGTGATCCGTGCCTACGCTGGTTGCGGGTCCGTGTCGAACAGATCGCCGGTCGCATACCGCGCGAGCACTGGTGCGAAGCTCCTGCGATGGATGGGGCAGGGCCCGAGCCGCGCCAGGGCCTCGAAGTGTTCGGGTGTCGAATAGCCTTTGTGCCGCGCGAAGCCGTAGCCCGGGTGCACGGCATCGAGCTCGCACATGATGCCGTCGCGCACGGTCTTGGCGATGATCGAGGCGGCGCTGATCGCGGGCTCCCTCGCGTCGCCGTCGACGACCGCGCGCGCCGGGCACGGCATCGGCTTGGGCAGGTGATTGCCGTCGATGAGCGCGTAGGCCGGCGGCAGCGGCAGCGCCGCGAGCGCGCGCTGCATGCCGAGCATCGTCGCGCGGAAGATGTTGCAGCGATCGATCTCCTCGACATCGACCGCGACCACCGAGAACGCGAGCGCGGAGCGGCGGATCAGCGCGGCGAGGCGTTCGCGCTCGTTCTCGCACAGCACCTTGGAATCGGCGAGGCCCACGATCGGCTTCATCGGATCGAGGATCACCGCGGCGACGACGACCGGCCCCGCCAGCGGGCCGCGGCCCGCCTCGTCGACGCCGGCGACGGCATGCTCGCTGCTCGCGCCGTGGCGCAGCGCGCTGCGACGCAGGCGCTCGGTCCAGCGGCGCACGCGCACGGTGCTCCTGGCGGGCAGGGGCGCGATCGCGTTCATTCGCGCAGATCCCGCAGCCGGTTGAACACGTAGTCGTGATACGACGCGACGAGATTCATGTTCTTGCAGTCGAGGTAGCGGCCCTTGCAGCGCTCGCGCAGCAGCGTGTTCGCCTGGTAGAACGCGTCCTTCGGCACGCCGGCCACGTCGAGCACGAGCGCGCCGAGGAACGCGATGTCGAGCACAGGGTAGTCGAACTTGCGGCGCACCGGGTAGTTCGACTTGATGCTGTAGTAGGTCACCATGTTCGAGTTCGGCCCGGCTTCCTTGGGCACCTTTTTCGGGATCGCGTGGATGGCGCCGTCGAAGGACGGCTGGTGATCGCCGAAGTGCATCAGCACGGTCGGGTGCTCGCGCGCGAGCAGGAATTTCTCGAGCTCCGCCAGCATCGCGTCGGATTCCTGGAGCCGCTCGAGGTAGTTGCCGAGATTCAGGTTCAGCCAGTCGTCGAGGGCCTTCGGCGCGAACTTGCCCGGGAAGAGCGGCTTGTCGTACGGCGCGGGAAGCTCGGCGAGCGGCGTCATGTGCGGGCCGTGCTGATGGAGCGTCAGCATGAAAACGAAGAGCGGCTGGTTTGGGTGCGTGCGCTTCTCGTCGGCATAGATGCGCTCGAACACCTCGAGAAGATCTGCGTCGGTGCTTTCCCAGCCGAGCCCGTATTCCGTGCCATCGTAGAACGCATCGAAGCCGTAGTAGTCGTAGGCGTTGCGCGCGTTCAGGAAATCGCCGGTCATCGGGTAGATCGCGATGGCGCGATAGCCGGCTGCTTGGAACGCGCGCGGCAGCGTGTGGTCAACGAGCGGCGCGAGGTTGTAAGGAGCGTAGAGTCCCGCCGGTCCGAACAGCGTGTGGGCAAGGCCGGTCAGCACCGCGAACTCGCTGGTCCAAGTGCCGCCGCCGAACGTGTGCACGGTGAGCAGCCCGTGCGCGCGCGTGTTCCTGTCCGGATCGAACATCCTGCGCTTGCAGACGTCGAGCGTGCAGACCTTCAGGATGCGCGGATCGAACGTCGATTCCTCCAGCACCGCGACCACGTCGGGCTTGGATGGCGGCGCGAGCAGCGGACGATCGAGCTTCCAGCTCGTCTTGCGGTCGATCTTGTCCGGCAGCCGCGGCCGCTCGATGACGGTGTTGTTGAACGAGGTGAAGAAATCGGTGAGGAAGCTCTGGTCGTTGATCGTGATCCACATCGGCTTGTTGAAGACCGCCCAGAACGGTCCGTTCGGCACGAGGCTGACGGCGAGCAAGGCTGCGGCTGCCGGCGTGCCGAGCACACGGACCGCGCCCCGCGTGACGCGTGGACGATCGCGCAGCAGCGATGCGCGTTCGGACACGGCCGCGACGACCAGAAGCAGGGGAATCAGGATCACCGCCCCGAGGCTGACGCCGAGCAGCAGCGGATAGCGCGCGATCACGTCGATCGTGTCGCGATTGATGAAGTACCGGAGATCCGGTGCCAGCACCGGCGTCTGCAGATAGGTGAACTTCAGCGTGCCGGCGATCTCGATTGCGCCGAATACGAGCGCGGGCACGAGCAGCGCGAGCGCAATGCGGGCCGTCGCGAACAGCACGAGCAACGCCGTGAGCAGCACCAGCGTCGTCGTATACACGCATTCGGGCCAGGTGTGCTCGGTCAGCGGACCGAACACGATCAGCGCAGCAAAAGCGAGCGACGCGAAGAGCCTCAGTGCGCGTACCCGGCGCGGTGTCGTCTCCGTGGAAGTCAGCATGCGGCGCTCGTCACGGCGTCATCGTGCTGAGACGCGGCGGTTGCGTCAATCGGCGGCGCAGCGGGGTCAGCCCGTGTGGCGTCCGGCCGTTCCGGTCAGCGCCGCGATCGCCGCGGCCGCCGAGCGGCTGGCGTCGCGGCGAAGCTCGAGATGCAGGTGACGGAATTCGGCGGCGAGCCGCGGCGGCATGCGGCGTTCGCGAAGCGCGGGCAGCAGCGCGTCCGCGAGCGCCGCGGGCGTGCAGGCGCCCTGCATCAGCTCGGGCACGAGCGCGCGGCCGGCGAGGACGTTCGGCAGCGAATAGTGCCGCGTCTTGAGCATGCGCAGCCCTTTCACGATCCCGTACGTCAGCGGGGAGATGCGATAGGCCACCACCATCGGCCGCTTTGCGAGCATCGCTTCGAGCGCCGCCGTGCCGGATGCGAGCAGGACCGCATCGGCTGCGATCATCGCTTCGCGGGCGTGGTTGTCGACGACGCGGAAGAACCCGGCCGAGCTTCCGGCCACGTTCCTGGCAAGTGCTGCTTCGAAGGCGCCGCAGCACGCGGCATTCGCCATCGGCGCGATGACCTGCAGATCGGGCAGCCGCTCGCGCAGAAGCCGTGCCGCGCCGATGAAATCCCGCGCAAGCCGCTGGATTTCGCCGAGCCGGCTGCCGGGCAGCAGGGCGAGCACGGGTACATCATCCGGCAGGCCGAGCGCCGCGCGCGCCGGTGCCTTGGCCGGATCGATGGCGAACGCGTCGGCGAGCGGATGGCCGACGAAGGTCGCGTCGACGCCGTGTTCGGCGTAGATCGCGGGCTCGAACGGAAACAGACAGAGCACGAGATCGGCGCTGCGCCCGATCGTGCGCGCGCGCCCCGCACGCCAGGCCCAGATCGAGGGGCCGACGTAGTGGACGGTGCGCACGCCGGCCGCCTTGAGACTGCGCTCGAGGCCGAAGTTGAAGTCGGGTGCATCGATGCCGATGAAGGCATCGGGCCGGAAGGCGAGCGTGCGGCGCCGCACGTCGCGGCGCAGCGCGAGGAGGCGCGGCAGATGCTTCGCCACCTCGACCAGCCCCATCACCGCGAGCTCGTCGGCCGAATGCCAAGCCTCGAACCCTTCGCGCCGCATGCGCGGTCCGCCGACGCCGGCGAACTCGGCCTGCGGAAAGCGCTCCCGCAGCGCGGCGATCAACCCGGCACCGAGCATGTCGCCGGAGGCTTCGCCGGCGACGAGGGTGAAGCGGGGAGAGCGGGGAGAGCCGGGATTGGGGATTGGGGATTCGGGATTCGGCGGTGACATGGCCGTTTCGCTCCTGCGCGTCGAGCGCCAGTCTGTCCGTCAAACCGCACGCACGATCAGTCAGTGTTTCGCTGCTTTCGCTGGAGGGAGAGGGGCAATTCGCAATGCGGCGCCGCAGGCCAAATCCCCAATCCCGAATCCCCGATCCCCGCTCTCACCGCACCAGCGCCCGCTCGCTGCCCGCGATGAAGTCCAGCATCGCCGCGATGTCCTCGCTCTCGGCGGCCATGGCGCTGAGCTCGGCGCGCGCGTCGGCGAGCGTGCGGTTGCCGAGATAGAGCGTGCGGTACGCGCGCTTGATCGCAGCGATGCGCGCGGCGTCGAAGCCGCGGCGCTTCAGGCCTTCGGCGTTGATGCCGCGCGGCCGCCCGTACTCGGCGGCCATCATGACGAACGGCGGCACGTCGCCGTTGACGAGGCAGCCCATGCCGATGAATGCGTGCGCGCCGATGCGGCAGAACTGGTGCACGCCGGAAAAGCCCGAGAGGATCACGTAGTCGCCGATGGTGACGTGCCCGGCGAGCGTCGCGTTGTTCGAGAACACGGTGTGGTTGCCGACGTTGCAGTCGTGGGCGACATGCGCGTACGCCATGATCCAGTTGTCGTTGCCGATGCGCGTCGCGCCGCCGCCTTCGCGCGTGCCGCGGTTCAGCGTGACGAACTCGCGGATCAGGTTGCGGTCGCCGATGACGAGCTCGGAGTCCTCGCCGCCGAACTTCTTGTCCTGCGGGATCGCTCCCAGCGAGGCGAACTGGAAGATGCGGTTGTCGCGGCCGATGCGCGTCGTGCCTTCGATGACGACGTGCGGGCCGATCGAGGTGCCGTCGCCGATCTCGACGCCGGGGCCGATCACGCTGTACGCGCCGATGCTGACGCCGGATCCGATTTTCGCGCCTGGATCGACGATCGCGGTCGGATGGATCATCCGCTGGCGACCTCCGCGCAGAGCATCTCGGCTTCCGCGGCGACCTTGCCCTCGACGAAGGCCTGGCACCAGAACAGGCTCATGTTGCGCATCGTGCGCTTGTGCTCGACTTCAAGCACGAGCTGGTCGCCGGGCACGACGACACGGTTGAAGCGCGCCTTGTCGACCTTGACGAGGTAGAAGACGACGGGCTTCGCGGGGTCGTGCGGCACGGAGAGTTTCACGAGCACGCCGGACGCCTGCGCCAGCGCCTCGATGATCAGCACGCCGGGCATGACCGGATGGCCGGGGAAATGACCCTGGAAGAACGGCTCGTTGATGGTCACGTTCTTGATGGCGGTGAGGCGCTTGCCGTGCTCGAACGCGGTGACGCGGTCGATCAGCAGAAACGGATAACGGTGCGGCAGCATCGAAGCGATGCGCTCGACGTCGATCGGCAACTCCACGCCGGTCTGATCCGTGCTGGTCATGATTCGGGTTCCCTCCTGGCGGCGTCCACGCGCCGTACGAAATCGTCAAGATGCTTGAAGCGCGCCGCATTGCGGCGCCAGCGCCGGTTTTCCTGGATCGGCGTGCCGGACGAGTACTCGCCGGGCTCGCGCAGGCTGTGCGTGACCAGGCTCATAGCCGTCACGGTGACGCGGTCGGCGATCTCCAGATGTCCCAGTATGCCAGCGCTGCCGCCGATCAGGCAGTAACGTCCGATCCGGGCGCTGCCTGCGACGGCGGAGCAGCCGGCCATCGCCGTGTGCGCGCCGATGAATACGTTGTGCGCGATCTGGATCTGGTTGTCGAGGCGGACATCCTCCTCGAGCACCGTGTCGCCGAGCGCGCCGCGGTCGATCGTCGTGTTCGCGCCGATCTCGCAGTCGTCGCCGACGACGACGCCGCCGAGCTGCGGCACCTTCTCCCAGTGGTCCTTGGCGAAGGCGAGGCCGAAGCCGTCCGCGCCGATCACGGCGCCGGGATGGACGAGCACGCGGCGGCCGAGCGTGACGTCCTGGACCAGCGTCACGCGCGCTACGAGCCGCGACTGCGCGCCGACGCGGCAGCCGCGCCCGACGATGCAGTGCGGCCCGAGCACGGCGCCGTCGCCGATCTCGGCTTCGGCGTCGACGACGCAGTGCGCGCCGATCGACGCCGACGGCGCGATGCGCGCGCCCTCCGCGACGACGGCGCTCACGTGCACGCCCGGCGCCGCGGCGGGCACGCGTTCGTACAGCGCGGCGATACGCGCGAAGGCGACATAAGGATCGTCCGCGATCAGGGACGCGCGCGCGAACGCGTCGGCGTCGCCGGCGCGCAGCACGACGGCGGCGGCTCCGGTGGTGGCGAGCTGGCTTCGATAGCGCGGATTGGCGAGAAAGCCGAGCTGGTCGGCGCCGGCGTGCGCGAGCGTGGCGACGCCGGCGATCCGCGTGGCGGGATCGCCGCGCAACTCCAGGCCGAAGCGCCGGGCGATGTCGCCGAGCGTGTGTGAAGTCATGGCGTGTCGCCGTTGCGTGCGCGAAACTGCCGCTTGAGCCGATCGAGCACCTGGTCGGTGACGTCGACACGGGGGCTCGCGAACACGACCGGGCTCGGCACGATGAGGTCGTAACCCTCCTCGCGCGCGAAATCGACGACGGCATCGTTGATCTCGCGCCAGCTCTTGTCGAGCTCCTGGTCGCTGCGCGTCTTCAGGTCGTTGCGCATGCTCTCGCGGTTGCGCTTGATGGAGCGGTCGAGCGCGTCGATTTCGCGCTTGAGCGCCTCGGCGTCGCTGGTGGCCGTCGTCGCGGACTCGCGCTGCTGGCGCTCGCGCAGCTCCTGCAGGCGTTTTTCGTCGGCCTTGAGCGCGCTGTCGCGCGGCGCGAACTCGCGCTCGAGCTTCTGGCGGCCGGCCACGACCTGCGGCGCGTTGTCGAGCAGCCGTTTCATGTCGACGTAACCGATGCGTGCGGCGGGGCTTTGCGCCGCCGCGGAGCGGCAGAGCGCCGGGACCAGCGCGAAGGCCGCCGCCAGCACCAGCGCGCGAGCGACGCCTCGTGCTTGTGCGGGCCAGGTCACGTCGCTCTCCTCGGTGGGCCGCTGCGTTCTCCGCTCCTGCCGGCCTAGAACGTGTTTCCGAACGAAAACTGGATCGTTTCGGTGTCGTCGCCGCGCTCGCTGCGGATCGGCTTGGCGATATTGATCACGATCGGGCCGACCGGCGCGCGCCACTGGAACGAGAGGCCGGTCGAGACGCGCAGGTCGCTGGCGCTGAACGCACTGTAGTCCTTGAACACGTTGCCGACGTCGACGAACCACGACAGGCGCGTCGAGTCGTTGTCCTCCTTGACGAACGGCGTCGGGAAGATGACTTCGGCCGAGCCGACCGTCTTGAACGCGCCGCCGATCGGCAGGCGGCAGCGCGTATCGGTCGAGGGGCAGGTGGCTTCGTTGAAGACCGTGAACGGGCCCAGCGTGTTGTCGCGGAAGCCGCGCACGTCGTTGACACCGCCGGCGTAGAAGTTCTTGAAGAACGGCAACCCGCCGAGGTCGGCGATGTAGTGCGGATCGTCGGGTGAGAGCACGCTCTTCGGCGAGCGCCAGGTGTCGCCGTAGCCGAGCATGAAATGTGTGTAGAACGTGAGCTTGCTCGTCATCGGGACGTACAGGCCGTACCGATACATGAGCGTGTAGAACTCGACGGTGGAGCCGGGCAGCGCGACGTCCAGGCCGACCGACTGCACCGAGCCGCGGGTCGGGTTCCAGTATTTGTTGCGCGTGTCGTGCGCCCAGGAGAACTGCGTCTCCCAGGTGTGGAAGGTGAAATTGCCGAGGTTGTGGATGTAGTCGATGAACTCTTCCGGTGTGCCGAATACCGGGGTCACGCCCGTCTTGCTGACGGCGAGCTGCGCGTTGATCGTGTCCGATTCGGTGATCGGGATGCTGAGATAGGTGTCGAAAGCATCGCTGTTGGTCAGGTAGCTCGCGAGGTTGTCCTCGCCGGCGTCGAATTCGGTGTGATGGATGTCGTAGCCGATGCCGATGCCGTCGGTGGTGAGGTACGGCTCGAAGTACGAGAACTGGTAGCGCTTGAGGAACGAGCTCTGCTGCGCAGTGATGCCGACCTTGTCGCCGGTGCCGAAGAAATTGTTCTGCGTGACGGCGATGCTGGCGATCAGGCCCTGCACCTGCGAATAGCCGAGGCCGAAAGTGAAGCTGCCGGAGTTCTGCTCCTCGACCGTCACCACGACGTCCACCTGGTCCTCGCTGCCCGGCACCTTCGGCGTGTCGATGGTGACGGTCTTGAAGTAGCCCAGGCGCTGCAGGCGGATCTTCGAGCGGTCGATCGCGGCCTGCGAGTACCAGGCGCCTTCGAGCTGGCGCATCTCGCGGCGGATCACTTCGTCCTCGGTGTGCGTGTTGCCCTTGAAGACGATGTTGCGCACGTAGACGCGCTTGCCCGGATTGACGAAGAAATTGAGCGCCACCTCGCGCTTCTCGCGGTCAATCGTCGGGATCGGGTTCACCTCGGCGAATGCGTAGCCGATGTTCGAGAGGACGGCAGAGATCGCGTCGGAGGACTGCTCGACCTGCTTGCGCGAGAAGAGATCGCCGACCTTGATCTGCAGCAGCTTGCGCAGGTCATCCTCGTTGAGGATCAGCGCGCCGGTCAGCTTGATGTCGCTGACCGTGTAGACCTCGCCTTCCTTGATTGCGGCGGTGACGTACATCTTGCGTTTGTCGGGGCTGATCGATACCTGCGTCGACTCTACGTTGAAGTCGACGTAGCCGCGGTCCATGTAGTACGACGCCAGCTTCTCGAGATCACCCGAGAGCTTCTCGCGCGAGTACTGGTCGTCCTTCGTGTACCACGACAGCCAGTTCGACGTGCTCGACTCGAAGTTGTCGGTGACTTCCCGGTCCGGGAACGTCGCGTTGCCGACGACGTTGATGTGCTTGATCTTGGCGGCCTTGCCTTCGGCGATGTTGATCGCGATCTCGACGCGGTTGCGGTCGAGGTTGACCACGGAGGTCTTCACCGAGACGTTGTACTTGCCGCGGTTGTAGTACTGGCGCGTGAGCTCGTTCTGCACCTCGGCGAGCTTCAGCGGATCGAACGCCTCGCCCTCGGCGAGGCCGATGCCCTTGAGGCCCTTGAGGAGATCCTCGTCCTTGAGGTCCTTGTTGCCGCGCAGCGCGATCTTGGAGATCTGCGGGCGCTCCTTGACCGTCACGACCAGGATGTCGCCCTGCCGTGAAAGCTGCACGTCGTTGAAGAAGCCTGTCTTGTACAGCGCGCGGATTGCCTGTTCGGCGCGGTCCGGCGTCAGCTCGTCGCCCTTCTCGACCGAGAGATAGGTGAACACCGTGCCCGGCGCGATGCGCGACAGTCCGTCGATGCGGATGTCGGAGATCGTGAACGGGTCGAAGGCGAGGGCTTCGCCGCAGGCGAGCCAGGCAAGCAGGAAGAAGGCGGCAATACGCTTCATCGTCAGTTCCGTCCGGACATCATCGGGCTCGCGGCCTGTCGAGCCGCGGTCCTGGTTGTTTTAGTAGGCGTCGCCGGAAACGTCCCTCGGGACTTCCCCGGCCCGCCGATTCCGGTACATGCCCGGACCTTCTCGACGCTCCGGCCACGGCGCAGCCGGCGCGCGAGCGATGCTTCCTGCATCGCCCAGCATAACCGCCGAAAAGGGCGCTTTCCGGCGACTCTGCTGGGAAACTAGCTCCCCGGATCAGGACGCGATCCGCAGGATATCGTTGTAGAACGCCAGCCCCATCAGGGCCACGAGCAGCATAAGGCCCACGTATTGGCCGGCAACCTGCGTCCGCTCGCTGACCGGGCTGCCCTTGACGAGCTCGATAAGGTAATACACGAGGTGTCCCCCGTCCAAGATCGGGATCGGCAGGAGGTTCATCACTGCGAGCGAAAGCGAGACGACCGCCAGGAAGTCGACGAACCAGCCGAGGCCCATCCGTGCGGAAGTGTTCGCGGCCTGGCCGATCGTGATGATCCCCGAGATGTTCTTCGTCGAGGCTTGCCCGGTGATCATCTGGCCGAGCAGCTTCAGCATGTCGGCGGAGCGGTGCCAGGTTTCGGCGAACGCGGCCGGTATCGCGTCGATCGGGCCGAGGCGCAGCAGAGCGTCGTGCGTGTCGGGCGGCTCGATGCCGACGATCCAGCGCGGTGGCTCACCCGAGCGTACCACCTGCTTCGTCGCGTGCACACTGAGATCGAGCTGCGATCCGTTGCGCTCGATCCTGAAGCCGAGCACCGGCGAGATCGCCGCCTGCTTCTGGATGATTTCGCCGAGCGCGGCGAAATCCGGCACCGGCACGCCGTTCACCGCGAGGATACGGTCGCCTTCCTCGAGGCCCGCGGCCTCGGCCGGCAGGCCCGAGCTCACCTTCGCCGCGATCGCGGGCGGCACCGGCGCGCGCAGCTTGAGGCCGATCTCGGGCAGCGACTTCTCGATATCGCTGGAGTCGGTGAGGCGATCGAGCGCGAGCGTGCGCACGGCTTCCGTGCCGGCCGCGGTGCGCACGGTGACGGCGAGCGGCTTCGCGTCGACCGAGCGCACGGCCAGCGTTTCCAGCGTGTCCGTCGAAGTCTCGATCGGCTTGTCGCCGATCCGGAGGATGCGGTCGCCCGGCTGGAAGCCCGCTTCCGCGGCAAGGCCCGTCGGCTCGCCGACGACCGGCACGTAGTCGGGCTTGCCGATCATCAGCACCAGCCAGAACGCGACCAGCGCGAACAGCAGGTTGAACGCCGGCCCGGCGGCGGCGATCGCGATGCGCTGGAGCACCGGCTTGCGGTTGTGCGCCCGGTCGAGCTCGGCGGGGGCGACCTCGCCCTCGCGCTCGTCCAGCATCTTCACGTATCCACCGAGTGGAATCGCGGCAATGACGTACTGCGTGCCCTGGCGGTCGAAGCGCGACCACAGCGCCTTGCCGAAGCCCACCGAGAAGCGCAGCACCTTCACGCCGCAGCGGCGCGCGACCACGAAATGGCCGAACTCGTGGAACGTGATCAGCACACCCAGCGTGACGATCAGCCACCACACGGAACCCAGGACTTCGCTCATGCCGCCTTCGACTCGGTTTCGACTTCGATGTTCGTCTCGGACCGCCCTTCGCCGCCGCGGTTTCGCCCGCGCATGTGCCGAGGCGGTCGCCTCTCCGGGGTGCGCTCAGCCCTTCGCCGATGCGATGATACGTTGCGCAACCCGACGCGCAGTTAAATCGGCGTCAAGCACTTCGGGCAGTGTGACGGCGGATGCCGCCGGCAGCGTTTCCAACGTGCTTTCAATGACTTCGGGAATCGCAAGGAAGGGCAGGCGTCCATCGAGAAACGCCGCCACGGCTTCCTCGTTGGCGGCGTTGAGCGTGATCGGCGCGCTGCCGCCGACGGCGAGCGCACGATAGGCGAGATCGAGGCAGGCGAAGGTCGTGCGGTCCGGCGGCTCGAAGTCGAGCCGGCCGATGCCGAGGAGGTCGAACGGAGCGACGCCCGCCGCGACGCGCTCGGGCCAGGCCAGCGCATGGGCGAGGGCGGTACGCATGTCCGGATTGCCGAGCTGCGCCAGCACCGAGCCGTCCGCGTACTCGACCATCGAGTGGACGATGCTCTGCGGATGCACGACAACCTCGATGCGCTCGGGCCGCGCGTCGAACAGGAAATGCGCCTCGATGACTTCGAGGCCCTTGTTCATCAGCGTCGCCGAATCGACCGAGATCTTGCGGCCCATGGTCCAGTTCGGGTGCGCGCACGCCATCTCGGGCGTGACGCTGCCCAGCGTGTCGCGCGGGCGACCGCGGAACGGGCCGCCCGAGGCAGTCAGCAGGATGCGCGTCACACCGGCCGCGTCGAGGCTGGCGCGATCGGCAGGCAGGCACTGGAACACGGCGTTATGCTCGGAGTCGATCGGCAGCAGCGCGCCGCCCCCTGCGTCGAGCGCATCGCGCAGCAGCGGCCCGGCCATGACGACCGCTTCCTTGTTCGCGAGCAGGAGACGCTTGCCGGCGCGCGCGGCGGCGAGTGTCGATGCGAGCCCTGCGGCCCCCACGATCGCGGCCACGACCGTGTCGCAACGCTTGTCCGTCGCGGCTTCGACGAGCGCGTCCGCGCCCGCGGTGACACGCGTCGTGACGCCCGCGCTCCGCAGCCGCTCGCGGAGGTCCGCTTCCAGCGCGGCGTCCGCGATCACGGCGAGGTCGGGACGGAATTTCGCGCACAGCGCCGCGAGCGCCTCGACATTGCGGTGCGCGGCGAGCACGCCGGCGCGGAAGCGATCCGGATGGCGCGCGATGACGTCGAGCGCGCTCGCCCCGATCGAGCCGGTGGCGCCCAGCACGGCGACGGTTCTCATGGCGCCAGCGTGAGATCGAGCAGGGCCTTGCCGAGCGCGAAGACCGGCAGCGCGGCGAACATGCTGTCGAATCGATCGAACATGCCGCCGTGGCCGGGAAACAGCGTGCCGGAATCCTTGACGCTGGCCTGGCGCTTCATGAGGCTCTCGAAGAGATCGCCGACGATCGACACGATCGCGGTGACGACGGCGAGCACGACGAGCGCCCCCCACGCGCCGCCGTGCTGGTCGAGCAGCCGGCCGCCCGCCGCCGCGAGCAGCGCGCTGCCGGCAAGCGCGCCGTACACGCCAGCGAAGGTCTTGTTCGGGCTGATCTGCGGGCAGAGCTTCTTCCTGCCGTAGCGGCTGCCGGTGAAGTACGCGGCGATGTCGGCGATCCACACCAGCGTCAGCGCCAGCAGAGCCCAGGCAGGCCCGCGCTGCGGATCGGCGTGCAGCTTGATGAGCGCGAGCCAGGCGGGCAGCGTCGCAAGCAGGCCCGCGACGAGCTTGATCGTGGCGTTCTCTCGCGTAGGCGCGGCGCCGAAGGAGAAGTGGCCGAGCCACGCGGCGGCGACCAGCCACCAAGCCGCGCCCGCTCCGATCACCCACCACGCGAACGGCTCGGCGCGCAGCAGCCAGAGCGGGACCATCGCCATCGCGACCAGCGCGACGACTGCCGAGCGGAGCGGACGCGAACCGAAGCCCGCGAGGCGCGTCCATTCCCAGAGTCCGACCAGCACGACGATGCTCGTGATTGCCGCGAGCACGACCGTCGGCGCGAACAGCACGACAAGGATGCCGAGCGGGGCCAGGACCAGCGCGGTGAGGGTGCGCTGCTTCAGCATCCTAGCTGGCCGCCCTGATCTGCGCGGAGGTGAGACCGTAGCGGCGCTCGCGCCGCGCGTACTCGGCGAGCGCGGCGGAGAGCACGTCCGCATCGACGTCGGGCCAGAGCGCATCGGTGAAGTAGAGCTCGGCGTAGGCGATCTGCCAGAGCAGGAAATTGCTGATGCGCATTTCGCCGCCGGTGCGGATGAAGAGATCGACCGGCGGCAGGTCGGCAAGGCAGAGGAACGGCGCCAGCGTGCGCTCGCCGATGTCATCCGCGCGCAGCCGCCCCGCGGCGACTTCCAGCGCCGCCTGCCGCGCGGCGTCGGCGATGTCCCAGCGCCCGCCATAGTTGACGGCGACGTTGAGCCTGAGTGCGCTGTTCGCGGCCGTCTTCACCATCGCGCGCCGCATGCGTTCACGCAGCTCGCTCGAGAACTTCGCGAGATCGCCGATGAAGACGAGGCGCACGCCGTTCTCGTGCAGCTCGTCGACTTCGCGATCGAGCGCCTTCAGGAACAGCTGCATCAGCGCGCCGACTTCGCTCTCCGGGCGGTTCCAGTTCTCGCTCGAGAACGCGAACAGCGTCAGGGCCTCGACGCCGTTGCGCAGGCAGAACTCGATCGACGCGCGCACCGCCTTCTGGCCTTCGCGATGGCCGAAGCTGCGCGGTCGCCGCCGCCGCTCGGCCCAGCGGCCGTTGCCGTCCATGACGATGGCGATGTGGCGAGGGATGCGCGGGGCGGATTCTTGGGGCATGCGTCTCGATTATGGCTGCTGTGGCGCGTCGCCGGGAAAGACGCGTGGCAGAACCGGTGATCGCCTGATCCCCGGGCTCCGCCTTCCGCGGCCGGCCTCACACCGCCATCAGTTCATCTTCCTTGAGCTTCACGACGCCGTCGATGTCCTTGACGAACTTGTCTGTGAGCTTCTGGATCTCGTCCTCGGTGCGGCGATCCTCGTCCTCGGTGATCTTGCGCTCCTTGAGCAGTTCCTTGACGTGATGGATCGCGTCACGCCGGACGTTGCGCACCGCGATCTTCGCGTTCTCGCCCTCATGGGCGACGTGCTTGGACAGTTCCTTGCGGCGCTCCTCGGTCAACGGCGGCAGGTTGATGCGGATGACGTTGCCCACGGTCGTCGGCGTGAGGCCGAGATCGGAAGCGAGGATCGCCTTCTCGATCGGGCCGACCATGTTCTTCTCGTACGGCGTGATCGTGATCGAGCGTGCGTCGGCGACGGCGACGTTCGCGACCTGCATGATCGGCGTGTCGGTGCCGTAGTACGAAACCTTGAGCGGCTCGATCAGGCCGGTGCTGGCGCGGCCGGTGCGAAGGCGCGTGAGCTCGTGGCGGAGCGCATCGACGCTCTTCTGCATGCGCGTCTGCGCATCTTTCTTGATGTCGTTGATGTTCTGCATGGCGAGGCTACCGTTTCTGCCTTGCGAGTGGCCGGCGAGTATAGCAGCGGGGTCGCCGGCACCGGTCGCCGCGGCTCGCTTCAGCCGATGTTGCGGCGCCGCGCGGTGGGCGCAGCGATGGTGTCAGCGTCCGCCGACGACCAGCGTTCCGATCGGCTCGCCGCGCATGATGCGCATCAGGTCGCCCTCGCGCGACATGTCGTAGATGCGCAGCGGGATCCTGTGATCACGGCACAGCGCGATTGCGCTGGTGTCCATCACCTGCAGGTTGCGCTGGATGACTTCGTCGTAGGTGAGCTGCTCGTAGCGCTTGGCGTTGGCGTCCTTGCGCGGATCGGCGCTGTACACGCCGTCAACCTTCGTCGCCTTCAGCAGCAGGTCGGCGTTGATCTCGATCGCGCGCAGCGCGGCGGCGGAATCGGTGGTGAAGAACGGATTGCCGGTGCCCGCCGCGAACAGCGCGATGCGGCCCTTCTCGAGATGGCGGATCGCGCGGCGTCGGATGAAGTCCTCGCAGACCTCGTTGATCTTGATCGCGCTCATCGTGCGCGCATAGCCGCCGGCCTTCTCGATCGCGTCCTGCATGGCGAGCGCGTTCATGACGGTCGCGAGCATGCCCATGTGGTCGCCGGTGACGCGGTCCATGCCGGAGGCCGCGAGCCCGGCGCCGCGGAAGATGTTGCCCCCACCGATGACGACGCCGACCTGCACGCCGGCGCGCTGCACCTCGATGATCTCGCGCGCGAGCCGCGTCAGCACTTTCGGATCGATGCCGTAGTCGGCCTCGCCCATCAGCGCCTCGCCCGACAGTTTCAAGAGAATGCGCTTGTACTTGATCTCGGCGGGCATGCGTCCATTCCAGGCAGGCAAAACGGACGCATTGTAGCGGCAAAAGAAGGTAATTCCTAACCTTTCCGGACCAAAATTGGTTTGATATCGGAAGTGGTCAA
>CBINBI010000027.1:0-38834 GCA_966248875.1 uncultured Rhodanobacteraceae bacterium
ATCGGGACATCTCCGGTGAAGTCGCGGCGTTCGGCGCCGCGCGCCGACTTCAACAACTTCTATAAATTTTCGAATGTGTCCACAGCGTGAAAACGCAAGTTGCGTACAACGTAGCGTGCGCTGCGCCACATTTTTCCCGCGACTCATTTGATCCATCATGCGCTCAGCGCAGCAAGTGGTCGATGCTTTCATGACGTTTGTGTGCGAGGAGCGCAATACAACGCGCGCATCCTGGTGAGATCGAAATCGAGGAGACGTCTACGCCGTCTTCGGTCCAGGCGCGAACGCGCGGGACTACGGCAACACTGATTTCGTGTCGTACGCCCCCGCTGCGCAAAGGTGCCGTTCTAGAAACCGGCTCATGCTGTTTTTCTATGTCCGTTTCGCACGACTTTCCGGTTACGACCGTGCCGCGCCCCGCGTGCTACGCACTGGCGTCGCGCTGATGTAAGCTGGGCATTCGCAGGCACCGCCGGGTAAGCCCATGTCCGATCTCAAAGCGCGCTTCGAGAAGGCTGCGGAAGACGTCAAGAAGCTCCCCGAGCGTCCCGACAACGACACGCTGCTCAAGCTCTACGCGTTGTACAAGCAGGGATCGGAGGGCGACGTGTCCGGACCCAAGCCCGGTTTCTTCGATTTCGTGGGCACGGCCAAGTACGAAGCCTGGGCAAAGCTCAAGGGCACCAAGAGCGAAGAGGCGATGCAGAAGTACATCGACCTCGTGAAGAAGCTCTCCGGCGGCTGAGCGCCAAGCACGAAAGAAATTCCACCGCACGGGTGCGGCGTCGCGAGCGACGTCCCGCGGCCTCTCTCTCAGAGCCCCGGCTTGATCTGGTTCCGCTCCTGCTTGCGGTCCCACGCGCGCAGCTCGTCGCGCAGGTGCGCGATGCGCTGACGCCCGAGCGCGTTGCGCTCCTCGTCGAGCACCGTCGCGTCGAGCAGCTCGGCAAGGCGTTGCGCGGTCGGCAGCAGCATCTCCCACGCGTCGAGCGCGGGCAGCGGTCCCGGCAGCGTCATGAACAAGGTGACGCCCGGCGTCCGCAGCTCGTCCAGCTTGCTCATGTCGAAGCTTCCGGGCTTGACCATGTTCGCCATGCTGAAGACCGGGCCCTCGGCCGTCTTGCCCGAAACGAGGCGATGGAAAATGCCCATGTCGCCGAATTCGAGGCCGGCCTTCTCCGCCGCGACCACGATGTCGGAACCCGCGATGGTCGCGCCGGGTCGCGCGGCGACGAACAGCGTGACGATGCGCTCGATCTTCCGGTCCGGCCGCGCGCCGACCGGCGAGCGCGAGGCGGGTTTCGCCGCGCCGCTCTGGCCCAGCCGGTCCAGCTCGGCGCGCAGCGACACGTCTAGCTCGCCCTGCTGCGGCTCGCCGTCGAGCGCGCCGAAGGTCGGCTCGATGCGCTCGTCGTCTCCGCGTCTCGCCGCGCGGCGCTCGCCCTGACCCGGCTTTTTCGGGCGGCCGAAGAAGTAGATCAGCGCCAGCGCGATCGCGCCGATGACGGCAACGATGATGCGAAGTTCGGTCGCGCTCAGCGCCTGCGGTTCCATGCCGGGCTCCTCGTTAGGCGGCACCCGCCAGTTTAGCGGCTTCCTCCAGGTCCACCTGCACCAGCCGCGACACGCCGGGTTCGCGCATGGTAACGCCACAGAGCTGACGCGCGGCTTCCATGGTGCCCTTGTTGTGCGTGACGAAGATGAACTGCACGCGCTCGCTCATCTCGGTGACGAGATTCGAGAAGCGGCCGATGTTGGCCTCGTCGAGCGGCGCGTCCACCTCGTCCAGCAGGCAGAACGGAGCCGGATTGAGGCGGAATATAGAAAACACGAGCGCGACCGCCGTCAGCGCTTTCTCGCCGCCCGAGAGCAGCGAAATGGAGCTGACGCGCTTGCCCGGCGGGCGCGCCATGATCGTCACGCCGGTCGAGAGCAGATCGTCGCCGGTGAGCTCGAGGTAGGCGTGGCCGCCGCCGAACAGGCGCGGGAACAGCTCCTGGATGCCGGCATTGACGCGGTCGAACGTTTCCTTGAAGCGCTGGCGTGTCTCCTTGTCGATCTTGCGGATCGCGCCTTCCAGCGTTTCCAGCGCGGTCGTGAGGTCGGCGAGCTGCGCGTCGAGATAGGTCTTGCGCTGCGACTGCTCCTCGAATTCCTGGATGGCGGCAAGGTTGACCGGTTCGAAGCGCCGGATCTTCTGTTCGAGCTCTGCGAGCTCGTTCTGCCACTGCCCGGCATCGGCCTCGGCTGGCAACGCGTCCAGGATCTCCTGCAGCTCGAAGCCCGCTTCGGTGATCGAGGCAGCGAGCGCCTGCGCGCGCAGGCGGTGTTCCTGCTCCGCCAGGCGCATTTCGGCGATGGCCTCGCGGCGCTCGTTGAGCGCCTGTTCGATGCGATGGCGCTCCTGCTCCAGGCGGCGCAGCTCCGCGTCCTGCTCCTGCAAGGCCTGGCGCGCCTCGACGAGCTGCCTGTCCACGAGCAGGCGCTGGTTGAGATACGTCTGCCGCTCGTTCTCCAGCCCCTCGACGGGATCGCTGCCTGATGCGAGCTGTGCGGCGATCTCGTGTCGGCGCGCCTCGAATTGCTGAAGCTGCGCCTGCATGCGCTCGAGCGAGTGTTCGAGTGACGCGAGCGCGGTACGGCGTGATTCGACCGAGAGCGCCATGCGGTGCGCTTCCTCGCGCGCCTCGCGGGCGTTCATGCGCGCTTCCTCGCGTGCTTCGAGCAGGGCGCGGCGCTCGCTGTCCAGCGCCTGCCGGCGCAGCTCGTGCTCGCTCATCTGCGCCAGCGCGGCTTCGAGACGCGCGCGTGCCTCGCGCGCCTGTTCGCGGTCGGTGGCGAGCTTCTGCTCGATCTCCTCCAGCTCGGCCGCGACGCGGCTCATGCGCTCGCGCGCGCCTTCCAGGCGGCCGCGCTGGCTCTGGATCTGTCCGGAAATCTCCGCGAGGCGCCGATGCGCCGCGTAACTCTCCCGCTGCGCATCATCGCGCGCCTGCTCGGCTTCGACGCGCTCGCGCTTGCCGTTCTCCGCTGCCTCGACGTGTGTCGCGATTTCGCGCTCGAGCTCGGCCGCACGCTGCTTCGCTTCGCGGATCTCGCGCTCGCGCGCGATGACGCCGACCTGCGAGTCCGCGCCGCGGGTGACGCGCGCGAAGCCCACGCCCAGCCATTCTCCGGCCGGCGTCACCACCGAATCGCCCGGATCGAGCCGCGCCGCGAGCTCGTGCGCCTCGTCCAGAGATGGTGCCGTGCGCACGCGGGCCAGCATGCGCCGTGCGGCGGCGGGGCCGCGCGTGACTGCTGCGAGCGTGCCCGGCGCTTCGATTTCGCCGCCGCTGGCAGGGTCCATCAAGGTGAGGTCGGCATTGTCCAGCGCAGCGAGGCCGCTTGCCGCCTGCCGCGGATCGTCGACCAGCGCCGCTTCCAGCCAGCCGTCCAGCACCGTCTCGACAGCGCGCTCCCAGCCCGGATCGACCTGCAGCACCTCGCCGAGCCGGCGCGGATTGCCGAGGCCTGCCCGCTGGAGCCATTCGTTCGCGGCGGCGCCGGTCTCGCCGAGCGCGGCGTGTTGCAGGGCTTCGAGCGATGCCAGCCGCCCGCGCAGTGCTTCGAGCTCGCCGCGCCGGGCGCTCAGCGCCGCGTGCAGCTCGCGCTCGCGCGCAAGCAGGTTTTCCGCAGCGGCGCGGCGCTCTTCGAGTGTGCGCGTCAGCGTGTCCACTTCGGCCTGCGCTTCGGCCTGCTGCGCGGCCAGCGCCTCGAGAGCCTGCGAAAGATCGTCGAGACTGGCGGCAGCACGCTCGGCTTCGAGCGCGCTGCGGCGCTGATCGCCCTGCAGGAGCTGGCGATCGAGATAGTCGATGCGCGTGCGCTCGACCTCGGCCGACTGCATGACCTGCGAGGAAGCGCCGGCATGCGAATCCCATTGCGATTGCCACTCGCCGAGCTTCGCCTCGGCGATGCGCGCGGCCTCGGCCGCCTGCTCGTCGGCGACGCGCAGCTCGGCCATCCTCGGCTCGGCTTCGGCCAGCGCCGCCTGCACTTCGTCGCGGCGCGCTCGATCGTTCTCGATGTGCGCGGCGAGCTCGGCATGCGCGCGCTCGGTCTCCTCGCGCGCACGCTGCAGTTGCTCGGTCAGCTCCTTGTGGTGCTGGATCTGCTGCTCGACGCGCGCGATCTCGGCGCCGATGCGATAGACCTCCGACTGCACGCGATTGAGCTGCTCGCTGCCCGCCGCGTGCTTTTCGCGGCCGGATTCGAGCTCGGCCTCGCATCGGCGCTGCTCGGCGAGCTGCTCCTCGATCGCAAGCTCGGCCTTGCGCAACCGCGCGGCGTGGCCTTCCAGCGCGGCCTGCGCCTCGCGCAGGCCGAGTGCCTTCAGCTCGGCTTCCTTCTTCTTCTGCTCGTTCTTGTAGCCCTGCCAGCGTTCGGCGGCGCGTGCCTGACGCTTGAGGTGCTCGAGCTGCTTCTCGACTTCGTCGCGCACGTCGCGCACGCGGTCCAGGTTCTCGCGCGTCGCCTTGATGCGGCTCTCGGTTTCCTTGCGCCGCTCCTTGTACTTGGAAATGCCGGCGGCTTCCTCGAGATGATTGCGCAGCTGCTCGGGATCGGCCTCGACGATCTCGCTGATCATGCCCTGCTCGATGATCGAGTAGCTGCGCGCGCCGAGACCGGTGCCGAGGAAGAGATCGGTGATGTCGCGGCGACGGCAGCGCACGCCGTTCAGGAAATACTGCGATTGCCCGTCGCGGCTGACGACGCGCTTGACCGAAATCTCGTTGTAGCTCGCGTATTCGCCGGCGATCAGGCCGTCGGAGTTGTCGAACAGCAGCTCGACCATCGCGCTGCCGACCGGCTTGCGGCCGGACGATCCGGAAAAGATCACGTCCGTCAGCGCGTCGCCGCGCAGCCGGCTCGCCGCGCTCTCGCCCATGACCCAGCGGATCGCGTCGATGATGTTCGACTTGCCGCAGCCGTTCGGACCGACGATGCCGGTCATGTTGGTCGGCAGGTGCAGCGTCGTCGGATCGACGAACGACTTGAATCCGGCCAGTTTGATGGTGGTCAAGCGCATGGAAACGAAAGCCTCGGATGCGCCGCGCAGGCGGGCATCGACAGGAAACACGGATATCGCGCCGGCACCGCTGCGATGCCGTGCAAGTGCTCTTTTTCGTGCGGGGCGCGGATTTTCGGGCGCGGTCGCCTCGCGTGCAAGGAGGCCGCGCCCGCTGCGCTCACGGACGACAGGATTTGCCGGATGTTCAACTCTGCGGTTTCGCCGTGGCATCCGCCGCGGATTGCGCGGGCCGAGTCTGCGCGGCTTTTCCGCCGGCTTCGCCGGAAGCCGCCGAGCCCTCGTTGGCGCGCGTGATCTTCGCTTCCGCCCGCAGCTTGCCCATGCGTTCGTCGCTGGCGCGCTTGGCGAGCGAGCGGCGCAGGCTTTCCTTGACGTTCTCGAACTGAGGCCCCGCGTGCGGACTCACCGTGTCGACGTGAACCACGTGCCAGCCCATCGGCGTCTTCACGGGCGCGCGGCTCGTTTCGCCGGCTTTCATCCCGGCCAGCGCATCGGCCAGCGGCTGAGGCAACTGGCGGGTGCGGACGTGCGCGAGGGTGCGCATCTGGACGGCCTTCTTCTTGTGCGCCTCGAACACCTTGTCGAACGGCTTGCCGGAGGCGACTTCGGCCGCCACCTTGGCCGCGTCGGCCTCGCTGGCGAAGACGATCTGCGTGATGCCGTACTCGGGGCCGATGCGCGCTACCTGTTTCTCGTATTCGGCGTGCAAGGCGTCGTCGTCGATGGCGCTGTTCTCCTCGAACGCCGCGATCGCCGCGGTGTACACCGCCTGCAGCCGGCTGACCTCGGCCAGCGCGTCAAGATCGATGTCGCCGGCCAGATTTTCCTTGCGTGCGGCCTGCGCGACGAGCACGTAGTTGGTGAGCTCCTTCAACGCGCGTTCGCGAAGCTGGGGCTTGGAGAGGTCCCAGCCGCGCGAGCGAGCGAGCGCATCGAGCAGCCGCTGCGGAACGTTTTCGCCGTTGACGACCTCGACCGGTGGACCCGGATCGGCCAGCCGGATCGTGCCGGCGACTGCGGTGGAGCCTGCGTCATCACCTGTGCCGCGATCGCAGCCCGCGATCGCTGGCAGCAAAAGGATCGCCAGCGCGGCAGCGCCGGTCCGCATCGGGTTTGGCTTCATCGTGTCTCCTCAGGTGTGCGCGCGTCGATCGCGAGCGCATGAATGTCGGTCTGCATCATCTCGCCGAGCGCGGCGTAGACGGAGCGGTGCCGCGCCAGCGCGGATTGCCCGGCGAACGCGCCGCTCACGACGCGCACGCGGAAATGGCCCCGTCCGTCACGCGCACCGGGATGGCCCGCGTGCCGATGGCTCTCGTCCTCGATGTCGAGAGCGACCGGCGCGAAAGCCGCGGTCAGCCGTTCGCGGATGCGGTCCGTGCGCGTGCTCATGGCAGCACCTTCCGGAACGGCTGCACGCGCACCTCGCGATAGACACCGGCCGCGACGTACGGATCCGCGTCGGCCCAGCGCCGCGCGGCCGCGAGATCGGCGAACTCGGCAACGATCAGGCTGCCGGTGAATCCGGCGGCCCCAGGGTCCTCGGCATCGACGGCGGGAAACGGGCCGGCCAGCAGCAGCCTGCCTTCGGCGGCGAGCTGTTGCAGTCGTTCGATGTGCGCGGGGCGAGCGGCCGTGCGACGAGCCAGCGAATCCCTTTCGTCGATGCCTGTTATCGCGTACCACATGGTGCAATCCAGAGGGAATGCCCATGGTAGCCCAAGCGCGCCGGCTGCGCGCCCGCGAACGAAGACGCGCCGAGCACTGGACGCGCAGCCGGTTTTGCGCGTAGTCTTGGCGCCAACCAAAGGGGTCGGATACCTCCGCATCCGAAACGGTGCCGAAATGGCGCGCCGTTCTCCCCGAGGCCCATTGGCTTTTTCCGCTCTCCGAAGCTCGGGGCTCCGGAAAGTGTTTGTTGCAGGCTGAGACGCGCCAGGGTACGGCGCCGTCGCTACCAGCGCGCTACGCCGCAACTCGCAACTGATCTGTGCACGACCCGCGCCGTGAGGCGCCGGACGTCATTGGATCCGGCATGACTATCCAGACCAGCGAACACGTCAGCAACGACGACAGCAGCACGACGTTTGCACCGCCGCCACGGCAGCAGGAGATTCCGCTGGCCGTCGTGCGCGGCGAGCCCGTGCTCGAGATTCCGCAGGATCTCTACATCCCGCCGGACGCGCTCGAAGTCATCCTGGAAGCGTTCGAAGGTCCGCTGGACCTGCTGCTTTACCTGATCCGACGGCAGAACCTCGACATCCTCGACATCCCGATCGCCGAGATCACGCGCCAGTACGTCGACTACATCGAGATGATGCGCGATCTCAAGCTCGAGCTCGCCGCCGAATACCTCGTGATGGCCGCGATCCTCGCCGAGATCAAGTCGCGCCTGCTCCTGCCGCGGCCGCCGGCCGAGGAAGGCGTGGAGGCGGACCCGCGCGCCGACCTAGTGCGCCGGCTGCAGGAATACGAGCGCTTCAAGAAGGCCGCCGAGGACATCGACGCGCTGCCGCGCATGGATCGCGATCTCGCTCCGGCGGGCGCTTTCGTCGCCGACCGCAACGTGATCCGCCTGCCGCCGCCGGTCGAGCTGCGCGAGCTTCTGCTCGCGCTGAAGGACGTGCTCAAGCGCGCCGAGCTGACCGGGCACCATCACATCCAGCGCGAGCCGCTCAGTGTGCGCCATCGCATGGGCGAGGTGCTGCGCCGGCTCGGCGACGGCGATTTCCACCGCTTCGAGAGCCTGTTCGACGCCGGCGAAGGCCGGCTCGGCGTCGTGGTCACCTTCCTAGCCATGCTCGAGCTCGCCAAGGAGCACCTGATCGAGATCGTGCAGGAAGCCGCGCTGGCCCCGATCTACCTGAAGTCGCTGGCGACTGCCGGCGAGTAAGCGAAAACATGCCAGACATCCAGCAGATCAAACGCATCTTCGAAGCCGCGCTGCTCGGCGCGGGGCAGCCGCTATCGCTGCCGCAGCTCGCGGCGCTGTTCGACGAGAGCGAAGCGCCGCCGCACGAGGACATCGCGCGCGCGCTCGAGGAGCTGCGGCAGGACACCGAAGGCCGCGGCATCGAGCTCGTCGAGGTGGCATCCGGCTTCCGCTACCAGGTGCGCGAGGACGTGCACCCATGGGTCTCTCGCCTGTGGACCGAGCGCCAGACGCGCTACTCGCGCGCGCTGCTCGAAACCCTGGCGCTGATCGCGTACCGCCAGCCGATCACGCGCGCGGAGATCGAGCAGATCCGCGGCGTCGGCGTCGCGTCCAGCATCGTCAAGACGCTCGAGGAGCGCGAATGGGTGCGCGTCGTCGGCTATCGCGACCTGCCCGGCAAGCCGGCGCTGTTCGGCACCACCAAGGCGTTTCTCGACTATTTCAATCTCAAGTCGCTCGACCAGCTGCCGCCGCTCAGCGAGATCCGCGAGATCGAGGAGATCGATCCGCAGCTCTCGCTCGCGCCGGAGGACGGCTCGATTCCCGCAACGCTCGCTGACGACGCCGGCGGTCCGCCGGCGGACGCCGCCGATACGAGCGCCGAGCCCGCAGCAGCCGAAGACACTCCCTCCTCTCCTGATGACACCTCGGACGCGCACGCCGAAGCCGTCGCGCGCGACGACAGGCCGGAACCCACTGCATGACCACGTCGGCCCGCTCCATCCTTTCGCTCAAACGTCCTGCTCCGAGCGACGCGCCATCGCTCGAGGAGCGCCTGCACAAGGTGCTCGCCAATGCGGGGCTGGGCTCGCGCCGCCTGCTCGAGCAGCGCATCGAAGCCGGCGAGGTTCAAGTCAACGGTGCCGTCGCGACGGTCGGCGCAAGCGTGCGCGCAGGCGACCGCGTCGAGATGGACGGCAAGCGCTTCGTCGTCGTCGGCGACACGGCCGAGCACGCGCAGATGCTGGCCTACAACAAGCCCGAGGGTGTCGTCGCCACGCGTGACGATCCTGAAGGTCGTCCCACCATGTTCGAGCAGCTGCCCATTCTCAAGGGCGCGCGCTGGGTCGCGGTGGGCCGACTCGACATCAACACGACCGGGCTGCTGCTGCTCACGACGGACGGCGACCTCGCCAACGCGCTGATGCACCCGCGCTCGGAAATCGAGCGCGAATATATCTGCCGCGTCCACGGCGAAGTGCCCGACGAAGTGCTGGAGAAGCTCAAGCGCGGAGTCGAGCTCGAAGACGGCCCCGCCCACTTCGACGACATCGCGGTGATCAGCCGCGGTGGCAGCCATTCCTGGTTCCGTGTCGTGATCCGCGAGGGGCGCACCCTTGTAGTCCGGCGCATGTGGGAAGCGCAGGGACTGATGGTCAGTCGACTCACGCGCATCCGCTACGGCAACATCGAGCTGCCGCGCACGCTGCGCCGCGGGCAGTGCGAGGAAGTCGCGCCCGAGCTGGTGGCGCAGCTCCGCGAGCGGGCCGGCATGACAGAGCGCGTGCCGCGCCTGACGCTCGCGCCCGTGATCGGGCAGCGCCGCGCACCGCCGACCGAGTTCAGGCCGACCCCGGCCAAGCAGCAGGCCTGGAGCGGCGCCTACCACGACGAGGCGCGCGAGCTCGCCGCGTTCGACCGGATTCGCGACGACACCTGGCGCGCGCCTTCCGGCAAGCCCGCGCGCAAGCGTCGCGGAGGCGCACGCACGGGCGGAGGTCAGCGCCCCGGCGCAGGCCAGCGCGCCGGCGGCGCGGGACGCAAGGCGAACAAGCAGCAGCGCAATGCGAGTGCGTCGGCGTATCGCGAACCGGGTCTCAGCCCTGCGGTCCTGCGCAGCTGGTTTCCCGAGTCGGCAGGCGCGCCGGGCCGCAAGCGTCGCAACCGCGGCGGCGGCCATCCGCAACTCGAAGGCAACCGCTCGCAGCCGCAGCATCCCCACGACAACATCGGTAACGTGAGCCGCCCGCGGACGCAGCAGCCCGGCTCACCGGGAAATTCGCTGCATGAAGATCAGCGCGGACCGCGCAACAACCGCTTCCGCAAGCGCAGGCGTCCGCCGCGCTGACGGACGTCGCCTGCGGCCAAGGCGCGCTTCCTCGCCGACTGGCGCCGCTTCCGGGCACAAAAAAAGCGGCGGGACTTGCCCGCCGCTCTTCTCCGCCGAAATGCCGGCTGGGCTCAGTCGAGCTTCAGCGCCTTCTTGTCGCTGGCGCGGCGCTTCTGCTCCTTCGCACTGAACTCGGCCTCGCAGCCGCCCTGCTTCACCATGACGCAGTCGAGATAGTCGGTGATCTCGACCAGCGCCGCGCGGATCGCCTTGCCGGCCGGCGTGTTCTGCTCGTGCGCCAGGCTGCCGCCGAAACCGCCGCGATAAAGGCCGACCGCGACGCCGCCGCCGGAGCTGCGGCCTTCGATCGTGCGCGAGTAATCGATTTCGCCGGTGGTGGAATTCACGACACGCACGTCGACGGCGATGTAGGCCTCGGATTTCTTGCCGCCGAGCGAGATGCCGTGGAAGCTGAGGCCGCCGCCGGTGCTGGCGGTGTTTTCCTCGTACGCGGTGACGGTGCCGAACACAAGGTAATCCGCGCCGGTGACCTGACCCATCTTCGCGCCGGTGCCCGAACGCACGCGGCCCGATGCGGCGAGGTTCTGTTCCTCGAGCACCTTCTCGAGCTTCGAGCGCTCGACGACTCGGAAATCGCCGCTGCTCGACAGCTCGTTGGACAGCATGCCGGCGAGCTCCCAGCCGACGCCGCCGCGCCACCAGCCGGCCGCGGATTCGTTCTTGAATTCGGCAACGCCGATCACGGGCTTGCCGCCGGCCGCGAACGCATTGGCGCTGAATCCCGCGATCAGCGCCAAGGCAAGAATGGACTTCTTCATCTGACTCCTCCCGTTGGATTCCACCTGTATGCAACCGCCCGCAGCGTCATCCCCGTACGCACCCGCTTTCGTGACGCCTTCGGGCGTCGACGGCCGTTCGCGGCCGTGGCGATTCGGCGCATTCTAGCAGCGCGCCCCGACACGGGCGTGGCCGACTTGTCGCGTCGAGGTGGAACTGGCTCACAGCGGAAACCGGAACGGATCGATGCTGGGCACAGGGAAGCCTCGGCTTCTGCGAAAGCTGAACGAGGATGCGCTCCATCGTCTTCGCGGGCGCGGTGCTCGCATGGCCCTGCACGAATACGGTGAGGCTTGTATGCTTTCCGGGTCGTCATTCCGCATGCGAAGTGCCCCGGATGTCGGGCTGGCAGCCACGCGCGGACAGGGCGCCACGACGACGCGAATTTCCCGGGGGAATCCAGACGCCGGCACGGCCGGCGCACAGACATGAAGGACGGTACGGGTACTGCACAGGGGCAGGATCTCGTCGACAGCTCCGCGGCTGCGCGCGACGTCACGCGGCTGCTCCATGCCTGGAACGGCGGCGACGACGGCGCGGCCGAGCGCCTGACCGAGCTCGTTTATGCGCAGGTGCGCGCCATCGCGGGCAAGCACCTTCGCCAGTTCGGCCATCAGCTCACGCTACAGCCGACCGAGCTGGCGCACGAGCTGTTCCTGCGCCTGATCGGCAGCGAGACGAGCTGGCAGGACCGCCGGCATTTCTACGGCGTCGTCAGTGTGGCCATGCGGCGCATCCTCGTCGACACGGCCCGCGCCCGCGGCAGCGACAAGCGCGGCGGCGGCGAGCTGCACGTCACGCTCTCGGCGGCCGACCAGGCGAGCGACGAGGAGAGCGACGCGCTCGCCCTGGAGGAAGCGCTCGAAGCGCTGCGCGGCGTCGATCCGCGCAAGTGCGAGATCGTGGAGCTGAACTATCTGCTCGGCCTCAAGCGCGAGGAAATCGCCGAAGTGCTCGAAGTCTCCGTGCCGACCATCGACCGCGAGCTGCGCTTCGCACGCGCGTGGCTGAAGCAGAGGCTGGCCGCATGAGCGACGCCCGCTGGCAGCGACTGCAGGAATTGTTCGAAGGCCTGCTCGAGCGCGAGCCGGCCGCGCGCGAGGCATGGCTCGCCTCGGTGGAATCCGATGCCGAGCTCCGCCGCGAAGCGCTCGCGCTGGTCGATGCCGATTCGGGTCCGCGCGTCAGCATCACGCGCAAGATACGCGACGCGTCGGCGCGCGTGGCCGAGGCGACTGCGGTCGAACGCCGGCTGGGGCCGTACCGGCTGATCGAGGAGATCGGCAGCGGCGGCATGGGCACGGTGTTTCTCGCAGAACGCGCCGACGACACGTTCCATCAGCGCGTCGCGATCAAGGTTCTGCGCGGCATTCCGACGCGCGAATCGACCGAGCGCATGCGCCGCGAACGGCAGATCCTCGCGGACCTCAGCCATCCGCACATCGCGCGCCTCCTCGATGGCGGCAGCACGAGCGACGGCCAGCCGTACCTCGTCATGGAATTCGTCGAGGGTGTCCCGATCAACGAGTTCTGCCGCCGGAACGATCTTTCGGTCGGCGACCGCGTGCGCCTGATCCAGAAGGTCTGCGGCGCGGTGCAGTACGCGCACCAGCGTCTCGTGATCCATCGCGACCTCAAGCCCGCCAACGTACTGGTCCGCGCCGACGGCGAGCCGGTGCTGCTCGACTTCGGCATCGCCAAGCTGCTCGGCAACACCGGCCGCGATGCGCAGACCGGGCTGCCGTGGTTCACGCCTGCCTATGCAAGCCCCGAACAGCGCCGCGGCGAAGCCGTGAGCACCGCGACCGACGTGTACGGGCTGGGTTTGCTGCTCTACGAATCGCTCGCCGAGCGGCCGCCCGAGGCCGACGCGTCCGAGCGCCTGCCGAAGCCGAGCACGACGACCTCGCGCCATCGCATTCCGGCCGAGCTCGATCTCATCGTCGCCAAGGCGACGCACGCCGAGCCCGAGCGCCGCTACGTCTCGGCCGCGGCACTGGCCGACGATCTCCAGCGGCACCTGCGCGGCCGCCCCGTGCATGCCGCGCCGGACCGGCTGCACTATCGCGTCGTCAAGTTCGTCGGCCGGCATCGCCTCGCGACCGGCGCCATCGCGGCAGCGATCGCGATGGCAATCCTGTTCACCTGGCGGCTCGCGGGCGAACGCGATCGCGCGCTGCGCGCGGAAGCGGAGGCGCGCCGGCAATCGGCGACGGCCGAGCGTGTCGTCGATTATCTGGTGGCGCTGTTCCATTCGGCCTCGCCGGAGGAAGCGGGCACGCGGCCGATCGCGCCGCGCGAGCTCGTCGACCGCGGCCGGCGCGAGATCGAAGCCAAGCTGGCCGGCTCGCCGGTGCAGCAGGCGCGCCTGCTCGGTGCGCTGGGCAAGATCTATCTGGAGCTCGGCGCGCCGATCGAGGCGGCCGAAAGCCTCGGCGCCGCCGCCGAGCTCGAGCGCGTGCACGGCACGCCGGCGCAGCGTGCGGCGTATCTCGCCGATCAGGGTTACGCGCTCAATATCGCCGAGCAGTCCGCCGCCGCGGAACCCGTGCTGCGCGAGGGCCTCGCCGAGCTGGAAAAGGCATCGCAGCCCGATTCCGGGGCGCTCGCCGACGTCCTTTCGACGCTCGGCCTCGCCGAGGCGCGCAACGGCAATCCGCAGGCCGGCAAGGCGACGCTCCAGCGCGCGCTCGAGCACGCGCGCCGGAGCGACGGCCCGGAGGGCATCCGTGTCGGCCAGTCGCTCTACGCGCTGGCGGAGGTCGAGCTGCGGCTCGGCAGGTTCGACGAAGCCGAAGCCGATGCGAAGCGGAGCATCGAGCTGCTGCGCGCACGCACGTCCGACGGTTCGCCCGAAGTGCTGGCCGCGACCGGCTTCCTCACCGAGGTGTACGAGCAGCAGGGCCGTTACGCCGAAGGCGAAGCGCTGCTGCGGCAGATGCTGACCACGCGTCTCAAGACGCTGGCGCCCGACAGCGCGTGGGCGATCACGGTGCGCAACAATCTCGCGCAAGCGATCCAGCTGCAGGGCCGCATCATCGAGGCGACCCAGCTCCTGCGCGAAAACGTCGATTACCTGCGCGTCAACGGCGAGCGCGACACCGCGAGCTATTTCATCTCGCTCAACAACCTCGCCAGCCTGCTCGAACAGGCCGGCGACTACGCGGCCTCGATCGAGATGTTCGACGAGACGCTCAAGCGTGCGGAGGCGCAGGGCGAGGATCCGCATCTTCCGACCTACCGCCAGAACCTGGGCCGCAGCCTCATGCTCGCCGGTCGGCTCGACGCGGCGTGGCCGCTGCTCAGCCGGGAGATCGAAGGCGGCGCGGAATCGCTCGACCTCAACATCGAGCGCGGCCGCAGGCTCGTGCATCTCGCCGAATGGATGCGTCGCTCGGGCCGTCTCGCCGAGGCGATGCGTTACGCCGACGAAGCCCGCACTCAGTTCGCCGCGCTGTTCCCGGCGGAGCATCCGCGCCAGGGCGCGGTCGCGCGCACGCGGGCGCTGATCCTGCGCGATCAAGGCCACACCGCCGAAGCGGAAGCCGAATTGCGCCATGCCGTCGACATCCTCGCTGCCGGCATCGGCAAGGACGCGAACGTGACGCTCGAAGCCGAGCTTCAGCTCGCGCAGGTCCTCGCCGCTCGCGGTGCGCGCGACGAGGCGACCGCTCTCATGGCGCACATCGCCCCTCTGCTCGACGTCCGCTTCGCGCAGGACGCGCCGGCGCGGCGCGAGTTCGGCGAGCTGCAGAAGAAGCTTGGCACCGGCTGACCCTCCTGCACGCGTGGCGTCGGCGCGTTACGCTTGCGCCGATCACCGTTGCAGGAGAAGCGCATGACTTCGCTGGCCCAGGATACCCGCTCGACGATCATTCCGAGCCTCCGCTACGACGATGCGCTCGCCGCGATCGACTGGCTCTGCCGCGCGTTCGGCTTCGAGAAGCACGCCGTCTACACGGACGACCGGGGCGTCGTGCAGCACGCGCAGCTCACATTCGGCAACGGCATGATCATGCTCGGCTCGACCGCAAACGGAAGTGCCTGGGGCGAGCGCATCGCGCAGCCGCGCGAGATCGGCGGGCGCGAGACGCAATGCCCTTGCGTGATCGTTGCCGACTGTGAAGCGCACTACGCACGCGCGAAAGCCGCAGGCGCCGAGATCGTCGATCCGCTGGAAATCAAGGACTACGGCGGCTCGGGCTACAGCTGCCGCGATCTCGAAGGGCATCTCTGGTGGTTCGGGAGCTACGATCCCTGGGCACCGGAAAGCCGGTAGCCCGCCGAAAGCGAAACGTTTTCCGCTACCAGCGCGCCGTGAGATCCAGCCTCAGGCGATCGGTGTATTCATCGAGGCCGTCGCGCCGCTCGTGGAACCCGCCCAGCCTGAGATCCCACGTCGCATCGATGCCGTAGCCGACCCACAGCATGTGCCCACGCACCGCGCTGTGGAACCACCAGTCGTCCGAGTTGAACGCGGCCATCACCGCGTCGCGCTGGATGCGCTGGAACACGTAGCCGAATTCCCATCCGCGCGGCTTCGTGCGGTCGCCCGCGACGAGGCTGGCGCGAACGCCTTCGTTCACGCCGTCGGCGCCGAGATTGTGGACGTAGTCGATGCGAGCCTCGATCGGCCAGCGCGCGAGCGCGGTGCGTCCGACGAGCTGCGCGTCGAGCAGCCGGTATTCGTTGACAAGGCGTCCGCCGACGATCGTGTTCGTGCGAGCGAGCCCCTCGCGCGTCAGCTTGCCGAGATCGCCGAAGTCGAGATAGCCGAGCAGCGCGGCCGCCTGCGTCGGCGCGCCTTCGTGCCAGCGCCAGCCGAGCCCAAGCACGCCGATGCGGGACTCGTCGCCGTAGAGATGCTGCCCCGCGAACCAGCCGGCGACGAGTTGCAGGCGGTCGAACTCGCCGAGCGCAAACGAGTGATCGAGTGCGGCGCCGGCGGGCCGCAGATCCTGGTCCCAGACCATCGGCGACAGCTCGAGCGGCAGCGGTGTCTTGCCGAGCGTGACGCTCGTGCTTTCACCCGGCCGCCAGCGCACGAAGAGCCGATCGAGGCCGACGCCGTCGCTGCGCTCGTTGTCGTTGTTGCGTCGGTTGTCGTCGTTCGAATCGCTGCCTCGTGCGAGGCGCGCGGAAGCGACGATCTCCCAGCCGGGCGAGACGTTCCAGAACGCGCCGGCACGCAGGCGAGCGCGCACGCGGCTGAGCTCGTCGCGATCGTTCGGCAGGCCGGAGACGTGATCGTAGCCGGCCCAGAAATCGCCGAAGCCGCTCCAGTCGCGTGCCGCCTCCTCTTCTTCTCCGGCACCGAGAATCGCGTCCTGCGCGTTCACCGACATCGCGGCGGTTGCACCCGCGAACACCGCGAGCAAGCAAAACGCAGCACGAGCCGCTGCTCCGTGCGCGCTCATGCCCGCAGCTCCGTCAGCGCGGCGTGCAGATCGCGCGCCGTCGCGTAGCGTTCCTCGCGGTCGCGCCGCAGGCAGCGCAGGATCACCGCTTCCAGCTCGCGCGGAATTTCGGGCCACAGCTTCGACGGCAATATGGGTTCGTCGCGCATCTGCGCCTGGTAGATCTCCATCGTGTTGGCGCCCGAGAACGGCAGTCCGCCGCAGAACATCTCGCTCATGACGACGCCGCAAGCGTAGATGTCGCCGCGCTCGTCGACGTCGTCGCCGGTGAGCTGCTCGGGCGCGCAATAGTTCGGCGTGCCGATGAACGTGCCGGGCTGCGTGTAGCCGGGCTCGACGCGCCGCGCCGGGCGCGCGATGCCGAAATCCATCAGCTTGGCGTTGCCGTTCGCTTCGAGGATGAGGTTCTCGGGCTTGATGTCGCGATGGAGCACGCCGACCTCGTGCGCGGCCGCGAGCCCGGCCGAAAGCTGCCGTGCGATGCGCAACGCGGCCGAGTACGGCACACGCTCTGTTTCGCTGAGGAGATAGCGCAGGGTGAGCCCGCGTACGTACTCCATCGAAATGTACGGACGCCCGTCGAGCTCACCGAAATCGAACGTGCGCAGCACGTTCGGGTGCGTGATCCTGCGCGCGAGCTTGATCTCGCTCTTGAGGCGGTCGAGCTGCGCGGAGTCGAGCAGCACACCGGGCCGCAGCATCTTCAGCGCAACGATGTCGTCGAGCTCGAGATCATGCGCCTTGTAGACCACGCCCATGCCGCCCGCGCCGAGCGTGGCTACGATGCGGTAGCGCCCGCCGAGCGTCGTGCCCGGCGCAATCTCGCCCTGCCCTGCGGCACGCGCAGGCTCCGGCCTCGCGCGCACGACGGTGGTCGCGGCATCAGCGGTCAGATGCGGAAGCGCCGCGGGCGCCAGCGTGTAATAGCGTTTGCCGCTGAAGGCGCCTTGCGCGACGGCGAGCGCATCGGTCGCGAGCGCTTCCTTCAGCGCGTCGCCCGCCTTTCGCGTGAGGAGAAGCTGGCCCGGTGCCGCGTCGCAGAGCAGCCGGTCGATCTGCGCGCTCGCGGTGCCGAGCACGATGCCGCCTTCCTGTCCGACAAGGCCTGCGCGCACGACATCGCCGTCCGCAAGCGCGCCAGCCGGAAGCGGCGTGTGCGCCGACTTGCTGTCGCGGAGAATCATCGCCCACGCGCGTGCCGCGTCGTGCAGGCGGCGCGCACCTTCGAACGCAAGCTGCCAGCGCGCACCGCCCGCCGCGCTCAGCTCGGCGCCCAGCGCGGCCGCAGCCGTTTCGAGCAGGCCGCGCACGCCGGCGATATCGGAGACGAGGAGCGCCGGCGGCCGCGCCGGCTCCGATGTGCCGAGCAGATGCCGGAACTCGACGCCGAGCAAGACGACGCTGTCGCGGCGCGGCGGCTCGGGCGTCGCCGGGCGCGCTGGCGCGGGTGCCACGTTATCGGCCGACGGCTCGGGCAGATAGCGCGTGAGATGGCCGACATAGCCTTCCATGTCGCTCTTCTCGCGCAGGTCCGAGAGCAGCGTGTCGAATGCGCGCGCGAGCCGGCCGAGCGCATCGCGGCCGCCGGTGCCGATGCGCATCTGGTAGTCGCCCGCCGCCGCCGCTTCGGCGACCTGCGCCATCGTGCCGATCGGGCGCAGGATGCGCCGCGCGAGCACGAACGAAAGCAGCAGAGCGATCGCGAGCGAGGCAAGGCCCGCCAAGATGACCCAGTTCAGGATCGCGCTGTAGCTGCCGACGATCTGCTCGCTCGAGCTCAGCACGGCGACCGTGCCGAGCCGCGCCGCGTCGGCCGCGGCCGCCGGCGCGAAGCGCGCGATCCAGTCCTGTCCGGCAAGATGCAGCGGCACGCGATCGAGCGTTCTGCCGGATTGCACGGCCGGCTCCAGCTCGCTCCGGCGCGCCGCGAGCGCCTGCCGGAGCTCGGTCGTGCCGGCGGTGTCGAACGAACTCGCGATGAGCGTCACACCATCGTCGCGCGGAAGCAGGAACGCGATCTCGGCGCCGCTGAGTTGCGCGACCGCTCTCGACAATTCGTCGTCGACCGCGTGCGCGACGAGCAGGAAGCCGACAAGGTCCTGATCCTGTGCGAGCGGCATCACCGCAGCCTGATAGAGGCGATCGTCCTGGCGCCAGTAACCGCTGAACGGCGCCGCGTCACGCACTGCGGAGCCGACGAGCGGATCCTCCGCGAGCGATGCCTTGAACGCTTCGCTTTCGTCGGTGCGCGCGAGCACTTCGCCGCGCGGATCGAGCAGGATCGCGAGGTCGAGACCGAAATCCTTCTGCCGCTCGCCCAGCAGGTCGCGCATCGATCCGGTGTCGGGCGCCGCCTCGCCGCCGAGTCCCGGCAGACTGCCGGGGCCCGCCGCGTCGGCGATGTACTTGACGAAACCCGCATCCGCCGCGATCAGACGCACCGCCGCCTGCAACTGCTCGAGCCTGCGCTGCTCGAACTCCCGCTGCACGGCTGCGCTTGTCGTCAGCGCCTTGCCGACCGCCTCGTCGGCGATGCGGCGACCCTGCAGCACCGTGACGAGCACGGCGGCTCCCACCGCGAACACGATCAAAAGCGCGGTGCCGAGGAACAGCCGAAGTGTCAGCGGCATCGCGAAGCCGCGCTGGCGGGAGGGGTCAGTACTCACCGCTCGCGCTCCGGCCGTACGGCTTGCCGAACTTGTTCATGTGCGGCGGTACGCGACGCTGGTTGAGGTCGAGCGTGACATCGACCGGACCGATTTCGCCGGGAACCGCCTCGGCGTGCCAGGGCGTCGCGCGGTCGTGCCAGATCACCAGATCGCCGCGGCCCGCCGGAAGGTCGGCGAGGCGGAAGCGGCCGTCCGCGCCGGGGCGCGTGAAATACGGCGTGTCGAGCACCAGAATGTGCCCGACCATCGAATGGTGCACGTTGCAGTAGACGCGCACGTAGCCGGCGTGCGTGAACGTCACGGTCTGCTCCTCGCCCTGGCCGTACAGACCGACGTCGAACGCGTTGTCTTTCGACGTCGAGAACGCGTTGTGCAGGATGGGGTCCTGATTCGGGAAGCGCACCGTGCTGCCGACCACGACCGGCAGAATGCGCGGCACGAATTGCTTGCGCTGCGTCGACATCTCGTACGGCGCTGCGGGCGGCTTCACCGGCGAGGGCGCTGCCGGGCGGAAATACACGACGACCTCGGCCGCTTCCTCCGCGCGCAGCGGCTTGCCGCCGACGACGAGGCCCACATGGCCTTCGAGCCCCGCCGCCGCTGCGATTCCGGGCGCCCATGCGAGCGCCAGCGCGAGTCTTCGCATCACCGGTTCCCTCCTCCGCCGCGGATCATATCGCCACCGCGCGCAGGCCGCATGACGCACGGCCCGCGACAGCATGTGAACGGACCGGTGTATTCAGGATACAACTTAGTTGACTCCGTCAACCAGTTGCACGAGCATCGGCGGCGTCCCACGACGTCGCAGCCCCAGCCATGCTCGCCCACCAGATCGAAGCCGCAAGGCGCTTCAACCGGTTCTACACCCAACGCATCGGCGTGCTCGACGATGGGCTGCTCGACAGCCCGTTCTCCCTCACCGAGGTCCGTGTGATGTACGAGCTCGCGCACCGCCGCGGCATCGCGGCTGCCGACCTCGCGCGCGAGCTCGGGCTCGACAAGGGTTATCTCAGCCGCATCCTCCAGCGCTTCCGTGCCAAGGGCTGGCTGGCACGCTCGATCGCCGATCACGACGGACGTCGGCACGTGCTGGCGCTGACCGCTGCCGGACGACGTGCCTTCGCGCCGCTGGAGCGCCGTTCGCAGCGTCAGGTGCGCGCCATGCTGTCGCCGCTCGCGGCGCCGGAGCGGCAGCGCGTCATCGAGGCGATGCGCACCATCGAGCGCCTGCTCGGCGCACGTGCCTACGCATCGCCCGTTGTCCTGCGCCGTCACCGGCCCGGTGACATCGGCTGGGTCGTGCAGCGGCACGGCGAGATTTACGCGCGCGAATACGGCTGGAACGAGGAATTCGAGGCACTCGTCGCCGACATCGCCGCGAAGTTCATCCGCAACTTCGATCCCGCGCGCGAGCGCTGCTGGATCGCCGAGCGCGACGGCACGCGGCTCGGCTGCATCTTCCTCGTCGCGCAGGACAGGTCGATAGCGAAGCTCCGCCTGTTGCTGGTCGAGCCAGAAGCCCGCGGGCTCGGCCTCGGCAGGCGCCTGATCGACGCGTGCGTCGCGTTCGCGCGCAAGGCCGGCTACCGGCGCATCGTGCTGTGGACGCAGGACAACCTCGACGCGGCGCGGCATCTGTACGCGATGGCCGGGTTCCGCAGGACGAGCGCCAAGGCGCATCGCAGCTTCGGCAAGGATCTCGTCGCGGAGACTTGGTCGCTCAGACTGTCCTGACGCGCGATTGCCGACCGCGGCCCTCGGCTACGCGCCGGCTTCCTTCCGTTCGCGCGACGCCCGCCGACCGAAAATGATCCGGGCGTGCCGCTGGTAGGTCCAGTACGACCACGCCCAGTCGATCAGCACGATGAGCCGGTTGCGGAAACCGATCAGGAAGAACACGTGCGCGACCAGCCAGAACCACCACGCGATCACGCCCGAAAGGCGGACGCCGCGCAGATCGACGACCGCGGCCATGCGTCCGATCGTCGCGAGATTGCCGTAATCGTGATAGCGGAACGGCCGCGGCGGCTTTCCGGTCAGACGGTCGCGGATCACGCGCGCGGCGTGCGTGCCCATCTGTTTCGCCGCGGGCGCGATGCCTGGCACGGGCTTGCCGTCCTGCATGACCGATGCAAGATCGCCGACGACGAAGATATCCGGGTGATCCGGCAATGAAAGATCCGGCGCGACCGGCACGCGCCCCGCGCGATCGCAGTTCGCGCTGAGCTGCCGGCCGAGCGGCGACGCGGCGACGCCGGCGGCCCATAGCGTCGTGCGTGTCGGAATGTGCTGTCCGCCGAGAGTGACGCCGGTCTCGTCGATCGCTGTCACGGCCTCGCCGACACGGACTTCGACGCCCAGCCGCTCGAGCTGGCGCCGGGCGCTTTGCGAGAGCGATTCCGGCATCGACGGCAGCACGCGCGGGCCTGCCTCGACGAGCAGGATGTGCGCATCGCGCGGATCGATGCGACGGAACTCGTCCGCGAGCGTATGCCTCGCGATCTCGGCCAGCGTGCCGGCCAGCTCGACACCGGTCGGGCCGCCGCCGATCACGATGAAATTGAGCCACGCTCGCCGCACGGCGGGGTCGGCCTCGCGCTCCGCAGCCTCGAAGGCTTCGAATACCTTGCGGCGCACGACGAACGCGTCGTCCAGCGTCTTGAGCCCCGGCGCGTGACGCGCCCAGTCGTCGTGGCCGAAGTACGTGTGTGTCGCGCCCGTCGCGACGATCAGGAAATCGTAATCGAGCGCGCCGCCATCCAGCTCGACGCGGCGCTGTGCGGGGTCGATACGGCGCACTTCGTCGAGCCAGACCTCCGCGTTCTTCTGCTTTCGCAGGAGATGGCGCAGCGGTGCCGCGATGTCGGGCGCCGACAGGCCCGCCGTCGCGACCTGATACAGCAGCGGCTGGAACAGGTGATGATTCGTGCGATCGATCAGCGTCACCTGCACGGGCGCCCGCGCGAGTTCCCGGGCCGCCCAGAGGCCACTGAAGCCGCCGCCGAGGATCACCACACGAGGTCTCTGCGCGCCGTCGTGCATCGATGCGCTCTCCGCGAACCCGCTCATTGTCTCCGATATCGCGTCGCCGCGAATGGAGATGTCGTATGGCAAGATGCGGCCATGAGCCCGCGTTTCGAAGACGCCAATCTGTTCGACGCGCCGGCGCGCGCGCGTTCGCGCATCCGGGCGGGCACGGGCGGCTGGACGTACGCGCCCTGGCGCAGGAACTTCTATCCGGCCGGGCTCGTGCAGCGGCGCGAGCTCGAGTACGCAAGCCGGCATCTCACCGCGATCGAGGTCAACGGCACGTTCTACGGCGCGCAGAAGCCCGCGAGTTACGCCGCCTGGCGCGAGCAGACGCCGGAGGGCTTCGTGTTCTCGCTGAAGGCGCCCCGCTACGCGACTGAGCGCGCCCAGCTCGCCGGCGCCGGCAAGACGATCCGCGATTTCGTGTTCGGCGGGCTCGCCGAGCTGGGCAGCCGGCTTGGCCCGATCAACTGGCAGCTTCCGGCCGGCAAGGTGTTCGATCGCGACGACCTCGCGTCGTTTCTCGATCTGCTGCCGCGCGAGCTGGACGGCGTCGCCTTGCGGCACGTGCTCGAGGTACGCGATCCGAGCTTTCTCTGCACCGACTATCTCGATCTCGCGCGCATGCACCGCGTCGCGACGGTGTTCACCGATTCGCCGAAGCATCCGTCGTTCGCCGATGTCACCGGCGATTTCGTCTACGCGCGCCTGATGCGCAGCGACTCCGCCATCACGACCGGCTACGCGCCAGAAGCGCTGGACGCGTGGGCGCGCCGCGCCCGCGAGTGGTCGTCGGGACGCGATCCCGCCGATCTGCCGCGCATCGCACCGCCGGCCGGCGCGGCCGGCGAACGCGACGTGTTCATCTACTTCATCAATGGCGCGAAGGAGCGCGCACCGGCGGCCGCGATGGCGCTGCTCGATCGGCTGGAGTCCTGAGCGAGGCGCCTGACGCGCTCAGATGCGCTGCCAGGGGTTCGCCGCGTAGCATTCGCCGAGCAGCGCGGTCAGCGCGGGATCGACCGCGAATCCGATCGCGTCGATCGCCGCCACGGGCCGCACCGCGCAGGACGAGTTGGTCAGAAACGCTGCGCGATAACGCCCCACATCCGTCCGCGGCACGCGGCGCGACGCCGTTGCGATGCCGCGCTCGCCGAGGCCGCGCTGCAGCAGCTGCATCGAGATGCCAGTCAGCGCCGGCGCGTCAGGCCAGACGACGCGTTCGCCGTCGAAGAAGCCGATGTTCCAGATCGACGCCTCCGAAACCGCCTCGCTCGCGTCGACGAACAGCGCATCGTCGAAGCCCTGCCGCTGCGCCAGGCGCCGGTGATGGAACAGGCCGAAGGTGCCGACGTGCTTGACGTGCGGCAGCACGCGCTCGTAGCGGAACGTTTTCAGCCGCACGGGCGTCGCGCCGATCTCGCGCGCCGGGCCGACGGTAATCAGCACATCCGGCGCCGCCGGCTCTGCAAGATGATCGCGCCGCATGCTTAGCGAAAACACGTTGATGCGAACGGACAGCGCACCGCCGCGGCCGCCGATCGCGTTCCTGAGGTAATCCCGGACGCGCCCGCCGTCGAGCGGACCGCCGAACAGCTCGCGCGTCGCGGCGTCGAGCCGGTCGAGGTGCAGGTCGAGGCCGCGCACGCAGCCGTCCCGCACCTGCATGGAAGTGAAGTGTCCGTAGTTGAACAGTGCGAGCGCGCGCAGGTCGCCGGCCTCGGCGGGCCTGCCGTTCAGCTCCGAATGCTCGCGGAGCGTAGCGGGCTCCTGCCGATCTGCGGTGTCTGTCACAGAAACAGTTCCAATTGGGGGATTTTCCCAAAGTAGCGTGGGTCGCTCGCCGATGCGAAGCTGATACGGATTTCCTATCTTGGCGTGGCCCGAAACGAACTGAAACTCCGCACCAAAAACCCGCCTGCAAGCCGGTGCGGAACAGGGGACTCGGGACAGCCCGCAGCGCTGCGTTCGCAAAGGTACTCGGCGGTCCCTTTCGAAAACGGCGCTGCGGGCCGTATTTTCTCCGCATCGCGAGTTCGAGGCACGCGTCCGCCGGGCGCGACCGCGGCCTCAGCATCCTCCGGCCGCTGCAGTGGCGCGCGGAACCGACCTGAGTGACACTCGCGCTCCCATCGCGAGGAGGTCGCCATGAGCTACGTCGACGGTTTCGTCCTGGCCGTGCCGCGCAAAA
Organism: uncultured Rhodanobacteraceae bacterium; assembly: GCA_966248875.1. GTDB lineage: Bacteria > Pseudomonadota > Gammaproteobacteria > Xanthomonadales > Rhodanobacteraceae > Dokdonella_A. The sequence goes on from CBINBI010000027.1 coordinate 24,225, forward strand.
ATCTCGCAGCCTACCGCCGGCTCGCATCCAGGGCCGGCAGGATCTGGCGCGAGCACGGAGCGCTGGAATATCACGAGTGTGTCGCCGACGACGTCGCGCCGGGCAAGGTCACGTCGTTTCCGCAGGCCGTGAAGCTCAAGCCCGGCGAAGTGGTCCTGTTTTCCTGGATCGTCTACAAGTCGCGCGCCCAGCGCGACCGGATCAACAGGAAAGTGATGTCCGATCCGCGACTTGCGGACATGATGGACCCGAAAAAGCTGCCCTTCGACGGCAAGCGGATGTTCTGGGGCGGGTTCAAGTCGATCATCGATCTCTGACATCCGCACCGTCGCGGCACGACGACCTGCTCGCTCCGCCTGGGTGTTCAGGCGTCCATCGGGCGCTTCAGCCCTTGCTCTCTCGCGCAGGCGATCGCGATCTCGTAACCCGCGTCCGCGTGCCGCATCACGCCGGTGCCAGGATCGTTCCACAGCACGCGGGCGAGACGCCGGTCTGCGTCGGCGCTGCCGTCGCAGACGATGACGACGCCGGCGTGCTGCGAATAACCCATGCCGACGCCGCCGCCGTGATGAAACGAGACCCAGGTCGCTCCGCTCGCAGTGTTGAGCAGCGCGTTGAGGATCGGCCAGTCGGAAACGGCGTCGCTGCCGTCCTTCATCGCTTCGGTCTCTCTGTTCGGCGAGGCAACCGAGCCCGAATCGAGGTGATCACGCCCGATCACGATCGGCGCCTTCAGCTCGCCCTTGCGCACCATCTCGTTGAACGCGAGGCCAAGCTTGTGCCGCTGGCCGAGGCCGACCCAGCAGATGCGCGCCGGCAGGCCCTGAAAGCTGATGCGCTGCCCGGCCATGTCGAGCCAGCGGTGCAGATGAGGATCGTCGGGAATCAGCTCCTTGACCTTGCGATCGGTCTTGCGGATGTCTTCGGGATCGCCGGACAGCGCGACCCAGCGGAAGGGCCCGACGCCGCGGCAGAACAACGGCCGCACGAAGGCCGGCACGAATCCGGGAAAATCGAACGCGTCCGCGCAGCCTTCGTCCTTGGCCATCTGGCGGATGTTGTTGCCGTAGTCGAAGGTCGGGATGCCCTGCCGGTGGAACGCGAGCATCGCCTCGACGTGCACGCGCATCGATTTCTTCGCCGCATCGCGCGTGCCTTCCGGATCGCTCCTGCGCCGCTCGAACCATTGCTCGACGCTCCAGCCGATCGGGAGATAACCGTTGACCGGATCGTGCGCGCTGGTCTGGTCGGTCACTGCGTCGGGCTTCACACCGCGGCGCACGAGCTCGGGCAGGATCTCGGCCGCGTTGCCGAGCAGCGCCACCGATTTCGCCTCGCCCGCCTTCGTGTACGCGGCGATGCGAGCGAGCGCGTCATCGAGGTCCCTGGCCTGTTCGTCGACGTAGCGCGTGCGCAGGCGCATGTCGATGCGGCTCTGCTGGCATTCGATGTTGAGCGAGCACGCGCCGGCCAGGCTCGCCGCCAGCGGCTGCGCGCCGCCCATGCCGCCGAGGCCCGCGGTGAGAATCCATCTGCCCTGGAGATTGCCGCCGTAGTGCTGGCGGCCCATCTCGACGAACGTTTCGTACGTGCCCTGCACGATGCCTTGCGAGCCGATGTAGATCCACGAGCCCGCCGTCATCTGCCCGTACATCATGAGCCCTTTGCGATCGAGCTCGTTGAAGTGCTCCCAGGTCGACCAGTGCGGCACGAGGTTCGAGTTCGCGAGCAGCACGCGCGGCGCGTCCTTGTGCGTCGTGAACACGCCGACCGGCTTGCCGGACTGGATCAGCAGCGTCTCCTCGTCGCCAAGCTCGCGCAGCGAGCGCAGAATCGCATCGAAGCATTCCCAGTTGCGCGCGGCGCGCCCGATGCCGCCGTAGACGACCAGCTCGCTCGGATTCTCGGCGACGTCGGGATCGAGGTTGTTCTGGATCATGCGGAACGCGGCCTCGGTCAGCCAGCTCCTGCAGCTGAGATCCGTGCCGCGCGGCGCGCGGATGGTGCGCGTGGTGTCGATGCGGGTCGGTGCGTTCATGAGCGTTTCCGGATTCCGAGCGCGACATTATAGGCTCGCGTTCCGATTCGTTCCGCGCCAGGCTCGCTGCGGCGTGGCCTCGACGCGGGACACATATCGAGGCACTTGCTGAGTGAATCCACCGATGCGACGCGCTCTGCGCCGCATTAGGATCGCTCGCGTGGCCTCCGGCCGGGAGCGTGCGATGATCCGGACATCCGCCTGCGCGGTTGCCTTCGTGCTGTTCCCGTCCCTCACGCTCGCGGCCGACGGCGACGTCGATCTTTCCTTCGGGGATGGCGGCCAGGTCACCATCGAGCGTCCGCCCTTCGCACCGACGGCGCCAACGCCGACGGGTGACGTGCTCGCGCTCGATGATGGTGCCTATCTCTGGACGATGGGCAACGAAGAGGTCGGCCTCTGGATCGGCCGCACGCGTCGTGATGGCAGTGCCGATACCGCTTTCGGCGAAGACGGCTCTGGACGGATGACGCTGACCGAGTGCGTCGATTTCGCGCCGACCTTCCTCTTGCCCGACGGCGCGGGCGGCGCGATCGTGTGGACCGGTGCCTGCCTTGCGCGCATCCTCGCGCACGGCAGCATCGACGCCGGCTTCGGCGGCGTGCCGCTGTTCGGCGACGACTATTTCGCGGTCGACCTCGTGCGCGACACGGCGGGCCGTTTCGTGTTCGCCGCGAGCACCGGGCGAACCTGGGACGTGTTCCGGTTCGAGGCCGACGGTGTCACGCCGGACGCGGGCTTCGGAACCGACGGACATGTGCGCATCGACATGCCGGCCGTCCACGGGCTGCGCGGCATCAACGCGATCGCCGTGCGCGACGACGGGCGCATCCTCGCCGCCGGCTGGCGCGGCAACGCGAGCGGCCCGAACCTGGTCGTCGCCGCGCTGACGGAGACGGGCGAGCTCGATCCCGGATGGAACGGCGGGGCGATCGTCGATCTCGATCCGCCGCCGGGCCAGAGCGGCATCCTCGCGACGGCGCTCGCGCTCGATGCGGACGGGAGCCTCGTCGTCGGTGGCTTCTCGAACAGCGGCCGGGTCGGCTGCTGCCTGCTGCTGACACGCCTGGATACTGCCGGAGCGATCATCGGAGCATTCGGGTTCCGGCTGTACGACCTCGGCAACACGGGGCTCGGATCGTTCTTCGAAGGCCGCGACGCGCTCGCGCTCCGCCGCGACGGATCGATCCTGCTGGCGACGATGGCCTTTCCGTTCTCGATCGAGCATCGCACGCAGTTCGCGCTGCTGCGCACGGACGCGAACGGCGAGCTCGACACCGGCTTCGGCACCGGCGGCTGGCGGAGTTACACGGTCGCCGACCCGAGCGCCACCGGTCAGAGCGGCGACTACGACCAGCTACACGCGATCGGCGCGACGGACGACGCGGTCCTTCTGTTCGGGCGCACGTTCTTCGAGGACAACTCGAACGGCCTCGACTACATCAGCATGGTACGGGCCGTATTCGGCCCTGCAGACGACGTGCTGTTCGCCGACGGCTTCGATCCATGAAAGTCGGAGCCTCGATGGATGGCCGCCGGGTTCATGCACTTAGCCGCACTTTCTCAAGTGCATTGACCGCACGACGCCATCGGCACGGCGACGCTCCGCGGGCAAGCTCGGCGCTTAGCGAGCCTTTAACGGCGCGTGTGATGCACTGGCGCACGCGGGGGGCCAAATTGGGGTGCATGGCATGTCGCCGATCATCGATCTGGACGTGACGCGCAGCGTCCGCGCCTGCATGCAGGCGTGCTTCAGCTCAGGAGAATTCGACCTCGACCGTGTGCAGCGCGCCATCCGTGAAGGCGCGTGGTACTCGCCGAAGGATCGGCGCGCCCTGCGTGCGCTCTGCGACCGCAATCCGACGACGCTGACGCGCTGGCTCTTCGAACGCGAGCGCGACGGGCGCTACACCGGCCTGATCATGGTCTGGCCGCCGGGTTACGCGACGCCGATCCACGATCACGACGGCCTGTGGGGCATCGAATGGGTGCTGCAGGGTACGCTCGGCGTCGACGATTACGAACTCGTCGATGACGGAGAGGACCAGCTGCAGCCCCGCTTCGTCGGCACGACGCTGCTGGAGGAAGGCCAGTCCTGCGCCTTCCTCGGCACACACGGCCACGCCCACCGGTGCTGCAACCTGTCGGCGCGCCGGCCGGCGATCACGCTGCACCTCTACGGCGGGCTGCTCGAAATGTACCGCAACTACGAAGCGACTCGCGAAGGACGTTACGTCGCGATGCCGAGCGTGGCGGGCATCGACGGCCACATCGGGACGATCGATCCGCTGCACGCGTAAGCGCAGCCCGGAGCGCAGCGAGACTTCCGCGGCCCATCTGCGTCACGATAGGCGGATCGCTTTCACCGGACCGTCTGCGTGGCCCTGCTCGTCCGCTGTCTCGTCCTGCTCGTCCTCATCGTTGTCGGCGGCTGCGGAACCGCGCCGCCGCGCACGCCGGCGCCGCGCGTCGATCCGGTCATCCTGGTCTCGATCGACGGCTTTCGCGCCGACTACCTGGATCACGGGTTCACGCCGACGCTCGCCGCGCTCGCCGCCGACGGCGTGCGTGCCGATGCGCTGCACCCTGCCTTTCCGACGCTGACCTTCCCCAACCACTACACGATCGTCACCGGGCTCTATCCGGATCATCACGGCATCGTGCACAACCGCATGATCGATCCCGCAAGTGGCAAGGCTTTCGTCTACAAGGACGAAAAGTCGATCGCCGATCCTGCCTGGTGGGGCGGCGAGCCGATCTGGATCAGCGCCGAGAAGCAGGGCCGGCGCGCGGCGACGATGTTCTGGCCGGGCTCCGATGTCGCGATCGAGGGCGTGCGCCCCAGTTACTGGCTGCGCTTCGATGGACGGCTGGCACCCGAGCGCCGGGTCGACCGGCTGCTGGGCTGGATCGACGAGCGCGGCCCCGAGGCGCCCGCTTTCTACACGCTCTATTTCGAGCAGGTGGATCATGCGGGGCATGTACACGGCCCCGATTCGCGCGAAGTCGATGCCGCGCTGCGCGAGATCGACGCCGCGCTGACGCGTCTCGTCGAGGGCCTTCAACGACGCGGCCTGTACGACCACGCCAACCTCGTGATCGTCTCGGATCACGGCATGACGGCGTCGTCTCCGGAGCGGGTGATCTATCTCGACGACCTGGTCGATGTCCGCCGCGCCGGCGTCGTCACCTACGGCGTCCTCGCCGGCCTGAATCCTGCGCCCGACGATGCCGAGGCGGTCGCCGGCGCGATCCTGGTTCCACACGATCACATGCGATGCTGGCGAAAATCCGGCCTGCCCGCCCGGTTCCACTACGGCACGCACCCGCGCGTTCCCGCCCTGCTCTGCCTCGCCGATGACGGCTGGATCATCAGCACGCACGGCTACGAGAAGAAACGCGGGCACTTTCCACGGGGCGAGCACGGCTATGACAACGACGACCCCGCGATGCGCGCGCTCTTCGTCGCACACGGCCCTGCCTTCCGGCACGGCGTGCGCATCGCGGAGTTCGACAATGTCGACGTCTATCCGCTACTCGCGCACCTGCTGGCGATCACGCCGCAGCCCAATGACGGAAACCTCGATCACGTGCGCGGCATCCTTGCGACACGGTGATTCCGTTCTTCCAGCCGCGTGCGGGGAAATTCAAGCGGCGACGCTCCGTCACGACTTCGCGGCTTGTGCGAAATCCACCGACTCCGCGGCTTCTATCCACACTGGCGGTGCGTACCCGGCCGGCTTGTCTCCGATGCCGACCCCGCCGTGGATGCCGGCCTGCTGCGGCTGCTCGAAGAAGCTGTACGGAAACTGCGAAGGCGGTGCCGAAGCGGCGTCGAGAGCCTGAAGCGTCTCGTGCGGCAGCTCCCTGTCGAGCGCGGCGAGGTTGTCGTCGAACTGCGCGAGATTGCGTGCGCCGAGGATCACGGCGCCCACGCCGGGCCGGCGCGCGACCCACTGGATTGCCGCCTGCGCCATGCTGAACCCGTGCTCCCTCGCGACGCGCTCCAGCAGCGAAACGATCTGCCAGTTGCGCGGCGTGAACTTGTCGAGCAGCGCGGGCAGTCCCATCGTCTTCACCGCCTGCAGCCGACCCTCGCCGCGGCCATCGCCGCCATGCTCGCTCGGCCGGTACTTGCCGGAGAGAAGACCCATGCCGAGCGGGCTCCAGGCAGTGATGCCCATGCCGAGCTCGATCGCGAGATCGACGTATTCGCGCTCGATGTTGCGCTCCACCAGGGAATACTGAAGCTGCAGATTGACCAGCGGCGACATCGCGTGCGCCTGCGCCAGCGTCTGCATGCGTGCTGCGTACCAGGCCGGCACGTCGGAGAGCCCTGCGTAACGGATCTTGCCGGCGCGCACGAGGTCGTCGAATGTGCGCAGCACCTCCTCGGCCGGCGTGATGCGGTCCCAGGTGTGCAGCAGGTAGAGATCGATGTAGTCCGTGCGCAGGCGCCGCAGCGAGGACTCGACGGCACGCAGCATGTTCTTGCGCCCGTTGCCGCCCGCGTTCGGGTTGCCGCGCTCGGTGTTGTAGCTGTACTTGGTGGACAGCACGACGCGATCGCGCGTGCCGGAGGCGGCGATGAACCTGCCGAGCAGCGATTCGCTGCTGCCGTCTGTGTAGAGGTCCGCGGTGTCGATGAAATTGCCGCCCGCTGCGAGATAGCGGTCGAACATCGCCCGCGCCGTGTCCTCGGCCGAGCCCCAGCCCCAGTTGTCGCCGAAGGTCATGGTGCCGAGCGCAAGCCGGCTGACGCGCAGGCCGGAACGGCCGAGTGTGTAGTAACGATCGAGTGACATGGCGTTCTCCGTCGGGCATCGCTGCGGTAACTGAGGGCGCTAGCCTGCGCCTTGCGATTACTGCGAAAAATCACCATGCTCTTCATTCGTCATTTAGCGGAGCTAATCAATGCGCGACGACACGAGCGGTGCGCTCCGGGCGTTCCAGGCCATCGCCCGCCGCGGCAGCTTCACGCGCGCGGCGGCCGAGCTCGAAGTGACGCCGTCCGCGCTGAGCCAGACGCTGCGCCAGCTCGAGCAGCGACTTCGCGTCCGCCTGCTCCAGCGCACGACACGTCGCGTCGGGCTCACCGAAGCCGGTCAGGCGTTGCTCGCACGCGTGACGCCGGCGCTCGCCACAATCGACAGCGCCATCGACGAATTGCGCCAGCTCGGTGAGCGGCCGGCAGGCACGCTGCGGCTCACCACGTCGCAGGTGATCGTGCCTTCACTCATCGAGCCGATGCTGGCCGACTTCCTGGCCGAATATCCGGACATCCGTGTCGATATCCGTGTCGACAGCGCGCTGAACGATCTCGTGTCCGAAGGCCTCGATGCCGGCATCCGGCTCGGTGAGCGCCTGCAGCGCGACACGGTCGCGCTGCCGCTCGGCGGGCCGCAGCGATCCGTCGTCGTCGGCTCGCCGGACTATTTCGCACGCCACGGAAAACCGGCGCATCCGCGCGAGCTTGCCGCGCACCGCTGTATCCGCCAGCGCTATGCGCCCGGCGGTGGGATCTATCGCTGGGAGTTCTGCGCGCGCGGACGCTGGTTCGAGACCGACGTCGATGGCCCGCTCGTCAGCAACGACAACCCGCTCACGGTACGTGCCGCGCTCGACGGCATCGGCCTCCTGCACACGATGGAGTTCTACGTGCGAAAGCACATCGCGGCCGGCCGCCTCGAAACCGCGCTCGACGACTGGCTGCCGCCGTACGACGGCTTCTACCTGTTCTATCCGAGCCGCTTCCAGGTGCCGCCGAAGCTGCGCGTCTTCATCGATTTCATGCGCGCGCGCCTCGAAGCGGAACGCGCTCAGCCGGCACGCGCGAGCCGTTCGACCACATCGCGATAACGCGCGGCGATGCGCTCCTCGTCGCGGTGATGGAAGTCGCTCACGACCTCCTCGCCCGCGACGACGACATTGCGGACGAGGCTTGCATTGCCCGCGAAGATCCACGTGTCCAGCACGTTCGAAACGTCGCGGCCGGCCAGCAGCGGCGCCGTCTCGTCCAGAACCACGAAATCGGCGCGTGATCCCGCAGCGAGCACGCCGACGGGAGCGGCCGACGCCTGCGCGCCGCCGGCGAGCGCGCGACGGAACAGCGTCTCTCCCGTGCTCGGCGCGTCGCGCGTCGCGCCGATATTGCGTCGGCGCGTCGCGAGGCGCTGCCCGTATTCGAGCCAGCGCAGCTCCTCAACCACCGAAACCGAAATGTGGCTGTCCGAGCCGATGCCGATCCGGCCCCCCGCATCGAGATACGGCTTCAGCGGAAACAGCCCGTCGCCGAGATTGGCCTCGGTGGTCGGGCAGAGCCCCGCGACGGCGTCGCTTGCCGCGAGGCGCCTTACCTCGCCATCGGAAAGATGCGTCGCGTGTACGAGGCACCAGCGCGCGTTGACCGACGCGTGATCGAGCAGCCAGTCGACCGGGCGCGCATTGCGGATCGCGAGGCAGTCCTGCACTTCGCCGATCTGCTCGGCGATGTGGATATGAATCGGGCAATCCCGCGTGAGCTCCGCATCGAACACCTCGCGCATCGCCGCCTCGGGCACCGCGCGCAGCGAATGCAGCGCGACGCCGACGCGCACGCGTACGGATTCCTCCCTGCGCAGCCGTTCGACCAGGCGGAGATAGCCCGCGGCATCGAAATGGAACCGGCGCTGTCGCTCCGACAGCGGCCGCCCGTCGAAGCCACCGGTCATGTACAGCGTCGGCAGCAGCGTGAGCCCGATGCCGGCTTCGCGCGCCGCCTCGATCAGCGCGAGCGACATCGCGGCCGGATCGTCGTACGGAGGCCCGTCCGGACGGTGATGCAGATAGTGGAATTCGCAGACCTGCGTGTAGCCTGCCTTCAGCATCTCGACATAGAGCTGCGCCGCGATCGCGCGCAGGTCGTCCGGACCGATGCGGCCGGCGAACGTATACATGACCTCGCGCCAGGTCCAGAAGCTGTCGTCGGGATTCGACTGCCGCTCGGCGAGGCCGGCCATGGCGCGCTGGAATGCGTGCGAGTGCAGATTCGGCATGCCAGGCAGCACGTAAGCGCCGATCCGGCGCGCACGCTGCTCCTCGCCGGGGGCTACGGCGGCCAGCATGCCGTCTGTGCCGATCTCGAAGCGCACGTTCGTCGCGAAGCCGTCCGGCAGCCAGGCGTGGTCGGCACTCCACGAGCCGTTCGTCATGATTGGTTCCGCCGCACAAAGCGGCGAGCCTAGCCTTCGCTCACGCGCATTTCCAGCGGCCGCTTGTCCGCGCGCCGGCTATGAACCTACGCTACGCGCATTCCTCGCGGGCCGATCGCGCCGCGCCTGCACGATCCTGAGGCCACGCAAGACGTATGAGTGAACGCTGGGACACGCTGCTGCTCGACTGCCGGCTGGCGACACTCGGCAACACAGGCACGGCCTACGGTGCGATCGAGCACGCCGCGCTCGGCATCCGTGACGGCACGATCGCGTTTGCAGGCGCGATGAGCGCTCTGCCCGGCCATCCCGACACGCTTGCCGCGCAGGTCGAATCGCTGGACGGCGCGTGGATCACTCCCGGCCTCATCGACTGCCACACGCACCTCGTGTTCGGCGGCGACCGTTCGCACGAATTCGAGCTGCGGCTCGGCGGCGCGAGCTACGAGGACATCGCGCGCGCCGGCGGCGGCATCATGTCGACCGTCCGTGCGACACGCGCCGCCGACGACGACGCGCTGCTCGCGCAATCGCTGCCGCGCGCGCGCTCTCTCGTCAGCGAGGGTGTCACCACGATCGAGATCAAGTCCGGCTACGGCCTCGATCTCGACAGCGAGCGCAGGATGCTGCGCGTCGCGCGCCGGATCGGCGAGACGCTCGGCGCCGGCGTCCGCGCTACGCTGCTCGCCGCGCACGCTCTGCCGCCCGAATTCAAGGATCGACCCGACGCCTATGTCGACGAAGTCTGCGAAGCGATTCTGCCGGCCGTCGCGCGTGAAGGCCTCGCCGACGCCGTCGACGCGTTCTGCGAGCGCATCGCGTTCACGCCCGCGCAGACGCGCCGCGTGTTCGCTCGGGCGCGCGAGCTCGGACTGCCGGTGAAGCTGCACGCGGACCAGCTCTCCGACCTCGGCGGCGCCGCGCTCGCCGCGGAATTCGGCGCGTGCTCGGCCGATCATCTCGAGCACACCAGCGAGGACAGCGTGCGCGCGATGGCCGCGCACGGCACGGTGGCCGTGCTGCTGCCGGGCGCGTTCTACGCACTGCGCGAAACGAAGCTGCCGCCGATCGATGCGCTGCGGCGCTCAGGCGTGCCCATCGCGATCGCGACCGATCTCAATCCCGGCACGTCTCCGCTGCTCTCGCTGCGGCTCGCCATGAGCATGGCCTGCACGCTGTTCCGCCTCACGCCGGAGGAAGCGTTGCGCGGCGCGACGGTCAACGCGGCGCGCGCGCTCGGCTTCGACGACCGCGGCACCCTCGAAGTCGGCCGGCGCGCGGATTTCGTGGTCTGGGACATCGAGCGGCCGGCGGATCTCTGCTACTGGATCGGCGGGGCGCTGGCGCGTCGCGTCGTCGCCGGCGGCCGCACACTGGCGGGGAACTGACCGGGCAGCGGCCCGTTCCGGCGCCGCCACCCCCACATCACCCGCAACATCCATGTCTTACGGATCGAAGCCTCCGTGGAAGATCGGATCCACCACGTCGCGTCGGTAGCCGAGCTGGAATGTGCCCTGATACCAGCCGTTGTAACTCCCGACCGTTATCGTGAACCACGCCGAATACGGCGCCGTCCACACGAGCTCCGACTGCAGGCCGCAGGCATCGTCGTTGTAGCCAAGCGTGCTGCCTCCGTAGGAGATCGACAGGGTGGTATCGAAGTCTGCCCAACCGCCCGTCGCGGGGCACATGCTGTAGTAGTACGTCGTGCCCGCCTCCCCGTAGAACCTGAACGTCCAGATCCCGGCGGGCCCGATGTAGCCGTAGTCGCTCCACTGCCAGTACGTCTGTGGCACGAGCGTCGGCGCGTTGTTGTCGACGTGCACCTGGATGGTCGTGTTGTTCCAGTGCTGCGCGGCCCAGGCGCTGTTGTTGTTGCCGTTCGCGTCAGTGTCGGGCAGGTACGCGGCGAAATAATAGTCGCCGGTGGGCGTCGTCGCGGGAATCGGCAGCGACGGCAGCCAGAAGGTGTAGATCCAGCCTGCCGGCACCGTCGCGCCGACGCCCGAGCCCAGATACGCCTCGCTGCCGTCCCAGTTCATGCGGTTCTGCGAAAGGTAGAAATCGATGCGCGGCGAGACGATGTCGTCGGTGCCGAGATTCTCGATCTTGAACTGGCCGGTCATCCATGCCGAAAGATCGTCGCCGTGCCGCACGTTGGCCGTCAGTGACTGCATCGGCGTGTAGACCGCCTGCGCGCCGACGCCGCTCGACGCGGAGACGGTGTACAGCGAGATCAGCGCATCGTGGATCGGCGGGCCCGCGAACGCGGCGCGCACTGCCAGGGCGTCGTCCGTGTAGAGCCGCGCCAGGCGGTACGCCGCGGGCGAGTAGTTCATGACCGAATCCCAGGACACGACCTGCGTCTCCCACGGGTGATCCAGGCCCCATGCGTGCCCCACTTCGTGCAACATCGTCGCGCGGAAGCTCTGGCAGGCGCCGGTGCCGTCGGTGGCGTACGCATCGTCGAGCGTCCAGCAGTACGCCGGATTCAGCGCCGTGTCGGATTCGATGATGATGTTGTCGCTGTCGAACCAGCGCGAGAACGTCCAGCCGATGAAGTCCGCCGGCCAGGTCACGCCGAACTGCGCCATCATGTCCGCATTGCTCGGCCATCCCGCCAGATCGAAACGGTTGTTGCCCCACGCCCAGTCGCCGGTCGGGTTCTGATAGACGAGATAGACGTTGCCGCCGTAGGTGTTCCAGTACGCGAGCTGGTGCTCCTCGTACGGATGCCATTCCCAGTCGTGTGGAAAGGCATTGATCACGGCCGGCGGAGCGATCAGGCGCGTGTAGTGCCAGTCCGGGCTCGTGATCGCTTCCGCCTCCGCAGGCACGAGAATCTCCGCCTGCGCTTCGTGATCGCTGGAGGGTTGCGGCACCCGTGCCGGCCCATTCTCGGGTTCCGGAGCGCGCGTCGTGGCATCGGCGGGCGGTGTAAGGGCGAGCGGACGATAGATCTTCGCGGGATACGTGCCGGGTGGCATACCGTGGGGCTGCGGCCTGCGCGGCGGTGCGCCGGCGCGCTCGGCGAGAAGCCGGTCGACCTCGTCGAGCAGCTCGCGGCGGTCGCGCAACGTGCGATCGCCGCCGAGAGACATCGCGCTCGCATCGCCGATCAGCAGGAACGCGCCCTGTGCGCCACCGACAAACGGCGAGAACACCTCGTCGCGGCCCGGCCGCACAAACACGAGGTAGCGCGCGCCGACCTCGAGCTCGGCCGAATCGCTGACATGATGCGTCTCCCCCGCGAGCGTGCCGCCGCCCTGGGTCAGGACGACTTCGCGATCCGGCACGCCCTCGAACGTCTGCACCATGCGGAAGCGGTAGTCCGTCACGATCAGGTTGCCGCGCGTGTTGCGCCTGGCCTGTGCGCCGACGAGGTCGGCGATGGCGATCCATTCCGACTCCGCGACGAGATCCGGCAGGGTCTTGGCTACGACCAGCTCCTGCGCATGCGCCGCGCCGGAGATTGCACAGGCCAGCGCGACGCCGGCGATCAGGGTCGCGAGGCCGCGACGGAAAGTGCGCGCGAGGGACGGCACGCGCGCGTTTTCGGCTTGCTGTTTCATGACATACCCCGGTTCCATTGGCGGGAGCTCCCTCCCATCGCGACGCGCTCCTGCGCGACGCCCCATCGGCCGCCACGCGTTTCGGGACGCGCGTGACGGGCCTTCACTGGTCCATACGGAAAACGGCGCGGCGGACCGACACCACCACGCCCTATACTTCGTTCGGAACGGGTCGCGAGGCGGGACAGTGGCAGGCGGCGACGTCACGGCACTCATCGGCGCAGCCTCCAGCGGAGATGCGGATGCGCTGCGCGCGCTGTTCGCACGGGTCTACGACGAGTTGAAGCTGCTGGCGCGCAAGCAGCTGGCGGGCTCGGTCGGCGCGACGCTGAACACGACGGGCCTGGTCCACGAGGCCTATCTCAAGCTCGTGCAGCCGGACGGCCAGGACCTTCGGGGCCGCGCGCACTTCTTCGCTCTCGCAGCCAAAGCGATGCGCCAGATCGTGATCGACCACGCGCGCGCGCGGCTCGCCGACAAGCGCGGCGGGGAGAACCTCCAGATCGTCGATCTCAAGGAAGCGGCCGAGGTCGCCGATGCCGAGCTCGAGCCCGGCGAGCTGCTGCGTCTCGACCACGCGCTGACGCAACTCGCCGCCGACGAGCCGCGCCTTGCCGAGCTCGTCGAGCTGCGCTTCTTCGCGGGCCTGCAGATCAACGAGATTGCCGTCCTGCATTCCGTCAGCGATCGCACTCTGAACCGCGACTGGCGGCGCGCGAAGGCGCTCTTGCACGCGACGCTGTACCCGGACGCCTGACGCCATGGATCGCCGCCGCATCTCGGAGCTTTTCGACGCAGCGCTCGAACAGCCGGAGGAACGGCGCGCGAGCTGGCTCGCTCGAGCCTGCAACGGAGACGAGGCGCTGCGCGCCGAAGTGGAGCGCCTGCTGCGCGCCGACGCGCGCGCCGTCCGTTTCATGGAGCGTCCGCCGGCCGCCGTGTCGGCGATCCTCGATCGCGAAGGGGATCGCCGCTCGCCCGAACAGTTCGGGCCCTGGCGCGTGCTGCACCGGATCGGCGCCGGCGGCATGGGCGAGGTGTGGCTGGCCGAGCGCAGCGACGGCGAGTTCGAGCAGCGCGTCGCGATCAAGCAGCTCGTCTATCCGACGCCGGGCCTGCTGCACCGCTTCCGCCAGGAACGGCAGATCCTCGCGCGGCTCGAGCATCCGTGCATCGCGCGGCTGATCGACGGCGGCGTCGCTGCGGACGGCACGCCGTATCTCGCGATGGAATACGTCGAGGGCCTGCCGATCACCGTCTACGCGCGCGAGCGCGCGTTAGACGTGAGCGGCCTGCTGCAGCTGTTCCTGCGCGTGTGCGAAGCGGTGCAGTACGCGCACCAGAATCTCATCGTGCACCGGGACCTCAAGCCGTCGAATATCTTCGTCACCGCCGACGGCTTGCCGAAACTGCTCGATTTCGGCATCGCCAAGGTGCTGACGACGACGGATGTCGATGCACCGACACAGACGATCGCCCGCCTGCTGACGCCGGACTACGCCGCGCCCGAGCAATTCACCGGTGCCGCGGTGACGACCGCGACGGACGTCTATGCGCTCGGCGTCGTGTTCTACGAGCTGCTCGCCGGCGAGCGTCCCGCGACGCGCAACCCGTCCGGCGCCGTCGTCGACCCGCCGCCGCCGAGTTCCGCGATCGACCGCACGACCGGCGCGAGCCTCGCGCGCCGGCGCGAGCTGCGCGGTGATATCGATCGCATCGCGCTGACGGCGCTCGCGCGCGATACGGCGCGGCGCTATCCGTCCGCCGAAGCGCTCGCGGCGGACATCCGGCGCTATCTCGACGGAAGGCC
>CBINBI010000028.1:0-38033 GCA_966248875.1 uncultured Rhodanobacteraceae bacterium
TCGGCCGCGTAGCGCGCCGCATCTGGGCGCGCGCGATGCGCGAGCGCTACGGCGCGAGCCCGCGCAGCCAGATGATGAAGTATCACATCCAGACCAGCGGTCGCTCGCTGCACGCGCAGGAAATCCAGTTCAACGACATCCGCACGACGCTGCAGGCGCTGTACGCTCTGTTCGACAACTGCAATTCGCTGCACACGAACGCGTACGACGAGGCGATCACCACGCCGACCGAGGAATCCGTGCGCCGCGCGGTGGCCATCCAGCTCATTATCAACCGCGAGCTCGGCCTCAATTTCTGCGAGAACCCGTGGCAGGGCAGCTTCATCATCGACAAGCTGACCGACATGGTGGAGGAGGCGGTCTACAAGGAGTTCGAGGCGATCAGCGAGCGCGGCGGCGTGCTCGGCGCGATGGATACGATGTACCAGCGCGGCAAGATCCAGGAAGAGAGCCTCTACTACGAGCAGAAGAAGCACGACGGCTCGTTGCCGCTGATCGGTGTCAACACGTTCCTGCCCAAGGAGCACGCCGGCGATATCACGACGACGATCGAGTTGATCCGCTCGACCCCCGAGGAAAAGGCCCAGCAGATCGCCAACGTGCAGGCGTACCAGAAGGCGCGCAACGGCTACGCGAAGGACGGCCTGCGCTCGCTGCAGGCCGCCGCGCGCGAGCGGCGCAATGTGTTCGCATCGCTGATGGAAGCCGTGAAGACGCACAGCCTCGGGCAGATCAGCCACGCGCTGTACGAGGTAGGCGGCGAGTACCGGCGCAACATGTAGCGGCTTCGTCGATGTGCGTCGTGGCGGCCACGTGAGCCGTGCGACTTGGTGATCGCCCGCCCCCGAGAGGACTAGCTGGATGAAATACCTGCTGCTGATCTACAACGACGACACGTTGCTCGATGCGCTGCCGCCCGGCGAGGCCGACACGATGATGCGCGGCTGCCTGCTGCACGCGGACGAGCTGCGCGAGCAGGGCAAGCTTATCGAGTCGCAGCAGCTCGAAGCGCCCGCCACCGCGAAGACAGTGCGCATGCGCGGCGGCCGGCTCAGTGTCGTCGACGGCCCGTTCGCCGAAACCAAGGAAATGCTCGGCGGATTCAACCTGATCGAAGCCGACAGCCTGGACGAAGCCGTGCGCATCGCGTCGGAATTTCCGTGGGCGCGCACCGGCTGCGTCGAAGTCCGCCCGGTCGTCGACATCGGAACCGTGCGCAGGCGCGTCGGCGCCTGATTGCGCGACGTGCGATGCGCGTGTCGCATGCGCACCCGTCGATTGCATACACGCGAAAGGAGGCTCGGAACACTCAGCGCCCGAACGCCGCTCTCATGGCACGATCCGAACAGCTCGCCGGCTTGCAACGAATACCTTCGACGCATCGAAGTCGTCCCCGCGTCATGTCGTAACGTACTGAACCGCGCTGCACTTCGACCTTGAACCCGCCCGGTATCTACCGTTTTCGCGACTTCCGCATCGATCTCGCCCGGCGCGAGCTCCGTCGCGGCGGCGAGCTGCTGGCACCCTCCGTCAAGGTTTTCGATTGCATCGCCTACCTGATCGAGCATCGTGAGCGCGCGGTGGGTCGCGACGAACTGATTGCGGCGGTCTGGGGACGCGCTGAAGTGACTTACGCGATGCTCGGCCAGCTCGTGATCAAGGTGCGCCGCATCCTGGGTGGCTGTGGGGATGACCAGGACTTGATCCGTACCCTGCCGCGCTTCGGATACCGATGGGTGGCGGATGTTGTGGCCGGGGACACAATGGCGACTGGAAGCGGCGCCGCGGACGCATTGCCTCCGTCCGGGTCCGTCCTGCTTTCACGCTTGCGCCACTTCACGCGCCCTCGCTGGGCGCTGCCGGTCCTGCTTGTTCCGGTGCTGGCCGCCGCGATCCTTTTCGCCGTGCAGCACGCCGGACGATTCCGTGCCGGCGCACCGTCGGTCCAGACTGCGGATGCCTTGGCAGTGCTTCCGGTCGATGTGGAGGCGGACGGTTCATGGAGCTGGGTGCGGCTCGGCGTCATGGATCTGATCGCGGAGCGATTGCGGGGAGCCGGTCTGCCGGTCGTACCGAGCGAGAACGTGGTGGCGCTGGCAAGAGACCCGAGTCGTGCCAGGGAAGCCGTGAGCGGCGCGACCGGCGTGAAGCGCATCGTTTCAGCCCGCGCTTCCCTGGAGGATGCAGGGTGGTCGGTTCACCTGGTACTCACATCGGTGCAGGGCGTCGACAAGGTCGTGGATGCGCGGGCCGCCGAAGTTACCGCCGCCGCGCAAATGGCTGCGGACCGGATGCTCGCTGCACTGGGCAAGCCGGTGCCTGTTTCCGGCGTGCCCCCCGGGCAATCGCTCCTCACGCTGCTCGCGCGTGCCAAGTCCGCGATGCTAAGCAACGAGCTGGACAAGGCGCGCCGCATACTCGAGTCGGCGCCTCCGGACCTGCGTCAATCACCGGATCTGCGTCGCTGGCTCGCCAAGGCGGACGATCGCGCCGGTCACCTGGAAGCCGCCAAAGACCGGCTTGAGACCTTGCTCGGCGAGGTCGGAGCCGAATCGAACCCGCGGCTGCGGGCGGCCGTGCTCAATGATCTCGGCGTGGTCGCTCTCCATGCCAACCGGCCGGATCTGGCCGAAGGCCGGTTCGACGAAGCCTTGTCTTTGCTGCTCGGGCAGCAGGATGTCAATGAATTGGGACGCACCTACCTCGGCCGCGGAATCACGTATGCGCTGAAGGGCCAGTACGACCGCGGAAGTGCTGAATTCGGACGGGCACGCGTCGCCTACGGTGTTTCGGGCGACACGATCTCGCTTGCCATCGTGGAGGTGGACGAAGCGGAGCTCGAGATCCGGGCGAATCGCCATGCGGCCGCGAGGTCGTTGCTGGAGGACGCCGCGACATCCTTCGAACGATTCAATGCCCGGCATGAACTGTTCGAAGCCGAAGCCTTGAGGATGCGCGTCGGATTGGCCTTGCTCGAAGCGCCGCAAGCCTACGCCATAGGCGCGCGACGAGTAGCGCAACTGGATCAGCTCGAGAGCCCTCTGATCCGGCAGAATTTCCTGCTGCAATGGGCAGAAGTGCTGATGGCAACGGGTCGCTTGAAGGAGGCCCGAGACACATTCGACCTTCTGAAGCGCGAAACCGATTCCGCAGGAGACCCGTTCGGGCACTCGCTCAGGATCGACAGCAGACTCGCCTTGCTCGATCTGGAAGAGGGCCGGTTCGAGGCGGCGCTCTCCGAATCCACGCGCGCGGTCCACGGCCTCGGTGGACCCGACGATGAACCATCGCGCGCGGTGGCCTGGTTAGCGGTCATCCGCTCGTCGAGCGCCCTTGGCCGAGAAGCGGAGGCATCGCGGGAATCGGAGCGGTTCACAGCCTGGGCGATGTCGCGCGATGTCGTCGTCGCGCACGTCTATGCAAGGCTCGCGGAAGCCGAACGCGCCGACCGTGAAGGGCGACGCGACATGGCTCGGCAGGCGTGGGAGGCCGCGCTGGGGGAAGCAGCGCGCAGCGGCGTCCCGCGGTACATCGCGGAAGTGGCCGATTCCTATGGATCCCGCCTCCTGGACTGGCACGACCTCGATCACGCGGCAACCGTCATCGGTTCGGTCGCGCGGTATGCGGCTGCCGACTTCCGCAGCGCGATGCTGATCTTCCGGCTCGCCTACGCGCTCGGGCGCGAAAAAGAATGGCGAGCCGCTCTGCAGCAACTTCAGGTCCTGGCGGGCGAACGCCCCGTTCCGCGCGAGACGATGACCCCGGCCTCCGCGTCGCCGCGCGCCTGACGAAAGCCTCGCCAAGCCATTGATATTCGCGGAGATCGTGAAACGATAGCGAAAATGCAGCGAGCGGCGGGCGAACGTCGATGCAGGCCCGCGTCGCGGCATCGATACTCGTGGGCTTCGCGAGCGCCTACCAAACGGGGGAATCCCATGCGTGATCACACCACTCGGCCCCAGTTCGCCCCGGCATGGCGTACCCGTGCAGCTTGGCTCCTGTCGGCCTGCTGCGCACCGGTCGCCTTCGCGCCCGGCCTGTCGCAGGCCGCAGCAACCTGCGCACACGCGGGCGTCGCCTGCGTGTCCAGCGCGCATCCGGGACCGGAACCGGCGGTGGGTCCGCTGCACGCCGTCTCCGGGGGCGCAGCTAGCGCGAGGGGCGCGCTGCCTGAACTTCGCTTCGACCAGACCAGTCTGGACTTCGGCACGGTGGACACGGGTTCGAGCGGCCTGCTGCTGACGGCGGTGCTGGTCAACGACAGCAGCTCGGCGGAGGCGACGCAGCTCCACTTCGAATCCGATCCTGCCTTCCCGCTGGTGAGCCAGTTCGGCACGTGCGAAGGCATGGATCTCGGACCCCGCGAGGCGTGCTCGGTGCGCATCAAGTTCGCCCCGACCGCGCCGGGCCCGGTCACCGGCGCGTTGATCGTGACGAGCAACGAAAGCGCACAGGCGGTCCTGCCGCTGAGCGGTACCGGTGGCGACGACCACGTGCTGTATGCGCAATGGCACGACTGGGACAACATGCCCGGATTCTGGGGCTGGCTCGATACCACCTACTCGGAGACGCCGGACTACACCGCCGAAATGGCGGAAGATTTCGTCGTCGACGATCCGGCAGGCTGGACCATCAGCAAAGTCGGCCTCGAGGTCTTCGTCATTCGCTCCGACGGGCCGCCCGAGGCGGAGGCGATCATCCTCGATGACGCCGGGGGCGTGCCCGGGACCGAAGATCTCTGCCCGGCATCCGCATCCAGCGTCGTGATGTGGGAGCCGCCGTTCGACGAGAGTCGCGCCGAGATCGAGCTGACGCCGGCTTGCGTACTGCCGCCCGGGCACTATTGGCTGCAGGTCCGGTTCCTGGCCGGCAGCGTGAACGACGAGAACAGCTTCTACGGCTGGGGCCTGCAGTACGTGATGAAGCCCGTCGAACCGCCGCCCGTCCATCTCGATGCGCCGGTGTGGCGCCAACCCGGTGGCGGAAGCGGCTATCCGGGCTGCTTCGACTGGACTCCGCTGTCGCCGCCGAACTGCGGGCTCGAGGATTATCAGCCGTACCAGACGGCCTACGGCGTGGTGTTCTGGCTGGTGGGCCAGACCGTCCGGACCGACCCGATCTTCACCGACGGATTCGACCCCTGACCATTGCGAATGCGCGTAGGTCGTCTGCGGCCGGCCTCCGTCGCAGCCGGCTTCGCCACGCGGCGAGTCGGCGCCGGCCTCAGGCTTCGGACGCCTGCGCCAGCGCGGCGATGTCGCGCCGAAGCCGCTCGCCGAGGTCGCGCTGACACAGGAATTGTTCCGCCTGCGCCGCGGGCACCGGCTTGCCGAAGTAGAAGCCTTGGAACGCGTCGCAGCCGCTGCGGTGCAGATAATCGATCTGCTCGATGGTTTCCACGCCTTCGGCCAGCACGACCATGCCGAGTTCGTGGCCCATCGTGATGACCGACCGGCAGATGCTTGCCGCGCCGGCGTCGGCCGCGATGTCGCGTACGAAGGAGCGGTCGATCTTCAGCTTGTCGATCGGAAAGCGTCGCAGGTAGTTCAGGCTGGAATAGCCGGTGCCGAAATCGTCCAGCGAAAGCTGCACACCGACCGCTTTCAGCGCCTGCATCGTGCCGATCATGCGCTCGACGTTCTCGGTGGTCATGTTTTCGGTGAGCTCGAGCTCCAGGCAGCGCGCCGGCAGATCCCAGCCTTCGAGCGCCGCGCGCACGTCGTCGACGAAATCGGCGCGTTGCATGTGCGAGGCCGACACGTTGACCGCGATCGAAAAATCGTCGAAGCCGCTTTCGAACCAGGCGCGCGCCTGCCGGCCGGCCGATTCGAGCACGAAATTGTCGATGTCGACGATGAGGCCGAAATCCTCGGCGACCTGCAGGAAGCGATGCGGCGGAAGCACGCCGAATTCGGTACTTTCCCAGCGCACCAGCGCCTCGAAGCCCGTCACGCGCCAGGTGCGGCCATCGATCAGCGGCTGATAGTGCAGCACGAGCTGGCCGTCGGTGATCGCGTCGCGCAGCTGCGGACCCAGTGAGATGCGATCGTGCAGGCTCTGCTTCTGGTCGTTGGAGAACGCGCGCACGGCGTTCCGTCCCGCGCGCTTGGCGTGCACCATCGCGGCCTCCGCCTGGCGCAGCAGCTCCAGCGGGTTCCTGCCGTTGTCCGGAAAGGCGCTGACGCCGACGCTGCACGTCACGTAGATCTTTTCCTGCCCGTCCGTCACCGGTTTTTCGCCGGCGGCGCGGATCGCCTCGCCGAACGCGAGCGCATCGAAGCTCGGGTGCGTTTCCTCCAGCGCGATCGCGAACTCGTCCGCGGCGACGTGCGCGAGGCGGCCGTGCCCGCCGATCAGCTCGCCCAGCCGTTCGGCCATCGTGCGCAGCACGTGGTCGCCGACGGCACGCCCGCGCGTTTCGTTGACGGCGTGGAAGAAATCGATGTCCACGTAGAACACCAGCACGCGGCCGCAGCGCATCGCCGCCTCGGCAAGTGCGAACCGGAGATGCTCCTCGATGAGCATGAAGCGGGGCAGACCGGTGGTCTGATCGTGGCTGATGCGGTGCGCAAGCTCGTTCTGCGCGCGCCGCCGCTCGACGATCTCGATTTCGAGCTTCGCCGCGTGCCGCTGGATCTCGTCGTACATGAGGAGATTGCCGTAGGCCAGCGCGAGCTGTGCGGCGAGCGTCATGCCGAACTGCTCGTCTTCCTCGTCGAATCTGTCGCCGCCGATGCGCTCGGCGAAGCAGAGCCAGCCGCGCACGGCCGCGGTGGAGCGCAACGGCAGCGGCACGAGCAGCACAGAGGCCGATGCCCGCAGTATCGCCGCGAGCTCCTGCGGTATCGCTTGCCACAGGCGACGCGGCTGACCGTCGGCGAGCGTTTCGGCGAAGACGCCGGCAGCGGACTCGATCGAAGCGAGCCCGGCACGCGCCTCCTCGGAGAGGCCGCGCGAGGCGGAACGGTGGATGCGGCGCTCGTCGCCGTCGAGCACGGCGACGAAGGCCTGCTTGCAGTTCATGATGTCCTGCGCGCCGCCGCAGAAGAGATCGAGCAGCTTTTCGGGATCGCGCTCGGACGGCAGCACCAGCCCGAGCTCGAGCAGTGCCGCCATGCGCAGGCCGAGCGTCTGGTACGAGCTCAGGATCGTGTCGTCACGATCGGTTGCGCGCTCGGCGCCGTCCTCCTCGACGGCCTCGTCGACCATGCGCCGCAGGCGCTGCTGCAGTTCGCTGAGATCGCGCAGATACGGCGGCAGGCGCGCGCCGAGAAAGCTCGGCGGCGCGCTGGCGTGCTGAGGCATCAGCGCCGGCGCAGGCCCGACGCCAAGCGCTGCCGAGACGGCATCGAGGATGGCCTGCGGCTCCGCCGGCTTGGCGAGCACGCTGGAGACGCGGCAGGATTCGGCCAGCACCGACGCCTCCGGCACGCGGTAGGTGGCGGTGTAGAAGATGATCGGTGTCGCGGCGATGTCCGGATCGTCGTGCACGCGGTCGGCGAGCTCGACACCGTCCATGTTCGGCATCAGCACATCGGTGATGATGAGCGTCGGCCGCTGCGCGCGGGCAATCGCGAGCGCTTCGACGCCGTCGGATGCCTGCAGGACCTCGTGCCCGACGTAGCCGAGCAGCGTGGCAAGGAATTCGCGGTTGATCGCCCGGTCGTCAACGACGAGGATCGTCGCCATCGATCCCTCCGTTTTGCAGGTGGCGTGCGACTTCGTCGAGCAGCTTCTGCGGATCGATCGGGCGCAGCAGGAAGCGGCTCACGCCGAGCGCGAGCGCGGTATCGCGGTCCTTCGCGCCCCAGACCGACGAGCTGATGAAGAGAAACGGGACCGCGGCCAGGCGGGGATCCGCCTTGATGCGGCGGACCAGCTCGAAGCCGTCGTCGCCCGGCATGTGCAGGTCGGAAAGGATGAGATCCGGCACGATCCCGCTCATCAGGCGCAGCGCGTCGGGGACGTTCTCGGCGAGCCGGACGTCATAGCCCGAGGGCGCCAGCGTCTGATAGATCAGCTCGCGGTTGGTCGGTGCATCGTCGACGACGATGATGACGGCATGCGCGGTGCGCGGCGCCGCGGCCGACGGCGCAGAGCGTACGCCGTTCGGCCGCGGTGGCGAGCCGCGCAGGTCCGCGCGCAGGAAGGCGTCGATCTCGCCGACCACGGTTTCCGGATTGACGGGCTTGGTGATGCAGCCGTCGAAACCCGCGGCGAGAATCCTGTCGCGGTCACCGACCATGGCCAGCGCGGTGAGCGCGACGACCGGTGTCCCCTTGAGGCCGGGATCGGATTTGAGCGCCGCGACGACGCGATAGCCATCCACTCCGGGCAGGTGGATGTCACAGGCGACGAGATCGGGCTTTTCGCGCCGTGCCGCTTCGATGCCGCGCTCGCCGTCCTCGGCGATCGACACCGAATGGCCGTACGCTTCGAGCAGGTACGACATCAGCTCGAGATTGTCGGGATTGTCTTCGATGACGAGGATGCGGGCCACGGCGTCACCTCACGCGTCGCGGAGCCTGAGCGTGAACGTGCTGCCCTCGCCGTAGCGGCTCGCGAAGGCGATCTCCAGCCCCAGCATCTCGGCGAGCTTCTGCGACAGGTGCAGGCCGAGGCCGGTGCCTTCATGGCGGCGCGTCGAGGACGAGTCGATCTGGCTGAAGGCGTGGAACAGCTTCGACTGGTCTTCCGGCCGGATGCCGCAGCCGGTATCGCTGATGCTGATTTCGCCCAGCATCGGCGCACCGGCTTCGCTGCGCGCGAGCCGGATCGCGACTTCGCCCTGGTCGGTGTACTTGATCGCATTGCTGGCCAGGTTGATCACGATCTGCTTCAGAGCGCGCCGGTCGGTGCTCACGACGATGTCCTCGTCGAGACCGAGCGTGAACACGAGGCCCTTCTTCTCGGCGAGCGGGCGCAGCGAAGCCGCGACGTCCTCGATGATCTCGTGACACGAGACCGGCTCGATGCGCACCTCGAGCTTGCCCGACTCGATCTTGGCGACGTCAAGCAGGTCGTTGATCAGCGAGAGCAGGTGATGCGCGCTGTTGCGGATGGTATTGAGCTGCTTTTCCTGCGCGGGCGTCAGCGGGCCGGGCAGCTTCATGAGCAGCGTGCCCGTGAATCCGATGATCGCATTGAGCGGCGTGCGCAGCTCGTGCGACATGTTGGCGAGAAAGCGATCCTTGGCTTCGGCCGCGCTGCGCAGCGCGCGGTTCTTCTCCGAAAGCGCCGACTCGATGGCCTTGCGCTCGGTGATGTCGCGGATGGCGCTCGACAGCAGCAGACCGTCCGGCGTCTCCAGCGGGCTCAGGCTGATCTCGACCGGAAACTCGGTGCCGTCGGAGCGCAGGCCGTACAGATCGAGTCCGGCACCCATCGAGCGCGCGTGCGGATTGGCGAAGAACGCGTCGCGGTATTGCGGATGCCGCGCGCGGAAGCGCTCGGGTATGAGCATCTCGACCTTGCGCCCGAGCATGTCCTGGCGGCGGTAGCGGAACAGGCGCTCCGCCTGGGTGTTCACGAGCACGATGTCGCCGGTCCGGTCGACGATGACGATCGCGTCGGGCGCCGATTCGAGCAAGTCGCGGAATTTCCGTTCAGCCTTGCGCGTCTCGCTGGCGTCGCGCACGGCGCTCATGACCAGCACGCCTTCTTCGGTCTCGATCGGGCTCAGGCTGACTTCGAGCGGAAACTCGCTGCCGTCCCTGCGCCGGCCGTACAGCGAGAGACCTGCGCCCATCGAGCGCGTGCGCGGCTGCTCGAAGTAGTTGGCGCGGTGATGGACGTGAGTCTCGCGCAGCCGCTCGGGCAGCAGCGTCTCGATCGAGACGCCGCGCAGCTCGCCGGGCGCATAGCCGAACAGGCGCTCGGCCTGCGCGTTGGCGAGCACGATGCGCCCGGTCGAGTTGGACATCACGATGCCGTCGGGCACCGATTCCAGCAGGCCGCCGAACTTCGCCTCGACCAGCTTCGCGTCGCGCATCACCTTGAGCGTGGTGACGTCTTTCTGCGTGACGAGCAGCCACGCGACAGCGTCGCCATCGCGGATCGCCTTGCAGGAAATGTCGACGTGGATCGCCGAGCCGTCCTTGCGGTGCCTAATGCCCTCGCTGGCAGCGATGCCGGTGCGGATCGCGTCGTCGAGCAGGCGCCGGTGCTCGGCAAGGGCCTCCTGCGGCACGACGAGCTCGGCGAGCGGCCGCCGCAGCGCCTCCGCCTCGGCGTAGCCGTACATCGCCTCGGCGCCCTTGTTCCAGCAGGCCACGTTGCCATCCGGCGTCGTCACGATGACGGCGTCGGGGTTCTCGTCGAGCAAGAGGCGATCGAACGCGGCTCGCATCCCCCTCTTCCGCTACTGCCCGGGCGGGCGTGGCGCAAAGGATTCTATGCCACGTTTCCATTCCTTTCGAGGGGGAGGCGGCATCTTTGTATAAAGTGCTGCGACACCGCCGGCCCTGCATTTCAGTCCGGCAGGAATTTGGGCACACCGATCGAGGGGCCCTTGCCGGGCAGCGCCATCATCGTCGACGTGCCGTGCGCGACGAGCTCGCCGTTCTCGTCGTAGACGCTCGCCACGGTGTAGCTGATCTGCCGGCCCGCGCGCAGGCACTCGCCATCCGCGTGCAGACGCCCGCGCGCGACGGCCTTGAGGTAATTGAGCTTGAGATCGACGTTGACGAGCCCGGCGTCTTCGGGCAGGCGCAGGAATGCGGCCCAGAACGTCGCCGTGTCGATCAGCGTCGCCAGCACGCCGCCGTGGACAATCCCGAATGGCTGCAGATGGTCGTTGCGCAGTGTGAGCTCGATACGGCAGCGGTCGAGCTCGAGCTCGGCGATCGTCATGCCGACCAGCGCGGGATAGGGCGAGGTGCGCACGCTTTCCTGCACCGCAGCGACGTAAGCGGGATTGGGCTTCATGACTGCGGCTCCGAGCTGGCTTATTGAAGTCTAGCGTCGTTGCGTCGAGCGGCCGAGTTGTCGCGAATCAGCCCGCCTCACCCGCATTTGGATGACCCGACGCGGCGGTCGCGAGCCGCCTTGCAGCGGAATCGCGACGACCCGGTGCCGGGCGTCGACGAGGCGCATGATCCCGCCGAGGCGAGGGCCGCATAATCGAAAAATCATCCTGCACGGGGACACACATGATGCGGAATGTCGTCGTTCGCGGCCGGCCGGGCGCCGCTGCGCTCGCCGCGTTGTGCGCAGCAGCGGCGGTATGCCTGCCGGCCCGCGCGCAGTTCATGGGCATCGATCCCGGCCCGCAGGTCACCTTCCAGGAAGAAGTCTCGCGGTTCCTGCCGGGCGTCTACTATTTCCAGAAGGGACTCGACTATTACAAGAAGCAGCAGATTCCCGCCGCGATTCAAGCCTGGGAGACGGCCGCGGGCTGGGCGATGAAGGATGCGCAGTACAACCTCGGCCTGCTCTACTACAAGGGGGACGGCGTTCCGCAGGACAGGCCGCGCGGACTCGCCTGGCTTGCGCTTGCCGCGGAACGGAAGAATCCGGCTTTGCAAAGCTCGCTCGCCGCGGCCTGGGACGAAGCGAGCGAAGCCGAGCACAACGGCGCCAACGCGATCTGGCGCGATCTCAGAAAGCAGTACGGCGACGAAGTCGCGCTGCCGCGCGCGCGCAAGCGCTTCGAGACCGAGCTCGGGCAGATGAGCGGTTCGCGTGCGGGCTCCGGCAACGCCAGGATCGTGTCGCGCTCGATGGGCAACATGGACAGCAAGACGTATCGCGAGCGCCTGGAAGCGCTGGCCGAGCAGAATTTCGGCGCAGGCTCGGGCAGCAGTGAGGACGCGGGCCCCGCCGTGCCGGACAGTGGCACGGACGCGCATTGACGGAATGCCGGTCGTCGCGATGCAAGTAGCCATCACGAGAGAGGTCAGCCCGACACTCGCGCGCTGCGAGCTGTCCTTCGTTGATCGCGTGCCGATCGACATCGAACGAGCGGAGCGCCAGCACGCTGCCTACCGGCGGGCGCTCGAGGCCTGCGGCTGCCGCGTGATCTCGCTGCCAACCGCGCCCGATCTGCCGGATGCGGTCTTCGTCGAGGACACTGCGCTCGTGCTGGACGAGATCGCCGTGATCACGCGGCCCGGCGCTTCGTCGCGCCGCCCGGAAGTGCCGTCGGTCGCACGCGCACTCGAGGCGTATCGCACGCTGCACCGCATCGAAGCGCCCGGCACGATCGATGGCGGCGACGTGCTCTGTGTCGGGCGAACGATCTACGTCGGACAGTCCGCGCGCACCAATGCCGAAGGCATCAGGCAGTTGCGCGAGCTGGTCGGAAGCTCGGCAATGGGCGAAAAGGGCTATGAAGTGCTCGCCGTGACTACTCGCGATTGCCTGCACCTGAAATCGGCCGTGACAGAGGTCGCCGACGACACCGTGCTCATCAATCCGGCCTGGGTCGATGCGGCGTTGTTCGACGCATTGCAGCGGATCGAAATCGATCCGGGCGAGCCGCACGCCGCGAACGCGCTTCGCATCGGGGACCGCGTGATTTATCCGGACAATTTTCCGGTAACACGCAAGCGCCTGGAGCGAGCGGGCATCGAGGTGGTGCCAGTCGACGTTTCCGAGCTTCAGAAGGCCGAGGGCGCCGTGACCTGCTGCAGCATCGTGTTCCGCGAAGACATCACGCATTGAGCAGCGCGCAGGGCTGCGACGCGTTCGGCGCAGGGGCGCCGCTTTCGGAGCCCGTTTCCGCTCGTGGCCGCTGGACCTCGCGCGCACGGGCATTCTACGATCGCACTTTCCACGAAACGGAGCATTCGCCTTGCACCGGCTCATCGCTTTACTCGCAGCCCTGTCTCTCTCCAACGCCCCGCTCACGGCGTCCTCTCCGAAGATCGATGCCAGGCGACTTTCCGACACGGTCAAGACGCTGTCCTCCGACGCGTTCGAAGGTCGCGGTCCGGCGACCGCCGGCGAGCAGAAGACCGTCGCCTACGTCATCGAGCAGATGAAGTCGGCAGGTCTTTCGCCCGGCGGCGATCTCAGGAACGGCAAGCGCGAGTGGACGCAGGCCGTGCCGCTTGCGCGGTCGGAGATCAAGGGCACACCGCGGCTCGCCTTCACGGTGGGCGGCAAGCCGCAGACCCTGACGCAAGGCGAGGAAATCGCCGTGCGTGCAGCGATGGACGGATCGAAACACGTCTCGATCGAGAACGCGCCACTGGTCTTCCTCGGCTATGGCATCCGCGCGCCCGAGCGCAACTGGGACGATTTCAAGGGCATCGACCTGCACGGGAAGATCGGTATCGTCCTGATCAACGATCCCGATTTCGAAACGGACAGCGGCGATTTCGGCGGCAAGGCGATGACGTACTACGGCCGCTGGACGTACAAGTTCGAGGAAGCCGCACGGCAGGGCGCGCTCGGCCTGCTCGTCGTGCACGAGACCGATCCGGCCTCCTACGGCTGGATGACGGTCAAGAACTCGAACACGAACACGATGTTCGACATCGTGCGTGACAATCCGTCCGAGGTGCATCCGAAGCTCGAAGCCTGGATCCAGCGCGACGTCGCAGTCGATCTGTTCCGGCACAGCGGACTCGATTTCGACGCACTGAAAAAGGCGGCTCAGGCACGCGACTTCAAGCCTGTCGTGCTGAAAGACGCGACGTTCTCCGCCGAGTACGCCGTCGATGCGAGCGTGATCACGTCGCAGAACATCGTCGGCCGGATCGAAGGCGCGAAGCGGCCCGACGAAACCGTCATCTACAGCGCGCACTGGGATCATCTCGGCATTGGCGCGCCGGACGCGAACGGCGATCGCATCTACAACGGCGCCGTCGACAATGCCACCGGCACGGCCGCACTGCTCGAGCTGGCCCGCGCGTTTACGCATGAGCCGAAGCCGGAGCGCTCGATCGTGTTCCTCAATGTCACGGCCGAGGAAAAAGGCCTGCTCGGCTCGGAGTACTACGCATCCAAGCCGCTGTATCCGCTCGGCAAGACCGTCGGCGTCATCAACATGGACGCGCTCGATCCGGAAGGGCCCGCGCGCAACTTCACGACATCGGGCAGCGCGAAATCGGAACTGCTGGACCTGCTCGTCGCCGACGCGAAGGCGGCGGGGCTCGCGTATTCGCCCGATCCGCACCCGGAGGCGGGACATTTCTTCCGATCCGATCATTTCCCGTTCGCCAAGCGTGGCGTGCCGGCGCTGTCGTTCGGATCGGGCAACGATCGCGTCGTAGGCGGCATCGCCGTAGGCGAGGCCGCGCACAAGGACTACGTCGCGAAGCGCTATCACCAGCCGGCGGACGAATGGCAGGCGAACTGGACGTTCGGCGGCATGACGGTAGACCTCGGCGTGCTCTATCTGCTAGGCGCGGAACTGGCGAATTCGAGCCGCTGGCCGAACTGGGCCGAAGACTCGGAATTCCGCGCGACGCGCGATGCGAGCGCCGGCGAACGTCGCTGAGGCGAGGGCGCGGGTGAATCCGCGACACGTGCGCCGCGTCATGAGCCGCGTTCACTTGCGGCTCCGGCGCGCGTTCCTAGACTCGCACGGGTCCTTCGCCGGAGGAACCCATGCCTGACCAACTGCACGCGCTGCTGGAATCGCCGGAAGTCCGCTTCGCCGGCCTGCTGGTCGCCGCGATCGCGGTCGGCCTCGTCGCGCACGCGGTGCTGAAGCTGATCGCCCGGCGCATGCTGCCAGACACGAGCATGCCGCGCACGATTCTCCAGCACGTCGATGCGCCCGCGTGCCTGCTGCTGCCGCTGCTCGCGGTCGCGGTCGTCATCGACCACGCACGCATCGACGCCGCCTGGCTCGGCGGCGTCGTGCATTTCACCTCGCTCGTGCTGATCGCGGTGTCTACCTGGCTCGCGCTGGGCGTGATCGCGGGGATCCGTGCCGCGATCACTTCGCGGAACCTGATCGACGTCGAGGACAACCTGCACGCGCGCAGTATCCTGACGCAGACGCGTGTCCTATCCCGAATTGCGATGGGGCTGATCATGCTCGTCGGCGCCGCCGCGATGCTGATGACGTTTCCGGGCGTGCGGCAGATCGGTGCGAGCCTGCTCGCGTCCGCCGGCCTCGCCGGTCTCGTCGCGGGCTTCGCCGCGCGGCAGGTGCTCGGCAACCTACTGGCAGGCGTGCAGATCGCGCTCGGTCAGCCGATCCGCCTGGACGACGTGGTCATCGTCGAAGGCGAGTGGGGCCGCATCGAGGAAATCACCGGAACCTACGTCGTCGTGCGCATCTGGGACGAGCGCCGTCTCGTCGTGCCGCTCGAATATTTCATCTCCAAGCCGTTCCAGAACTGGACGCGCACGACCTCGCGCATCATCGGCAGCGTATTCATCTGGGTCGATTATTCGTTGCCGCTCGAGCCGCTGCGCAAGGAGCTGGCCCGCCTGGTCGAAGGCGCGAAGGAATGGGATCGCCGCGTGTGCGTGCTGCAGGTGACCGACGCCAACGAACGCGCGATGCAGCTTCGCGTGCTGGTCAGCTCGGCCGGATCCTCGCAGAACTGGGACCTGCGCTGCCGCGTGCGCGAAGGGCTGATCTCCTTCATCGCGCGCGAGTATCCCGAAGCGCTGCCGAAACTGCGCGCGGAAACGAGCACCACGGAACGGGACGAAGGTCCGATCCGCCGTACCGCGTGACGACGACGACGGCCCGGCGCGTGCGACAGGCGGCTTTCGACAGCAGCGTCTCGCCGCTTCGGCGGTGACCCGCTATGCTCGGCGTCCGGTTTCCCCCGACAGGACGTTGCCATGACTCATCCGCTGTATATCGCTTCGGTACCCGTGTTCCGCAAGATGCTCGATGCGCTGGACAGGATTCTTGCGAAGGCCGAGAAGCACGCCGAAGACAGGAAGATCGACCCGGACGCGCTGCTCCAGGCGCGCCTCTTTCCCGACATGTTTCCGCTGGTCCGCCAGGTTCAGATCGCGTGCGATTTCGCCAAGAGCGTGCCGGCGCGGCTTGCCGGCATCGAGGTGCCGTCCTACGAAGACAACGAGCGCACGTTCGCCGAGCTGCACGCTCGCATCGCGAAGACGCTCGCGTTCGCGGCGAGCATCGACGTATCGAAGTTTGCCGGCGCCGAGCAGCGCAGCGTCGTCCTGCGCCCCGGCACGCCGCGCGAGCGGAAGTTCGCCGGCGGCGAGGCCTATCTTTTCGAGTATGGCATCCCGCAGTTCTTCTTCCACGTCACGACGGCGTATGCGCTGCTGCGCCACAACGGCGTTGAGCTCGGCAAGGCCGACTACATGGGCGAGCGCTGAAGCCGGTTGCGCCTCCGGCACCGCGCCGTAAGCCCGGGAAAACGGCGCGGTCCGCCTGATGTCTTCTGCGGGAAGCGGCCGGATGCCTCTGCACGTATCGCACAATCTCTTCTTCGCACTCTGGCCCGACGACGACGTGCGCGCCGGCATCGAAGCCGCCGCGCGTGACCTGCGCGCTCGCTATCCCGGCGGGCGCTGGATCAAGTCGCACCGCTACCATCTCACGCTCCGCTTTCTCGGCGGCCACGCCCGGAGGCCGGACGAACTGATCGCGCTCGCGTCGGCGGCGGGCGACCGCGTGCGTGCATCGTCCTTCGAGTTCGCGCTGGATGTGGCCGGCAGCTTCCGCAATCGCAGCATGCCGTGGTGGCTCGGCTGTCACAGTACGCCGGAACCGCTCGGCGCATTGTGGGGTGCCATCGATGCCGAGCTTGCCCCCGGCGGCGATTCCGATTCCGGCGTGAGGCAACGCATTCCGCACGTGACCTTGGTGCGCGACGCTGATCGCGTGTTGAAACCGACGCCGATCGCGCCCATCGCATGGCCGGTGGGCGAATTCGTGCTGGTCCACAGCCAGCTTGGCGCCGATTCGCGCTATACGGTCGTGCGGCGCTGGCCGCTGTCTTCATGACGGCGCCGCATTCGTGCGGGCGACGCGGCACGCATTGCCGCTATCCTCGCGATATCGTTCAATCGCAAGCATGAACCGCTTCGACGACGCCTCGCCCGCGGCGCGCCTCCTCGCGGACGACGAACCCGCACCGTTCGGCGTGGAGCGCGAACACGGCGCCTCGCCATTCCTCCTGATCTGCGATCACGCGGGCCGGCGCATTCCCCGCGCGCTCGGTACGCTCGGGCTTGGCGAAGCCGATCTTTCGCGCCATATCGCATGGGACATCGGTGCGCGCGGCCTCGCTTCTCGGCTGGCGTCGATTCTCGACGCGGTGCTGATCGCGCAGACGTATTCGCGGCTGGTCATCGACTGCAACCGGCCGCTGACGTCGCCGACTTCGATCGCGGTGCGCAGCGAACTCACTGACATTCCGGGCAATCAGGACGTTTCGCCGGAGGCTGCGTCGTTGCGCGCGCGCGAGATCTTCGCGCCGTATCACGCACGCATCGCCGCCGAGCTCGACCGCCGCGCGGCGCTCGGGCGCCCGACGCTGCTCGTCTCCGTGCACAGCTTCACGGCGGTGTTCAACGGTATCGAGCGCCCCTGGCACGTCGGCATGCTGTACAACCGGGATGCGCGGCTCGCACGCGTGCTGCTTGCGCTGGTCCGCGAAGAAGGGCGCTGGAATGTCGGCGACAACGAGCCGTATTCGGTGAGCGACACGACGGACTACTCGATTCCGGTGCACGGCGAGCAGCGCGGGCTGCCCCACATCGAGCTCGAAGTCCGGCAGGACCTGATCGCCGACGAGGCCGGTCAGGCCGAATGGGCGGATCGCATCGCCGGCTGGCTGTTGCGCGCAAGGGCGATCGGACAATTCGCGTAAGGCTTTCGGCGCGAAGCGATGGATGCGTTCCGATTCGCCGGATACGGCGTCCTACGTTTCGGGCGAAAGACGGAGCGACGATTCGCACGTGGCGTTTATTCATCCGCACGCCCGGATACTTGCGCGGCCGTTCTGCCGGATTCCCGACGATGAAACCTGCCGCCGCATGCCTGGTTCTTGCCTTCGTTCCGGCGCTCGCCTGGGCCGACGCGCGCACCGACGTGCAGGCCGCGTTCCAGCGCGTGATCGCTGCCGGCGGCTTTCGCGCGCACGCCGAAGGCCGCGTATTCGGGCCGGATCTGCCGCCCGTCTCAGGCGAAATCGAGGCGGTGTTTCCCGACCGCATCCGCGCCCGCACCGACACGATGGAGTTCATCATCACGCGGGAGGGCGCGTGGGTCAGCGCATTCGGTGTGTGGACGCCGGCCGATCGCTCGCTGCTGCCGGTGACCGCGTTCGATCCCGCCTCGATGCGCCAGGCGGTCGCGTCGATCCGTGACGTGCGCGAGGAGGGCCGCGCCGGCTTGCGTCAATGCGCGTCCCGCGTCTACCGCTTCCGCGCATCCGGTCAGCTGCCCGGCGCGAACGCCGACGGCGACGTGCGCCTGTGGATCTGCGATGCGGACGGCAGGCCCGCGCGGCTCGAAGCCGTCGATGCCGCGAGCGGCGGCCGCCTGTCGCTGGTGTTCGACTGGTCTCGACGTCCGCGCATCGAGGCGCCGGTCGACTGATGCGCATGCCGTCAGCCCTTGAGATAGTGGTCGAAGAACGCGAGCGTGCGCGACCACGCGAGCTTCGCCGCAGCCGCGTCGTAGCGCGCAGCGCTCGAATCGTTGTGGAATCCGTGCTGGGTGCGCGGATACATGTTGAGGCTGTACGCGATCTCGTGCGCATCGAGCGCCGCGCGGAAGTCGGCGACGCCGGCGTTGACGCGCTCGTCCTTGCCCGCGTAGTGCATCAAGAGGGCGGCCTTGATCTTGCCGACCGCGTCGGCCGGCAGCGCTGCGCCGTAGAAGGCGACCGCGGCCGCGACCTCGGGCCGCTGCGCCGCGCATTGCAGGGCCATGCCGCCGCCGTAGCAGAATCCGACGACGCCGATGCGTCCGTTGCAGTCTTTGCGCTCGGAGAAGTAGCCGACACCGGCGACGACGTCGGCGTCGATGACGGCGCGATCGGTCGCAGCAAAGAGGTCGCGCGCCTTCTCCTGATCCTCGGGTGCGCCGCCGGCAACGCTGAGCCCGTCCGGCGCGACCGCGAGGTAACCGGCGAGCGCAGCGCGACGCGCGACATCCTCGATGTGCGCGTTGAGCCCGCGGTTCTCGTGGATCACGAGCACGCCGGGCAGGGGCTGGCTCGCGCTCTTCGGCTTCGCGACGTAGGCGCGCACGGGTCCGCGAGTGCCGGCGTAGCTCGCGTATGCCGTTTCGAGACCGGAATGGTCCGCTGCGACCTGCGCC
Source organism: uncultured Rhodanobacteraceae bacterium (assembly GCA_966248875.1). Classification (GTDB taxonomy): domain Bacteria; phylum Pseudomonadota; class Gammaproteobacteria; order Xanthomonadales; family Rhodanobacteraceae; genus Dokdonella_A. Next base: position 19,223 of record CBINBI010000028.1, read on the forward strand.
GCGTTCGCGTAATTGCATTCGATCAGCGGCAGCAGCGCCGTCGCGGCTGCGAATCCGCCCGCAATGCCGGCCAGGCGTTGCAGGAAGTCGCGACGCGGCATGTCGCCGTGGATGTAGACGTTGTAGAGATCGATGACACGCTGGTCCATGGCGTCTCTCCTGGCGAGATTCGGAGGGGAGCCATCATGATGGCGCAACGCCCTGACTGCGTCTCCGGAAGGCCCGGGCCTGCCTCCAGGCGGGCTCTTCCGGACGTCTGGCCGCCGGGATTCGCGGCGGGAGGGCTATGCGGAAGTCCGCGCCGAGACGGCTTCTTGCGCGCGTCGTGGCTTGGGACTAATCTCGCGGCGGACCTTGAAAGTTAAGGAAGTTCCGGCCAAGTCGTCGTTGCGGCGGAAGCGGCCTTCGTTCCTTGGTTTCATGTGCTCCCCGCCGCTCCGGGTATACGGCAATGTCGCTGGCCGGTCCTGCCTCGAGGTTCATCATCGTCCCGAGGGAGAGCGGATATGTACAAGCGTCGATTCCTGAGTCGTGCTTTCATTCCCGTGTTTGCCGCTGCGCTGTCGATGACAGCCGCACAGGCCGCGCCGTCGCCTGAAGGCACGTGCACGCCGCCCGGCGCGTGGACATCGCGGTCCGAGCCGGCCACTACGATGGTGCGTGCCTGGGGCGTCTTCTTTCCGCCCGACGGAAGGTTCTATGCGGCGGGGGGTCGCTTCGACGACAGCGCGGGCAGCGATTTCGTGAACATCAACATCTACGATCCAGCTACCGACAGCTGGACCACGAGCGGCGCGACGTTTGCCGACGGCCAGGTCAACAACATGGTCGGCGGCGTCCTCGAGTTCGGCGGCACGCCGATGATCGTGCTGGTCGGCGGATCGGCAGCCGGCGCGACCACGGCGACTTCGGACGTTCGACAGTACGATCCCGCCGCCGACTCGCTGACCGTGCTCGCCAGCGATCCGTGGATCGGCAACACCGACGGCGCAATGCTGCCGGGCGGCGCCGCGGTCTACGACAACAAGCTGTTCGTGTTCGGCGGATTCGATATCAACATCGGCATGATCGACACGATCTACCGGTTCGATCCCGATGCCGCGGACGGCAGCCGCTGGACGGCCATGACGGCGACGCTGCCGACGCCGATCGGTTACATCCCCACGGCGGCGTCCGGCGACAAGATCTATCTCTTCGGCGGATCGCTGTGGGACGCCGGCAGCGCAACGATCCTGGATTCGCAGGAATCCTTGGCCTACGATCCGGTCGCCGACACGATCTCTCCTGTCGCGATGATTCCGCGTCCGACGGGCGAGACGCGCGCAGTCACCGCGCCCGACGGCACCATCTGGGTGCTCGGCGGAGGACGCGTGGCGCCGAATCCCAGCAATGAGGTCGACGTCTATGATCCGGTCGGCGATACCTGGACGACCGGGCCTGCGTTCACCGCACCGCGTCGCAATTTCGCGGCCGACATCGATCCCGTCACGGGCAACATCTTCGCGGCGGGCGGCTACGATGTTGACAATTTGACGGCGCTCTCGGTCAACGAGGAATTCGAGGCCTGCGCCCCGATCACGGACCGGATCTTCCAGGACGGATTCGACGGCGAGCTGTGAACGAGCCGATCGAGCGGATCATCCGATTGTACCGGGCCGGCGGCGACGCCGGCCCTCTCGTTCATTCGCGGAACTGCAGATTGTGCTCCGCCCTCGCAACACACGCTGTTCCATAAGCGCACACCCGATACTCGATTTGAAACGACGTCCTCCGCGTCCGCGCTGAATGCGCGCGCCGCAGCCTTGTACGCGCGCGAGCCCGCGACTACTCTCGCGCGAGTATGTGAGGAAACGCCATGTGCGGATCGGGTTCCGAGCTGAGCGAATGGCGGGAGAGCGCACTCCGCTTCGAACGTGCGCTCAACGGGTGCGTGCTCGGCCTCGCGCACGCGATACGGCTTGTGACGATCGCCGTCTTCGCGCGCGGGCACGTGCTGCTCGAAGGCAACGTCGGTGTCGGCAAGACGACTCTGCTGCGCGCCGCCGCGCGCGGCCTCGGCGGCGACTACGAGCGCGTCGAAGGCACGATCGACCTGATGCCGCAGGATCTCATCTATCACACGCACATCGACCGCGACGGCAGGCCGCGCGTCGATCCCGGTCCGTTGCTGACGCACGGTGAGGCGCTGTCGGTGTTCTTCTTCAACGAGATCAACCGCGCGCGGCCGCAGGTGCATTCGCTGCTGCTGCGGGTGATGGCCGAGCGCAGTGTGACAGCGTTCAACACCGAGTACCGGTTTCCGTACCTGCAGGTCTTCGCCGACCGCAACCGCGTGGAGAAGGAGGAAACGTTCGAGCTGCCCGGCGCGGCACGCGACCGCTTCCTGATGGAGATCGAGATCGCGCCGGAGGACAACGCGGACATCCATCGCGGGCTGATGTTCGACCCGCGCTTCCACGACACCGATGCGCTGATCGAAGAAGTGCCGGCGGCGCTGCTCGACCATCGCGCGCTGCCGGCGGTCGCGGCGATGATCCAGACCGAGGTGCGCGCGGGTTCCGCCGTCGAGGCCTTCGTCGATCACCTGCGGCGGGCGACGCACACGCCGGTGGCGTACGGAGTCGCGCTCGATGGCGTCGACATGGACGACCTCGTTGCGACCGGGGCGAGCCCGCGCGGCATGAGCATGCTCGTGCGCGCGGCGAAAGTCTCCGCCTGGCTCGACGGACGGTCCGATCTTTCGCCGGAGGACCTGCGCGCCGTGTTCCACGAAGTCATCGCGCACCGGGTGTTTTTCACTCCGATCTACGAGCTGCAGCGTGCGCGGCTGGCCCGCGAATTCACGACGGCGGTGCTGCAGGCGGTGCCTGCGCCATAGGAGCGTGCGCAGTGACCGATTCCGGCGCCGTTTTCATCGAATACCGCGTCCGCTGGAAGGCCACGGGACTTCGTCCGGGTGCGTTCCGCGGTATGCACGCCGGCAGTGGCGATCACTTCCGGGCGAGCGTGCCGCTGCGCGGGCAGGTCGATCCACGGCGGCTCGATATCCGCGCGACGCTGCGTGATCCGTTCGGCGGGCTCTGGGTGCGCGAGATCGAGCAGAATTCCGCGCTGAAGGTGATCGTGCTGGCCGACGTCTCCGCATCAATGAGTTACGTCGGCCGCCATGACAAGCTCGATCAGCTGCGCCGCATCGTGGTGTCGCTGGCGCGGACCGCATGGCGCAACGGTGACGCGTTCGGCTTCTATGCCGCGAGCAACGAGCCGGTTCGGGACCTGAGCATGCCCGCGCGCGTCAACCGCGGCGCGGCCGAGTGGGCCGATCGGCGGCTTGTGCGCCTCGTGCCGCACGGCGACAGCGCGCGCGGGCTTCTGAGTCTCGTTCCGCAACTGCCGCATCGTCGCGCGCTGGTATTCATCGTGTCCGATTTCCATTGGCCGGAAGCCGACGTCCGCGACGTGCTGCGCGCGCTCGCTCACCACGCAGTGGTGCCCGTCGTGCTGCGCGACCCCGCGGAAGCCGATGCGGTACACCGGCACGGTATCGCGGTGCTGCGCGATCTCGAGAGCGGCCGGAACCGTTTCGTCTGGCTGCGCCCGCGCCTGGTCGATGCCTTGCGAGCGCGCCGGCGCGAAAGCGAAGCGCGATTGCGCCGCATCTGCCGGGCGGCGGGTTGCGTGCCGTTCTTCGTGCGCGGACGTTTCGATCCGATGCTGCTGACGCAGCATTTCATGGAAGCACCAGCGTGAAGCGCCTTGTTTGCGCGAGCTGTGTCTTCGTGCTGTGCCTCGCGGCACACGCCGCGTCCGCCGCGGAAGACGTCGGCATCAGCGTGAGCCTGCGCGACACCGGCTACATGCTGGGCGATCTGATCGACGAGCGCATCGAGTTGCAACTGCCGCCTTCGGCCAGCATCGATGCACAGTCGCTGCCGCTGCCGGGGCGCGTGGCGCCCTGGCTCGAAGTCCGGCAGGCGCGCCTCGGTTCCCGGAGCGAGGCAGGTGTTCAGACGCTCGTCGTCACGTACCAGATTTTCGCGGCGGTCGAGCAGGCGATGCGCGTGCCATTGCCCGAGCTGCGCGTTCGCGTGCGCAGCGATGCCGAACTGCGCACGATCGTGGTGCCTTCGCGATCCTTCCTGATGTCGCCCGCGCTGCCGCCGACGCTGACCGACGAGGATCGCGAGCTGCGTCCTTCGCCTGCGCCCGAGATGCTTCCGGTAACGCGGATCGTCGCGGGGCTTGCGGCCAGCATCGCGGCGGCGCTCGCCTGCGCAGGCTATTTGCTCTGGCGGTATGACTGCCTGCCGTTTCTGCCGCGCGAACCGGGCCCGCTCGCGCGCACGTGGCGGCGCTGGCGCCGCACGCGCAAGCGCGCGCTGTCCGACGGCGAGCTCTCGGCCTTGCTGCGCGACGTGCACGCCGCGCTGAGCCGGAGCGCCGGCGAGACCTTGTATCCATCCACGCTGCCCCGGCTGTTCGATCGTGCGCCGCATCTCGAGCCTTTGCGCCAGCGCATCGAGGAGCTGTTCCGCGCGTCCTGGGACGCGTTCTATGGAGCGCCCGGCAGCACGCAACCGCCGCCGGGAAACGTGCTCGCGGTGCTGCGCGACGCCGCCGACCGCGAGCGCGGCGTGCCATGCTGACGCATCTGCACTGGACGTATCCGTGGGTGCTGTGGGCGCTGCCGCTCACAGTCCTGCCGCTGCTCGGCCACGGCACGCGCACGTTCGCCTGTCCCTCGACGGCGGACTGGCCGGCCGACATCGCATCCGACGTGCTGCGCGTCCTGCTGCGGCTCGCCGGATCGCTCACGCTGGCGATGCTCGTCGTTGCTTCCGCAGCGCCGTATCTCGAAGGAGGCACGCGGACGCTGTCGGGGCAGGGCGCCGAGATCGTGATCGTGCTCGACCGGAGCGGCAGCATGTCCGAGCCGCTGATCGGATCGACAGGCGAAGACGGACATGAAGAGGCCAAGATCAACGCGGCGCGGCGCGTGCTGCTCGATTTCATGCGGCGCCGTCCCGGCGACACGTTCGGCATGACGACGTTCAACGCGTCGCCGATCGGTGTGGCGCCGCTCAGCGAAGACCGCGATCTGGTCCGCGCCGGGCTGACCAGCGCCGAGGCGCGCAGCGAAGGCTATACCGCGCCGGCGAGCGCGCTTGCGCTGGGCCTGGACTATTTTCGCAATCGCCCGCTGACCGCGGCGCGCATCGTGCTGCTCGTGTCCGACGGTGGGGCGACCATCGGGGAGGAGAACCGTGCGAAGCTGCGCGACCTGTTCGCGGAACGCCACGCTTCGCTGATCTGGATCTACACGCGCGGCGAGGAGGAGCCTAGCATTCTTGCGCCGGGCCGCCACGGCGACAACGACAGCCGTTCGCTGCACGAGTTCTTCGGCGATATGGGCAGTCCATACCAGATGTTCGAAGTCACGAGCCCCGATGGCCTGGAGCGCGCGGTCGCCGAGGTCGGCCGCATGACCAACCTGCCGACGCGCTACGAGCAGCGGTTGCCGCGACGCGATCTCGCCGCGCCGCTGTTCGTGCTCGCGCTGGCCGGCATCGGCTTTCTGGCTGCCGCCCGCGCACTGGAAGTACAGCAATGGGCGGCCTGAGGCGCTGGACGACGATACTGGCCTGGCTGCTGCTGGGTGCGGGGCTGGCAGCGAGCGTCGCGTTCTTCGTGCAGTGGCGCAGCGTGGAGAGGATCAACGCGATGATCCGAGATCGCAGCATCGCGGCGCTGAAGCCGCTGCCGGCCGACGCTCGGGTGCGCTACGCCGCGGCCTGGAATCTCGAGCGGGCGCAGCGCTTCGACGAAGCCGCGAAGCTGTTCATTGACGCGCAGGCGGCAGCCGATCCCGTGCTCGCTGCGCCAGCCTGGCTTGCGCTCGGGAACGCCTATTTCGAGGCCGGCATCAAGGCGACACGGGCAGCGGCACGCGAAGGCCCGCAGGCCGAAGCCGCTGAAATGGAGCTGGCGCGCGACGCCTATCGCGCAGCGCTTCGCATCGAGCCGAAGCTCCACGAAGCGCGCTACAACCTCGAGCTGCTGGAACGCCTCTCTCCCGCGCGGCCCGGCGCGGGCTGGCGGCGCAATACGGATCCGATCACGATCCAGCCCGACCGCCACAACGGCTGGACGACGATCCAGGAAAGTCCGAAGCGGGGGCTTCCGTGAGGCGGCTGCGCGCGCTCATCGGATTCGTGACGTCGCGGCGCCTGTCCGTGCTGCTGCTCGCTGCGCTGGCGCTGGCGCCCGCCTTCCTTGCGCCGCGGGTCGTCCTGCCCGGCGCGACGTTCTCGTGGCTGTTCGTCATCGACGTGAGCGAAAGCATGAACGTGCGTGACGTCGATGCGCGCAACCCGGCTGAATCGCGGCTCGATCGCGCGAAGTCGTCGGTCGTCGCGGCACTGGCGACGCTGCCGTGCGGCTCGCGCGTCGCGATCGCTCTGTTCGCCGGTACGGACACGGTAACGCTGTTCGAGCCGCTCGAAGTCTGCCGGCACTTTCCCGCTATCGAGCAGATGGTGCGCAACATCGACTGGCGCATGGCCTGGGACGGCGACTCGCGCATCGAAGCGGGGCTGGTCAACGCGCTGCGCGAGGCGGAGAAGCGGCACCTCGATCTCGTGTTCGTCACCGACGGCGACGAGGCGCCGCACGTCGAAGTGCCGCGGCTGTCGGACCTGCTTTCGATGCGCGGCCCGATCAAAGGCTGGCTGCTCGGCGTCGGCTCGCCGGAGCCGCACCCGGTACCACGCCTGGATGCGGACAATCGCATCGCCGGTTATTGGACGGCGGTGGATGCGGCACGTGAAGGCTTTCATCCCAATCTCGTCGAGCGCATCGAGCAGGCGCGTCCCGGCGAGGACCTCGAGAATTCCGGTGCGTTTGACGAGGTCGTCGAGCACCGCTCTGCGTTGCGGGCAGGTTATCTCAAGCAACTTGCGACAGCGGCAGGTCTCGGCTATGCGACGGCCGACACGACGCAACGACTCGCGCGGCTCGCGACGGACGGCAAGCTGGAGCGGCGCGACGACGCCGAGCGCGACGTGCGGCTCGTGTTCGGGCTCGCTGCAGCGTTGCTGATCGCTATCGACTGGCTCGGCTCGACCCGGCTGCAGCCGCGACTCTTCGCGCGTGCGAGACGGTTGCTGCCCGTACGCATTCAGCGTACAGGCGACACAGCGTGATCAGGCCGCTAATCGCCGGGATCGGGCGATTTTTTCAGCCCCACGGGCGGAGACCTCCCCGCCGGTTTTCGCGCAAGGCATGCATGCGCGAGCGGCGCGCGGGACGCACGATATGCGCCACCTGGTTGCCTCACTCCGTTGCCCGGCGCATCATCGCGGGCATGTTCCTGCTTTCGCGTCGCCGTGCATTGCTGCGCTTCCTGTGCAGGCTGTCGCGCGTTCGCGTTGCCGTGCTGTCGCTGATACTGATCGGTGCGAGCACCATCGCGGCCTGGAACATGGTCGTGCCTGCCGCGAGAGCGATGCCGGCAGACACCGCCTCCGTTCATCACGATTGCGATGCGCCGACGATGCCGGGCCCGCATGAACAGGCGGCGCCGCACGGCACCTGCCCGTGCAGCCACGCGGGATGCCTTTGCGTTCATGCATGCAGCGTGGACGTGCCCGCAGCTTCCGTCCTGCCTTCGATCCCGCCAGTTCCCGTGCACATTGTGCGGCACTCCCCGACGCCGGGTCCGCCGCCACCCGCCGAGCTGCTCCGACCGCCGATCGCCTAGCGCACTGGGTCGAAGGTCGCATCCGGCTGCAGGGTGCAGCCGTCGTTGCGAGGACGACGGTTCTCGTGGCTTTCTGGCGTGAGATACCTCGGGTATCGGAGTGAAGATGGGTTTTCAGAAGATCTTGTCGCCAGCCGGCGTCGATGCCGGCAGGCGGCGCTTTGTTCAAGGTATGACCCTCGGCGGGGTTGCTATTGCCTGCGGCTTGCGAAGCGGCGCAGCGGCCGCGCGATCCGCCGCGGATGTGCCGACGCTCGCCGGCACGGAGTTCGACCTCGTCATCGACGAGCTGCCGGTCAACTACACCGGTGCGCCGCGGATCGCCACTGCCGTGAACGGTTCCGTTCCGGCGCCGATTCTGCGTTGGCGCGAGGGAACCGAGGTGACGGTGCGCGTCACCAACCGCCTGCGCTCGCAGAGCTCGGTTCACTGGCACGGAATCCTGCTGCCGGCCGGCATGGATGGCGTCCCGGGACTGAGCTTCCCGGGCATCGCGCCAGGCGAAACATTCATCTACCGCTTCCCGGTCAGGCAAAGCGGAACGTACTGGTATCACTCGCATTCGCGCTTCCAGGAGCAGACCGGCCTCTACGGCGCGCTGATCATCGATCCTGCTGGGCCCGATCCGATCGCCTGCGATCGGGAATACGTCATCATGCTCAACGACTGGACCGACGACGATCCCGAGTCGGTCTTCCGCACGCTCAAGAAGCAGAGCGACTTCTTCAATTTCGCGCAGCCGACGGCACGTGACTTTCTGCGCGATGCGGCCTCGATCGGCCTCGATGCGGCGATCGCGAGGCGCAGGATGTGGAACCGCATGCGCATGGTGCCGACCGATCTTGGCGACGTTTCGGGCAGTACTTATACATATCTGCTCAACGGCACGACGCCGGCAGGAAACTGGACCGGCCACTTCCGGCCCGGTGAGCGCATCCGGCTGCGTTTCATCAATGGCTCGGCGACGACAATCTTCGACGTGCGCATTCCGGGGCTGAAGCTTTCGGTGGTCGAAGCGGACGGCCAGGCGGTGGAGCCCGTCGAAGTGGACGAATTCCGCATTGCCGTGGCCGAGACGTACGACGTCGTCGTCCGACCCGAGGCCGACCAGGCCTTCACGATCTTCGCGCAGTCGATGGATCGCAGCGGCTACGCGCGCGGGACGCTTGCACCGAGGCTCGGCATGGAAGCGGACGTGCCGCGTGTCGATCCGCGTCCGTGGCTCGACGCGGTGGACATGGTCGGCGCGGCGGCGCAGAGCCGAGGGCGCGGGGAATCGCGCACGGACATGCATGGCATGGGACACGGACTTTCGACGTCGCACGAAAGCGCGGTCGAAACTCCGAAGGTACGACATGCCCGGACCGAATACGGCTACACGACCGACATGCGCGTGGATATGCCGAGAACGAATCTCGACGATCCCGGCGTCGGTCTTCGCGGCAACGGACGTCGCGTGTTGACGTACGCGGACCTGCACACCGTCGGTGGCTCGCTCTATAGAAACCCACCGGAGCGCGAGATCGAGCTTCACCTGACCGGCAACATGGAGCGCTTCGTCTGGTCGTTCGACGGTCTCAAGTTTTCGGACGCCACGCCGGTCCATTTCCGGTTCGGTGAGCGCCTGCGCATCGTGCTGGTCAACGACACGATGATGTCGCATCCAATCCATCTGCACGGCATGTGGAGCGAGGTCGAGAACGAACGCGGCGAGTTCCAGGTACGCAAGCACACCGTCAATGTGCAGCCGGCACAGCGCGTTACCTATCTCGTCACCGCTGACGCGCCGGGACGCTGGGCGTATCACTGCCATCTTCTCTACCACATGGAAGCGGGCATGTTTCGCGAGGTGGTGGTGGCATGAAGACGATGGCCTTCGCCTGTATCCGCCGGACACACGTCGTGCTCGCGATGATTGCTGCGTTCTCGGCGACCTTGGGTCGGGCGAGCGAGCCTGCTGTCGACTCCATGCAGCACGACGCGACGAAACGCGAGCACTTGAATCACGACACGCACGGGATCGCCGGCTCGGGCACGAATGCGACGCATGATTCATCGATGCACGGCGGCCGCGCACCACCCGATGCGCGTTCATCGGACTATTCGGACGGCCAGCCGATGAGCACGATGCCAGGCATGGCCGAGTCGATGAACGACGACGCTCCGTTCGGAAAGTTGCTGCTCGACCGATTCGAGTACGGCCATGGCCCGGAGGGGAACGGGGTCACATTGGACGCACAGGCGTATGCGGGCGGGGACGAAAACAAGCTGTGGCTCAAGCTCGACGGCACGCGCACGGACGGTCGTCTGCGAACGGCTCGTGCGGAGGCGCTCTGGGATCATGCATGGACGGCGTTCTGGGACACGCAAATCGGCGTGCGTCACGACACCGGTGAGGGACCGGGCCGCACCTGGGCCGCGCTGGGGGTTCAAGGCCTCGCGCCGTACTGGTTCGACGTCGAGGCGACGCTCTATGCGGGATCGGGCGGGCGTTCCGCGGCGCGACTGGAAGTCAGCTACGAGCTTCTGCTGACACAGAAGCTGATCCTGAAACCCGATATCGAGGTCAACGCTTATGGAAAGAACGACGTTGACCGTCTGATCGGCGCCGGGCTGTCTAATATCGAGGCGGGACTTCGCTTGCGCTACGAATTCCGTCGCCAGTTCGCGCCTTACATCGGCATCGACTGGAACCGCCGGATCGGCGACACCGCGGACATCGTCCGGGCGCACGGAGAAGCGGCGCTCGATCGCGAGATCGTCGCGGGTGTCCGTGTCTGGTTTTGACCCCCCGTGCTGGTTGAAGCATCGGTATGCGGATCCTGAGTCGGGACGCAGCGGTTGGTCTTTACGTCGACGAGCCCTGCTGCGGCGGATAGGTGATCCGCGTTCCTTCGACATGGGCGAACGGAGTCAGCGTGTGTGCCCGGTAGCTCTGTTCCGACAGGATTTCCACGACGGGTACGCCGCGTATTTCGAGCGCGTCGGCAACCAGCGACCGATGACAGCGCCACGGCACCGCTTCGGCGCACATGATCGCGACACGCTTGAGGCGGCTCATGTCGATCAGGCTCTGCAGCGCCTCTTGGAACCCATCCGTCTGCATGTAGTCGGCGTAGCCGCGAAAGCTTCTGTTGCGCCAGCCGGTGTTCGGAGAATTCTTCAGCGGGTGCCGCAGGCCTCCCAATCCCTGCATTGGCACGTAGGCGATGCCCGCCTTCTCCAGTGCCGGCGCCAGTGCGTCGCGGTTGTATTGCGGATTGTGCCGCGACCGGGGGATGGTGCGGATGTCGGCGAGTTGCTCGATCGCATACGTCTTGAGCAAGCCGACGAAACGCTCGATCGGCAACGTCGAATGTCCGACCGTAAACACAGTGCCGGGCGGCCAACAGGCCTCATCCGGTTTCGTCTGAGTCATGTCCGAGGCTAGGGCGCCGCTCGTCCGTGCGTCAACCCTGCTTGCGGATTGAGCCGTTGCAGCCGAAGTGGGATCGAGGCTGCTGGACCTCGTCGCACTCAGCTTGGTCGATTCTGTCAAATCGTATGCCGGCTCTCGTAATACCAGTCAGCGGGCGACACGAAGCCCCGCGATGGCCGGCGAGGGGGGGCGATGAGTATTCCATGTCCGAAAGCGCATGCGGTGTCGTGTTTCACCGAGGACACGCAAGCCAAACTCATCGCTCACGGGGTCATCTTCCTGGAAGGCCGGCTCCCGTTAAGCCACGAGCTTGAACGCGAGGTGCGCCGAGTCGGAATCGAAAACGTCGTCGACTATCTGAACAAGCGGTTCATGCACGAGTTGACGCGCGTCGGCTGCATATTCAAGGCCGACGGTCTGGGGCTGCTGATGTCGATGGTCATGCCAGCCGGTTCGCAGGGGGTGCGCGAGTTCCAGTTCCGCATGCGTCGTTTCCAGCGATGGCACGAGCGCTGGGTTCATGCTGCCAACTGCCTGGTCGCAGATTCGCTGAAGCGAATGAAGGGTCCGGGGTCGGTAGCCGCAGGTACTGTCGTGGAGCTTCCGAGCGAGCGTCACGGGGTGACGCGCCACCAGCGCGCGGCCTGAGCCGCCGTCGCTCGATTCACGACGGAAGCGACCAGCCATACCCCCAGCGCCGGCAAGCCGGTGCAGGCGCTGCCTCCCCGACTCTGTCAACGCGACGCTCCGACTCGGGCGGCACTCCTGAGCAATTATTGAGATTGCGGCCAGGCCGGAGCGTGGACCCACGACGATGGAGGACCGCCGACGGCGCGTCCCGAACCTGCCCAACGCAATTCCCCATCTGGACCATCGAATCTCCAGCGCCGTCTTCCGTTCGGACAGGGCGGGGCTGTTGAAGGCCGCAAACGTCTAAGCGACCATCTTTCCAGCCGAGTCGGGGGGCAGGGCAATGGATATCGACAAGTGGCAACGTCTGCGGCCGTTGATAGAAGAGGCATCCGAGCTCACCAGAAGCGAGCGTGAGGCGTACTTCGCGCACATTTCCGCCACGAACCCCGATCTGGTGGAGGAGCTCAGGCGGCTGGTCGCTTTGAATGACGCGAACGACAGCGCCATGGATCAGGACGTCGCGGCGTTTGTCAGCGAGGCCGTCGCTTCGGAAGTCTCTGCGGACCTGCTGCCGGAGCTGCAGCCCGGAACGCGCATCGGCCATTACGTCATCCTAACGAGCATAGGTTCCGGCGGGATGGGTGCCGTCTACAAGGCAGAGCGGCGCGAGACTGGTTTTACTCAGACCGTCGCCCTGAAGATCCTGCACGACGCGATTCCCAGCAGAGCCGCGCGGCAGCGTTTTTATCAGGAGCGGCAGGTTCTGGGGACGTTGCGGCACCCCTGCATCGCACAGTTGCTCGACGTCGGCGAAACGAGCGAGGGCCAGCCCTATTTCACGATGGAGCTCGTGGAAGGCGTGCCGATCACGACATACTGCACATCGAAAGGCCTGTCCGTGGAACAGCGCCTGCGGCTGGTCTCGCGCGTCGCCTCCGCGCTCGCTTACGCGCACCAGAAGCTGGTCATCCACCGCGACATCAAGCCATCGAACATCCTCGTGACGGACGACGGCACACCCAAGCTGCTCGATTTCGGCATATCGAAACTGCTGGATCTACCCGACGCTGCGACGCCCACGATGCAGCACGTCGCGCCGATGACACCCGAATACGCCGCTCCCGAACAATTCCGTGGCGCACCGGTGACGGCGGCAACGGATATCTACCAACTGGCCACGCTGACGTACCGCCTCGTCACATGCGCACTTCCGTTCGACGCGAACACAGCCGATCTGCCTGCGTGGTCGAACGCTGTTTGCGAGCGGGAACCCGACAGTATCGGCCGTGCCATATCGCGACAAAACAGGAAGCTCTCGGATTCGACTGAGGCCAGACTCCTCCGACAGTCCGTGACCGCGGATAAAGATCTGAATGCGATCCTCATGCAGGCGCTCACCAAGGCACCAGAAGATCGCTATCGGTCGATGGACGCCTTCTGTGCCGATATAGAAGCCTACCTGGCGTGTCGCCCAATATCCGCAAAGCGAGCCAGTCGCTGGGCCTCGGCAGTGAAATTTGTGAGACGCAACCGCTTGGCTACTGCAGCCGTCGCTGCGAGTGTTCTTGCATTGGCTTGCGGGGCCGCTCTGGCAACGTGGCAGGCCATAGAAGCACGCACTCAAGCGCGAAGGGCAGAGCACACTTATCAGTTTGTCTTGTCCCTCTTCAAGGACATGAATCCGATCCGAGCCCAGAAAGAGCGCGCGATGGCTGCGGACTCGCTGCTGCGTGAAGGACTGCGGCGCATGGACACCGATCTGAAAGGCATGCCCGACATACGTGCGAATCTCCGCGCGACATTCGCCAACGGACTTTTCGAGCTCGGCCATTACGATGAAGCCGTGGCCTATCTGGAGGGTGCGGTCCGCGAACACGAGACGCTGCGCCCGCCAGCACCGGAGTCCATGGCGTCCACTCTCAACGACCTGGCCAGCGCCTACAAGGAGATTTCGCGGCTGCCGGAAGCCGAAGCGGCAGCGCTTCGTGCCTTGAGCATCTACGAGAAGTTGCCGGGCGATCATCGTCGCGAAACGATCAATGCGCGTACCTTGCTCGCCAACGTGGCCACGAACCAGCGCCGAACGAAGGAAGCCATTGCTTTGCACGAACGCATCCTCGCCGATCGGCGTGCTCTCCCGGACGTGCGTCCGATCGACCTTGCAGTCGATTACAACAATCTCGGCAGCGCTTACCTCGCCGACGATCGCTACAAGGAATCCGAGCACTGGTACCGGCAGCTGGATGATTTGCTCTCCACCGACCCCGAGGCACCCCCCTCGCGCAGGGTGTACTCGCTCGCCGGCCTGGGTGAAGCGCTGTATGGCCAGGCGCGTTACGACGAAGCGCTGGCTGCTGTGGATCAGATGCAGGAAATCGGGTTGCGGACCCTCAGCGCCAAGCACGCGGTCGTGGTCGGCGGACAGTCGCTGCGCGCCCGCATCGCCCTGGCTCGCGGTGAATATGCCGCCGCCGATGCGTTGTTCGCCGAAGCCATCGAGCAGCTCAGCCCCGCCAGCCTCGGGCTTGCCGAGCTCAACTGGGGTCTGGGGCTCCTGGATCAGGGTCGCACTGCGGAAGCGACCACCCGCCTGGAAGCCGCAGTGCGGCACCTCGACGCGACTCAGGGCGCCGACGGTCCCTCCACTCTGCTCGCCCGCATTGCGCTGGCCGCGCTTCGCATGAGACAGGACCCTGACGCGCTCCACCAGGCCGAAATCGCCTTCGCGCGCTATGCGGCCACTGACCGGCTCGACAACGACGAGTACCCCCGGGCCGCGTTGCTGCTGGCTGGAGGGCTGGATGCCGCCGGGCGGGGCGATGAGGCCCGCGTCCTCCGTCAGGAAGCCGCTTCGACGCTGGTGCGCCTGCTCGGTCCGGCGCACCCCTGGGCGATCAAGGCCCAGTCGGCGTTGACGACCGGAAAGGCCGAATCTGGCTCTCCGGCATATATTCCGTTTGCGCAATTGCAATAAGATCCCCGATGTAAGATCGAGTGCCAGCCGCAGGACGCGGCTGCCTCAGGGGGGGATCCACCGTGGAAGGAATCGAAATCACCAGGTTGCTGGAGGCCGTGAGCCAGGGCGACAAGGCCGCGAGCGAGCGGCTTTTCGCGGTGACATATGCACACCTGAAGAAGATCGCGCGTCATCACATCAACCGAAGTGGCGGCGCCCGGACCATTAGTCCGAGTACCCTGGTGCACGAGGCGTACCTCAAGTATTCCAGGCATGACGGGCGGGCCGTCAGTGGCGAGCATTTCTACAATATGCTCGGCCAGGCGATGCGTCAGATCCTCCTGGACATCGCCAAGAAATATGCAACCGAAAAACACGGCGCGGGCGGGATTCGAACGGAACTCGAGGACAACCTTGCCAGTGACGAGGTGCCGCTGCGGACGCTGCTCGACATCGACGCTGCGCTCAAGAAACTCGAGCAATGCGACCCGGAGCTGGCTCGCGTCGTCGAGTGGCATTTTTTCGCTGGCTTGTCCTTCGAGCACATTGCCGAGGCGATTGGTGTGAACCATCGCACTGTGAGACGGCAGTGGAACGCAGCAAGATCTTTCATGCTAGACGTTCTCGATTCGAACAGGCCGAGCTGAGGTCATATCAAGAGCCCAGCCGAGAGGGGCGGGTCAGGGCCTCCGACGGTCCTCATTCCGCGCGCTTGCGACTCTGATGGGACGCGGGGCACGGCCTATGTGCCGCGCTGCTCGGTACCGTGTGGATAGTAAGGCTCGCTCCGATGGCGGGTGCTGTGGCGAGCGGCTTCGGCAGCGGTTTTCGGTAATTTGGCCGCGGTCGAGGCGGGGCAAACCAGCGCCATCGCACGAATTACGTATCGGGTCATCATCACTTACGTACTGAACACCGCCGATGGGCTGCGTACGTTTTGAAAAACACTGATGGCTGGAGGCTTCGACAGAGGTTGGATTCTTCCACAACCGCAGGCGGTCAGGTCTTCAGATACACCGTCCACCGTCCTCTCCAACAGGGTGGCAACCGGCGCAGCTGATCACGCCGGCTAGCGACGCCAGCAAATCATTCGGCCAATATAAAAAAACGGGGATGCCGTATTTCGTTTCGCGAACGACGGCTGCATGGGCCTCTCATGAGGGATGCCGAGGCTTGGGTGTTTTTTACGACCCGATAGTGTCAAACCCGATGCCGAACGTCGTAAGCCTTCAGAAGGGGGCGCCATTGCTGCTTGCCGGCAGCGGCGCAAATCAATCCAGGAGGACGAATGGCGATGGGCGGCTCACACACCCGGAAGGTACGAGTAAGGACACTGGCGGCATGTGTCTTGGCGTCGTTAGGTTCTACGGCGCTGGATCCGCTCGCTCATGCGGGCGCGCTCGGCTCAATGCAGCCCCCGAGTCTCGCCGCGAGTGCGTCTCTGCGCGTGTACGCTTCGAATCCGGCAAGCCCGAAACCCGCCACCACCATCAGCGTGGAGAATTGCAACGATGCGGGGATGGGCAGCCTGCGCCAGGCATTGCTCGATGCGTTCGATGGTGACGTCATCGACCTCACAGGCCTCTCGTGCAGCACGATCACGTTGACCACCGGCGCGCTGGATACGGGCGTCGAAGTGACGCTCCAAGGGCCTGGTGAAGCAGAGCTCACGATCGATGGCAACGGGATGGACCGGGTCCTTTACAGTAGCGGCCCTTCGCTTTCGATCAGTGGTGTCACACTAGCCAATGGTTATTTGTCGGCAGGCATTGGAGGCTGTCTCCTAGCCACAGGGGACGTCACATTGACTCACACCACGATCACTGGATGCGTTGTCGGCAGCGGCGGCGCGTCTGGCGCTTACGGTGCAGGCATTGCCAGCCTGGGCAACCTTACAGCCATTTCCAGCACTATTACGGGTAACACGGCCACGGCAGGCGGCAGAGCTGCCGGTGCAGGCATTTACACGATCGGAACTCTGACTCTGGTAGACAGCACCGTCAGCGACAACGTCGCAGCCGGCCAAGCCGCAAGTGGGGGTGGGATCTTCGTGAATTGGGGCTTTCCCGCGACGATTGAAACGAGTGTCATCGAGCGTAACGCCGTCTACGCTTCGAACATAAGTGCGGGCGGCGGCGTATACGGCGGGACCCTACTGACGATCAAGGCCACGCAGCTTTCGGGCAATCTTGCGCAAGGTGACTTAGTGGCGTTCGGTGGCGGAGCCTCGGCATTCAACGACATCGAGATCACTTACAACAGCATCGTATCCGGCAACACCGCGTTTGCGACGATAGGCGCCAATGCCTCCGGTATCTATGGGGCATACGGCGGCGGTGTGTTCTCACGATATGGTTCGGTATCCGTGACTGGCGGCAACGCACCTGGTATCGGCCATCCGCTGATCACGTTGAACGCCGCTACTTCGATAAACGGCAACGCCAGAGGCGGCGGCATCGCCGGCGGATATGCAAACGGTACCGTTGCTGTCGATTCGGCCATGGTCAGAAACAATGCGGTGCATTCGCAGACTGCCGGAAGTGGCGGCGGCGGCATATGGTCCAGAAACGATATCGTTCTGACAACAAGCACCTTGAGCGGCAATACAGCTACGACGAACTGCGCTGCTTGCTTCGACGCCGGTGGCGGCGCGTACGCATGGGGTGGGATCCTCGCGCAATACAGTACGATCCGCGACAATGTTGTGCTCGCGCCATTGTCGGTGGTCGGCGCGGCTGCCGGTGGTTTGTTGGCCGTCGAGGGCATGACGCTGCGCGGAAGTACAGTGTCCGGGAACAGTGTCGCCGCGGCTGCGAGCAGCAACTATGGTGCATACGGCGGCGGTGGCGTCGCCATCTTTGGCGATATGGTGGTTCAGAACTCGACCATTGCGTTCAACAGCGCAGGAACGCAAGCCGGTGGTCTCGCCGTTTCACAGTACGCCACATCCGTAAAGCTCACGAGCACGATCATTTCAAATAACACGGCGCCATCCGGCGCGGATATCGACGTCACCTGGGCCGGTTTGGGAACGCCCGTTGTCACGACTGGAGACCACAACCTTATCGTCTCCGGCGGCATGGATATCGCGCTTCCGGCAGATACGCTGGTCGCCGATCCCGTACTTCTGCCCCTCGCCAATAACGGTGGATTTACGGCAACGCATGCCCTGGGCGTCTGCAGCCCTGCAATTGACGCCGGCAGCAATCCTGTTCCTATGGCTTTCGACCAACGTCTGGAGCCGTACGTACGCGAGTTTGGCGCATCGGCCGACATGGGTGCGTTCGAATGGCAGCCCGATCTGGATCGCATCTTCAGGGATGGGTTCGATGGAGGACCCTGCTAACCGCTAGATGCTGCGCTGCGTTACAGCATAAGCATCTTCGCCGTCACGGCTAACCAGACGGGAAGGCGGTCATTGCTGGAGCCCTGAACAGCGCGCGTCCGGTTACAGTCAGACGACTTGTACCAGCTCCGCCCGAAGGCGATCTGCATCGCTCGTACACGGCGCGGCATGCCAAGACTCCTGATCATTCAGAGCATGGCAGCGGCTGTCGGTGGTGAAATGAAGCGCAACCTACACGACTTGTATAATTCGGAGCTTTATTTGCGGCACT
This sequence comes from uncultured Rhodanobacteraceae bacterium, assembly GCA_966248875.1. GTDB lineage: Bacteria > Pseudomonadota > Gammaproteobacteria > Xanthomonadales > Rhodanobacteraceae > Dokdonella_A. Next base: position 37,606 of record CBINBI010000028.1, read on the forward strand.
GCTAGAGTTTGGCTGGCATTCAATCCGCCTCAACCGGCAAGTACCGAAATTCTGAGCCGGCTAGGCCTGATCGAGGATGTTTATCGGCGTTACGTTGTTTTGAGCGGCTCGGAAAATCTGTAGCCAGATGTTAAGCGAGTTTTTCGGCAAGAATGGTCCCGGAAGGGACGGGAGACTTGCCGTGAAGAAGTCGCGATTCAGTGTCGAGCAGATCAGCGCAGTGTTGAAGCAAGCCGAAGCGGGCATCCCGGTGGTAGAGCTGATCCGCAAGGTGGGGATTTCGGAGCAGACGTTCTATCGCTGGAAGAAGATATACGGCGGGCTGGACCCGAGCCAGGCGCGTGAGCTCAAGCAGCTGCGCGAAGAGAACAGCAAGCTCAAGCGGCTGGTGGCGGATCTGAGCCTGGACAAGGCCATGCTGCAGGACG